>JAHDWL010000001.1:284084-330021 GCA_023384355.1 Anaerolineae bacterium
AAGTTGCGGCCGTCATGGAAGCTCCCGATGACACCGCTCCCGCCAGATGACTTTAACTTGTGATAAACGATTGCCCCGGGCGCATAGATGACCTTCCATCCGGCCAGATGCGCCCGCCAGGCAAGGTCCACATCTTCACACGAAAAAAAGAAGGCGTCATCCAGGAATCCGGTCTCGTCAATCATGGCCCGGCGATAGGCGGCCGCCCCACCGCAGGCGCTGAAGACCTCTTCTTCATGATCGTACTGCCCGCGGTCAGCCTGCCATACCCCCCGATTGCCGGGCAAGCCGTTCACCCTGTAATAATCACCCGCAGTGTGAAAGTGATCACGACGGTCGAAAAGCAACATCTTCGACGCCACGACGCCGGCCTCCGGGTGCCGGGTAAATGTATCGACGATAACCTCCAGCCAGTCCGGGTGGGCCTCGGTGTCGTTATTCAAGAGACAAATGAACTCGCCTTGACTGGCGGCATAGCCCGCATTACACGCCCCTGTGAACCCCCGATTCTCACCCAACTCGATCAACCGCACTTCGGGGAATGTCTGACTCACGTACTCCTGGGAGCCGTCATCGGAACCGTTATCCACGAGGATAACTTCGTGGTTGGAAAATGTCTGGTTCCGAAGGGACGTCAGACATTCGTCCAGATGCTGGCGGCCGTTCCAATGGGGGATGACGACCGATATGCGAGGGAGTGTGTCGCTCACAGGGCCGGCTCATTCTGAAGGAAATCAGCCAGGGCTTCTGCCCATGGCCTCAGGGTGATGCCGATGGACGCTCCGGCGATATTATGCAGCTCTCCGAACGGCGGGGGGCTGGAGGGTCGCGAGAAGGTGCGGCTCAGAATTGGGGTGTTGGGCACGTGGCTTAAACCCGAGAGACGCAGGATCTCGTTGGCGAAAGCCCAACGGGAACACGCGCCACTGTTCACAAAGTGATAAACGCCGTACTGGCCGGTGGTGATCAGGCGACTAATGGCGACCGCCAGGTCGGCCACATAGGTCGGGTTGCCGATCTCGTCTGTCACGACGCGCACGGATCCGTTTTCGTGCGCCCGGCGCAAGATGGCGTGGACGAAATTGCGCCCGCCCGCGGCGTACAACCACGCGGTGCGAACAATGTAGTACCGGCTGAGGAGCGAGCGAACGTGGAATTCGGCCGCGGCCTTCGATTGCCCGTATGGGTTCCGTGGCGACAGGGGCATCCATTCCTGGTAGCCGCCGGGTGAATCGCCGGAGAACACCTCATTGGTACTGATGTGGACCATCGGTAAATCGGCCGCCTGACACAGCAGGGCCACGTTCCAGGTACCCAGCGCATTAACACGGTATGCCAGTTCGGGATCGCGGGCACACCCATCGACATCGGTATAAGCCGCGCAATGGATCACGAGTTCCGGTTGTGCTTCGGAAAACACGCCGGAAAATGATGGGCCGTCGGTCACGTCGACTTCAGGCAGATCGATCAGTGTCAAACTGTGGCTGTCGAGCGTTCGCTGCAAGGCCCGCCCCAATTGTCCGTTGGCTCCTGTAACAAGTATACGCATAGTCCCTAATTGTGGATTGGGCCTCGCCGGTTGTCAATTGACCAGCGGCGCGCCGCCGGAATCCCGTCGGTATCCCGTTGCACGCTTGACAGTTAACCCCTTCAACTCAATACTTGAGACCTGTTATTCGCATTTGAGCGTCATATTGCGTATGAGAATCGATATCCTGACGTTATTTCCGCAAATGTTCTCGGCCTATCTGGACGAGAGTATCCTGCGTCGCGCGCAGTCGGCCGGGCTGGTTGAATTTTTGCTCCATAACCTGAGGGATTTCGGGGAAGGGAAGCACAGGGTGACGGATGAACCCCCTTTTGGCGGTGGTGGTGGCATGGTTCTGAAGCCTGGGCCGATTTTTGCGGCGGTGGATGAGATCATCACCGGCGCGGGAGGTGGACGGCCAAAGGTAGTGCTGCTCTCCCCGCAAGGACGCCAGTTGACCCACGCCGTCGCGACGGAACTGGCAATGAGTCCGTGGCTGCTTTTCATTTGCGGCCGTTATGAAGGGGTTGATGAACGAGTTCGCCAATACCTGGTGGATGATGAGATATCGATTGGCGATTATGTTTTAACCGGGGGAGAATTGGCCGCGCTGGTCGCGATTGATGCCCTGGCGCGGCACATTCCTGGTGTTTTGGGTGATGAGCACGCCGCTCAGCGAGACAGTTTTGCCAACGGCCTGCTGGAGGGGCCACACTACACTCGACCGGAGCAATTTCGCGATTGGGCTATCCCTCCAGTATTACGCACAGGCCACGCCGGGAATATCGCTCGTTGGCGAAGGGAGCAGGCGCTTCGTCGTACCTGGGAGCTACGCCCCGAGTTGTTGCTGACGGCCGAGCTGAGCGAGGAAGACAGATTGTACCTGATGACCCTGGCTCGCGAGATGACAGAAGGACGGAAATGAAGGAAGGAAGGAAAGTCAGCGAATCACGAATTACTTTGTCCCAACATATGGGCGTCACCGAGGCCAATGTTCTCGGCAACGTTCACGGCGGTGTCATCATGAAGCTGTGTGACGAAGCCGGGGGAACGTCCGCCATGAAACATGCCCGGCGGCCGGTTGTCACGGTCGCTGTCGACTCAATGAGCTTTCACTCGCCGGTCCACATCGGTAATTTATTGACCGTGCAAGCCGAGGTGACCTGGGTCGGCCGCACGTCGCTGGAAACCCGACTGGTTGTGACGGCGGAAGATATTATGACCGGAACGGTTGTACATACCAACACTGCATATTTCGTCTACGTGGCCCTGGATGACGGTGGCTGTGCGGTCGAGGTTCCCTCGCTGATTTGCGAGACGGAAGAGGAAAGGATTCTCCAGGAAGAAGGGGCCGCTCGTCAGGCCTTGCGACTTGAGCGTCGTCGTCAGGAGCGACCAATCGAATTGCAAAATAATGTCAACTGATAATATCTCACGATCGGCTGTTGGTTCCGGGCGACTCAACCTGCTGTTTCTGGGGCTGACGGCCATCGTGGCAGGCTACTTTCTGATCTGGCTGCCGGGTCCATCGGTGGGTTTGCAATTGATTGGGATTGAACTGGGGGAGTGGATTAAATTCCTCGGAATTGGCTCTCAGCGCAACTGGTTTTATTTGCCGCCAATCGTGGCCGGGATGACGATCGCCCTGCTTGCCGCCATGTGGCCCAATGACAGGGTAAGGACCTGGTTAAGCCGGGGTCTGGCTGTGGCGGTTGCCATGCTGGCCTTTCCGGCGATTGCCGCCATCCAACTGGAACCGCGCAGTGAATGGCTGGCGCGTCTTCTTCTGATCGGTCTGGTTCTGGCAACGGCGACGCTCGGCGGGTGGTGGGGTGGACGTATCCGGAGGTTCTGGATTTGGGCGGCCATGGCGATCACAGCCCTGGTGGGGTTGATCCTGCCCACATTCGCTTATATTGCCGTTCGACCGGTTGTCGAAGCAGTCCTGCTCCAGTCGATTGGCATTGGTCCCGGCGTGCTGCTGAACGCGGTCGGTTCCACGCTTGTGGCCGGCGTCGCAACGTTTGAGGCACTCAGGCAAATGAAAATAAAAAAGGCAGCTATCGGGTAAATAGCTGCCTCACCAATAGTCTGCCTGAGTGGAGAGGCTACGACCGCATACGGCTATCGATGTAGTATACGGCTTCGCCGACAGTTGTGATCTTTTGGGCCTCTTCGTCCGAAATCTCGCCTTCGAATTCTTCCTCGAAAGCCATGATTAGCTCGACAAGATCGAGTGAGTCCGCTTCAAGGTCCTCGCGAAAACGCGCTTCAGTTACAACCTGTTCTTCATCGACGCCCAATAGGTCAACTATAATTGCGCGAACTCGTTCTTCAGTGTCATTCATTGACTGCCTCTCCTTCAAGGTCTTTGTTCTGGTTTGTTGCGTCGCAATGAGCGGCCGCGTAAATTTTATTTGGTTTTTTGACGAGCTTCAGCTCATCCTTCCCTTTTCAATCCGCATACTTGCCCGTGCGGATGACAGTCTGGAATTGTAGGTCTTACCGCAGGATTGTCAAGGTGTGCCTTGTGCCGATTCGTCGTTATCACTTAATAGAACACAGTCCCTTGCTATTCGTTGCGCAATCAATCGGAAAGGACAAAGGGCTGCAACCAAATTACATAACGGGCGTAAATTAGATAGGGATCAATATGGTAACAATAACAAAACATTTTCCGTTATGGAAAGAGTGAGGTAATTTAGGAGAACATCATGAACGAAAAACGACTGACTCGGGTGGAAGATGGTCGCATGGTTGCCGGCGTGTGCGCTGGACTGGCGAAATACTTCGGTGTTGATCCAACGCTGGTGCGAATTATATTTATCCTTCTGACGATTTTTGCTGCCGGCGGTGTGCTTATCTATCTTGTTCTGTGGCTCCTCATGCCGATGGAACAGGCTTAATAGGCCAGTCAGTTTTACGCGGCAGATTGCTATGCTGCCCAAACAAGCCTATACTCATACTGGGGGGCGGTGGTAATTTTATTACCGCCGTCCTTCGTGTTAGTAATAAGGCTTTATGGAGTCATTGCTCGCGTTCATCCCGGAAGACAGACGCCTGACCTTGGCCGATGGTGTCAATTTACCCGATCGCGCCACCGGTTCTGTCCTTTTTGCTGATATCTCAGGCTTTACCCCATTGACTGCCGCGCTGGCTCTGGAGCTTGGCGTCCAGCGCGGGGCCGAGGAAGTTCTCAATCAGATAAACCCTGTCTATGAAGCCATCATCGGCGAGCTTCATCGTTATGGGGGAAGTGTGATGGGGTTTGCCGGAGATTCGATAACCTGCTGGTTAGACGGCGACAATGGCGCAAGGGGAGTGGCCTGCGCGCTGGCAATGCAGTCTGCCATGCGACCGTTTGCTGTCGTCAAGACACCCGCCGGCACGCCCATATCGCTGGCCATCAAGGTCGCCGTCACTACGGGGCCGGCACGCCGTTTTGTTGTCGGCGACCCCAAAATCCAGCTCATCGATGTATTGGCCGGGCGAACGCTGGATCACGTCGCCGGGGCGGAAAAAATGGCCGGGAAGGGGGATGTGGTCGTCGGTGAGGAGGTTGTTTATGCGCTGGGCAACTCGGTCGAAATCTCCGAATGGCGGACCGCTGAGGATGGCACCCGGTATGCAGTAATTGGTGATCTTGTCGCCTGGCCTGAACCCGCGCCACACCCATCACTGGAGGGACTTTCTCTGCCGGAATCCGAGACCAGGAGTTGGGCCTTACCCCCGGTTTATAGTCGCTTGCAGGCCGGGACAAAATTCCTGGCCGAGCTTCGGCCGACGGTCGCCTTGTTCCTCAAGTTTAGCGGTATCGATTACGATAACGACGAAGATGCCGGACGCAAGCTGGACGCCTACGTTCGCTGGCTGCAAGCAACCGCCCAGGAGCAGGGCGGTTTCCTCATCCAGCTCACGATTGGCGATAAGGGCAGTTATGCCTATCTTAGCTTTGGCGCTCCGGTAGCCCACGATGATGACAGTATTCGCGCCGTGGCGGCAGCTATCGATCTTCTGAAGGTGCCGGTCGAACTGGATTTCGTAACCGGAAATCAAATCGGGATCAGTCGGGGGCGCGTTTGGGTCGGCGAATGCGGTGCCAGGGTTCGTCATACCTATGGCGTGATGGGCAATGAGGTCAACATGGCTGCCCGACTCATGGGCAAAGCCGGCGCGGGTCAGATTCTCGTCCGCCGCCGTGTGGCCGATGAAGCGCGCCAGGCATTCCAGTTCCGTCAGTTGGGATTGATGACGGTTAAGGGCGGCGCGGAACCAATCCCGGTCGCTGAGGTAGCGGGTCGCCAACTGATCCAATCTCTGCAAACAACGCAATTCGACCGGCCACTCGTTGGCCGCGAGGCGGAGGTGGAACAGTTAGACCGTATCCTGGATAGTGTGCTGGCCGGCCGCGGGCAATTGGTGACGGTACAAGGACCGACAGGCATCGGCAAAAGCCATTTGTTGGCGGTCTTTCAGCAATCATCGGTCGCCAACGGAGTTCAGGTTGTGCAGGGAACCTCCCAGCGGATTTTCCAGACTACCACCTACTACCCCTGGCAACAGATAGCGCGACAGGTGTTTGGATTATCAACCTTTACTACCGATCAGAATGGGGAGACCGGCGCGCAGATCGACGAACTCGAGCGAGCCCTGGTTCAAATTAACCCCGACTGGCGTATCCGCATGCCCTTGCTGGGTGACTTGCTGGGTATCCCAATACCGGATAATCCTACGACCGCGGGATTTGATCCCAAGCAACGCCAGGAATCCCTTTTCAGGTTCATGATTGAGATATTGCGAACCTGGTCCCGTTCCCAACCATTACTTGTTCTGTTTGAAAATGCTCATTGGGTAGATGGCACGTCGCGAAGCTTGATCGAAGCATTAGCCAGATCAATCAGCGATGTTCCGATCATGATTGTGGCTGCCAGCCGTTCCCTGGCCGAGATCGGTTCTCAATCGAGCGTGTTCTCTCCACTTATGGATCTGCCAAACCATCACCTGATTGAGCTGGGGGAGCTTGATTCGGACGGAATAGATCGCCTTATCGAGAATCTTTTGGGCGGACAACCTTCGCTCCTCGTGAAATTATTGATCCTGGCCAAGACGCAGGGGAATCCGTTTTTCACTCGCGAACTTCTGGATGCCCTGCGCGAATCCAATCAATTGCTGGAGGAAGGTGGAAAGTGGGTTCTTTCCGATAGTATGGTTGATACCATGCGGAAAGCGAATGTATTGGTGCAGGAGGAAGGCGCCTGGGTTCTGGCAAAGGCGGCCGACCTGTCAACGATTAACCTGGGCATTCCAGACTCTATCCATGGGGTCATCCTGGCTCGTATCGACCGCCTGCCTGACTCGCATAAGCCCACCATTAAGGTGGCCAGCGTCATCGGCTATAGTTTTGAGCTGGGGCTGGTAGCCCAGGTTCATCCGTCCATAATCCAAAGGGGTGTTTTACTCGATCAGGCTCATGCCCTTGAAGAAAGGGATTTCATCGTTCAGGGTTGGGAAGGTCACTCCGATCAGGACAACGATACGTACACATTTCGCCAATTGGCAACGCAGGAGGTCTCCTACGAGACACTCCTCTACACCCAGCGACGAGAGTTACATCAAAAGTTAGCCGAGTTGCTGGAGGCGCAAACTCCGGATGCGATCGACCAGATAGCCTATCACGCGTACCTGGGCGAGGATTGGCCAAGGTCCATGCATTACCATCTCCTGGCGGGTGTTCGCGCCAAACAGCTTTTTGCCAATCTGCAGAGTGTTGAGCATTTCAACAAGTCCTTATCAAGTGCGGAGCATTTGCCGCCACAGGATACACTTGTCCAACGCCAGCAGGTTCATGCCGATCTGGGCGAGCTTCTTCTGACGATCGGCCGTAACGATGAGGGACAGGAACACTTGCGGACGGCGTTGACTCTGGCTGTGGAACTGGATAATCCAGAGGCCCAGGCTTCTGTCTGTCGCTGGATGGCTCGTGCCTATGAGCTTCGTGCCCAGTATGAGATGGCTCTGGAATGGATTGATCGCGGATTGGCGATCATGGGGGACAGACTAACACCCGCGGCGCTGGAATTACGGCTGATCTCCGGACTGATCTTCTCCCGGCAGGGCGATTACAAGCGAGCCAGCCAGCAAGCATTGGCGTGCATGTTGGCCGCCGAGGAGTTGAACGCAGCCTCAATCGTGGCGCGCTCCCACAATCTGCTCGGCAACATCGATCGCAATCGTGGCCGCGCCGGCGAAGCGGCGGCACACTTCGAAGAAGCCTTGGAACTCTATCAGGAGATAGGCAACCTCCAGGGTCAGGCCCAGGTACAGAACTCACTGGCATCAGCGTACTTTGATATGGGTCAATGGGCTGATGCCGACAAGATCTATCGGCAGGCCGGGCAGACGTTTAGTCAGCTGGGTAATGTTTATAACAGGACCCTGGTGGACAATAATCTGGGGGGTATCGCACTCAATCAGGGTCGTCTGGATGATGCGTTGCTCTATTATCAGCGCGCCTTAAAGGCTCTGGAAGATATCGGCGGCTCTCTGTGGGTTATGGGCGCTTTGCACCTCAATTTGGGAGCGACGCACATTCGCCGGCACGAACTGGCGGTTGCCTTTGAGCATTTGAACGATAGCCGACGTCTGTTTGAGCAAGCCAGGGTGCGCGATTTGTTGCCGGAATTGCATCGCCGGGTAGCCGAAGCTTATCTGATGCAAATGGATTATCGCCGAGCGAGAGAAGAAGCCCTGGTTTCCTTGGAATTGGCTCAGGAGTTGGCCGGTCTGGGCGATCAAGGTCTGGCGCAATGGGTGCTGGGGAGGATCGCGCTGACAGAGGGGGATACGGGAACGGCCGCCGACCATCTCGAACAAGCGATCAAGCTGCTTGGGAACGTAGGGGATAATTATGGATTGGCTTGTGCGCGGCTCTCGCTGGCTGAATTAGCTGATGATAGTATTGCCTCCAGGATGACGCGGATTCAACTCTTGAATGATTGTATCCCTGAATTTGAGCGCCTCGGCGCAGCAATCGAACTTGAGCGTGCCCGAATGCTCCTGGAATCAATTCCCAACTGAAAACGGCAAGAGGAAACAATACTCTCGTTCCTCTTGCCGCCTCTAAAAAACCTTCCGTTTTATCGTTGGATGTGCAATCCGGAGATGTCCTGGTTCAGGCCTTCATCGGCCGCATTCCAATACGCACTATAGGTGCAACTCGTCGTGTCACCCAGGCTGCCGGGCGAGCAGATAAAGATGGTTCCACTGCTGCCCGTCACGCTCCCGGCAGTGAAATTATTGGTAACTGACAGATAAAGGTCGCCGTTTAGTGGATCTATCCAGAGGGCGTCGATGTTTTCTTTACCGAGGTCAACATCCGAGCCGTCGAAATAGAACTCCCAAGTTCCCGACGTAGAACTACCGGTGGTGCCGATAGTAAACGCCAATAGATCTTGATTGCGAACCTTGACGTTGACCCCCGCTATCTTTATCTTTGCCGCTCCTTTTGTGCTGATGATTAACCTTCCTGTGCCGTCCAGGCTGAAGGCATCGATAGCCTCGGCGGCAGTGGTCAGGAAAACGTCAGACCCATCGAAATACATCTGGAAGTTCCCACTCGAGTAGTTTCCCGGAGTGTCGGGGACGAAGCGAACAATGTCTTCCGCGCCAGCCCAACCCAGACCCGGTAATTGCGCCCCTTTGCCGAGGGTCAATAGCAACGAGCCGTCCGCCATGAGGTAGAAATCCCTGATGCCGGCAGATCCGATGCCGACGGCCGTGCCATTGAAGAACATCTCCCATTGGCCGCCAGGCACAAGTTTCAGGATATCTGCATTATCATAATTGACCCCGTCGATAGTCCCTGTCCGAGGTGTATTTATGTAGATGGTATCCGGGTTCGGTACGTCCTCTGGCGCATTGGTGAAAGTACATGTTATCGATTCGCCTTCGTCCAGGTCGATGATTACCTGGTTTAATCCGGACATTGCTGTTCCGTTGTCGGCGTCACCGGTGCAGGCAATCTGATTCACCTGCCAACCCGGTGGAGTCAACTCAGTGACGGTAAATGAACCGGTGGCCAGATCGTTGAAAACCCTGGTCGTGTCGCCGGGAATCGTCAGCGTGAAGGGGCCGAGATCGCCGGTAAAGTTGAAGCTGCCGGATCCACTTGTCACAGTTTTGACGATTGTGATAGTGCCGGCCGGCGGCGTCAGGGGAATCCCCTGCCCAAGATCCATACTCTCAATATTGATGTTACCCAGGCCAAAATCTTCCCCAATCCAGTATCGAGAAAGAACACAATCGCTGAATTGACCGAAGATTAGTGGTGTGCAGCGCACGATATCGGAAGTTTTGAATGTTTGTCCATTCAAAGTGAAGGACATTTTGGGAGTGAAGAAAAGATCCCCGCTCTCAGGGTCAATCCAGTTGGCTACAATTCGGTTATCGCTCAAGCCGATATCATTGATGTTCTGATAGATTTCCCAGTATCCACTGGTGCCCGCGCCATACGTATTGGCCTGAAACCGGAGCATGTGATTGCCTGTAATTTTCAGTGTCTGACCACCCGCTCCGGGAATCGTAGCGACGCCGAGAGGTGTGATGACCAGTTTTCCGGCCGGGGTCAGACTGATGCTGTCGATCGCTTCACCCGGCGAAGTCAGGCCAACATCGGACCCGTCCAGGAACATCGAGAAAGTCCCGGCCGTATTGGTGCCCATGGCGGACGGAACGAACCTGGCGATATCCTGTGGCTCAATCCATCCGACACCGGGCAGGTTAACACGCACCCTTGGCGTCAGGAGTATTGACCCATCTTCGAGGAGGGAGAAGGCGAGCAGTCCTTTCTTGATGTCGACATCGCTCCCGTCAAAGTACATCGCCCATGAGTCGGTCTCGGGGATATAAGCCAGAATGTCGCTCGTGGTGAAGTTTAAAGAGCCTATTGTGCCGTCTACGCGCGGAGCAACGTAGACGACCTGCTCTTCCGGCTCGGGATCGTCATTCGGCACGGTTACCTGGAAGAAGTTCCCATGATCCAGTGCCGGACTAACATTGCCGGCGTTGTCTGCTGCCTGCACAAAATATTCGTAATCGCCGCCCTTGGGCAGGACAACTGTCTTGACCGCCAGTTGGGAGTTGGGGTTATATGTTAATTCTGCTCGCGACCAGGTGTTGTCATTCAGGTGTCGGTAGAGGACGACGACGCGCATGACGCCGGTGGCCGGAAGGTTGTCGTTGGCGGGAATGTCCGTGACCAGCGCGCTGAAAGTCAGTGTCCGGCCCGCACCGGGCAATGCAGCAACTTGCCAGATGCCTGGCGCCTTGTAGTCCGGCTCCTCGCCCGGCCCCTCGTAGACAAGCAGATTCAACTCACTGTAGAGGCGCATGATGCCCGTTGTCGTGGGATCGGATGAGGAAGACGTCGCCCGAAACTGCCCCGGGGTCACAATAATGTTCTGGGAGAACATATGCTTGCCGATATCCCAGAAACGGTTGATCGTTGCGGGCATAAAAGGTAACCATTGCGGGACGTCATGACGCAACTCGCCCGATATTTCCTGGCTATCCTCGAACAGGAGCCCCATTATGACCGGATCGAAATTCGGTACGTCGTTGAATGTGCCGCCGAGCATCAGGACGCCGCGTGTAACATTATCCGGTGAGCTACGATTGATCGTCGTCAGGGGTAAAACCGGTCGCTCGGCGGTCATGAACAAATCGGTCTCACCCTGAATGCGATAGTAGTTGCCGCGCGCAGTATTCTGCAGGGTGTAGGCGAAATTGCGATCAATGGGGGTCTCAACAAGACCTGGTATGGCGCCGGCGGCGACAGGACCATAAGCCATTGGGCCAAAGCCTGTTGACGACGCTGCCATGGTCGTGTTAATTCCCACCGGATTGACGTTTGTCTGGTTCGGCAGGTGGACTTTTTGCATCGGGAGACCGTATAGCGTCATTTCCGCGATGACCTTTTCGTCATAAACGCTCAGGGTACCAGCCGCCAGGCTGTTGAAATACTGTTGCTTGGCTTCCAGAAGCGCCCCGCCGACGGAAGGATCGCCCGATGGAATGCCCGTCGGGTTGTATCCCAGGTGCCGGACGAAGTTGAACATCAGCCTTTCCGAGTAGGCCAGCATGTCAGCGTCGCCGTAGCCGAACCCCGTGTTGCCGATGAACGCCGCGCCTTCTCCGGCGAACATCTGTGCCCAGTCCGCGCCGGCAAATGGTGTGCCCAGCGTATACCAGCGGTCGTTAACATTCAGCCCCGATTGGCAGCCGACGGAGAACACCAGGGTCCCGGTGAAATCGGTGGCGACATTGTCCAGCTCATCGGCATAGACCAGGTTCGGTTCGCCGGATTGTTGTTCGGTTTGGGAGCCATTCGGGTAGAAAAGCGAGTGATTGAAATGAGAATTGAGCGAAATTAAATCGTACTTTGTATTGCCGAAGGCGTTGTCGCGGAAGTCCCAGCCGCGCCATCCGTTATCGATGAGATTCGTCTGATCGGTGATCCCGCGGGAGCCAAGTTCGCTGGAAATGGCGTTGGCCTGATCCAGCAGGAAGTCATAACCGGTGATCAACGCGTTCTGCGGGTTGATGGTCGTGTAACCGTTACGATACACGTCAATCAGGTTCTGAATCTGGGTTGGGCTTTCCACCAGGCGGCCGATCGCGAATTGTGGAAGGTAAAGCTCCCGGCCGAATGCGTTGAACGGCAACACTGCGGCGTAATAGTCATCGCTCAGGTAATAGCGGTTGGCATAGGCCGCGGATATGGCCGGGTCATTCGCCAGGTCGTAATTGCGCTGGTTAGCGACCAGCGTGTTGTCGATCATTCGTCGATGGGGAATGATCTCATCACCCCCGGCTATGACGATGTATTTCAGATTGGGGTAGGCCGGTATGACATCGTAGAGGAAATGCTTGATGGTTTGCGCCACCCGGTTGGCAGTCTGTGGGTTGCCTTGTTCGTTATCCCACTCCGTATATATATCCCGAAAGGCGAAGTCGCCTTCCATGTCCTGAATTGTGTCCAGGTTGTATACCACGCCGTTGACCGTCGGATCATCGGCCAGGGTGTTCAGAGCCGACATCAATCCGTCCGCTTCTGTCTGGCTGTATCCCGACACAAAACGAGCCTTATCAGTGATGATAATCGTCTCGATGTTGTTGTCTACCGGCGGTGTGGAGAAATCGCGTTCGGGTTCCTCGCTGTTCGTGGGCAACGGGTCCTCGACGTTTATCTGCACGTCCAGTGTGAAGGGTTGGCCGATAGCTGTTGGATCGCTGGCTATTACCCCCAAAAAGTAAGGGCCGGCCAGTTCGTGGATCTCATGTTCGATACGCTCATTGCCTTGAATATTGGCCGGACCGCTCTTGATGGACAGACCAACGAGCGTGCCGTCGACATTGTCCCGGGCGATGTCGGTTAGTTGAGCGATATCAGTGAGCTGGGCGATATCGGTGAGTTGGGCGATGTCGGTCAACTGGGCAATTGCGTCCAATTGCGCGATGTCGATCAGGTCGCCAATATTTGCCAGGAGGGCAATATCGGTTAGTTGAGCAATATCAGTCAGTTGAGCGATATCGGTTAATTGAGCGATATCGGTCAGCTGGGCAATATCTGTCAGTTGGGCGATGTCAGTCAATTGGGCGATATCCGATAATTTCGCCAAATCACGGATCGTGCCGTCTTCATCATTAATACCGGGGGCAAACAAATAGAGATCGTAATCGTAATCGCTTGCGAGTGTGACGATTATCTTCGAACCGGGGGTAGGGACATCGAACCGATACCAGTTCGGGTCGATCTCGTTGACGGCCGTATCGGTGGTTGGCCCATCGCTCGGTATGGTCACGGCGCTGTTCCGGACGAGGTTCTCCTGAACAATTCGTACCGTGGCCTCGGCCGAATAGTCCGTGCCGTCAAAGGCCTGATAGGTGAATGTATCGGCCACCATCTCCGTGCCGTCATGCTGATAAAGGAATGTCCCATCAGGATTCAACGTAAACGAGGTGGCGTAAGCCGGCCCGGTGACCAGGACGGCCGTCAGCGGGCTCAGTTCGGGGTCGCTGTCATTGTCCAGTACCGATGTTGACCCGCCTTCGAGTACGGAGACAGAGCCATTCTTTGGAACGGTCGCCGTGTCCCCCTGGGCGACCGGTGGCTGGTTGGCGAAGGTCACCATAAAGGTGGTGCTGTCTTCAAATGTTCCGTCGCTGACAGTGAGAGTGATGTTGGCCGAACCGGTCGCACCCGGTTGTGGGGTGATGGACACCTCATAATTGCCGCCGCTGCCGCCGGTTATTTGAATGCCGGCAGGAGTGACGGGGTACTCACCATCAACCCAGGATGTCACAATCAGGGATTCGGGCGGCGTCTCCAGATCAGAGACAGCGAAAGGGATTGGGCCGATAGTCGTGTCCGGCGCTCCGAATTGATCGCCGATATCGCTGATCGTCGGCGGCGTGTTGACAGGCTCGAAGCTGCTTTCATATGCGCCGCTGTCGCAGGTGGACGCGGCCGCGGGTTGCGGTCTTGTTGTGCCTCGCTGATCCGCAGGCGGACAGTACAACGGGTCTGCGATCCCGAGGGCGATGCTGCTCGCGCCGAGGGCCATCGTTCGGGTTGGTCCGCCGTTGTCGGCCAGGGGCTGCAATTGCGGATCAGCGGAGATTCCCGGACAGTTCTCGCCATTATAGAAAATATTGCCGGATTCCGATGTTGCCCAACCAAAGCAGTTTGTCCCTATACCCGTGCCGAGGAAAACACTGTTATAAATATTAAGGGTTGCGGGACCTTCCCTGTACCATGAATCACCATCACTATTGGCGTTGTTATTGGCAAACGTGGAATTGGTGATCGTCATCGTGCCGGTTCGGGCCACGACAGCGCCGCCATTCTGTCCCTGATTATTCACGAATGTGCTGTTGGTGATGTTGAAAGTGCCGTAATTGTTGCGAATCGCGCCACCGCTGCCGCCCTCGTTGCTGTCGAAAGTGCTGCCGGATACGATTCCCGTGTCGGAGAGTCCGTCACCGTTTGTGTAGATTGCCCCCGCGGCTGTATCACCGCCGTTGAGATACCCATTGCTTGTGTTTCCGGTGAAGGTGCTGTCCGTTACCGTTAAATCACCGCCTGTTTCGGAGCAAATACCCCCGCCGGCCCAGGGGGCATCGTTGGTTGTAAATGTGCTTTGGTCAACTATCAGCGTGCCATTGGTGCCGTTGTAGATCGCCCCGCCGCATTCACGGTAGTCATTCGTCACGGTGCCCTCGGTCGCCGCGTTGTTGGTGAAGGCGCTGGTGGTGACGTTCAGAATGCCGCCCAGGTTGGCCACACCGCCGCCCTGCTGGACTGAAACGTTACTATCGACTACGACATTGTTTAAGTATAACGTCGCGCCGCCGTTCAGGATGCCGCCACCTTGCGTGGAGACATTGCCGCCCCTGATGGTGAGGTCCCGGATTGTGACGACCATGTCCGCTGGCAATCCGGCATTGATGAGATGAAATGCGCGAGCGTCCGTGGCGGCATTGATCACCGTTCCCGCGCCGGCGCCCTGGATTGTCACCGGGAAATCGATATCGAGATCGCCGGTCACGTTGTAGTCTTCCTCGCCGTAGTAATCATCCATTGCCAAACTGAATGAACCTTCCGGCAGGGTTATGGTGTAGGAATCGTAATAGGTGTCACCGTTGGCCGCGATCCAGCCGATGGCACCGCGAAGACTACAGTCGTTGTCATTCGCTTCGACACAAAAGCCTCCACCTTCAGAAGGATCGTCGAACCGGTCGACCGTAATCGTGTAATCCACGGCCGATACCGGTTGACTGCTGAGGCTTAACGGAATGAACAGGAGAAACAAACTTGCCACTAGGATGCGGCTTAAATGAAACATGATGATCCTCCGCTACATGTTTACCCAACGGGTAAATCTTAATTCGGACGAGTTACCTGTGCGCCAATTCGTATTTCTATTATATACGTCATGTAAATAAGCTTTTCCGAGACGATCGCTAATAATATAACATATTTGAGTGTGATTCCTTTGTCGCCTAGGCGACACAACTGTATTTTCATGATCTTTTGATCATCAAACGAATTCCGATTCACACAATGCTGACAAGTATAAAAGCTGTATGGTTGAACTCATTTTTGCCTTGCCGCGTTCATCAATATACGGGTAACATCTCTGAAATCGATTTGCTCCTGCGATTGAACTTTGCTGCGTGCGGGAAATTCTAACGGCACAGCCTGTGATATCGCGAAGCGCGTTGTGACGGCTGGCCCTTATTGCGCGAACCGACGATCATTGAGAGCAAAAGGAAATGGAGTGTAGATTTTGACCCAATCAACTGCAAATCTTTTTGACTGGCGTGAAGTCGCCCGGCTGGCGCTCATCTCGCGCCGGATGGACGAACTGGAAGAACGCGAATTGACACCGGCGGGTCTCGTCACTTATCAGTTCTCCGCGCGTGGGCATGAGTTGGGTCAATTGCTGATCGCCCAGATGTTGACCAAGCCCCTCGATGCTGCCTCGGTCTATTATCGTTCCCGGACGTTTGTGCTCGCCAGTGGTCTGACGGTGGAAGAAGCGCTGGCTTCCGACATGGCTCGCGTCGGCGGCATGAGCGAAGGGCGGGATGTCGGTGTTGTCTTCAACATGCCTCGTCGCGGGCGAGCGCAGATCATGCCGATGGCGGGCGATGTGGCCTCGCAATATACCCCCGCCGCCGGATGGGCGCAGGCCATCCGCTACCGCCATGAGCAACTGGGCGAGGAGTCTGCACTCGGCAGTATCGCGGTCGTGTTCGGCGGCGACGGCTCGGTAGCCGGCAACGGCTTCTGGTCAGCGCTGACGATGGCGACGACGTTGCGATTGCCCCTTTTGTTTGTCATCGAGGACAACGACTATGCCATCTCTGTCAGGAGCGATTTACAGACCCCCGGCGGGAATATCGCCGCCAACCTCGCTTCCTTCGAGGGCTTGCGAATTTGGGATGGGGACGGCTGCGATCCGGCGGTGACGGCAGGCCTGGTTGCATCAGCCGTGGATTATGTGAGGTCATGGGCCGGGCCGGCCCTCTTGCGCCTGACTGTGCCGCGCCTATCCGGGCATTCGAGCGCTGATAACCAGACCTACAAGACGGAGACCGAACGGGCGGCCGAATGGTCGCGTGATCCGATCGTTGCGTTACAGAATTTCCTTGTGCCGGATCAAATGAGCGAAGAGGAGTGGCGAGACCTGGAAGCTGCGGTTGACCTGGAGTTGGCTCAGGCGGTTGAGGTGGCGCGGAGCCAGGCGCAGCCCGATCCGGCCAGGGTAACCGATCGTGTGTGGGCAAAAGGATCCCCGCCGGCGCTCGTCGGCGGGTTGGCGGCAGCCGGTATATCGTTGCCGCGCGGCCAGGATACCCCGCGGCCGCTCGATCCGCGCCGGCTGACGATGGTTGAAGCCATTCGACACACCCTGGATGTGGAACTTTACGTCAACCCGCGATGCCTGGTGTTTGGCGAGGACGTCGGCTTGAAGGGGGGCGTTCACGCGGCCACGCTGGGTTTGCAGGCGCGGCACGGCGAAGGCAGGGTCTTCGATACCAGCCTTTCGGAGGAAGGGATCATCGGCCGCGCGGTCGGGTTGGCCTTCGCCGGGTTGATGCCGGTCCCGGAAATCCAGTTTCGCAAGTACGCCGATCCGGCAACCGAGCAACTGCACAACATCGGCTCGCTGCGCTGGCGAACGGCCGGACATTTTGCCGCGCCAATGGTCGTGCGGATGCCGGGCGGATTTCGGCGCATCGGCGATCCATGGCACAGCGTCACGGATGAGGTGGCATTTGCCCATAGCGTCGGCTGGCAGGTGGCCTACCCGTCGAACGCCGAGGACGCGGTCGGGTTGTTACGCGCAGCACTACGCGGCGATGACCCGGTTATGTTCTTCGAGCACCGGGCCATGCTGGACGCCGCGTCGGCACGGCGGCCGTATCCCGGCGATGAGTATGTCTTGCCGTTCGGCCGCGGTCGGGTTGTGCGATCGGGAACATCATTGACGGTCGTCACCTGGGGGGCGATGGTCGAGCGATGTGAAACGGCCGCGGCCGAAACAGGCGCGTCGATCGAGATCATCGACCTGCGCACGATTGTGCCCTGGGATCAGGCGCTGGTGTTTGACTCAGTCCGCAAGACGTCGCGCTGCCTCATCGTTCACGAGGATTTTCTGTTCAATGGTTTCGGCGCGGAAATCGCCGCTGCAATCGTCGGCGAACTCTTTCTGGAACTGGACGCTCCAGTCCAGCGCCTGGCCGCTCCGTCCATTCCCGTGCCATACAACACCGGTCTGATGGACGCGATGATCCCGCGCGTCGATCAGATCCGCGAGCGGTTGGAGTGGCTACTCAGTTTCTAGCCTGCCCCATTTTCGCTGCAATCCTGAATACGGGCGGGTAGTAACTTGTGTTACACCGCCTGGCCCCTCAGCCACTTATACTTCCTTGTGGAGTATGGCCCCTCGCGGTTGTTAGTTGACGCTGAGCCGCAGGCCCTACCGTTGTTCCGCTCGCCGAAGCTATCTCGACAGGCGGGTTTTGCCGTCAGGACGTATGATGATTCAGGCTGAAAAACTGACAAAAATCTACAAGATTCCAGAGAAAGCCCCGGGCGTTACCGGCGCAATCAAGGCACTCGTTCGACCGCGCTATAGGTCCAGGATTGCCGTCACCGATGTCTCATTTGTCATCGATCCGGGAGAGATCGTCGGCTACATCGGTGTCAACGGCGCAGGCAAGTCGACGACAATCAAGATGTTGACTGGCATACTACTGCCCACTTCGGGGGAGGTGCGCGTGTTTGGCCGTGACCCACATCGCGATCGCGTGGCCAACGCGCGCGATATCGGCGTCGTCTTTGGCCAGCGGACGCAGCTCTGGTGGGACCTGGCCTTGATTGAGTCGTTGACAATGGTCGACCGCATCTACGAGGTGCCGGATGCGCGATTCAAGCAACTGATCACCGAGTTCTCTGAGACGCTGGAATTGCAGGAACTGCTCAAGGTACCAATTCGCAACATGTCACTGGGCCAGAAGATGCGCGCCGAGCTGGCGGCCACACTCATCCACGAGCCGAAGATCGTCTACCTCGACGAGCCGACCATAGGTCTTGACTTGCTGGTGAAGGAAAAAATCCGCGAATTCATTAAGCGAGTGAACCAGAGAAACGGGACAACGGTCGTGCTGACGACCCACGATCTGGGCGACATCGAAGAGTTGTGTAATCGGGTTTTGATCATCGACAACGGCGTGCTCATCTATGATGGTCCGCTGGCGACCATCAAGGACCGCTTTGGGAAATACCGCCAAATCACCTTTGAGACGATCGCTGATCTCAACCATCTGGTCGTGCCCGAAGGGGCCGTGGTGCTGGAAAAAGAGGAACGGCGTCTTTCGCTTCGTTTCGATCGCTCGATCACTTCGGCCAGTCGCGTGTCGGCTTCTGTCATGAGCCAGATTGAAGTGAGTGACCTGTCGCTTACCGAGCCTGACCTGTCGATGATCGTCAAGCAAATCTATCAAGGCGGGTTGAAGCAGGGGACTGCTGCTCCTGAACAATCGGAGATGCCCGCACCAGGCGTCGTGAGCGAACAGGTTACGGAAAGCGGGTGAGATCGAAATGATGACAGCATTCAAACGCGCGTCGCGTGTTTATGGCAGTATGGCAGCCATCGTACCCAAACTATATATGGCTTACAGCATCTGGTTTTGGATGGGGCTGTTCGTCAGCGTGGTTTCCATCGTCATTTTCGTCGCTTTTTGGCGTGCGGTCTACGCCTCGACCACTACTATCGGTGGGCTGACACTCGATGAGACCCTTACGTATATCCTGCTGGCCCAACTTTTCGGCGAAGCGGCCTACGTCTCGAATTCCATCTACGATATCGGCGAAGGACTGCGTGAAGGGCAGATCGCGGCCGCGCTTCTGCGACCGATGGATTACCAGGCGGCCATGTATGTGCAGAACCTTGTGCGACTGGGAATTGATTTCCTGCTCAAGATTCCCGTAGCAGTGTTTATCTGGCTGGTCTATGGCCTCAACTTGCCGTCCGATCCCGTCATCTGGCTGGCTTTCGCGGTGACAATCCTGCTCGGCCACGCGGTGCTGTTCTTCTTCGACTGGATCCTTGCCTGTACAGCGTTCTATAGTACTGAGATCTGGGGGATGAGTGTCGTTCGCTATAGCGTAGCCATGTTTTTCAGTGGTGGGCTTATCCCGCTGGATATGATGCCCGAATGGCTGCGGACTATCGCCATCTTGCTGCCTTTCTCGCAGGTGGTTTACCTGCCCGTTTCACTACTCAGCGGCATCACGCCGGTCAGCAGCATGCCGCGCATCTGGTTGATGCAGGCGGTCGCTCTGGTTGGTCTGCTGCTAATCTCAAGGATCGTCTTTCGCCACTCGCTGCGCGCCATCACCGTACAGGGCGGATAGGAACTGATGACCTTTCCGAATTACTTTTCGCTCTACTGGTTGTTTCTCAAGAACCGCCTCAAGATACTGATGGAGTATCGTGTCAATTTCCTGATTGGCGCGGCATCAACGGTCTTTGTCCAGGCTGCCGGCCTGCTGACCATCTGGGTGGTCATGGAGCAAATTCCCGACCTGGCCGGCTGGGGGTTGCCGGAGATACTGTTAATCTACGGCATGCTCACGCTGTCCAAGTCGATCAATCACATGTTCGCCGATAATTTGTGGACGCTCGGCCGTGACTACGTCCGCACCGGGACGTTCGACCGCTTCCTGGTGCGGCCGATCGATCCACTCTTTCATTTGTTGGCGGATCGCTTCTGTCACGACGGCATTGGAAATTTTCTCGTCGGCCTGGTGTTGGTGATCGTAGCTGCGTCGAGGCTCGACATCGCTTGGTCGACCGCCCACGTCGGCTATTTGCTATTGATGACGCTGAGCGGCGGATTCATTTTTATCGCCCTGAATCTGATGACGTCCGTGAGCGGCTTCTGGCTCATGGATTCCGTACCCGTCACGCGCGTGGTTTTCGAGATGCACGAGTTCGCCAAGTATCCGCTATCCATCTACCCGCGATTCATCGGTGTGATTCTGACGGCGTTAATCCCTTACGCCTTCGCCTCCTATTATCCGGCCGCCTACCTGCTTGGCCGCGAGACGACCCCATTCCTGACTTGGGGCGCGCCACTGGTGGCGGCTGTGCTGATGACTGTAGCCCTGTCGGTTTGGCGCTTTGGCCTGCGCCATTACAGTAGCACCGGTTCCTAGCGATGATTGACAGAACCCGCCGCTCGCATATACTTATACATAATATTGTAACGGCGTCGATCGAGACGAGTAAGCCGGTAAGGATTGTAAAGCGAGCCTGAGTTGGTGTGAGTCAGGCACAAGCCCCCGACCGAAAATCCCTCGGGAGCCGCCAGCCGAAAGGCCGAGCGCTGAGTAGACCTGGCCGGATTTGCCCCACGTTATCGGGGATGCGACAATCGGGGTTTTGTCCCGCGTTGCCGGAATGAGTGCCGGGTTTACATTGGCCCGGAATTTGGGTGGTACCGCGAAGCGTTTGCGCCTTCGTCCCATGAGAGGACGGAGGCGTTTTGCTTTTGGCGGCCTGATGGGGCGTTATTCGCTTGATTAGTTGATGCGCATCTTTTGGAGATGGATGTAGTGACCGGGTTATTGTATACGACTGATGCCTACTTGCGGGAGTTCGATGCCGGCGTTGTCGCCTTTGTCGAGGGCGGCGTCATCCTTGACCAAACTGCCTTTTATCCCGGCGGTGGTGGCCAGCCTTGCGATTTCGGCACATTGACGGCCGGCGAATCAGTCTGGCCGGTGACAGCCGCCAGGAAGGTCGATGGCCGGGTGGTTCACACTATCGATGGTGAGATGCCTGCCGTCGGCACGAGTGTTACCGGTCACCTCGATTGGGATCGCCGGTATAAGCTGATGCGCACCCATACGGCGATGCACATCCTCTGTGGCGTGGTATTTCGCGATTATGGCGCGCAAGTAACCGGCGGCAATATGGACCCGCTTCAGGGACGGATGGACTTCGAATTTGAGACGATGCATCAGGATCTGGTGGCGGCCATCGAGGAGGCGGTCAACGCGGAGGTCGCGGCCGCGCGACCCATCCGCGTGCGCATTCTGCCGCGCGACGAGGCTTTCAGGATTCCCGACCTGATCCGCACCAAAATCAACCTCTTGCCCGAGGGCATCGAGGAAGTGCGTACCGTGGAGCTGGTGGGGCTTGATTTGCAGGCTGATGGCGGCACTCATGTGGCCAATACCAGCGAGGTCGGTCAAGTGCGTATAGCCGATTACAAGAGCAAGGGCAAGATCAATAAGCGGATCTACCTGGCGTTAGCGTAAGAGCGGGTTGGCATACAGGCTATGAGATTCATCATCCACGAACAACCTTACGAGCGGCCGATCATGGCCGGGCGTCTGCGGTATGAGCGGGACGGCGTGCCAACCGGCGCGGTCGAATCGTGGCGGTTGACAGCGGCGACGGATGATTATCGCTTCCTGCGGGTTGATTTGGACGCGCGAGAGGCCCCATCGGGACGATCCAGCCTGTACCATGCTACCCTGAACGCTGCCGGGCGTCCTGAGCAGTTAAAGTATCGGTTCTGGGGCGATAGCCATGAGGTTAGCGGGACGGCCGTATGGGATGGCGATGAGATCATCGCCACTCGCTGGGTGGATGGAAATGTTTATGAAGATGTAGCGCGGGGGACAGCCTTCTGGTTCCCGTCCGGCGCGGGTCTGGCCATGCTGGCGCAGTTTGCGGGCGAGACGAGAGGCGCGACGCTCCTCGCGAATCCCGCCGATCCGCAGCGCCTGATGGCGATTGTAGAGACCACGGTCTCAATCGAATGGGGCGAGGCCGCGGTGGAGCAAGTCGACGTCGAGATTCATGCAGTCCGGCCACTTACCGTGGCTTGGGGTGATCAGAAGCGAGTAGTCTGGCTGGATCACGTAGGGAGACCGCTGCGCATCAGGCGTGGCGATGGGCTGACGGCAGAGGCCGAGCGGCTGGTTCGTTTTGGTTAAAAGAGTATTGCAAGCGGGAGAACGATTATTATGGGCTTTAAGGAAGTGTCCAACAAGGCGGGGTTTGTGGCCCTGGAAAGAGAAATCCTCGACTTTTGGCAGGAGACAAAGGCTTTCGATGAGCTGCGTCGAATGCGTGCCGCCGGCGAAGCCGAGCATGGGATCTTCAGCTTTATCGATGGGCCAATCACCGCCAACAACCCGATGGGCGTCCATCATGCCTGGGGGCGTACCTACAAGGATATCTACCAGCGGTATTACGCCATGCAGGGCAAGAATCAGCGCTGGCAAAACGGCTTTGACTGCCAGGGATTGTGGGTTGAGGTTAACGCCGAAAAGGACCTGGGCTTCAAGAGCAAGCGCGACATCGAGCAGTACGGGCTGGCGGAGTTCGTCAAGTTCTGCAAGGCTCGCGTCCTGCGATTTGCCGCTGTGCAGACGGAACAGTCAATTCGCCTCGGATACTGGATGGACTGGAACGACCCCGCGGAGCTGCGCGGCCTGGGCGATTTGCTGGTCGAAGATCCCGGTCGTGTGATCACGCTTCAAGGTCCGAATGGGCCGGTAACCGACACGGTGGAGCAAATGGTCGGCCGCCTGGGGCTGTCCGATCTGGGTGGCTCTTACTTCACGTTCAGCAATGAGAATAATTACCAGATTTGGGGCTTCCTGAAGAAGTGCCACGATAATGGCTGGATCTATAAGGGCGAGGATGTCATGCCCTGGTGCGCCCGCTGTGGCACCGCCATCAGCCAGCATGAGATCGTCACCGATGGCTATTTCGAGGTGACTCACGACTCCGTCTTCGTGCGCTTTCCCCTCGTCGGCCGTGAGAACGAAGCTCTGCTGGTCTGGACGACCACACCGTGGACGCTCTCCAGCAATGTCGCCGCGGCCGTCGGCCCGGAGCTGGATTATGTGCGCGTCACGGCTGAAGACGGCTGGACGTACTACATGGCTGAAGGGGCCATGAAAAACACCTTGCAAGGCAAAAACAATGAAGTTGTCGGCCGATTGAAAGGCGAGGAAATGGTCGGCTGGGAGTACGTCGGGCCGTTTGATGACCTGCCGCGGGTGCAACAGGCGTTCGACGAGGCAGGCTACACCCATCGGGTTGTACCGTGGCGTGAGGTTGGAGCTGAGGAAGGCACAGGCATCGTCCATATCGCGCCAGGCTGCGGCGCCGAGGACTACGGGTTGAGCAAGGAATTTAACCTGCCGGTGATAGCTCCGCTCGACGAGAACGGGATCTATGTTGACGGCTTCGGCTGGCTGACCGGCCGTCAGGTAGCCGGCGTGGCGGAGGATGTCTTCGCCCGGCTGCGCGAAAAAGGGTTTTTCTATCGCAAGCAGAAATATTCTCACCGTTATCCCCATTGCTGGCGTTGTGGCTCTGAACTCGTATACCGGCTGGTCGATGAATGGTTCATCAGCATGGGGCAGACCTATGACAAGCCACGCGGCGAGTTGACGGAGGCCGAAAAGAAGGCCAGTCTGCGCTATCAGATAATGGACCGGGTCGATCAGATTAACTGGTACCCTGGGTTCGGCTACGATCGTGAGATGGACTGGTTGCGCAACATGCACGACTGGATGATCAGCAAGAAACGTTATTACGGACTTGCTTTGCCAATCTATGAGTGCGACGAGTGCGACCAATTCACAGTTATAGGCAGCGAGGACGAATTGCGCGAGCGGGCGGTCGAAGGTTGGGACGAATTCGCCGGGCATACGCCACATCGGCCCTACATTGATGCTGTCAAGATCGCCTGCCCGCATTGTGGGGCAAAGAGCAGTCGCATCACCGATGTCGGCAACCCCTGGCTCGATGCCGGTATCGTCGCCTTCAGCACCCTTGGCTATCGCCACGATCGGGCACATTGGGAGAAGTGGTATCCGGCGGACCTCATCACCGAAAGCTTCCCCGGCCAGTTCCGGAACTGGTTCTACAGCGTATTGGCCCAGAGCACTGTTCTGAGCGAAGAGCCGCCGTTCCGCAACCTGTTCGGTTACGCGACGCTATTCGCTGAGGACGGCCGCGAGATGCACAAGTCATGGGGTAACTCCATCGAGTTCAACGAGGCAGCCGAAATAATGGGCGCCGACACCATGCGTTGGCTTTACGCCGGGGCCAAGCCGGAACAGAACCTGTTGTTTGGCTTTCAGCGCGGTGACGAGGCTCGGCGACGCTTTCTCATCCCGCTGTGGAATGTCTACTCGTTTTTCGTGACCTATGCCAATGCTGACGGTTGGACGCCCGGCGGAGCTGCGCGTGACGCGCAAAGCCCTCTCGAGGGTAACGCGCAACTCGACCGCTGGATTTTGGCTCGTCTGGATGAGACGACGGTCGAAACGCGGGCCGCGCTCGACAGGTGGGACTCGGAACGGGCTGTGCAAGGTCTGGAAATGATGCTGGACGATCTGTCCAACTGGTATGTGCGACGTTCGCGGCGGCGATTCTGGAAAAGCGAAGCGGACGCGGACAAGCAGGCGGCCTATGCCACGCTGTATCATGTCCTGGTGGAGTTCGCCAGATTACTCGCGCCGTTTGTCCCGTTTGTGACGGAGGAGATCTATCAGAATCTCGTCCGGACATTTGACGGCGACGCCCCGGCCAGTATTCACCACACGTTCTATCCCGCGGTTGACGAATCACAGCTCGATCACCGGCTGCTGGATAAGATGCGACTTGTTATCACTGCCGCGGCGCTTGGGCGCTCGGCGCGTGGCGTGACGGGCAAACTTCGCCAGCCATTGGCGCGGGCGAAGGTCTTTGTCGGGTCACAGCAGGAACGGGACGACCTTCTGGAGCTGGCCGACGTCCTGGCTGAGGAGATCAATGTCAAGGAGATCGAGATCGTCTCGGAAGTGGGCGAGTTGGTCAGCTATAAGCTGATGCCCAACAATCGCTCTCTTGGGCCGAAACTCGGAGCGCTATTCCCGTCGGTGCGAAATGCGCTGGCTGCCCTTGATCCGGCGGCCGCGGCCGCCTCACTCCAGAACGAAGGCTCGCTGAGCGTTCAGGTTGACGACCAGGCCATCACCCTCACCGGCGAGGACGTTATTGTGCAAACCGAGCCGTTGGGCGGGCTGGCCGTCGCCGGGGACAAGGGCGTTACCGTCGCCGTGGATCCTCATCTGACGCCTGAGCTGATTCAGGAAGGCTATGTGCGCGATCTTGTCCGCGGGATCAACGAAATGCGCAAGAGGGCCGGGCTTGACGTCTCCGACCGGATCGAGTTGGGTTATGAGGCGGCTGGGGATGTGGCTGAGGCGCTGGCAACATTCGCTGATTTCATTGGCGGTGAGACCCTGGCTGTTCAAATCACGCCTCATGATCTCGCCAACGCCGATTTTCGCCAATCCATCGAGGTTGGCGACGAACAAGTCGCATTGAGTCTGCGCAAAGTCTTGTGAGACAAAGGTGAGCGCCGCGGGTCGTCGTACCCGCGGCGCTCACTATCCGTGTGCCTTTTCCGATCACACTTGCTATTATTGGCGACCATATGCGTCGCTTTCTGCTTCCAACCCTTCTTTTCGTCGGGCTGGTTATCTTCGTCGCCGGCGTTCTGGCTGAAGATACGCCACCCGAACCGGCTAACCAGCCGATCGTAATCAATCCACCGGATAACTGGATAGGCGTGGAGATAAAGGTGACCGACCTGGTCCCTGTCCCGCGCATGCCCGATGCCGGCCCGGCCGCGGACCAGTGCAGCCAGGCGACTCCATTGCAACTCTCGTTCAGTCGCACGGCCGACGGGGGCGGCACGGTGACGAACCTGTTCACTCAGGAGGCGACCGACCCTGCTCTAAGTTGCATGTTCGGCATCCCGTCGAATCCCCAGGGCTATCGGACAGCCTGGTATCAACTGACCGCCGGGGATACGAGCGTCGTTACCATTACCACGGAAGGCACCGAGTACGACACAGTGGTGGGAGTGTTCACAGGACGTTGTGATTCGTTGCAATCGCTGGCCTGCAGCGATGATTTCCGCAGCTTCCAGTCCAGCGTAACCTTCAGCGTTCTTCGCAAGCAGACCTATTACATTGTGGTTGCCGACTACCATTCCGGCGCCGGGGCAGCAACGATTTTGCAGTTATCGGCCGTCATGCGGGAAGGGGGCGCGAGATGGAGCCAGCAGACAAGCCTCCCCTTCGGTGGCGTTTCCCGTCATGCTTTTGTGAGTGACGGGGCGGACATGTATGTGATTGGCGGGCAAACGAATATTAGAGGTATGGCCGAACTTACCAACAAGCTCCTCCGGTATAACGTGGGACTTGATCAATGGACCGAGTTGGCTGACATCCCCGGAGACGGCCTGTCCAACACGACCGCCGTACGTCTGGGCAAGAAGATATTTCTGCCCGGCGGCTTTAACGGCGACACTTCCAATTACAGCAACAAGCATTGGGTATATGACATCGCGACCGATTTTTGGCAGGAGGCAGCTCCCGTGCCGGCCGCTTTGTTGCCCAGCGCGAAGATGTTCGCCTGGTCAGCCGGCGCGGCCGGACCTGGTGAGACATCCTACTACCTGTCCGGCGGCATCACAAGTTACCCTGCGCTTGATGTAGACGCGGTCGTACTGAACAATACCTACCGTTACACGCCGGCTACGAACCAGTGGGAAGCCTTCCAGCCCATGACGGCTGCCCGCTATGCCCATACGTCCGCATGGATTTCACTGGCCAATCGCGGCTTGTGCGTGGCGGGTGGTCTGACTTCGGGCGAAGACGACGAGGGGGATCCGATCATTGTATTGTTGGCCAGCGGCGAATGCTACAACCCGGCTGCCGGTGGTGGATGGAGACAAACAGGAGAAATGAATTTCCCGCGTTACAACGCCGGTAGCGCGGTCGGTCCTGATGGACGCTGGTACGTCTTCGGCGGCCTGGATGAGGCCGGTGGCGTGCCGGAAACCGAGGTTTATGATCCGATCACGAATAGCTGGCAGGTCCTGGGCGGCGAGTTTAGCCTGGGCGGATTGCCGCAAAATCCTGCCCGGGATTGGCCGCGTGGGGCATTTTCAGGCGGGAATTTATTTGTTTTCGGCGGCAATACGCCGCCCAGCGAGCAAAGAGTGATTTCTTCGGTCGATATGTTGTCGGTTTCACCGCAATACCCGCGAGCAGCGAACACGTTATTGATCCCCATGGCTACGGCAGGAGGGTTGCCGAATCTGTTGGAAATGGCTTTGCCGCTGGGATTCAACAGCGAGACAAGCGGCAATTTTTCGGTTTCAACCCAGTTTTTCAACCCATACTATTTCGACTGGCCGTCCTTTGGTCGAGCAAAAGTCCTGCTCAGCAATATCCCCGCCAACAGCAATTTCAATATATCCGTTTATGACTCGCAAAAGGTGTTGCGTGGCCGGGGAAACACCACGCTTTATGGCGGACAAAAAGAGGTGTCGGTGACACTCGCGCCGGGCCGCTATTACGTAGTCGTAGAGCGCATTTTCCCCAAGGACCTGGCCGACCCGGCTGGTGTATACCGTCTGTTATTGACTGGAGGGTGATCCTCCGCCAGAAACCGCCCATGTCTGTTCGCATCCTTCATTTTGCCGATGCACATATTGATATTGCCAATTACGGCCGCCACGACCCGGAGACGGGTCTACCTTACCGCGTTGAAGATTTCCTGAAGTCACTCGATCAGATCGTGGACACCGCGATCGAGGAGCGGGTTGATCTGGTCATCTTCGCCGGTGATGCCTACAAGGATCGGAACCCGCAACCAACTTTCCAGCGTGCCTGGGGCGAACGTATGATGCGCCTCTCGCGGGCGGGAATACCGACGCTCTTGCTGATAGGGAACCATGATGTCGGTCCGGCTGAGTACCGCGCCCATACCCTCCAGGAATATTCGACCCTGGCCGTACCCCATATTTTTGTTGCCGATACGATCAAGCTCTGGGGGCCGGAAGAGCTTGGTGCGCCGGTGCAGGTGTTGACGTTGCCCTGGGTAACGCGGAGCAGGTTTCTTGCGCGAAATGATACGGCCGGCAAGACTTCTGAGGAGATTAATCAGATTATTCTGGATCGAATTGGAAAAAGCTTCGCAGAGACGCTTGCTACCAAGATTGATCCAAAACTGCCGTTGATTCTGACCGCCCATGCCAGCATAGGAGGCGCGACCTACGGCAGCGAGCGATTGGTGATGCTCGGCCGCGATATGGTGATTGGCAAGGTATTGGTCACCGATCCGCACTTCGATTATGTCGCCCTGGGGCATATTCATAAACATCAGATGGTGAATGAACGGCCGCCGGTAGTCTATTCCGGCTCAATCGAGCGCATTGATTTTGGCGAATGGCGCGAGAAGAAGGGATTCGTGCTGGCTGATGTCTCTCGCGGCCATACCGAATGGCGCTTCATCGAACTGGATACGCGCCCGTTTCATGACCGGTTGATTCGTTTGGAAGAGGCCGATGGGTTTATGGAAAAACTTGTTTCCTTGCTCCCCGAGTCTCACGAGGTGGTCGGAGCTATCTGTCGCCTGCGACTGGAATATCCACACGAACTGGATGCGCTTCTCGATGAGAAGATAATCCGCGATCGTTATGCCGACGCCTTTGATCTGCGAATCATCAAGAATCGCACGGGCACTCAGCAAGCGAAGCTGGGCGATCTCTTGGCCATGGAGTCTCTTGGCCCTTACGAGCTCCTCCAGCACTACTGGCGCTCCAGGAACCAAACCGACGCCGAAATTGAGGAGTTGCTGACGCTTGCCGGGGACGTCCTGGCTATTCACTCCCCCACAGGCAAGATATCTCCGGAGAATCCAGTCGCCGGTACGTAGTTATGATTCCCCTGCATCTCACGCTTCGTAACTTCCTTTCTTATCGCGAGGCTGCCGAGCTGGACTTCTCCGGCATTCAATTGGCCTGCATCACCGGTCAGAACGGTGCGGGAAAAAGCACCATTCTGGACGGCATCACCTGGGCACTTTTCGGCAAGAGTCGTGTGAAGAGCGATGATGACATCGTTAACAGAATCGCCGTGCGGAATGGCGCGGCGGCTGAAGTTGAATTCATTTTCGAGCTTGAAGGCGCGATTTATCGGATTATTCGACGCAAGGTCGCAGGCAAAACGAGCGAGCTTGAATTTCATGCGCGTGTCATGGGGGACGGCAGCGAACAATGGAAGGTAAGGACTGAGGCAAAAGTCAGGGAGACCCAGGCAGAGATAGAAAAACTCCTCCGGATGAACTACGACGTCTTCACCAACGCCAGTTTTCTTTTGCAGGGGAAGGCCGACGAGTTCACCACGAAAACGCCCGACAAACGCAAGGAAATTCTGGCCGAAATATTGGGTGTTAGCCTTTGGGATTCATACAAGGAATTGGCGACGGAGCGACGGAAGGAGACTGAAAGCGAAGTCAATGCCGTCGATCGCCGCCTGGCCGAGGTCGATTCGGAGCTTTCCCAGGAGGAAGAACTAGCCCGTGCCCTTGAATTGGCCGAAGCCCGGGTGAAGACTCTTGCAGCCGAGCGGGACCGTCAGGACGCTCTCGTGATCGTCGCGCGAAAAAACAAGACGATGGCTGATCTGCAAAACGAGACACTACGCCGCCTTAAGGCGGATCTGGCGGAATCCTCGCGTGAGCTGGAGCGCATCAACGCCACATATGCCCAAAGGCGTTCAGATTTGGAGACTCACCAGGCACTCATCGACCGTCACGACGCTATCGAAGCTGATTACAAAGCCTGGCAAGTTGCCGACGCGGAATTCGCCGGGTGGCAAGAGAAGGCGGAACAATACAGCGTTGTGGAGCGGGAGCGGCATCCGCTGGAAATGATGATTGCCCGGATGGAGACGGAACTGCAACAGCGATTACGGGATCTCGAAGTCCGGCAATCGCGCGCCGAGCAGGCTCGCGCCGAATTGATCGGGCTACGAGTGGCGTTGCAGGACCATCAGGAACAATTGGTCACGCTGCAGAAACGCGCGGCCGAGGTCGCCGCGGATGAGCAAGCCTGGCAGTACGCACAGGCCGAAACTACTCGTATTGCCAACGACCGTAAACTGTGGTCGCAAGAGCTTGCCCAACTGGAAACCAGGTCAAACCAGATTATAAAACTGGAGCGAGAGCTGGAGCAGGCTACTGCAAACAGACTGGTCGCGGAAAAAGCGCACACTCAGGCGCTTGCCGAATTGGCATCACTGGCCGAACAACGCGACAGGCAGGCGGAAAAGAAAGCCGAGAAGGCGGGACTGGAGGGTGAGCAGACTCGATTGCATGCAGAGGCGAATGATATCAAGGCTCTACTGAACAAAATGGAGTCCGACACCGAACAGGAATGCCCTCTGTGCGGTCAGCCGCTAACTGCCGACCATCGGCAGACGGTTATTGCTCAACTAAAGGCTGATGGCGCAGACCGTGGAAATCAATATCGCCGTAACAAAACTGCCATTAGCGCGCTTGAGAACGAAATCAGCGAGCTGGACAAAACATTGCGCCAACAGGCGTGGCTGGAAAAAGAGAAGGCTGAAAGACAAGCGAACCTGGCTCGAATCGATGCGCGTCTTATAGATATCGAGAACCATCTCGTGACCTGGCGTGGTGGCGAGGAGATTCGCCGTATAGCTGAGTTAAAAGCGTGGCTTGCCGATGACACCACCCAGAGAGCTTTGGCGGCGCAGATCGAGTCACTCAAATCTGCAGCGGAGACCGCCCGGAAACTCAACCTGGAGGCCCACCAAATTTCAAATCTGATTACCCGGGATGAAACGCGCATAGAAGAACTGGAGCGTGTTCGCCGGGACTGGGAGCAACGGGATCGCCCGGCTCTTGAGGAAACCAATCGCTTATTGGTCACCAGGGCCTTCGCCGCGACGGAAAGAGAAAGCCTGACCAGACTTGAAGAGCGTTTGGCCATGATTGGCCATGACCCGAATGCGCTGGTCGCGGCCAGGGAGCGGCGGGCAAAGCTGGCGACCGCGCCACAGCAGCACCAGCAATTACTCCAGGCCGAGGCTGCGGTGAAGCCGCTGATCGATAGCCTGGCTGATCTCACTCAACAGCAGGATCGAGCGACCGCTCGCTCCGCTGATTTGAACGAACAGGTTGAGAAATCCGCCCATCTCCTCCGGGAACTCGAAACCGATACTGCCGACTTGCCGGCGGCTGAGGCTGAGTTGCGGCGGTTGCGCGAGGAGGTTGTCCTTGCCGATCGATCGGCTGAGGGTGCGCGGCAGCGGGTCAGCGTTCTCGCTGTTCGCCGCGAGGATCGCCGCGGACTTGCCGCCGAGAGGACGAGACTTGCCCGTAGCGTGGGACTTCTGCGTCAATTGGAGGAGGCATGCGGCCGCAAGGGTGTGCAGGCGATGCTCATCGAGTCGGCGTTGCCGGAGATCGAAAATTACGCCAATGAGCTGCTCGATCGTCTGACTAGTGGCGATATGCGCGTGAGTTTTGAGACGCAGCGGCCGGGCAAGAGCCGCCAGGACAGCCTGATCGATACCCTCGACATCAGAATTTCTGACAGTACAGGCGAGCGACCCTATGAGAACTATAGTGGCGGTGAGAAGTTCAGGATCAATTTTGCTGTCCGGCTGGCGTTGTCGCAGGTTCTGGCCCATCGTGCTGGCGCGCGGTTGCAGTCGCTCGTGATCGACGAGGGATTCGGCAGCCAGGACCCGGAAGGGCGACAACGCCTCGTGGAAGCTATCAATGCGATTCAGGATAAATTCGCCTGCATCCTGGTCATAACTCACATAGACGAACTACGGGATAAATTCCCGGCGCGAATAGACGTGGAGAAAACGCCTGCCGGCTCACGCCTGTCCGTTTTCACATTATGACTTTTGGGCGACAAAACGCAGTATAAACGTCGAGCTGTGCCCGATGCGATCACAACGCCGGACTGTTGCCCGACACATCCATTTGTAATATCAACGAATCAGGTATAGAAATAACCGGTGGCGCGGAGACCGAACTGCACCATATCTCCCACGGCCTGTAACCGTTCCCTGTCAGTTTGGGCTGATGAGAGGACATGGAAGATTATCTCGTCGAACGCACCGGTCAGTGCTTCGGCCGTGCGACGGAGGTTTTGCGGCTCGATCTGGTTTTTCTCGAGGGCGGTCGTAAGCGGTCTTTGCCAGATTCGTATCAGCTTTTCGCGATACTCCGCCCGCTTCTCGGTCAGGGAGGGGACCGAGCCGACACCGCCGACCAGCAGGAGCTGCACTACTGCCGGCTCATAGAAAGCCACATTCACATAGGCTTGAATGGCAGCTTCCAGTTGTGCCGGCAGGGTGTTTCGACTGGCAATTGCCTGCTCGATTGCCTGCAACAGGAAAGAGGCCGTTTCCTCGAAGAGATGGATGAATAACGTCTCTTTATCGGGGAAATAAAAATAAAAAGTGCCGATGGCGACATCGGCTTCCCGGACGATGTCACGTACTGTGGCGGCGTGATATCCCTTTTCCGCGAACACACGCACGGCGGCCTGCATCATGGCGGTCCGTTTGGCGTCCTTCTTGCGGCGAGTGGTATCTGTGCTCCGGTATGGCATGGCAATTTCAGCTATCATACTGAAATAAATGACGAGTCGCAACGTGGTCCATGTAAAGGTCGATAGAACCGCGAAGGAACCGGTCAACCGGCAGGTCTACCGCCAGCTACGAGCGGCAATTCTCTCCGGCGAGTACCCGCCCGGCATGCGCTTGCCTTCGGAGCGACAATTCGCGAGGGATGCAGGTGTCGGGAGGGTGACAATTGTCCGCGCCTTCGACCAGTTGGCGGCCGAGGGGTTTATCGAGAGCCGTGTCGGAGCCGGAACATTTGTAGCGGTCGAGATCCCTGATAACGTGCAGGATGGGCTAATCCGATTTCGGCCGCAACTGACTGAATGGGGGCAGCGAGTATTGGCGACAGGAACCAGGGAGGAACGGAGTTCTGAACTCGCCCGGCCCGAAATCGATTTTGGCTTCGGACGATCATTCGCCGAGAATTTTCCATACGATGTCTGGCGACGCCTGCTGAGCCGTTATCTCTCTACCGATGATGCCATGTTGTCGCGGTACGGATCAGCGGCGGGTTTTTATCCATTGCGGCAGGCGATTGCCGAATACCTCGTCCGCGCGAGGGGAGTGCGCTGTACCCCCGGAAACGTTGTTGTTGTCAGTGGTGCCCAGCAGGCTATCGACATTCTGGCCCGGCTGCTCCTGAAACCCGGGGATGAGGTGTTGGTCGAGACACCGGGTTATCGTGATGCCTATGCATTATTCCAGCTCCACCAGGCGCGATTGACGGGTATGCCGGTCGATGACCAGGGGCTGCCTGCCGATGAAATCCCGGAGAAATGTCAGGCCCGGATTGTCTTTGTGACGCCTACGCACCAGTTTCCCAGAGGCGGCACCATGCCGCTCGCCCGGCGGTTGGCTTTACTTGCCTGGGCACGAACGCGGGGAGCGGTCATCATCGAAGACGACTATGATGGCGATTTGCGCTATGAAGGCAGTTCGCTCGCGGCTTTACAGGGTGTGGATGAAGATGGCCGCGTGGTCTATTTGGGTACATTTTCAAAGGTTTTGTTCCCGGCCTTGCGTCTGGGGTATCTGGTATTGCCCGATTCGCTGATAGCGCCATTTACCCAGGCGAAAGAACTAGTCGATCGGGGCGCGCCTACCCTGACGCAAGCCGCGGTGGCGGACTTTCTGACCGAGGGGCATTTTGAGCGGCATCTTCGTCACCTGCGCCGGTTATACGGGGAAAAGCGCGCCACCCTGGTCCAGGCGCTGGAAGATGTGCTTGAGGATCGTGTGCGTTTTTCGCCTGTTGCCGCCGGGTTGCACGTCATGATTCATCTCGACCCCGGAATTGATGAATTGACACTGGCGCACCGGGCGGCCGAGCGAGGTGTGCGCATCTATCCCGGCGCACCCTATCACCTGGAGCGACCGGCACCTCCGTCGATCCTCCTTGGCTTCAGCGGACTTAGTGACGTCGACATTATTGAGGGCGTCCGGCGGCTCGCGGCCGCCTGGCCGGATTGAGGTCGTTTCCCGTCTAAATCAGCCAGCTGCCCTCCAGCTGAAGAAGCCATGCCTTTGTCTCGATGCCGCCTCGCGCTCCATAGCCGTGCAGTTTGCCGTCCGCGCCCAGGACACGATGGCAGGGGATGATGATGGGAATCGGGTTTGTGGCATTTGCCCGACCCACCGCGCGCATGGCTCCCGGCCGTCCAATCGCCTCGGCAATTGCCCGGTAGCTTGTAGTCCGGCCGTATGGGATGGCGAATACGTGTTCAAGCACGTCAAGCTGAAAGGGTTTCAGGATTGACCAGTCGATTGGTGTGAGGAACTCCCGCAGTTCTCCACGAAAATATGCGTCCAGCTCTACGAGTGCGCCTGATATGACTGGTCCCGGATCGTCGAAAAATTCCACCGCCTCACCGGTGAGTCGGGCTATCTCGGAAATGAATTGCTGTTCGTCATCCCAAAGGCTCACGCCGACGAGGCCGCTATCGGATGCGGCGACCCATATTGTGCCGATCGGCGTGTTTTCCAGCTTGCCGATTGTCGTCATGTTATTCCCCGGCTCCTCCCGCTTCACCGGTTTCCGACATATGCCTGAACCGAATGGAGTATACTGCAATGCCAAAAGCTACGGCAGCGTTTAGCGACGCTTTTTGACCGGCCATCGGCAGACCGAAAACGGCGTCGCAGCGCTCTAGAATCGCCGGATCTACCCCCGCCCGCTCGTTGCCGACGACTAATGCCAGTTTATCTGGTAATCGGCCAGGATATTCAAAATAATAATCAGGGGACATGTCGGCGGTCTGCCGCAGCCTTTCCAGCGCCCAAAGCTTGTAGCCTAGTTGCCGGAGATCAGTCACAGCGTCGAGGTTGTTCGGGTAATACGTCCAGGGGACGGTCTCATTCGCGCCAAGCGCGGCCTTGACCAGCTTTGGATGTTCCGGTGTCGCCGTGATACCTGCCAGATACAGGTGATTAACGCCGGCGCCATCGGCCGAACGGAACATAGAGCCGACGTTGTGGATGCTGCGGATATTATCCAGACAGCCAACCAGATCAAGCCCGACCAGTGGCGGGGCGTGGTGGGCAGGTTTAAGGCCTTGCGCCGGGAGGGCAACGGCAACCGCCCCCCCACAGCGCGGGCAGCAGATCGCTTTCGCTTCATCGGTAGTGGCCGGGAAGCGAAAGCGACATCCATCATCCAGGCATTGCAGAAAAACGTAATCCAATGCCCATTAGCCTTCGAGAGCGCTGAGCAAGGCCGGCAGCAACTGTTTCTTGCGCGAGACAGCGCCTGGCATTCGATATGTGCCGTCCGGCAGTTTGGGATAAGGCAGGCCGCCAAGCTCCGGCACGTCGGATGTAAGTAACAGGCGGCTGGATCCACGGACGACATCGGTGACCATGAGCACGGCAAAGTTCAGACCCTTCGAATCACGCAATTTGATCAATGCATCCTTCAAGAGATCGTGGAACTCATCAAGCTCAACCAGAGATGTTACTTCGACCTGTGCAACCCCGAAATTCAGACCGGCAGCCTCGTACAATTTCAGGTCTGCGCTAACGACATCCTCCGGCGTGCGCGTGGCCAACCCGGTGCCGGCGGAAATAACTTTTTCCCCGAAGGATTGAACAGTTTCTCCGGCCAACGGCGAACCGACGACAAAGGCCCAGCGCGCAAGGCGCTCGGCCGCTTCCTGATCGCGCGGCGTGGTAGTGGGCGAGGTCAGGATCAATGTGTCCGACATGATGCCGGCCAGCAGCAACCCGGCCAATTCAGGCGGCGCGCTCAGGCCGGAATCGTTGATCCGTTCGGTTATCAAGGTAGAAGTGCTGCCGACGATATCGACCGAGAAGCGGATGGGTGTTCTGGTGGAATGATTGCCCAGACGGTGATGGTCGACGATCTCGATGACGTCCGCCTCGTCGATTGAGCCGACAGCCTGCCCCGGTTCGTTGTGATCTACCAGTATGAGCTGCATGCGCGGTGGGTTGAGCGCCTCGCGATGACGGCAAATTCCCATGTAGCGGCCGGTCTCATTGACGACCCAGAACTCTGTCCTTTCCTCGCGTAAAATGCGATTGAGCACGTCGCGAATGCGTGTGTTGGCCTGGAACTGGGGTACGGTTGTATCCGCGGCTTCCCGACCGGGCATGTCCATCAACTCGCCGATGCGCATTTCCTCACGCCGGGGATGGGATCCAATGGTGCGGCTGAGAAAGTCAAACAGGCTGACGCCTGTAACCAGACCGAAGGGTTTGCCTTCGTTATCGACGATCGGGGCAACTCCCTCGGTGCGGTTGGCGATAGCCCACACTTCACGCAACGGGTGTTCCGGTGAGGCGATGTTTAACCGGTGGGTAATGGCTGCAAATCGCGGAGAGGCGTCCGTCAGCAATGTCGGCTGTTCGATGCCGAGGTGGGTCAACACCCAGGTTGTTTGGGGATTAAGATGCCCGGCGCGAGCGGCAATGGCGTTCTGCCCCTGGTCTTGCAGCAGCCAGGCATACCCCATTGCCGCGGCGATGGAGTCGGTATCGGGGTTTACGTGCCCGACGACGTAAATAGCGTTATGTTTTGTTCCGGTCATGCGTTGCAATCCTGAAAAATTCTTATGGTCGCGGCCGATAATCAGTCGAGCCATGTCGCATAGTAGCCGGTAAAACTTACAACCAGCCTGACTGTTGTCATTGTCCCTTGTGAAGCTCTCCCTGCCAACAAATGATACACGATGGTCGGTCAGGACGCATGTGACAAGGTGTGGCCCGCAAAATAAATCTCGCCGTATTTCGCAGCGAGCGATTTGGAAGACACTCCACTTGCTGACATAATCCAGTCATGGCTGCCCGCCAACACAATCGATCCTGGATGGACACACTGATCTACCTCCCCAAACGTCGCCCTGTTCTTTCGGCCGCGCTGCTAATGCTGGCCATCAGTCTGGCTTTTTTTGCCGGCGTACTGATACCACCCGTTGGCAAGGCGTTGGCCGGGCACGATATGACCGGCTACTACTACATCTACTGGAATCTCGTTCGCGATTCCTTGCTCAGTGGCCACCTGCCCTTGTGGGAACCGGACATTTTCGGTGGATATCCCATCCTTGCCCAGCCGCAGCAAAACACTTTTTATCCGCCGAACTGGATCAATTTGATCGCGCCGTTGCGCGTCGGTGTCACCATGCATATGGTTTTCCATGTGTGGCTGGCTTCCATCGGCATGTTCCTCTTTGCCCGCCGGATGGGCGGCAGGTGGTTGCCGTCGGTGCTGGCGGGGCTTAGCTTTGCCTACGGAGGATTGCTGGCTGGTCGCTTGTGGGCAGGGCATCAACCGGTGTATGCGGTGTTTATCTGGACCCCGCTCACTCTTGCGGCGCTCGACTGGGCAATCGAGCGGCGTAGCGCGGCCGCGGCAATTATTGCCGGAGCGCCGTTAGGACTGGCCATCCTGGCCGGTCATATCCCGTCATTCCTCTATGTCGGCATAATCTGGGCCGCTTTCGCGTTATACCAGCTTATTACTCGTCGCCGGGAGCGATGGCTGGTCGTCAGAACAGCGGCAATCGCTCTGGCGATCGGCTTTGCACTTGCGGCCGTGCAACTCGTCCCGTTTCTCCAGTTCAGCGCAACGTCTGGCCGCGTCGCAGAGGCTGATTACGAGTTTGCCACCGATTACTCGTTCCCGCCCGCCCATCTCATCACCTTGCTAATGCCGGAATATTTCGGCGAACCGTTGAGGATCGGTTATTGGAGTGTGCCGACGTTCGAAGAACTGACTTATTATGCCGGGCTGCTGGCGGTACTGGGACTTATATTGTCCTTGCGGCGACCGACGCGGTTGACCTGGTTCTATCTGTTCCTCATCATCTGCGGATTGTGGTTGGCGTTTGGCCGCTATGGGATTCTCTATGAGCTGGCTTATCGATTTCTGCCACCGTTCCGCCTTGTTCGGGCGCCGGGCCGGGCTGCATTCCTTTATCTTTTCGCGGCTACGGCCTTGCTGGCTCACGCCTTGTCGACCTGGAAGGGTATCCCTCTCGATGAAAGGCGGCAAAAGCTGCGCGTCTATTGGCCATTGGCCACAGGCGTTCTTGGTCTGGCTCTCTTCGCAGCGCTGGCAGCGACCGGGGCAGTGTTCATGGCAATCCATCCGACTGAAACCAGCGGCCGGCTGTGGCACCAGATTGGCGGTTACTCTATCGCCTTGCTGGTTGTCGGAATCGGCGCGGCATTGATCCGAGTTTACCTGTTGACCGGTGACCCGGAGGCAAAGGAGAAAGTTACACCATCACCTGTCCATAGCCGATCGATTATCATCGGCGTGGCGCTGGTCGTCCTCGTCCTGTTCGATCTATGGTGGTTCTCATTCAAAATGGTGCGCACGGCTTCTACCGATCCCGATCCCATATGGACGGACGGCCGCGCCATTATTGGAGAGCCGGAAGGTCGTGTATTACCCTGGGGCGTGCCCTTGTTCAGCCAGAACGGCGCGATTCAGGTCGATTGGCCCAGTGTCTTCGGCTATGACTCTCTTGAGCCGGCGGCTCATATCGCTCTGGCGTCATCTGTGCCCGATCCACGCTCGACAGCGTACGATATCCTGGGTGTAACCCATGTGCTGGCCGGCGTGCCGCTGGATGATATGACCGGCGGTGATCGGCCGTTGACGCTCGTCGACCAACAGGGATCGGCATGGGTCTATCGCCGCGCGGTGACTCTGCCAATCGCTCGCCTGACTTATGAGGCCGAAGTGATTCCCGACGGAGCGGATGCCATCACCCGAATTCACGAAAATGGGTTCGATCCGGCTACAGTCGCGATTTTGGATAAGGAAGTGTCGTGCGTTGCGGGCACGTCATCCGAAAACGAAGGGACGGCGGAAATCGTCTCTCATGAGCCGACACGATGGGAAATTCAAACCCGCAGCGCTTCCCCGGCCCTCCTGATACTGGCGGAGAACGCTTATCCAGGATGGGAGGTCACAGTGGATGGACAGGCAGCCGAGCCTCTGACGGCGTATACGTCTATCCGTGCCGTCTGCGTGCCCGCTGGCGAGCATGTCGTCGTGTGGTCATTTATCCCGCGCCTCTATGTTTGGGGTGGAGTGTTGACTGCCCTGAGTTTGATGTTGGTCGTTGTTGCCGCTTTGCTTGAACGACGACGGAAACTTGCCCAACAAAGTCCAACCACATGACAGAGCCGGGCGCTCGTTTGCCTACTTCAAAATTTTAAGAGCGATCCTGTCAGCCCGATTGTAGGCCCGCTCCATTTCAACGATATCAGGTCCTCTCATTCCCTGGGTTTCCCGGGTACGGAGATAATTTCGCATGGCCAATCGGCCCGCATCGATCAACCTTTCACGACGCTCATCCGACATGCCGAATTCCGTCGTCTGATATCCTTTGGCCGGCAGGCGGCATACGAATTGCTCGAAGGCGTCGATAACCATTTTGTCATGGGCTTGTGTTGTAGTTTCGACCAGGTCAAGGATGCGCGCAACAGGCGGCAGGTCGGACAGAACAATATCGGTTTCGTGTGAATTGCCCTGACGGGAATCGATCCCATTCACTTCAAGGTCTTCGTCGATCAGAAGTCCCATTACACCCTGACTACTCTTGGAGCCGACAAGAGCGGTGACGTAGGGATCAGCGGACAGGAACAGCTCGATGGGGAAGTTGGACAATACACCGCCGTCGACAACGCGATGTCCGGCCATCGATCGATTGAGGTACGTCCCCCATTCGTGTTGCCAAATGACTTCCGGCCAGAGGAAGGGCACACTCATCGACATGCGCATGCCCCACGCCAATGGCAGGCGCGGTGCTGTCCGATGGTTGAGTACCAACATCCGGCGGTCTGTGATGTCCGCAGCAATTAGTGAAAGTTCACGGCCTGTTTCATGGTGAAGCTCGGCAAATGTGAGGTTGCTCATCTTCCGCGGCCGCCCGTCCGGCATGGGCTGGTCGAGTTTTGCCCGCGCCCACTCCATGAATTTGTCGGCCGAATACCACCCGCCACGCTCCACAAGGGAGAAAAAATGGACCATCTCATCGGTCGACATCATACCCAGGATAAAGCGGTCGAGATAGCTTTCCAGAAAGTTGGGCAGGTAGGGCACATCCAGCTTATCCAGCGCGGCGCGAGTAGCGCTATGGGCGATCTCTTCGGGTGTGAACGCACGCGGCCGGCCGAGGAATTGTTTGAAGACCGGTTCGTTTGAGGCATCCTTTTCCTTGAGGGCTGTCAACATCTCCTCAACTGAAAAGCCGGCGGCCGTGTATGTCGCCATGATCGCTCCCGCGGACGTTCCCAAAAGACGACCGAACGTATGGCCGCAGCGCTCGAACTCCTGCAATGCGCCGACAAACACCATTCCCTTTGCGCCGCCGCCTTCAAACACCAGATCGTATTGCATGAATTCCCCTTTCCTTTGTGGTTCCGAGAACACCAAGTGCCCCATTGTATCATGATCGTGGCCTTAGAATGACCTGTCATCAGCGGTTATTTTGTTCCGATCGATTGCTAAGCGGCCTATGGTATGTTAAAAATCCGGTCGATGGGTTTTTCTGCCCCGCATCGTTGCTTCCCTTCACGTGGCCATAAATATTTCCATGATGGACTGTCGTAAAATGAGAAAATTGATGTTTGCGGTGGTGTTGTTGCCGCTGATTGTTATGGGCGCTCGTCGCGTGACCGCGCAGGACGGCGTTGGGAGTTTTCAACCTGACGAGTGTATGTTTGAAGGGTTCGATTTAGGTGTGACAAACCTGACCGGCAACCTGCTGGGTTTCGAGTGCGGTTACGTAGTAGTTCCCTTGCGTCACGCTGACCCCGATGGCGCGACAATTCGCATTCCTGTCGCCATCCACCGCGCCTTGTCAACATCGCCTAGCCCCGATCCCCTCCTGGTGGCGCAGGGCGGCCCCGGTGGCGATGCTTTCGGGATATATTCGTTACTTACCCCCGCCTCATCCATTGCCTCGGAACGAGATATCGTCATTTTCAATCAGCGCGGCACCGCTTACGCCGAACCAGACCTCGATTGTCCTGAGGCAGACGAGGTATTGCCCGAAATGCTTGCCGCTGCCAATAATGAGGCGGATGACGTATATGATCAAGCCATAGTTCGATGTTTCGAGCGGCTTGTTGCCGAAGGTGTCGACCTTTCCGCCTTTAACAGTCTCGAAAATGCGGCCGACATCCCCATGATTGCCCGCGCGTTGGGCTATGATGAATATAACTTCTACGGCGTGTCTTATGCCACGTTGCTTGGGCTCCATCTCTTAAGGAACCATCCCGAGGGACTGCGCTCGGTGATCCTCGATAGTGTCGTTCCGACCGACATCAACTTCATAAGTGAGATTCCAACAAGCGAAACCAGGGTTCTTAATGAGGTGTTCGCTGCCTGTGATGCTGACCCTGAATGTCGCGAGAACTACCCTGACCTCGAAGAGCGATATTTCGCTCTTGTACGCCGATTTAATGAGTCCCCATTTACTGTCATGCTGACCGAACCCAAGACCGGCGTGCCCCATGAAGCTTACGTTGACGGGGACAGCCTGCGCTCTATTCTTTTTCAACTGCTATACCTGCCGCATATGAGCGCCGTCTTCCCGAAGATAATCAGTGATTTGGAGAAGGGCGACACACAATATCTCGAAAGTATGTGGCCGTTGTTGGTGTTTGACCAACTAATCTCCGAGGGAATGTATTACTCTGTTATTTGCGCCGAGGATGCTGATATCGATTTGGACAAAATATCGGTAGACGGTCTCCCGCCGGAGATCGCGCAGACTGCACGCGAAGAGGTTGAGAGCGTTGTGAAGGTTTGCGCGGAATGGAAGGTGGACCGGTTGCCGTCGTCGGTAGACGATCCCGTGCAGAGCGATATCCCCACGTTGTTGTTGTCCGGTCGCTTTGATCCGGTCACTCCCCCATCATTCGCACAAGCGGCGGCTGCCGGATTGACGAATTCGACGCTCCTTGTCGATCCGGTGGCAAGTCATGGCGTGGCCTTTCTCTCCGGGTGTGTCGATGGTATTGTCAGCGGATTTCTGGACGATCCAGCGGCCACGATCGATACCAGTTGTCTGGTCGAGCAGAAAAACGATCGCATCGTTCCGCCGAACGCCATCACACTGCCATTGATTGCCAAAATCAATCAACTGGATGCGGGCATCATCGTGACGTTTGGTTTGGCTGTCCTGTTATTACTGATCCTCCTGTCACCCTTCCTGATTTGGCCGCTCGTCTTCGTCATTCGGGCTTTTCAGGGGGGGCAGCCGGCGCGTGAACCGCAAGCCCGGCGCCGACGTATTCTCAGCCGCGTATTATTGTTAACGTTCGGCGTTTTGGCGCTGGCATTTTTCGCGGGCCTGTCGACAGCCATCATTCGTGTGCTGTCAACGGATCTGGCGATGGCCACGGCCATGGCCCTCCCTGGTTCAACGGCTCCGATATTGTGGATACCGGTTGTCCTTCTCGTCCTGGCGATTGGTATCTTCATTTCGGCCGTCATGCTCTGGCGAACGCCGGGCGCAGGATCAACTGCGGGCAATATTTACTACACTTTTCTGGGAATCACGGCTGTGGCGTTACTGATTGTGCTCGGCTGGCAACATTTGTTGTTGCCTCCCATATAAGGGAACCGGAGAGAATTGCGCGTCGTCCTAAGCAATAGACCACGTCGATTGATCTGGAGGACGACATGCAAAAAAAGGAAAACCGTTTCAAGCGCGTATACCGGGTCGCGATCTTCATCATCGCGGCGATTGCTCTTGCCGGATTCATTGTTGATGATTTCCGACAGGAACTGGTTGACCCACCTGCTGCCCGGTTGTTACCTGATTTACCCGGTTATCGGCAGGTTGAAGGTCAAACGATAACCACTTATATCGGCGCGCTCAGCGAGGGCGCAGCCCTTCTGGCCGGCCAACCGCAATTGGCGATGACGGTTGGAGCAATCGACCACGTTGTGGATTGCTATCAGGAGGTGGGCGGAGTTCGTGCACGTGTCTATAGTCAGGCAACTGCTCCGCTCCACGCCGGTCTTGTGGCCGTGGTCGACGAGACGCGGGCCAATGATCCCGATCTTCTGTTCCGCTGTGTTGCTCCGGTGGCTCTTGGACTCGAGAGTACGGATGGGAATATTATTGAGCCCTGTACGGCCGCCTACACGGTTGTGCTTGAAGAAGGGACTTTTCACGTAATTTACGCGGGATCTGCCTACGATGTTTGTGTCGATTTCTGCTCCTCTCTTGAGGGGTGTACGACACATTCAACCCTGTTACCCGGCTGAAATTGCATTGCCAAACCATGGCCGATTGTTATAATGCACAGGTTTGCTTTTTGTCGCCCACCCTTTCCGAGGAATGAGGCTTTATGAGAAGACGAAGTGATTTTATATGGTTGTTGGCCATCATCGCAATTGTCGCGGTGGCTGTGTGGGTAATAATGAATCCCGCATTTCCTATCAGGTTGGGCCTTGATCTGCAGGGAGGACTTCAGGTGTTACTGGAAGCCGATGTGCCGGAGGATCAGGAAGTTACACCGGAGGCCATGGACACTGCCCGTCAGATTGTCGACCGCCGTGTTAACGCCATTGGGGTAACCGAGCCGCTGGTGCAGGTTGAGGGAAATCGCCGCATATTGGTCGAGTTGCCAGGTATCGAGGATTCCCAGGAAGCCATCTCCCTGATTCAGGAGACTGCCTTGCTGGAGTTTGTTGACACCGGTGACTACACCTTGCCCGAAGGGATGTGTATTCGGACATCGCTCAATGAGGGACCGTCCCGGTGCGAGACTGAGGCCGCCGATGGTCAGGTTGCCCCGTCCGGTGAGGAACCCCCCACTTTCACCACGATTCTGACCGGTGCGGGTTTGCGAGAGGCTGGTGTGGGCAGCGACCAACTGGGTCAATACTTTGTCGATTTTACGTTGACGGAAGAAGGTGGGCAGATCTTTGAGGCGCATACCCGTGCCAATCAGGGAAAACATTTGACCATTGTACTTGACAAGCAGGTTGTCTCCAGTCCCACAATCAACGCAGTAATCGAAAATCAGGGCACGATCACCGGTAACTTCACACTTGAAGAAGCTCAACAATTGGCGACGCAACTGCGTTTCGGTAGCTTGCCGGTTCCCCTACGAATTGAAAGCACCCGCCAAATTGGCGCTACGCTAGGCGAGCAATCCATCGATGCCAGCATCCGGGCAGGCACGATTGGCGTTATCATCGTTTTACTGTTCATGCTCATCTATTATCGTTTACCGGGCCTGCTGGCTGATATCGCCCTCATTACATACGTTGTTCTCAGCCTTGCCGTTTTTAAAGGCGTTGGCGTTACGTTGACTTTGCCGGCAATCACCGGCTTTCTGCTTTCGACAGGGATGGCAGTAGATGCCAACGTGCTCGTCTTCGAACGTATCAAGGAAGAGGTTCGCAAGGGTGCTCATTTGGACGACGCGCTCGACACTGGTTTTTCGCGCGCCTGGAACTCCATTCGCGATTCCAACATTGCCACACTGGTCATTTGCTTCATTCTCTGGTCGTTCGGCCGAAATTTTGGTGCAAGCGCTGTAGAAGGCTTTGCCGTCACGTTGGCGATCGGCGTTTTCATCAGCATGTTCACGGCGGTGCTGGTCACGCGAACGTTGGTGCGCGTGTTCCTGGGTCGCAGCGCAAATTATCTCAATAGTCGCAAGTGGCTTTTGGGGATATAGACTTCGGCGAGGCTATCAAACATGTCATTCGTATATCACATAATCGAAAACCGCCGCCGTTATTTCATATTTTCGGGGATAATGCTGGCGATCGGATTGATTGCCATGATTGCATCATTGGCGACGACCGGCTCTCCTTTCCGCGTTGGGGTAGATTTTCGCAGCGGCACCCGGTTCGAAATACAATTCACCGAGCCGATGGATGAGAACGCTATCCGGGACGTGTTCGCCCAGTTCGGCATCACCAGCCCTTCAATCATCGCCTTGCGCGGCGAGGGTCTTGAAAATGCCTGGCAGATCCGAAGTGAATTTGTGTCTCCGGAAACGGCACAAGCGATCCTCGATGCGATGAATGAAGCTGCTCCCCTGCAACGGGACGCTTCCCAATTCACCAGTGTTAGCGCGGCAATCGGCAACGAGGTCACTCGTGCGGCGATTATCGCCGTGATCTTCGCGGCGATCGTAATCCTTTTTTACATTGCTCTTGTTTTTCGGCAGGTTCCCAATACCTTTCGCTATGGCACGACGGCGGTTATTGCCTTGCTTCATGACCTGTTCATCGTGCTGGGCTTTGCCGCAATAACCGGCCTGATACTGGGTTGGGAGATCGACGCCCT
>JAHDWL010000083.1 GCA_023384355.1 Anaerolineae bacterium
GGGTCAGTGGGTCAGTGGGTCAGAAACGCACGGACTGAATACTGATTACTGAATACTGGTCCGTGGTCAGTGCAGAGGACTGAATACTGAATACTGATCTACTGAACACTGAATACCAGCCATCCATTTTGGAGGGAGAGCAATATTGAAAACAAACAGGATAGCAGTATTGTTAACTGGCCTGTTGGTCGTTGGGGTTATTATTTTGTCGGCTGTGTTCAAATTTGTCTTTGCCCTCGAACAAATATCTACTTCTGACACATTCAACTATCTTCCGGTAATTTTCAGAGCATCTGAACCAGGCATCAGCACACCGACCGCAACAATGGTGCCCATCACCACACCTACAGCAACCCCAACCTCCACCCCAATCGGGACAACAACCAATACGCCCACGCCGTCACCATCATCATCGCCCACATCGTCATCCACCAGGGAATTTACGCCGACTGCGACCACCGTTGCCACAAGCTCACCAAGCCCAACATCAACCTCTATGGCGACCCCCGGCGCAACCGATACCCCATCTCCTACACCAACCCAGAATCCGGGAGGTGTTTCCATTATTAATAACCACTCCTGGTACGTCGATAGCATCAACTATCTACACATCGTGGGCGAAGTGTATAATGGAACAGATGATGATCTCCGTTTTGTCAAAGTGACCGCCAATTTTTACACCAATTCGGGGCAGTTACTCGATACCGAATTCACTTACGTCATCCTGACAACGCTGCCGGCATTCGACAAGTCCTGCTTTGACCTTCTAATTCCGCAACCCGCTGGATGGGGCTATTACACCTTTGAGCCAGTTGGTTACTGGGATGATGCCGATCCTCCGCACGCACTGGAAATATCGAATACGAGCACTTCCTATCAGAGTACATTTGGATGGTATAAAATCCTCGGCGAGGTTACAAACGAGGAGCCCTATCGGCTCGAATTCGTGTATCCCGTAGGTACGGTGTACGATCAACAAGGTATTGTGTTGGGCTGTACGTCTACCTATGTGAGCAGTAAACACCTGGACCCCGGCCAGAAAAGCTCATTTGAAATGCTCTTTTCCGGCCGTGATTATTTGAATGTGGCAACTTACCGTGTCCAGGCTGAAGGCAACCCAAGTATAAATTCCAGGTAATATTGGCCTGAGTAAGCCCGCCCCATGACCCACGCCTACTACACCGACAGCTACACGCTCGAATTCACGGCCGAAATCATCGCCGCCGAGACGCTCGACGGCCGCCCGGCCGTCCTCCTCGACCGCAGCTACTTCTACCCCACGTCCGGCGGCCAGCCGCACGACACCGGCGAGTTGCGCCGCGGCGGCGAGATCGCCCGCGTGGTGGACGTGATCGACCGGGAGAACGACGACAGCGGGGACGGCAATACCGTCCTCCACGTGCTCGACCGGCCGCTGTCGCCCGGCCCGGTGGCGGCGACCATCGACCGCGGCCGCCGCCTCGACCACATGCGCCACCACACCGGCCAGCACATCCTCTCGCGGGCATTCATCCACGTGGCCGAGGCCGAGACCGTCGGCTTCCACCTCAGCCCGCAGACCGTCACCATCGACCTCGACCGGGCCGATCTGTCGCCGGAGGCGATCGACGCGGCCGAGACGCTGGCCAACGAGGTCATCTGGAGCGACGCACCGGTAAGCGTTCGCTTCGTGACGGCCGCGGAAGCGGCGACGCTGCCGCTGCGCAAGACGCCGCCGGGGCGCGACGGCCTGCTGCGGCTCGTCGACATCGGAGGGTTCGACCTGACCGCCTGCGGCGGCACCCACGTGGCTCGCGCGGGCGAGGTGGGGCTGGTCAAAATCGCCCGGACGGAGCGGCGCGGGGCGACGACCCGCGTGGAGTTCCTTTGCGGCGGCCGGGCGCTGGCCGACTACCGGCAGCGGCAAGCCATCGTGCGCGATCTGGGCGCGGCGCTGACCACCGGCCCGGCCGAGCTGACGGCGGCGGTGGGCAAGCTGCAGGAGGAGGCGAAGGCGCTGCGCAACGAACTGCGGCAGAAGTCGGCGGCGCTGCTGGCGCTGGAGGCGGCGCAACTGCTGGCCGCGGCCGAGCAACGGGGCGATGCCCGGCTGGTGATGCGCGCCTTCACCGACCGCGAGCCGGACGAACTGCGGCGGCTGGCCACGGCGCTGGCCGAGGCGGACGGCGTGGTGGCGCTGCTGGGCACGGCCGGCGAGCGGACCCACCTCGTCTTTGCCCGCTCGGCCGACGCGCCGGGGGCGATGGGCGAGCTGATCAAGCCCGCGCTGGCGGCCCTGGGCGGGCGCGGCGGCGGCAGCCCGACGATGGCCCAGGGCGGCGGCCCCGCGGCCGGCGAGGCGACCGTAGCCGCCACCCTCGCGGCGGCCGCGGCTGCTTTGGCATGAGACATCCGGCCAGGGCTGAATCATACTACGAGCCGGTTGTCCGACAGACACTCGGTTTCTTGCGGCACAAATGTTACAATGTGCCGGACACAACGAAAAGCGCAATCGGAGGCTGGATATGGAACAAACCCGACGCGAATTATACATCGTCATTGAGCGCGACGAGGACGGCCTGTTCGTCGGCGAAGCACCACAGCTACGTGCCTGCTACAGTCAGGGGCGCACACTCGATGAGCTGATGGTCAATATGAGGGAAGCGATCGAACTGTGCCTGGAAGAACAGGACGAGGCGGGATCGCTGCCTGAATTTGTGGGCATCCAAAAGATACTGGTCTGATGCCTCCGGTACCCATCTTACGGGCACGAGAGGTGATCGATGCCCTGCGTGCCGCCGGGTTCGAGGTCGTGAGACAGAAGGGGAGCCATGTTCGCCTGAGACACCCGGATGGTCGCGTTGTGACGGTCCCTGTTCACGTCGGCCAGGACATTGGGCGCGGTTTGTTGCGCAAGATTCTCAGGGATGCCGATCTGTCTGTGGAAGACCTGATCAGACTTATGCAGTGATACCATTGACTTTCAGGCTCTGACAGGTTGGCGACGATTATCATATAGTCATCAACCTGTCGACACGGTATTCCCACCCTTTCCCCCTTTCCCCCTTTCACCTCTTCTCCCTTTCCCTTCTTAATTGCCCCCCTCCCCAAACCGGGTAGAATCAAAGCGGGGCGAGGAAATATCAAGGAGAAGTCATGCCGCCTCCACGCGAAAATAAAGCCGTTCAGGCATTACAAGTCGTGCCGTTTTTCGCCGACATGCCCGAAGACCACGCCGAGGAGCTGGGCAAGAGCCTCGTGCCGCGGCGGTTCACCCTGGGTCAGGTCATCTTTCACCTGGGCGACCCCGGCGGCCTGCTCTATCTGATCGTCCGCGGCAAGGTCAAGATCAGCCACACAACCCCCGAAGGGCATGAAGTCGTGCTGGCCATCCTCGGCCCCGGCGACTTCTTCGGCGAGTTGGCCCTGCTCGACGACGCCCCCCGCTCGGCCACAGCCCTGGCGCTGGAGACGACCGAGACATGGACACTCCACCGCGAGGAGTTCATGCGCTATCTCACCGACAACCCCGAATTCGCGCTCCACGTGCTCAAGACGCTGGCCCGCCACATCCGGCGGCTCAATACCCAGCTGGCCGACATCTTTTTCCTGGACTTGCCGGGGCGACTGGCGCGGACACTGCTTGGGCTTGCCGAACAGTACGGCCGGCACACCACCGACGGCACCGTCATCGAGCTGGCCCTGACGCAGACCGACCTGGCCGAGATGACCGGCGCAACGCGGGTCAGCATCAACAAGGCGCTCGGCCGCTTCCGGCGCGAGGGGTGGATCCGCGTCAACGGCCGTCAGGTGACATTGCTCGATCCCGCGGCGCTGGCGGGGCTGATTCAGTTGTCGGGCGGAGGGGAAGCCTAGGCGGAATGCCCCCACAGATTGGGCGGCCGCCGACCCCGGCATGATTGACAGGCGCGATCCCCGTTTAACCATTAGCCATCGATAGAAATCTACCCAATCAGTACGCCGGCCGGCTCAATATCGTGTATAAACACGGGATCGCCTGACGAAAAGCGGCAGTAACCGTATGAGTGTAACCGACAACGACAACCCAAGCGCGGCCGACCCAGTGGGGGCCGAATCCCGACCGGCCGCGCGCCACAAGCGAACGATTATCGTCACCATCCTGCTGCTGGCCGTCCTGGCCCTGGCCGGCTGGTTCCGCTTCAACGGCGTCCGCTGGGACAGCGACAGCCATCTGCACCCCGACGAGCGCTTTCTGACCGACCTCGCCTCGAACCTCCACAGCGTCGAGTCGCCGCTGGACTATTTTCGCACGTCGGTCTCCACGCTGAACCCCTACAACGTCGGTCGCACCTTCTACGTCTACGGCAACTTCCCCATGACCGCCACGCGCTACGCGGCCGAATGGGCGACCGACCTCTGTGTCGCGGCCACCGCGCGCAACAGCACGCCGCCGCGCTGGTGCCCCTACACCTTCACCGCCTACGACGGCATCCACGTCATGGGGCGTTTCCTGGCGGCGCTGGCCGACATGGTGACGGTGTTGTTCACGTTTTTGATCGGCCGCCGCCTCTACGGCAAGGGGGCCGGGCTGATCGCCGCCTTCCTCATGGGCGTGGCCGTCATGCCCATCCAGCAATCCCACTTCTTCACGATGGACACGTGGGCGGTGATGTTCACAACCCTCGCCATCCATGCCGCCGTGCGCGCGGCCACGCTGGGCGACCCCGAACCGCGCTTCCGCTGGCGCTGGTGGGCGGTATTCGGTCTCTTCCTGGGGCTGGCCGTCGCCTCGCGCATCAACATGGCCCCGCTGGCGCTGGTGATCGGTGTTTCCGCGGTGATCTTCGTCGCGCGGACGCGATATATTGCCGGCGAACGAGAGCATCAAGGCTCGAGGACTGCTCTGAACTCGTCACTCGTCACTCGTCACTCGTCACTGGCCGTCTTCGGCATAGTCCTGGCCGCCGTCGTCTCCATGATCACCGTTCGCGTGGCCCAGCCCTACGCCTTCATGGACGCCCAAATGGTGCGGCAGACGGCGCTGGCCGAGACCGGCGTCGAGCCGTCGTCGCTGGTGGTGGCCATCAAATCGATCATCGGCCTCAACCCGATGTTCCTGACCAACATGAAGGACATCCAGCGGCAGCAAGCGCCGGAAGCGCTGTTCCCGCCCGCCATCCAGTGGGTCGACCGGCCGGCCATCCTGTTCCCGCTCAGCAACATGATCCTGTGGGGCATGGGGCTGACGGCGGGGGTGTTTGCGTGGCTGGCTCTTCTTTGGGCCATATGGCGAATGATCAACTCAAATACGAGATACGGGATACGAGATACGAAGGAAGAGACCGAAGGCGTATCTCGTATTTCGTATTTCGTATCTCCAGAGTGGATGTTGCACGCCATCCCCGTGTTCTGGACGCTGCTCTACTTCCTTTATATGGGCACGCGCTGGGTGAAGTCCGTGCGCTACTTCCTGCCGATCTACCCGACGCTGTTCGTGCTGGCCGGGTGGGCGCTGGTCTATTTGTGGCGGCGGGCAGGGGAGAGGGAGAGAAGGGGAGAAGGGGAGAAGGGGAGCGGGGGAGCGACCCGCGGAGGGTTCGTATCTCGTATCTCGTATCTCGTATCCGGCAAGTGGGCGGTGGGGCTGCTGGCCCTGGTCGTCCTCATCCCCAGCTTCCTGTGGGCCGTCACCTTCACCCGCATCTACCGCGAGCCGATGACGCGCATCGCCGCCTCGGACTGGATTTTCGCCAACGTGCCCAGCGGGGCGACGCTGCTCTACGACACGGCCGACGGGACGACGCGCGAACTGCAACTGCCGCTGAAGGGCATGCGGTTCGAGTATGGCGGCTCGCCCATCTTCCTCGATTTCAAGCTGCCGGAGGACGGCGTCGTCCGCGCCGTGCGCTTCAACTACCTCACCGCGGCCGACTTCGACCCGGCCGCGCCGCCTGTCGCGCAAAGCCTGCGCGTGCGCATCAACGACGGCGAGACGGTGGAATACCCGCTGACCCTCGACGACCAACGCCGGGCAGTGATGGTCGAGCTGCCGCCGGTCGCCGTTCCCGCCGGGCAAGCCGCGCTGCTGACCGCCGAGGCCGGGCCGGGCGGCCCCATCAACGCCGGGACGAGCCTGCTTGTCAACGAGCATTGGGACGACCTGCTGCCGGCCAACACCGGCGGCCGCAACGCCTACGGCAGCTACTACACCGAGGTCAGCGGCGGCCAGCGCCCCGTGACCCACCCCGACAGCCCCGAAAAGCGCGAGGAGATGATCGCCTGGCTCGATGAGTCCGACTACATCATGATCAGCAGCCAGCGGGCCATATGGAACCTGCCGCGCATGCCGCTGACCTACCCGCTGATGATGAAATATTACGAGTCGCTGTTCAACGGCGCGCTGGGCTTCGACCTCGTGGCCCAGTTCAACGAGGACACGCGCCTCGGCCCGCTCTACATCAGCGACACCACGGCCCAGCTCGGCTGGGGCGAGCAGCCGGCTATCGGCTGGCCGCCGCCCGGCGAGTTGGCCGCCGAGGAGGCGTTCAGCGTCTACGATCACCCGCCGGTGTGGATCTTCCGCAAGAACGACCGGTACGACTCGCAAGCCGCCCGCGCCCTGCTGGAGAGCGTCGACCTGAGCAACGTCATCGTCCAGAACCCGCTGGAGGCGACCGAAGCCCGCAACGGGCTGATGCTTTCGGCCACGGACGCGGCCGCGCAACAGGCCGGCGGCACCTTCAGCGAGGTGTTCAACATCGACGGCGCGCTGTCGCAACGGCCGTGGCTGGGGGCTTTGTTCTGGATGGCCACACTGGTGCTTCTGGGCTGGGCGGCCTTCCCTCTGGCTTTCGTCGCCCTGCGCGGCCTGCCCGACCGCGGCTACGCCCTGTCGCGGGTGCTGGGGCTGCTGGTCATCTCCTGGTTGCCGTGGCTGGCGGCCAGCCTCAAGCTGCTGCCCTTCACGCAGGGGACGATCCTCCTGGCGCTCGTTCTCCTCGTCGTCGTCAGCATCATCCTGTTCATCCGCAACCGCGCGGAGATGCTCGGCTTTTTGAGCCGGCGCTGGACTTACATCGTCCTCGTGGAACTGCTGGCGGTGGGCCTCTTCCTGCTCATGATCGCCATCCGGCTGGGCAACCCCGACGTGTGGGACGTCATCTGGGGCGGCGAAAAGCCGATGGATCTGTCCTACTTCACGGCCGTCATGCGCTCGACCACCTTCCCGCCCTACGACCCGTGGCACGCCGGCGGCTACATCAACTATTACTATTACGGCTTCGTCTTTCTCGGCGCGCTGACCAAGCTGCTGGGCATCGTTCCGGCCGTGGCCTACAACCTGGCCCTGCCGACGCTGTTCAGCATGACCGGGCTGGGGGTGTTCGGCATCGCCTGGAGCCTCGTGACGGCGAACGCGGAACCGGCGGGGGCAACCGCTGATGGCGCGCCGGCGGACGTGCGGCCGGTTGGTTCCTTCAGGTCGCTCGTGGCCGAAATGCGCAGCCGCGCGGCCGTGGCCGGTTTCGTCGCCGTGGCGCTGGCCCTGCTGCTGGGCAATCTGGCGCAGGTGACGGTCATCACCAACGCCTGGCACAATTCCGGCTCGGAGTCGCTGGAGGCGCTGCCGCTGATCGGCGGCGTCGCCCGCACGCTCGACGGCGGCCTGAAGCTGCTGGGCGGCAAGCCCGCGCCGATGTACCCCGGCGACTGGTTCTGGATCGCCTCGCGGGCCATCAACGCCGACCCGGGCGAGGTGCAGCCCATCACCGAGTTCCCCTACTTCACCTTTCTCTACGGCGACCTGCACGCCCACATGATCGCCATGCCGCTGCAGATGCTCGCCCTCGGCTGGGCGGCAGGAGTTGTCCTGCTTGCCGGGAAAAAGAGGAAATACGAATCACGAACGGAGGGCGGCGCTTCCAAATTCGTCACTCGTCACTCGTCACTCGTCACTTTCTTCATTGGTTCTCTGGCCATCGGCGCGCTGCGGCCGACCAACACCTGGGACTGGCCGACCTATCTGCTGCTGGGGTCGCTGGCCGTCGCCTACTACGCGCTGCACACCGGCGGTTACACCTGGCGGTCGGCGGGTCGGGCGGCGCTGGCGGTGCTGGCCCTGGCCGGGCTGTCATCGCTGCTGTTCCTGCCGTTCACCGCGAATTACGGCTCGGCCTACTCCTCCGTCTCGCTGTGGAAGGGTTCCTACACCCATCCGTGGAACTATCTGCTGGTGCATGGCCTGTTCCTCTTCTTCGTCATCACCCACCTCGCGATCGAGTTCCGCGACTGGACGACCTCGTGGACCGAGGCGGGCAAGGCGCGGCTGGAGCCATACGGCTGGCTGATCATGCTGGGCATGGCCGCGTTTGTGGGCGCGTTGGCGCTGCTGCTCCTGCGCGGCTATCGCGTGGGGCCGATTGCCCTGCCGCTGCTGGTCGTCGCCGGGCTGCTGGCGCTGCGGCCGGGCCTGCCGGAGGCGCGCCGGATCGTGCTGGCGCTGATGTCGGCGGCCATCGGCCTGACGCTGATCGTCGAAATCGTCGTGCTGGACGGCGACATCGGCCGCATGAACACCGTCTTCAAATTCTACCTGCAGGTGTGGCTCATGCTCAGCGTGGCCTGCGGCGCGGCGGCCGTGTGGGTATGGCCGGTCATCGGCCAGAGACGCCGCCTGCGGACGGTGTGGAAGGCAGCGCTCGGCGTTCTCGTCTTCGCCGCTCTGCTCTACCCGCTGACGGCCACGCCGGCCAAGTGGGGCATCCGTATGAGCAAGGAAGCGCCGCACACGCTTGACGGCGCGGCCTTTCTGGATTATGTCGAGTACGGCGATACCCGCTATGACGGCAGCGGCGTGACCATCCGCCCCGGCGACGACCTGGGGGCCATCGACTGGTTGCAGCGCAACGTGACGGGCACGCCGGTCATCATGGAAGCCCACGGCGGCAACCCCTACCGCTCCATCGCGGCGCGAATCTCAATGTACACCGGTCTGCCGTCGGTCATCGGCTGGGACTGGCACCAGCGGCAGCAACGCGCGGTGACGCCGGGGTCGGCCGTCACCAATCGCATCGAAGATGTGAACAACTTCTATAATACGCCCGACACGGCCACGGCGCGGAACATACTGGCCAAGTATGGCGTCGAGTATATCGTCCTCGGCTCGCTGGAGAACGCCTACTACTGGCCGCAAGGGCTGGCCAAGTTCGACCAGATGATCGCCGACGGCACGCTGACAGAGGTCTATCGCGACGCGACGGCGAGAATCTTGCGAGTTACGAGTGACGAGTGACGAGTGACGAGTTTAGATACGAGATACGAGATACGAGATAC
>JAHDWL010000010.1 GCA_023384355.1 Anaerolineae bacterium
CCCTTATCGAGGCCAAGCTCGATCTTTCAGACGATTTTTTAATCAGGCAACTTTATTATCCCTTCAGGGTATGGCAAAATCGAATAAATAAACCTATTAGGACTCTTTTTCTCGTATATTCGAACGGTGTATATAGACTGTCCGAGTATAGATTTCAAGATCCAAATGATTACAATTCTCTTAATTTGTTCAGCCAGAAAAATTATTCCATTGAGGATTCGACCATTGAAATCACAGATATTCAAAATGTGTTGCAACAGATCGCGATTGAACCTGAACCGAAGATACCCTTCCCGCAAGCGGATAGCTTTGAGCGCGTTATAAATATCTGTGAATTACTCAATGAACAAGAATTGAGTCGCAATGAGGTAACAGAACAATATGCTTTTGATGTTCGCCAAACAAATTATTATACGGATGCAGCGAGGTATCTTGGTTTACTCGAAAAGAGCAAAGACGGCGCAACGCCAAGCTATTCGTTGAGTGTTAATGGAAGATACATTCTAAATTTGGGTTTTAAGGAAAGACAATTAGCATTTTGCCGTTGCATTTTATCGCATAAAGCTTTCAATGATACGCTCAAAATGTATTTCGAAAGTGGTAGCATGCCATCATCTAACGTTATTATCAAAATTATGGAGCGCTCAAATCTCTACAATGTAACGAGCAACAGCACGTTTGAACGCCGTTCCTCTACTGTTAAGAGCTGGATTGATTGGATAATCGATTTGATCGATGAATGATCCGAGAAGAATGCGAGCTAAAATAAAATTTTTTATGATTTCATCAACGCAATCGCGCAGCGCCAGATAGACGTCGATCAGCGACGGGTTGGCGTCCGAGAGGCGCGCCCGGCCGAGGTGTCCTTGCCCCGCCAGCGTGAAGAACAACGCCCCGCCGCCGATGAAGGGTTCGTGGTAGGTGGCGAACGAATCGGGCAGCCGCGCCTGCAATTCCGGCAGCAACCGCCCCTTGCCGCCCGCCCACTTGAGCACCGGTCGCGGCCGGTTGGCGCTCGCCGTCAACTACCCCTCATCCAGCGTCAGGTGATACGTCATCTGCTGCAACTGGACGACCGGGTCGCTGTAGCTGACCTGCACGCCGTCCGGCACGCTGAGCGCGACGGGCGCGTAGCAGAGGATGGCCCGCACCCCGGCCGCCACCAGCGCGTCGGCCGTCGCCTGCGCGTCGCCGGCCGGCACGGCCAGGATGGCGATGCGGACGCCCCGCAGCGCGTCGGCCATGTCGGCCGCGTCCTGCACCACCAGATCGCCGACCCGCTCGCCGACCTTGGCCGGGTCGTTGTCGAAGACGCAGGTGATGGCGAAGCCGCGCCGCTGGAAGCCGCGATAGCTGGCCAGCGCGTGGCCCAGGAAGCCCGCGCCCACCAGCGCCACCGGCCATTCGCGCGTCAGGTGCAATATGTCCGTCAGTCGCTCGATGAGGTAGTGGATGTGGTAGCCGGTTCCCTGCTTGCCGAACTCGCCGAAGTGGGAGAGGTCCTTGCGTATCTGGGCCGAACTCATGCCCAGCCGCTCGGCCAGCTCCTGCGAGGAAGCGGTCAGCCGGTTTTGCTCCGCCTCCATGCGGCTGAGTTCGCGAAGATAGAGGGGCAGACGGCCGATGACGATATCGGGAATGTTCTGGTCCACGAGTGTTTAATTCCTGACTGCTGATCGTGCAAAGTTTCACGAGCATTTTAGCAGAGGTTGCCGATCCCGCAAAATGGGCCGCTCGGCCTCGCTCGCCGGCGGCTTTCATGATCGGCCGCTGAACGTTCTGATGTAATTCCCGCCCCTTTGCCCTATAATAGCGCGGTGGGGCGACCATTCCGGCGCGCCCCGGTTCATCCAGCTGTTAATAAATTCGTAACCAACGCCGACCACCCGACCACACGCCGGGAGCCTGGTCCAATTTGTGTGGGTTAACTTATGTCTCGAAACCTCAGGAACATTCTAATCGCCGTCCTGGTGCTGGTCCTTGCCGGGGCGGGCATCTATTTTCTGACGCAGCGGCAACAGGCGGCCGCCCAACAGCAGTCCGAAGTCCTGCGCGAGGCCACCGTCGCCCGCGACCGCATCGCCTCCACCGTCAGCGCCACCGGATCCATTGAGCCGGAGTCGCTGGTCACGCTGACCTTCGGCCTCAGCGGGACGATCGTCAGCGTCGACGCCGTGCGCGGGCAGGAAGTGGCCGCCGGGGACGTGCTGGCCCAGCTGGACACGGCCGAGCTGGCCCTCTCGGTGCAGCAGGCCGAGGACGCGCTGCGCATTCAGGAGCTGACGATGGCCCAGCGCACGGCCGCCGAGCCGAGCGCCGCCCAGCTGGCGTCGTCGCAGGCCGACATCCAGGCCGCCGAAGCCAACGTGCAGGTGGCCCAGGCCAACCTCGCCTCGGCCCAGGCCGGGGTGCAGCAGGCCCAGGCGCAGCGGGCGCAGCTGCTGGCCGGGGCCAGTGCGGGGCAGATTGCCCAGGCCGAGGCGCAGGTGTCGGCCGCCCGCCAGCAGCAGAAGCAGGCCCAGGAAGCGTATAACCGCACGACCGAGTGCCACACCTTCACCGCGCCGGGCAGCAACCAGGAAGAGACGGTCTGCCCCGGCCTGGGCGCGCCGGAAGAGCAGGCCCGCGCCGCGCTGGAAGCGGCCACGCTGAGCCTGCAGGCGGCCGAGGCCGCGCTCAGCGACCTGAACAACCCCGCCGGCCCGGCCGACATCCAGGCCGCCGACGCGGCCATCGCCGGGGCGCAGGCCCAGGCCCAGGCCGCCGAGGGCAACGTGGCCGCGGCCGAAGCCCAGCTGGCCCGCGCCAAGGCCGCGGCCGCCCTGCTGGTGGAGAAGCCGTCGGAAGACGAGGTCGCCATCCTGCAGGCGCAGGTGGACAGCGCCCGCACCAGTCTGGAGATCGCCGAATTGCGGCTGCGGCAGGCCCAGATCGTCGCCCCCATCGACGGCACGGTCGCCGGCGTGCTCATCCGCAAGGGGGAGCAGGCGGCCCCCGGCAGCCCGGCCGTCACCGTGCTGAACGAGGGCGCGTACCACATCACGGTCAGCGTCGACGAGATCGACATCGACCGCGTGGCTGTGGGCCAGCCGGTCGTCGTCACCCTCGACGCGCTGCCCGACCAGCCGGTGGACGGCGTCGTCAGCGAGATCGCCCCCACGTCGACGTCGACCTCGGGCGTGGTCACCTATCTGGTGACGATCAACATCGACGAGAGCCAGGCGGCCAACCTGCGGCCGGGCATGAGCGCCAGCGCGTCCATCACCGTCGACGAGCTGGACAACGTTCTCGTGGTGCCCAACTGGGCCGTGCGGCTGAACCGGGAGACGGGCGAGGCGTTTGTGCTCATCCGCCACGCCGACGGCACCATCGAGGAAGTCGTGGTGGAGACGGGGCTGCGCAACGAGCAGTTCAGCGAGGTGCTGAGCGGCCTGAGCGAGGGGGACGTGGTTGTGCTGACCAACGAGCGCGAGGGTCTCGGCGGTTTCTTCGGCGGCGGGAACTAGGGGCGCGATGAGCAGCGACAAGGGATCAGCCAACGGCCGCAAGCCAATCATCGTCATCCGCGACATGACCAAGGTCTACCGGATGGGCGAGTACGAGGTGCGCGCCCTCAACGGCGTGTCGGTGGAGATCGGCGAAGGGGAGTTCGTGGCCATCATGGGGCCGTCCGGCTCCGGCAAGTCGACGATGATGAACATGCTCGGCGCGCTGGACCAGCCGACCAGCGGCACCTATCTGCTGGACGGAACCGACATCAGCGCCCTGAGCGACGACCAGCTGGCCGACATCCGCAACCGCAAGATCGGCTTCGTCTTCCAGAGCTTCAACCTGTTGCCGCGCATGCCCGCCGTGCAGCAGGTCGAGCTGCCGCTCATCTATGCCGCCAAGGGGCAACGCCGCGAGCGCGCCCGGCACGCGCTGGAGATGGTCGGCCTGGGCGACCGCATCGACCACCGGCCGAGCGAGCTGTCCGGCGGCCAGCAGCAGCGCGTGGCGATTGCCCGGGCGCTGGTCAACGAGCCGGCGATCATACTGGCCGACGAGCCGACGGGCAATCTGGACAGCAAGTCGGGCACGGAAGTGATGGCCATCTTCCAGCGGCTGAACCGCGAGCAGGGCATCACGATCCTGTTTGTGACCCACGACCCGTGGATCGCCCGCCACACGCGGCGCATCATCACCCTGGCCGACGGCGTGGTCATCGGCGATGAGGCAGTCATGGACCCGCTGGAAGCGGGTCAAGATACGAGATACGAGATACGAGATACGAGGGAGTGACGAGTTACGAGTGACGAGTGACGAGTTCAGAAGGCGCGGCCGTTGCCGTAGGGGTCGACCTGCGTGTCGACCCTCTTCTCTTCATTCGTCATTCGTCATTCGTCATTCGTCATTTGAAATGAATCTGACCGAAAACATCCGTCTGGCCTTTGCCAGCCTTGTGGCCAATAAACTGCGGGCCGCGCTGACCATGCTCGGCATCATCATCGGCGTGGCGGCGGTCATCACCCTCGTCTCCGTGGGCCAGGGCGTGCAGGCTGTGGTCATCTCCGAATTCGAGGGGCTGGGCAACAACCTGCTGTTCGTGCTCCCCGGCCGGCCGGAAGCCAACCAGCTGCCCGGCTTCGGCGCGCGCGTCGACCTGACCAACGACGACTACCGCGCGCTGGCCGACCCGCTGAATGTGCCCGACCTGGTGCGGGTCGCGCCGATGTATGGCCGCGCGGCCGTCATCTCCCGCGGCGGCGAAGAGGCGCGCACGACCGTCACCGGCACCACCCCCGACTACACCGGCGTCCGCGACTTCTACCCCGTTCTGGGCGACTTCTTCACCGACCAGGACGTGGCCTCGGCCGCGCGCGTCGCCGTGCTGGGGCAGAGCGTGTATGAGAAGCTCTTCCCCGACGGCGAGCTGCCCATCGGCCAGACCATCCGCATCAACAACGTCAACTTCCGGGTCATCGGCCTGATGGAAGAGAAGGGCGGCTCCGGTTTCAACGACCAGGACGACGTCGTGCTGGTGCCGCTGAACACCGCGCAACGCCGCCTCTTTCCCGCCCGCCGGCCGGACGGCAAATACCGCGTCGACGAGATCATGGCCCAGCTCATCAGCGAGGAGCGGCAGGACGCGGCCATCGTCGGGATGACGCTGGCGCTGCGCCAGTCGCGCGGCATCGAGTACCGCGACGAGGACGACTTCACCATCCTGAGCCAGGCCGAGGTCGTCGGCGCGCTGGGGCAGATTACCGGCGTGCTGACCACCTTCCTGGGCGTCATCGCCGGCATCTCGCTGCTCGTCGGCGGCATCGGCATCATGAATATCATGCTCGTGTCGGTGACGGAGCGGACGCGGGAGATCGGGCTGCGCAAGGCGGTGGGGGCGCGGCGGAGCGCCATCCTGTGGCAGTTCCTGACCGAGGCGGTCATCCTGTCCAGCATCGGCGGGATCATCGGGCTGGCGCTCGGCGTGGCCGGGGCGTGGCTCATCAGCAGCCTGTCGGACACGCTGCAGGCGACCGTCGCCTGGGATTCGGTGGTGCTGGCGATTCTGTTCTCGGCCGCCGTCGGCCTGTTCTTCGGCATCTATCCCGCGCGCCGCGCGGCAGGGCTGAACCCGATTGATGCGCTGCGCTATGAATGAAAAATCAGAAATTAAAAATTAAAAATTAAGAATTAAAAATCAGGAATGAAGAGGCCGCGCCTTCTGAATTCGTCACTCGTCGGGCGACAGGAGTCGCCTTCGTAACTCGTCACTCTCTTCATTCGTCATTCGTCATTCGTCATTCGTCATTTGAAATGAATTTTCTCGAAAACATCCGGATCGCCTTTCGCGGGCTGGGGGCCAACAAGCTGCGGGCCGCGCTGACCATGCTCGGCATCATGATCGGCGTGGCGGCGGTCATCACCCTGCTGTCCATCGGCGACGGCGTGACCCGCTTCGTGGCCGACCAGTTCTCCGGCCTGGGCACGAACCTCGTCTTCATCCTGCCCGACCGCGAGCAGCCCGGCCCGCCGGGCAGCGATTCGCTCTCCGAATCGTCCATGACGCTGCGCGACGCCGGGCTGCTGGCCGACCCCGGCCTCGTCCCCGGCGTGGAAGCCCTCGCGCCGGTCATGTTCCGGCAGATCGAGTTGCAGTACGGCGGCAACGTCCACACCGTGCTGGCCCGCGCCTCGACGCCCAACTACGCCGCCGTCAGCAACCTGAAGATCGCCCGCGGCCGCGACCTCGACCAGGCCGACTACGACGTCCGCTCGCGCGTCATCGTCCTCGGCCCCGACACCGCCGAGGCGCTCTTCCCCGCCGACGTCGACCCGCTCGGCCACGACGTGCGCGTCAACGGCATCAACTTCCGCGTCGTCGGCCTGCTGACGGAGAAGGGCGCGGCCGGCGTCGGCGGCAGCCAGGACGACATCGCCATCATCCCCCTGACCACCGCCCAGGAGCGGCTCTTCGACGCCCGCAGCTCGACCAGCGGCGATTACCTCGTCGACGCCATCCTCATCCAGGCCGCCGACGACAAGGCGATCGACGGCATCGTCATCGACGCGTCCGAGGTGCTGCGGCAGAGCCACAACATCGCCTTTCGCGACGACGACGACTTCCAGATTCTGACCCAGGCCGACTTCGTGCAGGCCTTCGGCGCGGTGACGGGCGTGCTGACCCTCTTTCTGGGGGCCATCGCCGGCATCTCGCTGCTCGTCGGCGGCATCGGCATCATGAATATCATGCTCGTGTCGGTGACGGAGCGGACGCGGGAGATCGGGCTGCGCAAGGCGGTGGGGGCGCGGCGGCGGGACATTCTGGGCCAGTTCCTGACCGAGGCGGTGGTGCTGGCCGTGCTCGGCGGGCTGCTGGGGATCGCCATCGGCACGCTGGGGGCGGTCGCCGTCCATCTGGCCGTGCCGGAGCTGGACACGTCGGTGACGGTCAATTCGGTGGTCCTGGCCGTGGGGTTTTCGGTGGCCGTGGGGCTGTTCTTCGGCATCTACCCGGCGTCGCGGGCGGCCAGGCTGCACCCGATTGAGGCGCTGCGGTTTGAATAGGCCCGGCTGGGCAAGGTCGAGGCGGGATGAGGCGGCGTAACTGGGGCAAATTCATCCGGCGGCTGGTCATCGCCGCGGCGGTGGCGTTCTTCATCGCCGTCGCCCCGCTGCCCGGCTGGACGCCGGGATGGTTCCTCTATTGGCAGGTGCCGGCCACCGTGTTCGTTTTCATTGTCTACATGGGGAAGGTACTGATCGATACGATCCTCTTTCCACAGCGATAGGGTTGAAAATGGAGAATAGGTGATGCAAGGTTATCTGGCCGCACTGTCGATTGTTCTGCTATTGGGGCTGGTGATCTTCCGTGTTCTGTGGCTGAATCAGTCCGGGATCAGCGCCATGAATTTCGGCCGGCTCGACAAGAGAGACTTCCTGATCCCGCCGTTCGTGCTGTTCTATTTCTACACCATTTTCGCTGCGGCGTTCGGTTGGCCGCTATTGAGCAATCAACGCTTTTTTCATTCCGATTCCCTGGCTTGGGCCGGGGTGTTCCTAAGCTATGCCGGGCTGGTGTTTATGCTGCTCAGTCTCGTCTCGTTCGGCAAGAGTTTTCGCATCGGAATCGACGTCGACCGACCTGACCGGCTTGTGACGTCGGGCATATTCGCCCACACGCGCAATCCGATCTATGTCGCATTTTTCTGCGTATTGATCGGCCAGTTTCTCGTCTTCCCCAATTGGGTTCTGCTGCTCTATATCATCGGCGGAATTTTGTTGATCCACCGCCAAGTCCTGCGTGAGGAAGAATTCCTTCGAGGCCATTATGGGCAGGAATACGTCGACTATTGCCGGCGCGTCCGGCGGTATCTGTAGGCGGAGCACTCGCCATCTTTTGGCGATGATCTTATCCCGGCCATCAGGATGAGCGTCTTCTCGATCCATTGCTCCCAACCCGCCTGTTTGTAATAATTAACGGTATGGACCGGATCACGTACGTCGGCCACGCGACGATACTCATCGAGATGGACGGCGTCCGCCTGCTGACCGACCCGCTGCTCACCCCGCGCGTCAGCCACCTGCTGCGCACCACCGCCGCCCCCGACGTCGACGCCGCCCGCCTGGACGCGATTCTCCTCTCCCATCTCCACGCCGACCACCTGCATCTGCGCTCGATGCGCCGGCTGGGCAAGGATCACCTCATCGTCGCCCCGCGCGGGTCCACGCGCTTCCTGGCCCTGCACGGCTACCGCAACGTCATGGAGATCGGCGCGGGCGAGACGACGACCATCCGCGGCGTCACCATCGAAGCCACGCCCGCCAACCACCCGCCGCGGCCGCTGCCCGGGCGGCCCAAAACCGAATGCCTCGGCTACGTCATCCGCGGCAGCCGCAACATCTATTTCACCGGCGACACCGACCTGTTCGACGGCATGGCGACCATCGGCCGCGAGATCGACGTGGCCTTGCTGCCCGTCTGGGGTTGGGGGCCGACGCTGGGGCCGGGGCACATGGACCCCTATCGGGCGGCGCAGGCGCTGGAGCTGCTGCACCCCTCGCTGGCCATCCCCATCCACTGGGGCACCTACTTCCCGGCCGGGCTGCGACCGCTGCTGCCCGACATGGTGCGGCAGCCGCCCTACACCTTCGCCCAGTTCGCCAACTCGCTGGCCCCCGAAGTACAGGTGTGCATCCTCGACCCCGGTGACGCGCTCGACCTGACGGGTTTCTATCAGCAGATGAGGCAGTAGGGCGGTCACGAATGACGAATGACGAACGACGAACGACGAATGACGAATGAAGAGAAGAGGGTCGACACACAGGTCGACCCCTACGGCAACGGCCGCGCCTTCTGAACTCGTAACTCGTCACTCGTAACTCGTCACTCTCGTAACTCGTCACTCGTCACTCGTAACTCGTATCTCTCTTCCCTCGTCATTCCTTTCCCGCCGCCACAAACGCCCGCGCCGTCCCGGCAATATCCTTGCTGCGCACCAGCGTCTCGCCGACCAGCACCGCGTCGACGCCGGCCGCCTTCATGGCGCGCACGTCGTCGGGCGACCGCAGTCCGCTCTCGCCGACCACGGCGATCTCCGCCGGGATGAGCGCCCGCAGCCGGGCGGTGTTGTCGAACTCCACCTCGAACGTCTGGAGATTGCGGTTATTGACGCCGATGATGCGCGGCCGCAGCGGCAAAACGCGGGCCAGCTCCGCCTCGTCGTGCACCTCGATCAGCGCGGCCATGCCCAACTTCGCGGCCAGTGCCGTCAGCTCGCGCAGCTCCGTGTCGCTCAGCACGGCGGCGATGAGCAGCACCGCGTCGGCCCCCGCCACCCGCGCCTCATAGATCTGGTAGGGGTGGAACAGGAAATCCTTGCGCAGCACCGGCAGCCGCACCGCCTCGCGGACGTCGCGCAGGTGCTCCAGCGTGCCCTGGAAATGGCGCGTGTCGGTCAGCACGGAGACGGCCCGCGCCCCGGCCTTCTCATAGAGTTTCGCCAGCCGCACGGGGTCATAGTTGGGAACGAGCAGCCCCTTGCTGGGCGAGGCCTTCTTGCACTCGGCGATGAGGGTGACGCCGGGGGCGCGCACGGCGGCCTCGAAGTCGCGGGTGGGCGGGGCCACGCCGGCCATCGCCCGCAGGTCGGCCAACGGCGTGTCGGCCATCACCTTGGGCAAATTCTCGCGATGGAAGGCCATGATCTCGTCGAGGATTTCGCCCCGACGTTTGGCGAGGTTGGTTACGCTCATAGGATATTTACTCAGGGGTGCTTGTTGGTCATCTCCATCCACTTTTCCAGCGTCCGGAAGGCCGCCCCGCTGTCAATGGCCTCAGTCGCGCGGCGCAGCCCGGCGGCCCAGTCGCCTGACTCCAGGCTCAGGACGGCCGCGGCATTGAGCAGGACGATGTCGCGCCGCGGGCCGCGATCGTAGCCGGCCAGGATCTCGCGGGCGATGGCGGCGTTATCCTCCGGCGCGCCGCCCAACAGGTCATCCAGCCGGGCGCGCGGCAGGCCGATGCTTGCCGGGTCGAAGTCGAAGGTCGTCACTTGCCCGTCGCGAAGGACACTGACGCGGTTGACGCCGGTCGTCGACAACTCGTCCAGCCCGTCGGCCCCGTGGACGACACAGGCCGCGCGGCTGCCGAGGGCGCGCAGCACCTCGGCCAGCGTCGCCGTCAGCGCCGGGTCATAGACGCCCAGAAGCTGGTGGGTCGCGCCGGCGGGGTTGGTCAGCGGGCCGAGCAGGTTGAAGATGGTGCGTTGGCCCATCTCGCGGCGCGGGCCGATGGCGTGGCGCATGGCCGGGTGGTGGCGCACGGCATAGAGGAAGCCGATGCCCACTTCCTCGACGCAGGCGGCCACCTGCGCGGCGTCCAGGTCGAGGTTGCCGCCCAGCGCCATCAGCACGTCGGCCGACCCGCTGCGGCTGCTGGCGGCGCGGTTGCCGTGCTTGGCCACGCGCTGCCCGGCCCCGGCAATGACGAACGCGGTTGTGGTGGAGATATTGAAAGTGTGCTTGCCGTCGCCGCCCGTGCCGCAGGTGTCGACGAGGAATTCGCCCTCGCGCAGGCGGATGTCGACCGGGATGACGTGGCGGCGCATGGAGTGGGCGCTGCCGGCGATCTCGTCGACGGTCTCGCCCTTCATGCGCAGCGCCGTCAGATAGCTGCCGATCTGGGCGGGGGTGGCTTCGCCGCCCATGATCGCGTCCATGGCGGCCGCGGCTTCGTCGAAGGATAGATTGCGGCCGTTGATGGCCCGGTCGATGGCTGGTTTCAGTGGCATGGGATGGATTTTACATTGATGTCCGTCAAATAAAAGAAAATAAGAGCCGGAGCATTCGGGTGGGGTTGGTTTCGGCAAGCCCGGCATCGTTTCAGTCCCCGTCGCACTTCACCCATCCTTCCCGCTGCCGCAATAACTTCCATAACCCTGTTAACAATCATCGCGTTGTCTCGCACGCCGGCAAATCTTGTCAAAATCAATTAGTTGTCTTGGCAACCAATTGATCCGGGTGAATACTGGCGGAAATTGGTTATCAAGACAACCAATTTGGAAACGGCAATAGTGGCGGTCTGGGCATCTTGCCGGGCAATATTTCGCCCCAGGCAATCGCCGATTCACAAGCGCTTGTGGCCCACAGCCTGCCGGTCTGGTTTCATGGACATTCGCGCGAACGCGCGCCGGTCGTGGGACGTTGATTCTCTAACCTTCGGCAGACAGGCCAGGAAGTATACAATGTCTTTCCTCATTTACCCCCATTTCTTTCCATCGGGTATAATCCCGACAAGCTGTCATGACCACCTGGGCCATCATCCCTGTCAAACCACTGCGCGAGAGCAAGCGCCGTCTGGAGCACCTGCTCTCGGCCGATGCCCGCGCCGATCTCATCCATCATTTTCTCGACAACCTGCTGGCCGTCCTGAATGAAACGCCGGGCATCGACCGCATCCTGCTCGTCAGCAGCGACACGGTGGTCTGCACTCTCGGACAGAAATACGGCGCGGAGCTGCTCATCGAGGCGGCCCCGGCCGGGCTGAACGCGGCCGCGGCTCGCGGCGCGGCCCATGCTGCCCGGCTGGGCGCGACGGCCGTCCTCGTCCTGCCCGCCGATCTGCCCTTCATCACCGTCGCCGACGTCGAGGCCATGCTGCGCCCGCTCGACGGTTCGCCTGCGCCGCTGCTGGCGATTGGCGGCGATGAGGCGGAAGACGGCACGAACGCCCTGCTGCTGGCCCCGCCCGGCGACTTCACTTTCCGCTATGGCCCCGGCAGCTATCAGGCTCATCTGGACGAGGCGGCGGCCCGGCTGCGGGCTGCCCATATCATCGACGCGCCCGGCTTGCGCTTTGATCTCGACACCGAGGGCGATTGGCTGGTGTATAGCGGCTATGTTGTGGGGCGGTGATCGGTCGGTGGGGGCAGTGGATCAGTAGGTCAGTAGGTCAGTAGGTCAGTAGATCAGTAGGTCGGTGGGTCAGTGGGTGGCGGGCAGGCTGAACTCGTCACTGGAATGACGAATGAAGAATGAAGAACCACCATCTTCACTCGTCACTCGTCATTCGTAATTCGTCACTCGTATCTCGTATCTCGTCACTATTCAAGGAGAATCATATGGACCGTGTAGCACTTTATTTACAGGATGCCCATTCCCTGCAGGAAGGGATGGAGCTGGCCAAATATGCCGAGGAGAAGGGCTTCGAGGCCGTCTGGCAGGCGGAAAGCCGGCTGGTGCGCGATGCCATTGTGCCGATGGCCGCCTTTGCCGCCGTGACCAGCAAGATCAAGGTCGCCAGCGGCGTCATCAACAACTGGACGCGCAATATCGGTTTGCTGGCGGCCACGTTCCTGACGCTCGACGACCTGGCCCCCGACCGCGTCATCTGCGGCATCGGCGCGTGGTGGGATCCGCTGGCGCAGAAGGTGGGCATCGACCGGCGCAAGCCGATGCAGGCGATGCGCGAGACGGTGGAAGTGCTGCGCCGCCTGCTGGCCATGGAAACGGTCACCTATCATGGCGAGTTCCACTACGTCGACGGCATCACGCTCGACGTCGTCCACGGCCGCAAGACGCCGCGCAACGTGCCCATCTACATCGGCGCGACGGGCATGAAGATGATGGAGATGGCCGGCGAGATCGCCGACGGCGTCTGCCTTAACTATCTGGTGAACCCCAAGTACAACGCCGAGGCGATGGACGCGCTGGAGCGCGGCGCGAAGAAGGCCGGGCGCAAGATCGACGATATCGACCGGCCGCAGCTCGTCATTTGCTCCGTCGATAACGACCGCAAGCACGCGCTGAACATGGCGCGCAAGATGATGACGCAATACCTCGGCCAGCAGCCGCACCTGATGAAGGCCAGCGGCGTGAGCCAGGAGCTGCTCGATGAAATCCACCAGGTGCTCACCTGGCCGGCGACGGAAGAGGAGATCGAGGGCGCGATGCACCTCGTGCCCGATGACGTGGTGCAGATGTGCACGGCCAGCGGCTCCCCGGCCGAGGTGAAGGCCAAGGTGCGCGAGTACATTGCCAGCGGCGCGACCTGCCCCATCCTCTACCCGTTGGGCGACCCGCGATTGATGATCGAGATATTTGAGGACGGGTATCAGGGGTAGAGGGCGGTCGAGACAAGTCCAATAATCTGGCTGGGGCCGGTCGAACAATCGATCGCGTTCTCCTGCCAGACTCGCAAATTTAGAATCATTCGGCGGCGGCCGGCGAATACCCGGCCGCCTCTTTTTGCCTATCAAACCACCTCAAGCTATTCCGCGTCATCTGTGCTATAATCAGACGATTAGGAATAAATATTCACCCATGAGTTCAATCAACACGCCGCCAGCGTCGGGAAAGCAACCGCCGGCAACGCCGACCCCGCCTCCCGCCGGTTCGTGGGCAACTGTCGAACCGCCCGCGAGAGACCGGTCGCCTTTTGAGAGCACCTACACGCGGACAACCTACCGACCGACGGCCGAACAATTGGCCCGCGACGAACAGCGCCACCAATATTTGCGGCGCAACGTCTACTTGCCCATTATCATCGCCACGATCATCGTCGTATTGCTGTTCGGTCTGGTCATCGCCCTGGCTTTCGGGATCGGCACCCCGCAGGTTGCTTCCTTTATCGCCGGGCTGGCGGCGTTGATCGTCATTCTGTTCTCCATCCCCCTCATCATCCTGATGACCATCATGCCGATCACCTGGCTGGCGCTGCGGCTGAACCGTCGCCAACGGCGCAAGGAGTTCCCGGAAACGGGGCCGATGGCCTATCGCAGCCGTTTCCAGATCCTTCTGTGGCAGCTGGACGGCCTGCTGGGCAGGGCGCAACCCCAGGTGGAGGGCGTTGCCCGTCGTCTGCGGCGGCCCCTGATTAACCTGCATGCCCGGTTCGCCTATCTGCGCGGATTCCTGAGAGGGATTTTGGGGAAATTTACACGGAGCAGTTGATATGAAACGAGTTGACAACAGGCTGAATCACGAGATCGCGTCCATGGAAGACCGGGAAGACTGGCAAATGAGGGTGCTTGTCACCGGCGGTCTGATCGGCGCGTGCGTTGGTTTGCTGACATCGTGGCTGCTGGTGCGAACCTCGCGCGAGGTTCGCGGCGGCCCGCCGGCCATCTCGACCGGCGACGCGATTAAAGTCGGCGTGACAACCATCGGACTGGTGCGGGCGATTGCAGCTCTGGGTGACAGAAGATAATCTCAGGAGCAAATCGCATGACTCAAGATCAGGGATCGACCCGACGCGGCCGATCCAGAGGGGCTTCCTCCTCAACCAAACAAACAGCCCAGAAGCCCAAACGGCCCTCCCCGCAATGGCGGCGGATGGACCTTCACCTTCACACCCCCGCCTCCAACGACTACCAGGAACCGCGCATCGGTTATCTGGACATATTACGTCAGGCGGCGGCTCGCGGGCTGGACATTATCGCCATCACCGATCACAATACGGTCGGCGGCTATGCCGCCATGCAGAAAGAGGTCGAGCAGCTATTGTGGCTGGAAAGCCGCGGGCGCATCGACCTTTCCGAACAACGGCTGCTCGATGAATACCGCCGCGTTCTCGGCAAGCTGCTCGTCCTGCCCGGCTTTGAATTCACCGCAACCTTCGGCTTCCATATTCTGGGAATCTTCCCGCCGGAGACGCCGGTGAGCTATCTGGAGCACCTGCTGCTGACGTTGCGCGTGCCCATGGCTTCCTTGCGGGTCGGCAGCCAGTCGGTCGGGGCGACCTCCGACGTGCTGACGGCGTATGAGGTCATTCACGAAGCCGGCGGGCTGGTCATCGCCGCCCACGCCAATTCCGGCAACGGCGTCATGCTGCGCGGGCTCGATTTCGGCGGCCAGACGCGCATCGCCTATACCCAGGACCCGAACCTGCACGCGCTGGAGGTGACGGACCTGGAGAAACGCGGCAACCAGACGACCCGTCGCTTTTTCGACGGGTCAAAGCCGGAGTACCCGCGGCCGATGCGCTGCATCCAGGGGTCCGACGCCCACCGCCTCATCCGTGAATCAGCCAACTCCCCCTATCTGGGCGTCGGCGACCGCGTCACGGAGATTCTGTTGGAAGAGGTGTCGTTCGAAGCGCTGGCGCAGGTGATCCGGGGCAACGACCACTCGCTCACCCGCCCCTATCGCGGCACAGCCAAGGCAGTCGACTTCGTTCAGACGGCGCGCGAGGAAGGGGAATCGCTGGTGCAATCGTTCCATCCGAGCATGAACCAGCGCGGTGGCCATCTGGATAACATCCTGCGCGATATTTGCGCCATGGCCAACACCAACGGCGGCACGATCTACGTCGGTATCCCGGCCGACCCGAAGGCCAAGCCCGAGGGCGTCCGCGAGCCACACAAGGCGATTGAATCCCTCCAGGGCATGATCGCCAAGCGCTTCAGCCCGGAGCCGCAGGTGACGATCGACAGCCTGCCGACACAAGGGACGGCCGTCATGCGGATCGCCGTGCAGCCCGGCCCCGACGCGCCATACGCCATCGATTACAACCAGTTCTACGTGCGCGACGAAGCGGAGACAACGCTGGCCGTCCGGGATGAAATCGTGCATATGGTGGAACGCGCTCTGGGGCAGAGAGAATCTGCCCCGCCGGCGCGGACGGAAGCCGCGGCCGTGGAGCCTGCCCCGAAGCCGGCGCCCCCATCGAGGAACGAACCGGCGCGATCCTCCGGGCGCGGCGGCGGCGGCCGCGCGGGGTATGAGCACCCGCGAACGGGGGTGGAGCATGTAGACAGCCAGGAACGGGACGGCGTGATCTATCACACGCTGCGCGATCTGCGCAACGGCAACCTGATCAACAACGTCACCCGCTCCTCGGCGCGCCGCCTGTGGCATTACGCCATCACCCAGGTCGAGTCCTCGCCGCCGGATCTGGCGGCCGCGCAATGGCACGACAATGTGGCCGTGCTCAACCGGCGTCAGAAGAGCAACATGACGCTCTATGATCTGGCCGTGCGCGAGGGGAACCAGGTCCATATCTATTACGGCGTCACCGACAGCGGCCTGAGCGACGGGATGCTGGCGCTGGTCGGCGACGCGACGCGCGAATGAGACGGGTCGGCATTCTGACGGTCAGCGATCGCGGGTCGCAGGGGGCCTATGAGGACAGGAGCGGCCCGCTGGCGGCCGAAATCATCCAGGAAGCGACGGGCTGGCTGGTTGAGCGGCGGGAAGTTATTCCCGACGAGATTTCGGTCATCGCCGGAACCTTGCGGAAGTGGTGCGACGCCGGGCTGGACCTGATCCTGACCAGCGGCGGCACGGGCTTCGCGCCGCGCGATGTGACGCCGGAAGCGACGCGGGCGGTCATCGAGCGGGAAGCGCCGGGCATCGCCGAGGCGCTGCGGGCCGAGAGCCTGCGGGTGACGCGCCACGCGATGCTGTCGCGCGCGGTGGCCGGGATGCGTGGCGGCACGCTCATCATCAATCTGCCGGGCAACCCCAAGGCCGTCCGCGAGAATCTCGATGTGCTGCTGCCGGTGCTTCCCCACGCGCTCGATCTTCTGACCGGCCAACCGGAGAGCGGCCAGGATCACCGCGCCGTATAGGTGGATTGAACCGGGTTCCGATATGACGCGACTGCGCGCCAACCTGTTGCTGCTGCTGACGGCCGTCATCTGGGGCTTCGCCTTTGTCGCCCAACGGTCGGGGATGGAGCACGTCGGCCCGTTCACCTTCAACGCGATCCGCTTTCTCATCGGCGCGCTGGCGCTCATCCCGCTCATGACAAGCCTCGACCGGCGGCGCGAAGCGAGGGCGGTGGTGCCGCTTCGCGATCGCTCGCTGCTGATTGGCGGGCTGCTGGCCGGGTTCGTCATCTTCGCCGCCGCCACCCTGCAACAGGTGGGCATCGTCTATACGACGGCGGGCAAGGCGGGGTTCATCACCAGTCTCTATGTGGTGCTGGTGCCGGTGCTGGGGCTGGCCCTGGGGCACCGGCCGTCGGCCGCGGTGTGGGTGGGGGCGACGCTGGCCGCTATCGGCCTCTACTTTCTGACGATTCAGGAGGGGCTTACCATCGCCTGGGGGGATTTGCTGGTGTTGATCGGGGCGTTCCTCTGGGCGGGGCATGTGCTGCTCATCGGCCACCTGTCGCCGGGCACCGACCCGGTGAAGCTCGCCTTCCTGCAATTCATGGCCTGCGCCGCGCTGAGCGCCGTTGCCGCCGCGCTCAGCGAGACCGTCACCGCCGACGCTGTCCGCGCCGCGCTGGTGCCCATCCTGTATGCCGGGATCATGTCCGTCGGCGTGGGGTACACGCTGCAAGTCGTCGCCCAGGGGTACACCCGCCCGGCCGATACCGCCATCATCCTCAGTCTGGAGGCGGTTTTCGCCGTCGTCGGCGGCTGGATTTTGCTGGGCGAGGAGCTGTCCTTGCGCGCCCTGTTCGGGTGCGGGTTGATGCTGGCGGGAATTCTCATCTCGCAGATTCTCGGCAAGCCGGAGGATGCGGCGGTGGAGATAAGCCATTGAAGTGACGAGTGACGAGTGACGAATGAAGAGGCGTGTGCGTCATTCGTAATTCGTCATTCCAGTTACGAGTGACGAATTCAGATACGGGAAATTTGGTAGTTCATGGAAAATCCAACTGCGACGATATTGTTGAAGCAGGGGCGCGACAAGCCCGTCCGCCAGCGCCATCCGTGGGTCTTCTCCGGGGCGATTGACCGGCTGAAGGGCCGCCCCGCGCCGGGCGATCTGGTCGTCGTGGCCGACCACAAGGGCGCGCCGCTGGCGACCGCCTATTATAATGAGAAGTCGCAGATTCAGGCGCGCATCCTGTCCTGGAACACGGACGAAGCCATCGACGAGGCCTACTGGCGCGGGCGGCTCCAACGGGCGATCGCCGGGCGGTCGATGATGCTCGCCGACTGCCGGCCGTCGCCCACCGACCCACTGACCACTGACCCACTGACCACCGCCTGCCGCCTCGTCAACGCCGAAGCCGACGGGCTGCCCGGTCTGGTTGTGGATCGCTACGGTGATTACCTCGTCGTCCAGTGTCTGACGCTGGGGATCGACCGCCGCAAAGAGATGCTGGCAAAATTGCTGGCCGACATGCTGCGGCCGGCGGGGATTCTGGAGCGGTCGGATGTGGACGTGCGCGGCAAGGAAGGCCTGAAGCCGGTCGTCGGGAGCCTTTACGGGACGCCGCCGCCAGCGGAACTGGTCATCCGCGAAAACGGTTTCTCGTTCGTGGTCGATGTTCATCACGGCCACAAGACGGGCTTCTACCTGGACCAGCGCGACAACCGCGCCGCCGTGGGTCAACCGGCGACGATGGCCGGGCGGGACGTGCTCAACGTGTTCGCCTACACCGGCGCGTTCGGGGTCTATGCCGCGGCGGCCGGGGCGCGGTCGGTTGTCCAGGTCGACAGTTCGGCCGCAGTATTGGAAACGGCCGAGATCAACATGAAACTCAACGGGTATGAGCGCCCGATGGATGAGTACATCGCCGGGGATGCGTTCGAGGTGCTGCGCTACTTCCGCGAGACGGGCCGCCAATTCGACGCCGTCATTCTCGACCCGCCCAAGTTCGCCCACAACCACGGCCAGATCGACCGGGCCACACGCGGCTACAAGGACCTGAACTGGCTGGCGCTGCGGTTGCTGCGGCCGGACGGAGTGCTGGCGACGTTCTCCTGCTCCGGCCTGATCAGCGCCGACCTGTTCCAGAAGGTCGTGTTTGGGGCGGCCGTCGATGCCGGGCGCGACGTGCAGATCGCGCGACACCTGGGCCAGGCGGCCGACCACCCGGTGCTGCTCGCCTTCCCTGAGTCGGCCTATCTGAAGGGGCTGCTCTGCCGGGTGCTCTGATGCGCGTGTCGGTCATCATACCCAGTCTGAATTCGCCGATTTTGGATGAGGTATTGGCGGCCATCCTCGCGCAGGAAGGATATGCCGATGTCGGGGAGATTTTGGTCGTCGGCAAGGACGAACCCGGTCTGATCGGGCACGCGCCCAACGTCCGGCTAATCGACACCGGCCGGCCGGTGAATCCGGCCGTCGCCCGCAACATCGGCATCGCGGAGTCATCCGCGCCCCTGCTGATATTTCTGGACAGTGATTGCATCCCCCAGCCGGGGTGGCTTCGCGCCCATCAGGCGGCGCACGCTGCCGGCTATCCCGTTGTCGGCGGAGGCGTCTTGCCGCGCGGCGAAAACTACTGGAGCCTCGGCTACAATCTGGGGATGTTCCAGGAGTATCTGACGACGCGACCGACCGCGGAGCGCGCCATCCTGCCTACGCTGAACCTGTCGGTCGAGCGACGGGCCATCGCCGCCGCCGGCCCGCTGGACGAGAGCCTACCCCGCAGCCAGGATATGGAATGGACGGCGCGGATGGCGGTGGCCGGATTCCAACCCTGTTTTTGGCCGGGCGCAGCTGTTGAGCATCGTCACAACCGCCGCACCATGCGCGCCGTTTGGGACGATTGCGCCCGCAGCGGTTACTATTCGCGGCAGGTGCGCCTGAGACACGGCAAACTGCTGCAGACGCCGGCTCTGTTGCGACACCCGTCTCTCATGCGACTTCTAAGCCCGGCTATCGCGGCCGTGACAACGGCGCGCATTGTGGCCGGCCAACCGGTGCTCCTTCGTCGTTTTCCGGCCGCGCTGCCCGCCGTTTTTCTGACCAAGCTGGCGTGGGCGTGGGGAGCCGGGGCCAGGAACGAGGTTCGGCTTGGCTAACGACGGATCGACTGACCGGCGGCCGCGCGTTCTGGCCATCACCCTCAACTGGCGGCAGCCGGAGGTGACGCTGGAATGTTTGCGCGCGCTTATGGCCATGCGAACCGGGGCCGCGCTCGACATCCTGGTCATCGACAACGGCTCGGACGAGGATGCGGCCGGCAATCCGGCGGAGGGCGTTGTGACCCGCCTGCGCCGGGAATTGCCGCCGGTTGTTCGACTTCTCGCCCTGCCCCACAATGTGGGCTTTGGGCCGGGCAACAACATCGGTCTGCGGCAGGCCATGGCCGAGGGGTATGATTACGCGCTCCTCATCAATAACGACGCCTTTGCCGCGCCGGAAATGCTCGACGAGCTGCTGGCGGCCATGGGCGATAGGGTCGCTCTCGTCTCGCCCAAAATTTATTATGAGGCAGAGCCGGATACCCTGTGGTTTGCGGGCGGACGACGCGCGCGCCGCACGCTGGACCTTGTCGAGACGGGGCGCGGCCGAAAGGACGGCGTCGCGTGGGCGGGCGACCGCGACGTGGATTATCTGCTCGGCACCTGTCTGCTGGTGAACCTGGCCGCTGCCGGTTCGGTCGGATTTTTCGACGAGAGATACTTCATGTATTTTGAAGACCTCGACTGGAGCATCCGCCTGCAACAGGCAGGCTACCGGTTGCGGCTGGCGGCCGGGGCGCGCCTCTACCATCGCGTCGCGGTCAGCAGCGGCGGGCTGGAGTCGCCTGCTCGCCGCTATCATCTGGCGCGCAGCGGGGTGATATTCTGGCGGAGCCATCAGCGGTTGGGAAATCCAATCGCCATCGTCCTCTTTCGGCTGGGCAGCGCCGTTAAAATGATGTCGCGGCTGGTCCTGCGCGGGCAACGCGCGGCGGCGGCCGCCTATTGGCGCGGGCTGGTTGACGGCTGGCGCCTGAGCGGCCGGCGAGACGACGCGGAACAAACCCAACTATGATACAATTCGCGGGGCATATATGAGAAACCCCAAATTGCTGATTCTGGCGCCGCTGGTCTTGTTCCTGGCCTGGCAACTGGTTCCCATCACCACGGTCAACATTGCCCAATACGACGAGGCGATCTATCTGGACGTGGCCCGGAGCATCCAGCGCACCGGTCTTCCGATCCGCACGATTGACCCGGAGGGGCGGCTGCTGCTGGATCAGACGCCGCTATACCCTTATGCCCTTAGCCTGATGACGGCCGTCTTCGGGGACGATTTGCGCCTGTCGCGGCTGGTCACCGTCGCCTTCGCGCTTGGCACCATCGCGCTGGTATTCAAAATCGCCGAACGGCGACGCGGGCCATTGGCCGGCCTTGTGGCCGCCTCGCTGCTGGCGGCGAATCCCTTCTTCAATCTCTACAGCTACTTCATCCGCATGGAAGTTTTCATGTGCTTTTTCCTGGTCCTGGCCACGTTCTTCCTCGATCGGTACGAGGAATCCTTGCGGGATAGAACGCTGGTCGCCGGGAGTCTGGCCATCACGACGGCGGTGATGCTCAAGGTAATCGCGGTGACCTATTGGGGGGCGGCCGTTCTGTGGGTGGCCTGGATCGCCAAAGGCTCCCGCGTCCGCCATCTGCTCTGGCTGATTGCGCCGACGATGGTGGGGCTGGCCATTTGGTTAGGGGGGTCACTGCTCGTGCCGGGGCGATTTGAGGCAATGGCGGCGCGCTGGCAGGGCGCGATTGGCCTCAACGCGGCGACGACTATCGACCCGCGCGGCGGCATCAGCGCCACAAGCTGGCTCACCACCATCAGCAACTATATCCTTCACCGGGAGATGGCAGCATTGGCGATCATCGCCCTGATCGCCTACGCCTTCACATGGCGGCGCGCGCCACGCATCACTTCCCTGATGGCCGGTTTTATTTTGGTCACGGTCGCCGGATCGTTGGTCGTGAATCTTAAAGAACCACGCCACGTGATCGGCATCATCCCCGCCGCCTGTCTGCTGGTGGGTCTGGTGTTCGACTGGGAGATGGTGTGGGGCTGGGTTCGGCGGCGGCCGTGGCGCAAGTGGGTCGCGGCGGCGGCGTTGGTTGCCGTGCTGTGGGCACTCTCGCCGCTGCGGCTTCCGGAACCGGCCAACAGCGGCGATTTGGCGGCGTGGTGGGAAGATGAGCTGAGGGGTCGCTACTTCTATAACGATCCGGAGCTGGAGCCGGTGGCCGACGCCGGGCGCTATCTTGCCGGACAAACAGACCCGGCGGATCTCATCCTGGTGGTGCGACAGGGGCCGGTGGCCGGGTATTATGCCGATCGGCATTACAGTTTACTCTACACCGGCCTGTTCGCGGATAATATGGCCCTGCTGCAACAATACGATTATCTGGTGATTGATAGACAGGAGTTCTGGAATCAGACGCCGGAGGAGACGGCGAAGTTGCTCGAATATATAAATGAAAACTTCAGCGTCGAGCAAGAATTCCGCACAGACCGCGGCGCGGCAATTGTCTATCGCCGCAACGGTTCAGGTGGATAGCTTGTCGCAACCATCAGAGCGCACACCCATGGCTTCCGAGATGTATTCCGTCATCATTCCTGTCTTTAACAGCGCCCCGATCATCGGGACGACCGTCGATCGCGTCATCGACTTTTTTGTGGGGCGAGGCTGGGAATACGAGCTGATCCTGGTCAACGACGGCAGCTCCGACAGCAGCTGGAATGTGGTGCGCGAGAAAGCGGCGGACAACCCGCGCATCAAAGCGTTCAACCTGTTGCATAACTACGGACAGCACACCGCCGTCTTTTGCGGGTTGCAGCATGCCTCGGGCGCCTACGCAATTACGCTGGACGATGATCTGCAAAATCCCCCGGAGGAGATCGCGCACCTGGTGGCCAAAGCCCAGGAGGGGCACGATCTGGTGTTCGGTCGATTTCGCCAGAAACAGCACGCAGGTTATCGCCGGCTGGGCACGCGACTGATCAACAGCATGAACCGCCATATCTTCAACAAGCCGGACGATCTGGTGCTGACCAACTTTCGCATCATCCGGCGCGACGTCGTTGACCGGATGTGCGCCTATAAGACCAATTACCCATATATCCCCGGCCTGGCGCTCCTGTTCGCGACCAACCCGGCCAACACGTGGGTGGAACACCACAGCCGGCCGATCGGAAAAAGCAACTACAACCTGTTGCGAATTCTTGAGCTGGTGATGCGCATCGTGTTCAACTATTCCTCGCTGCCCTTGCGGCTGGTGAACATGGCGGGGATGCTGGTCGCGGGAGCGAGTTTCTTTCTCGGCGTGCTCTATCTGGCGCGGGCGCTGATTGTCGGCACAAGTGTGCCCGGGTGGGCGACGCTCGTCGTGCTGCTCTCGTTTCTGAACGGCCTGATTCTGCTCATGCTGGGCATGCTGGGCGAATACCTGGTGCGCTTGCTCAACCAGATCAGCTCGCCACAAGTCTATTACGTCAAAGAGGCCATCAACGCGCGTGAATGAGCACTTCTTCATAATCGGCGCGCAACGTTCCGGCACGACCTATCTCTATTCCCTGCTGGACAGCCACCCCGAAATCGAGATGGCGCGGCCGTTGCGGCCGGAACCAAAGTTCTTCCTCGACGACTCGCGATTCGATCAGGGAGTCGTGGTCTATGAGCGCGCCCATTTCCGGCAAAAGCCCGGCGCGAGACTGCTGGGCGAAAAGAGCACGAGCTACATGGAACATGAGAAGGCGGCGCGACGCATCGCGGCAATATTTCCCGCGGCGAAAATCATCGCCCTGCTGCGCGATCCCGTTGAGCGCGCCATCTCCAATTATTACTTCAGTGTGGAGAACGGTCTGGAAACACTGAACATGGATCAGGCGTTTCGGCGCGAGGCGGAGCGCGCCACACAGGCAACGACAGCGTCGGTCTCACCTTTTGCCTATCTCGCCCGCGGCCGGTATGCTGATTACCTGGAGGTGTACGAGCGATTCTTCCCCCGCGAGCAACTCATCATCCTGCTGACCGAGCAATTTACCGGATCGTTGGAAGCCTATCGGTCGCTGTGCGAGAGGTTGGGAGTTAGCAACGATTATGTCCCCCCCGAACTGCACAGCCGCTTCAACGAGACGGGGCTGCCTCATGCAGTGCCTTCCCCCAACCTGGCGAAATACCTGTACGATTATTATGAGCCGGCCAACATGCGGCTGGCTGTCCGGTATGACCTCGACTTGCGCTGTTGGCCATCGTTTGCCCCTGCCGGGGAATAAATACGGCTTCGATTCGCCCGCGATAGGGTATAATCCGGCATCGAGAACATCTGTAACCCTTGAACGTACCCACTATGGATAAAAACCGGATCCCATTCAACCGCCCGACTGTCGTCGGCACCGAAGCCGCCTATCTGGCGGACGCCGTTCATACCCGCCATCTGTCCGGCGACGGCCCGTACACCAAAAAGGTCCGGGCGCTGCTCCAGGAAGTTCTCGGTCTGCAAGCAGCACTCCTGACGACTTCCTGTACCCATGCCCTGGAGCTGGCCGCTATTCTCCTGAACACACAGCCCGGCGACGAAGTCATCATCCCCGCCTTTACGTTCGTTTCAACGGCCAACTCCTTCGCCTTGCGCGGCGCGAAGCCCGTGTTCATCGATGTCCGTCCGGACACGCTCAACCTCGATGAGACCCAACTCGAGCGGTTGATTACGCCACGGACACGAGCGATCGTGCCCGTTCATTACGCGGGGATTGCCGCCGAGATGGATACCGTGATGGATATTGCCGGGCGACACGAGCTGGTGGTGTTGGAAGACGCGGCTCATGGCCTGTTCGGGAAATACAAGGATCGCTGGTTGGGAACCATCGGCGCGTTGTCTGCCCAGAGTTTCCATGAGACCAAGAATTTCACTTGCGGCGAAGGCGGGGCATTGCTCATCAACGACGCGAATTACGTGGAGCGGGCGGAGATCATCCGCGAAAAAGGGACAAACCGCAGCAGGTTCTTTCGCGGCGAGGTCGACCGCTACACGTGGGTCGATTTGGGTTCCAGCTATCTGCCGTCAGATTTGCTGGCCGCGTTCCTCTACGCCCAACTGGAGGCGCGGGAGATGGTTCAGGACAAACGCCGGCAGTTATGGGAGGCATATGCGAGCCAATTGTCATCGTGGGCGGCCGCAAACGATGTTGCCTTGCCCGTCGTCCCCGCTCATTGCACGCCGTCCTATCACCTGTTCTTTATGATCCTGCCGACCAGCGAGGCGCGCGAGCGTTTCATCGCCTTCCTCAAGTCGCGGGGCATCCACTCCGTCTTTCATTATCTCCCCTTGCATCTTTCGGATATGGGGCAGCATTTCGGCGGCCGGGCGGGGGATTGTCCGGTGACGGAATCGGTATGCGACCGGCTGGCGCGACTGCCCTTCTTCACCGACATCACCCCGGCCGAGCGCGACGCGGTCATTGAGGCAGTGCTGGACTTCAAGGTGTAGGTGGCCGACGCGGGCAACGAAAGATGAACTCGCTGCAGCGCCTCATCAGGAATATCTTCCTGTCCCTCACCGGCAACATCGTGGTGAAAGCCGGCAACAGCCTGCTGTTCATCTCTATCAGCCGGGTATTGGGGTCGCATGATTCGGGCATCTTCAGCCTGGGTATCACCTATTACACTTTCGTCTTCGGTCTGTCGGCGCTGGGGCTGCATGAGCTGATCGTGCGCGAGGTGGCCCCGCGACGCGACCAAAGCGGCCGATTTTTCGTCAATTTTATCTTTTTGCGCCTGCTGACATCGGCCGCGTTCTACGGTTTACTGATCGCCGGGCTGTTCCTCTTCACGCCGTATTCGGCCGAGACAACGCGGGTCATTCTCATCCTCTCGCTGGCGGCCATTCCCGAAGCGGTGTTCAGCATGTGCCAGGCGTTGTTCGAGGCCCACGAGCGGCTTTCGATCCCCATGACGGCGGCGATCGGCAACACGGCGATCAAGCTGGGAGCGGGGTTCTGGTTGCTGTCGCAAGGCGCGCCGGTCACCCAAATTGCCTGGGTTGTGCCCATCGCCAGCACCCTCAGCCTTCTCCTGTTCGTTCCCGGCCTCATCAGCCTGTTCAGGAACACGCCGCAAAGTTATCCGGCGCGAATCAACACGCTGTTCCTGAGAAGCCAGACCGGGTTCATGTCGAGCTTCTTCGTCATCCACCTGTCTTCGCTGCTGGACTATCAGACCGACGCTCTGCTAATCTCCCTCTTTCTGACAGAGGAAGACCTGGGCTATTACACGGCGGCCCAGACGATCCTGCTGGCATTCAATCTCATCCCGCTGGCCATCCGCACCGCCCTCTACCCGCTCATGAGTCGTTACCACTCTCAGGAGCCGGATAAATTGACCTTTCTGTATGAGCGGGTCGGCCGATATCTGGCCGCTCTCTCATTGCCGATGGCCGCTGGTGTTACCCTGCTGGCCGAGCCGATTATCACGCTCGTATTCGGACCGGACTTCGCGCCGGCGATCCCCGTGCTGCAAATATCCATATGGGCCATCGTCTTCCTGTTCCTCAATGTGCCCCACTCCCGCCTGATGCTGGTTCGGAACAGGCAACGCGCCGCAAGCTGGATGACCGGCATCGCCATGGCGGCCAACATCCTCCTCAACATTCTGCTGATCCCTCGTCTGGGCATCAACGGCGCGGCAATCGCCCGCCTGATCTCCGCAATGGCGATCTTTCTATCCTTCTATATTTATAGCCACCTGTATCTTATACGCTCCAGCCTTTGGTCTGTGGTGGCCCGACCGCTGCTGGCCACCGGCATCATGGCCCTGGCCATCGCGCCGCTGCGCAATATGAATCTCCTTATCCCGATCGCAGTCGGAATCCTCACCTACGCCATCGCCTCCCTGGTTGTGGGGGTGATCCCCAACCAGGATATTTCGCATTGGCGACAGATTTATCAGGTCCGGAACCAATCCACGAAAGAGTAACGATTAACTATGTCGAAAAAGATGCGACGGGCCGCCCGCCAAATCCTCCCCAAAAAGCCGCTATACAAGGGTTGGGAAAGTTATACCCGCCTGAAAGCCCGGAAAGCCCGCGCGGCATTTGAAAATTCAGACGGCGAGCCTCGCTGGTTAGGTCTGGCGGAGCTGGCCGCGCTGCAGGCAGAATATCCACTCAGGCCATCCGTCTATCGCTATGACCCGGAAGGGCTGGAGCTTACCGCCCGGCAGCGCGTCAGCGAGATGCTTCGTCTCCTGCCCCATTCACCTGGCCGGCTGGAGCGGTTTCTTGATGTGGGCACGTGGGACGGCACAAGTTGCCATTTATTGAGCGAGATGGGCAAGGTATCCTGGGGCATCGACATCCGCGTCGAGGGGTTGGCCGAACGGGTTCGCGCCGGTGGGGCCCATTTCGCTCTGATGGACGCCACCAGTTTGGGCTTCGTCGACGAGACATTTGATTACGTCTATTCATATAACTCATTCGAGCACATCCCCGATCCCGAAAAGGCGCTGGCGGAGATGTGTCGCGTGACCCGGCCGGGCGGGTTTATCTTCCTGGAGTTCGGCCCGATCTACTACACGGCAAAAGGCGCGCATCAGTATGACACTATCTCTGTCCCTTTTTGCGAATGCCTGTTCACGGACGAGACACTGGCAGAATTCGGCCGGGCCAACAGCATCCCCCTGAAGCCGTTCGAGTGGATGAACCGTTGGCGAGTGACACAGTATCGCGAGCTTTGGCAGCGTGTCGAAAGCCGACTGGAAAGGATTGTATACAGGGAAGTCTTCAACCCCGATCATCTGGAGCTAATCCTGCGCTACCCGGGCTGTTTCCGAAGCAAAACTCCAGTCTTCGACGATTTATTGGTGTCAAACATGGAAATATTGTTCCGCAAGACGGTAAAACCGGGGGAGTAATCCCCCGGCAAAGGGTATTACTCCGCAAAATACTCCAAACGGGTGATTGTCGTTACCTGTATTGTCCATAGAATTAAACTCGTTAGACAATTATGTATTTCCTTAGAGGAGAAAAAATGTCCAAGAAACCAATCGTAATCCTGATAGTTGTGATGGCGCTCATGGTCACCGTGGGCATCGTTGCGGCGCAACAGCTGCCCGGCAGCGGCTGGCTTTCCGGCCAGCAGATTCAGAACATCGGCTCCGGTACGGCAACGATCAGCTTCACTGCCTACAACTCGACCGGCGGCTCGATCAACTGCGGTGCCGCACAGACGGCCGTCCCGTTTGCCGGCGTAAACGTGTCGACCAAGGCCTGTGATGTGACCGGACCGTTCACCGGTTCCGCAGTCGTAAGTTCCGACCAGCCGATCGCCGCGGTCGTCAACGTCGCCAACAACCCGACCGGCGCGGCCGGCGGTATGTATCGCGGCACCGACGGTTCGCAGGTGGACAACGTTATCTCCTTCCCGCTGGTGAAGAATAACTTCAACAAACGCAGCACGACGCTCTACCTGCAAAACGCGAGCGCGAGCGCCAACACCATCGTCGTGAAATTCACGTCGCGGGCCGGCAATTCCTGGGAGAAAACCTATCCCAACGTCCCGGCCAACGCGATGGTTGTGGCCTCGCCTTCCGATACCGCTTTCACGACCAACGAGTTCGGTAGCGCGGTGGCCACCGGCACCGGCCCGCTGGCGGGCACGGCTCTGGAGCACCAGACCACCGCGGTAATTGCCGACAATCTGGCGGCCTACACCGGCTTCACCGAGGCGAGCTATGACTCGGTGGCTTACTGCCCGCTGGTTCGTAATAATCACAGCGGCTCGCTGCAGACCACCGGTATCGACGTCCAGAACGTCAGTACCTCGGCCCAGAAGATCAAGGTTACCTACACTTACCGCGGCAACAACGGGGCTGGCCCGGTGGAAACCAAGCAAGTAACGAGCGCTGTTGCCGTGAACCCCGGCCAGTCGTTCAACTTCTACGCGACGGACGCGACCTACGGCATGCCGACCAAATCGCTGGGCACAGCCAAGGTTGAGGGCGTGAGCGGCGGCGATGTAGCCGTGATCGTCACCGACACGAGTCTGGGGCGCACCCCCCGCCGTATTACTGCCTATGCCTGCTTCCCGGCAAACAGCGCGACAGCTAAGGTTGCCATGCCGCAGTACAAGGAGTTCTTTAACGGCAATACGTCCGGTATTAACGTCATGAACGTCGGCAGCTCGGCCGCGACCGTGACCATCAAGTACGCGGCCACCAACAACGGCGGCCCCTCGGCCACGTTCCAGCATACGATTGCCCCCGGCGAACTCTACCCGTTCTACGGCGTTAGCGGCGGAACCGCGACCGTAATCAGCGGTAACGCCGGCGCTCTTGAGGGTACGTACGGCAGCGCGGTCATCACCTCGACCCAGCCAATCGTTGCCACGCAGAACGAAAGCCCCGACGGCCGGCGGCCTCTGCAACAGGACGCCAAGATGTACGAAGGCTTCAACCTGGTACCGTAAGCCTGACACGAATCTGACTTTATAGTAATGAAAAGCCACCTCGGCGAGGTGGCTTCTCTGTTTTTAGGGCGAAATTGAGAAATGTATTATAACCTCAACCAATCGCGTTCTCGCTCTGAGACCTGTCGGTAAACTTTAGAGTTGTTCCTGCCGCTAATCGGTCGGTTCGATTTGAGGTTATCCCATACTTCGCTAGAATGAGGCTTATGAGGTTAGAATGAAGCAGATAAACCCAACAGCATTAATCAAGATCATCACAATGCTTGCCGTCCTGTCCGTTATGGTCGCCTGTGGATCGGTGGAAACCGCGCCGACGCCTGCCGCGGAAGTCCCTGTCCAGGGTTTGGCAACGGCCGCCGTCGCTCCTGCCGCCACAGCGGATCTTTCGGGATCGTACCCGCCACCACCAACCGGGGAACTGCAACCTTCGGAGCCGTATCCGGGGAGCGGCCAGGTATTTATACCGCCGACGTTTACACCGGAGAGTTCCTATCCACCCGCGGCCCCGGCGGATGAAACGTTCCAGGAGCCGCGTTTTCGCTTTGACCAGCCGGTATCGGCCGTCGCCACAAGCATCACCGGCCAGGCACCACCCAACACCCCCCTGGCGATAATGGACATTACCTACAATGGCGCGGTGCTGGGAACGGGCAACAGCGACGACAGCGGCCGATTCTCCATTCCCGTGTCGGGGATGATCGAGGGCAATCGCATCGGCCTGACTGTCGGTGCGCTTGCCGCGGGGCAAACCCTTGAGCAGATGGCCGAATCCTATTTCCCCTATCGTGGAGAGGGTTTCATGAATCTGCCGAATCTGGGTATCTTCTTCGACACCACGATTGTCTCGCCCTAAGCATCTTTTCGACCGGCCTCCTGAACATATCAGGGGGCCGGTATTTTTTAAATGGCCATCCTCGCCTTCAGTTTGCCGGTTCTCGCCGTCATCTTCACCGCAAATTATGTTAACATACGCGGTGGCGGCTTGCGGATGGCGTTCAACCTGTTCCTGTTCGCGGTCAACTTTTTGCTGTTGATCGCCGGGATCGGTTTGCGATTTTTGCCGCCGGACTTGACCGGCTTTCTGCCCCCCGGGCTGCAACTTCTCGACAGTTATATGGCGAGCATCACGCTGATCGGGATGGGATCGTGGGGTATGCTGGCCTGCCTGAATCCGGCGCGACGCGCGCTGGCGCGCATCTTTCCGGCAATTAAGCCTGAATCGGTCGTCCATACACTGGCGCTGGTGATGGTCGGCTATCTCATCGGTAACGCGACATTCTCGCTGGCCCCGGGCGCACTCGACGCACTGGCCGAGGCAGGTATCGAGGTGTCGCTGGTGGACGTTTTGGCGCAGAATTTACTCTTTGTGCTGGTGTCGTTCGCCGGGGTGGGGCTGCTGGTGCGACGCGATTCGGCCGCCCTCAACGAGCGACTGGGCTTGTTGCGACCCACACGTGGCCAGTTATGGACGGGCATTCGCTGGATGGTTTTCTTCGTCATCCTTCAGGGATGTGTCGGCGTGACGTGGACGCTGATAAATCCATCCCAGGTGGAGCAGCTGAGCGGTATTAACGAAGCGCTGCTCGGGAATTTTGACACGGTTTGGGAGTGGTTTTTACTGGCCGCGGCGGCCGGGTTGGGCGAGGAGTTGCTCTTTCGTGGGGCGCTCCAGCCGATTTTCGGCATCCTTCCCACGTCGCTCATATTCGCCGTCTCTCACGTCCAATACGGCTTGTCTCCGGCAACGCTGACCATTTTTCTGCTAAGCACCGTGCTGGGCATCATTCGCAAGCGGAGCAACACAACGGTGGCGATCCTGGTTCACACCGGCTACAACTTCACTCTCGGCTTACTCAGTCTGCTGGCCGTCTATCTAACTCAGTTTGTACAACAGGCCGGCCCCTAGAGCCGGCGCGGATCGTGGTTTGCCCGCGGCACCCTTGTCTGATATAATCCTGCATGCAGTCGGGGCATGGCGCAGCTTGGTAGCGCGCTTCAATGGGGTTGAAGAGGTCGTGGGTTCGAGTCCCGCTGCCCCGACACTCGAAGACGCTGCGTCATCCCGGCGCAGCGTCTTTTGTTTTCCGGCACGAACATCACCCTGCGAGTGAATCCATGAGCAATAGCAACAAGGTACTCCGCATACGACGCGCGGTCACGGTGGGGTTGATATTGTTGGGCGTGTTTCTCATCATCGCCGCAATCGTGGCTGAACTGGTCGGCCTCGGCCCCACCCCCGGCTTCGGCGTGCTGCAAACGCTTGTCTTTCTGCTGGGCATTACAGCCCTGACGATCGGAATATATCTGTATCTACGGGCGCGAAGACCGGCAGACGCACCGCGGTCGCTGCAAGCCGAGATTGGCATCCGGCTATCGGCCACAGGTCTCGTCTTGTGCTATGTCAGCGGATTCGCTGATCTCATTCGCATCGGCACCCACATCGCCCCGGAGTTCGACCGGCCTTTTATCGGCCCCCTGCAATTAGGCAGTTTGGGGATCGGGTTACTTATGCTGGTTGGGGGGATGGCATTGCACTACACAAGCCGTGGGCCACGGCAGACGTCGTCACTGGAATTTATCCTCAACGGCAAGAAGGAATGACGGGAGAAGCCCGGGCGTTTACTGCAAGCCGCTCAGCTCGAAAGGTTGGCCGAGAACGGTAAATATCGCCGAGGACGAACCGATCGGCCGCTGATAGGTGACGGCAAACTGCAACGTCTGGTTCGGCGGCACTGTCCATGGGAAGGGAGGGTTGGTCGCCAACAGCAGGTAGTCGGAGCCAGCCGGCGTGCGCAAGGACACATCTTCCGGCGCAATCACCATCGGCTGGACGCCGACATTCGTCACCTGTCCCACGATGATCAGATTGTTCAGATCAGGCGTAATAGACGCTTGCTGGAGCGAGATGACCGCGCTCTGCCCCGCCGAGCCACCGGCCGTGAAGGGTATAGTCACCTGAGCCTGCTTGCCGTCCGGCGCGGTGATGGTCCAGGTTAGATTGGGGCTTACGAGGCCGGCCGGTATCTGGTAGCCGGCCGTTGCATTGACAGATTGCCCGGCGTTGACGAAACCGGTCAAGGGTGGGTAATTGCCCAGCCGACTGGCGATAGGGTTCAGGGCGTATTGGTTGCCCAACTCATCGGATAGAGTGAAGCGATAGGCGCTGGAATCCACAGCTGTCAGTCCCACGTTCTGCATGACAAAGTCGATCAGAAAAAAGCCAAATCCAGCCGGCGCTTCCGGTCGGTTAGTGAGAAAGGAGCTGGCCTGTGGAGTGAACTGGGTATCGCCTATCTGGACAGTCTCGCCCATCTGAATGACGTTGCTGTTCGTGGCCTGTTCGGCCGCGGCGGCTACGTCATACCGGCCGCGAACAACGAGCCGGTTATCCTCATCGCCACCCAACAAGACGAGCGTAATGCCCGGCGTCTGCTGGTTAAAGATACTGCGATCGGCGCTCGGCACCTGGCTGCGACTGTCAAAACTGAAGGTGTGGGTCACACCCTGCTTCGAGGTGAGTGAAATCTGGTTGCCCGGAGCGAGCGATTCCAGCAATGCCCGGTTGCTTTCAGAATCGTTGAGACCGAAGACATAATTGACGATCGTGCCATTGACCCAGGCTGATGAGTTATCGTCAACCTCGGGGTTCCATAATCCGTCGGCGCCGATATTTTGGGGGATGACAGCCCACTGACTATCCAGCACGTCCAGCGTAGCCGGGGCGTCGAGTGTGACAGAAAATGTGCCCGAATCGCTAACGCCGACGACAATGGGCTGATTGACCGGTTGTTGGGTTGACAATGGAAACGGAGTCGGGGCATTTGGCGATGTTGTGCCGCTCTCCTCGCTGGACATCAACGGCCGCAACAGAAGGAAGCCCATGACACACGCGGCCAGCAGGGCGAAAACAGCCACAATTCCCAACAGGAAAAGGGCGGGGTTGGCGGTAAGCCGATGTCTCAGGCTGGAAGGCGGCTGTTCGGCAGACATAGGTTCTCAATTAAGGACGTCAGTGACGCGCTCGCGGTTCCCCTCCTTAAGGGATTCCGATGGGCAATGGCAAGGGCGCGACACGCACAGAGATGTTGGATTCCCCGGGGCCTACGATCTGGTTGTAGTTAAGGAGAGGAACCTCAACGCGCACAGCCCCGCTGCTGGGCACGGCATCGAAACGCACCACGCCGGCCTGGTTTGTGTAGCCAAAGGCGATCAACCGGCCGTTGGCGTTATCGAAAAGAGCCACAGCCACATCGACGATGCCCTCGTTAACTTCGGGCGTGAAGTTAAAATTGCTGTCATAGTAGATGGTCACGTTGACCGTCGAGACACCCTGCGAGCCGAGTGGTGGCGTGGCAGTCGGCAACGGCTGGATAGTGACCACCGGAATGACGACCGGCGGCGGCGTCAGGATGGCCGACAGGTCAATTGCCGTCGGCGTGGGAAACGGCGTAATGGTTGGCGCGATGGGCACACCGCCACCGCCACCGCCACCGAACGACGGCACTGTCGAGGTCGGCGTAGGCGTCGGCGGCACGCTGGATGTGCAGGCCAGGGTGTAGGTAAACTGGGCTGCCTGGGCAACGGGCACGGGGTTTACCGGTCCGACAAGAACATTGAGCCAGCCGGTGTAAGTAGATGTATAAGACAGGATGCTGCTCTTGTCACCGGGAGCGCGGTCGTCGTTGCCCAGTTGTGGGTTAAAATCTTCGCCGTTAGGGCCGAGGAAAATTATGTTTGTATCTGTTACGCTGGAAAGTTCTGTCGTCTCGCACGTGATGGTCGTGCCTGGCTTGACCCAAATGCGATAGAAATCCTGGTCAGGCCCCTGGTTAAACGGGGGCACGAAGTTGAAAGCCTGGGACTGATTCGAGCCAAAGATGCAAGCCAGGGATAGTTGTCCGTTCGGCTCGCAGGCATCGGACCCGGCCCGCGTCGGCAACAGGGTCGGCGTCGGCGTGGGCGTGGGCTGATCCATCGCGTCAATCATCAGGCAATAGGTCTTGTTGGCGGCATCGGCCGGGCTTTTATTGACGACCCGCGCGTAATAGATGCCCGTCGTGTTGGACTGGATGATTACCTGCGACTGGAGCTGGCCGGCCCCACCGATATCGTCATTCTCGGCAATGGGCTGGCCACTCTGGTTATATATCTTCAGGACGGTATCCAGACCCGGCGACAGCTGGTCAGTCAGGATTTTGTAAAATGTGCCGTTCTTGACGGCAAAGGCATAGAAATCCAGATCGCCGGGAGGCCACAGCGTCAATTGGCACGTCGATGGAGCGTCGGGCTGAATCTGGTATGCTTCTTCAAAAGTGTCGTTCGGCTCGGCTGGGTCGACGAAGATCGGCGTTCCGGTGGCGGCCGTCGGCCGGGGCGTGGCCGTGGCTTGATCATCATCGGTGATGAAGAGGGTCGCTACCGACAGACCCAGAGTCGCCGTCTCCGGTGTCTGCAACTGCAGGATAAGATTGATCGTCTCATCCAGTTCATTGGTTATGGTGTCGTTGTTGATGGTGACTGTGAATGTCTGGGTGTTCTGGGTGTTGCTGGCGAAGGTCAGTGTTCCGGTGGAGGTGATGTAGTCGCCGCCCGGACCAGGTGTAGCGGTCCCCGGCACGGTCAGGTATGTGACGACGACGTTTTCTCCAGCGGCCGGCGTCTGGGAAATGACAACGCTGACCGTCGCCGGCCCCTGATTTTCGGCCACGATAAAGGTGGAGTTTGTGAAACCGACGGTTGGTTTGGTTTGTTGGGCGGGAATAGCCCGGACGACCGGCGGTCGCGAGGTGACCCCCAGATAAGCGATGACGACTACCATCCCCAACAGGATGAGAGGTGACTGCCACCAGGCCCGCGCGCGTGTGAAGCGTTTGCTCATGTACCTTTTCGTTTTAGCATCCCGCGCGGCCGTCACAGCCACCCGGACAGTCCGATTATAGGGCTTGCACACCCGGCGGGCAAATTCCAGCGCAGCCACAAGGAGCCACAGACACAAAACAACCGGGATTTCTCATCCCGGTCGTTTCCCCATCGCTTAAATATGCCTGTGGCAGATCACTAGCCTGCGCCATTCATGGACTGGGTGTTGGTCAACACCTCGTCGACCAGACCGTATTCCTTGGCCTGGACGGCCGTCATATACAGGTCGCGGTCGGTATCTTTCTGGATGCGCTCAACGGTCTGGCCGGTATGCCGGCTCAGGATTGCATTGAGGTCAGTGCGCAGACGCAAGATCTCCTGGGCCTGGATGGCGATATCCGACGCCTGACCACGCGCGCCACCCAGCGGTTGGTGGAGGTGGATGGTAGCGTTGGGCAGGGCATAGCGCATGCCTTTCGTGCCCGCAGCGAGCAGGATGGTGCCAAAACTGGCAGTGAAGCCGACGGCGACCGTCGACACGGGGCATTCGACTTGCTGTATGGTGTCGTAGATGGCCATGCCGGCGTACACCTGCCCACCCGGCGAGTTGATGTACATGCGAATTGGCTTCGAGCTGTCCTCGCTGGCCAGCCACAACAATTGGGCGACCGTCAGATTGGCGATTTGATCGTTGATGGGCGTTCCCAGAATAATGATGCGCTCCTTCAGCAAGAGCGAAAAGATATCGTAGGCGCGCTCTCCCCGGCCGGTACTCTCCACGACCATGGGAACCAGCGCTGTGGGTATATCAAACATGGCTGCTACTCCTCAAGCCTTGTAGCCGTCAGCCGGCTATACAAACGATAATGCGCCGCGCGGGACGCGAATCGACAGAGTATAACCGGCGCTCATTAGAAATCCGTTATTCTTCCTCATCGGCCTCTTCGTCATCAAGCGTCGCCAGGTCCGGCGCTTCACCCAGGAAGATCGCCCGCGCGCGCTCATAGGTCTTGTCGCTGAGCACCTCGCTGCTGATCTGATCAAGCCCCCGGCCGGTCCGGTAATAGTTGCGCATGTTTTCGCGCAATTCCTCATTGGAAAAGCGGGCCACACGCTCCTCGACGATTTCGTCGATATCGGACACTCCGATACGCAATTTCTCGTCAAGAATGAATTGGCGCAATACCAACTGGCGTCGCAGTTGTGTCTCGGCTTCCTCCCGATATTCATTCCGCAAGGAGTCTTCGGTCATCGAGGACAGATTGAGGTAATCCTCAAATTTCCAGCCGCTGCGCGACAGGTAGTTCTTGAAATTGCCGACCATATCGTCGATCTGGGCTTCGACGGCCGCCGGTGGGTAAACCAGCGTGGCGTCATCCAGCAGGCGATCGATCATCTGATCGATGAGCTGCCCCTTGGCTGTGTCTTCCGCGTCATGAACCAACCTTTTGCGCGTCTCCTCGCGGAGTTCATCCAGCGTTTCGAAGTTGCCGTCCTGCTTGGCCAGATCATCATTCAGCTCCGGCAATTCACGCTCCTTCACTTCCAGAACGGACACGTCGAAGGTCGCCTCGCGCCCGGCGAACTCAGCTTCATCTTCGTAGGGATCGGGGAAGACGAAGGAAAAGCTCTTCTGATCGCCGACGTTCATCCCGACGATATTCTCCACGAAAGGCGTCTCCGGGAATAGCGACTTCTCGTCGAGAAGCACCTCCATTCTCTCCGTGTCGAAAATCGTGTTGTCTTCGACCGGGGACTCTTCGCCTTCGGCCGGTGGCTCGGTGGCCGCGAGCCGGCCGCTGCCGCTAAGAGCGACCACATCCCCCACCTGGGCCGGGCGTTCAACCGTCTCGATGCTCTGGTGGCGAACGCGAACCAGCTCCAGCGCCTCGTCCACCGCTTCTTCGGTCACCTGAACCTCTTCGACCGGCTGGCGCAGCGCGCGGTAATCGCCGAGCGTTACCTGCGGTGAAAGGGGGACGATGAACTTCAACGTCACCGGATTAGGCTCGATATCCTCAAGTGTCGGCTGGGCATAGGGTTCGATGCCCTCCTGCTCCAGCGCTTCTTCGAAAACGGGCTGGGCCAGGTCCTCGATCGCCTCGAAACGGAGGGTCTCTTCGCCGATGCGGCGGACGATCACATCGTAGGGAGCCTTGCCGGGGCGAAAGCCGGGCAGATTTACGTCGCGGCTGAGTTCGCGCGCCTTGGCCTGCATGGCCTTGCGCACCCGCTCCTCATCCACCTGGATGGTCAATGTGAGCTGCCGCAGTTCATCTTCAGCGGTTTGAACGGTTAGTGTCACAGCGATACCTCTTGAATAAAAAAGCGTTGCCGCAGCGCAACGCCTCGGATTTTAGTGATGGGGATGGAGGGACTCGAACCCACACGCCTTTCGACACATGATTCTAAGTCATGCGCGTCTGCCAATTCCGCCACATCCCCGACAGACCAAAGGGAATTATAGCTCACCCGGCCCCTCGTTGCCAAAATCCGGCAGCGTGCTACTCTCTGTAATAATAATCGGTCAGTCCGTTGTGTGGAGACGGCCTCCGTCCGTCCTCGAAAATCTGGCCTTTTTACCAACAGTTCTCTGCCAAAGGAATCCTATGTCCACTCTACTTGTCAAGAATGCCAAAGTGCTCATCACCATGGACGACGACCGTCGCGAGATCGCCGGCGGCGGGTTGTTCGTGCGCGATAACGTGATCGAGGCCGTCGGTCCGACCGCCGACCTGCCCCAATCGGCCGACACCGTCCTCGACCTGCGCGACCATGTCGTTCTGCCCGGCCTCATCAACACCCACCATCATCTCTATCAGAGCCTGACCCGCGTCATCGCCCAGGATGCCGACCTGTTCACGTGGCTCAAGACGCTCTACCCCATTTGGGCCAACCTGACCGATGAGGCCATCTACGTCAGCACGATCACCGGGCTGGCCGAGCTGGCCCTCTCCGGCTGCACGACAAGCTCCGACCATCTCTACATTTTCCCCAACGATTGCACGCTGGACAGCCAGATACGGGCCGCGGCCGATATCGGCGTCCGCTTCCATGCCGCCCGCGGCTCCATGTCGCTGGGCGAGAGCCAGGGCGGACTCCCCCCCGATCGGGTGACCGAGGACGAGCAATTCATCCTGCGCGACAGTCGCCGCCTCATCGAGGCCTATCACGACGCCGGACGCCACGCCATGACGCGCGTGGTACTGGCTCCCTGTTCCCCTTTCTCCGTCACCGCCGACCTGATGCGCGAATCGGCCGCGCTGGCCCGCGCCTACGGCGTCCGGCTGCATACCCATCTGGCCGAGACCATCGAGGAGGAGGCGTTCTGCCTGGAGACGTTCGGCCTGCGTCCCGTGCCCTACGTCGAGTCGCTGGGCTGGACGGGGGATGACGTCTGGCACGCTCATTGCGTCCACATGAGCGCGGGGGAGATTGACTTGTTCGGCCGCACGGGCACCGGCGTGGCCCATTGCCCCAGCAGCAACATGCGGCTGGCCAGCGGCATCTGCCACGTGCTCGACTTGCGGCGGGCGGGCGCGCCGGTCGGCCTGGGTGTCGATGGCTCGGCCTCCAACGACTCCGGCCACCTGCTGGCCGAGGCGCGCCAGGCGATGCTCCTGCAGCGCGTCGCGCCGGATCGCTATCTGAGCGAGCAGCCCGGCGGCCGCGGCGGGTTCGCCGGCAACGCGGGAGCGCTCACGGCGCGCGAAGCGCTGGAGATTGCCACGCGAGGCGGCGCGGCGGCCCTTGGGCGCGACGACGTGGGCTATCTGGCTCCCGGCATGAGCGCCGACTTCATCGCCCTGAACCTGAATCGTGTCGACTATGCCGGCGCGTGGCATGACCCGGCGGCGGCCGTGCTGTTTTGTGGGCCGCGCGGCGTTGATCTGTCGGTCATCAACGGCCGCGTCATCGTCGAGGGCGGGCGGCTAACCACCGTCGATCTGGACACCCACCTGCCGCGCCACAACGCCATCTCGCGGACGATGATCGACGGGGATTAAGCCGCCCCGGGCGCTAGCGGGTTATCTCAATGTGAAGACCGGTGATGGCACCGGCAAATCCGGCCGCAGTAGCGTCCCAATAGATCGTGGCGCTTCCGGCGGAGGTGACAGCCAGGATCGACCGGTTGGTCCCGCTCAGACCGTTGACCTTGAAATTGTTGGTTACGGTCAGATAGTGGGTGGCCGTCTCGGCATCGAACCAGGTCGCGGTCACATTCTCGGCCGCCATGCCGGGGAGGGTAGAGCCATCGAAGCCGTTGGGCAGGAGTTCCCAGGTTCCGGTCGTCGTCTGGCCGGTTGTCTGGGGCGTGAAGGCCAGCAAGTCCTCGTCGGCAGCCTTCAGGTTCACGCCGTTTTTCTTGACTGTGGCCGCGCCAACCGTGCTGATGAGCAGCTTGCCGTCAGGGCGGACAGCCAGGGCGTCGATTCTCTCGGCTGAGGTGGTCAGGTCGACGTCAGAGCCGTCGATGTACCACTCGAACCACCCGGCGCTCAGGTTGCCCGGCTGCGAGGGGACAAAACGGGCAATATCCTGCGGCTCAAAGGTCTGGAGTGTGCCGTTCTGGTCGGGTAATTTGGTTCGGGCGGCGAAGACCACGAGGATCGACCCGTCGTCGAGCAAGGCGAAGTCGTTGATAGCCTTAGTGATACCGACGTTGGAGGCGTCGAAGTAGAGCGTCCAGGCGTCAATGGCATTATCGTAGAGCAGGATGTCGCCAGGGAAATATGCGATCCCGCGAACGCTACCCTTCACGGGCGCGGTGATGTAGAACTTCGCCAGCGGCCCCGGTGTCGTCCGCACGTTGACGAATGAGCAAAAGACTGTCTCGCCAGGGTCGAGGGTTATGCTTGACGGATCGCTCCCGTCATCGTCACCGGTGCAGGTAGCGACGGATGTGTCCCAGCCGGGGGATGGCGCTTCGGTTACGCTGTGGGTGACGCCGGGAACCAGCAAGCCGGAGTCATGACTCTGGCCGTGGTGCAGGGTAAAATCGCCATATGTCGCGGTGAAACTGAAAGTGCTGGGCGTATCCGGAGGCGTGGTCTGTTTGGTGACGACAATCCGGCCCATCTTGCGCTGCGTGAAGGTACAGTTGACCCACTCGCCGGGGTCGAGCGATATGCCGTTCGGGTTGTCACCGTTGTCACACGTCGCTTCCTGCACCCACCCGGCGAGAGGCGATAGTTGCAGCGAGTATGTCCCCGGCTCCACGACGAACGTCCTCTCTTCTGCTCCCAGGGTAAAACTCTCGCCTGGAGTGAGAGCAAAGGCGAACGTCTGGGGATCGCCGGCCGGCTCAATGAGATTGGTGACAATCAGCCGCGCTTTCTCGACGCTGGTGAAGGTACAGATGACGGTCTCGTTGGGACCGAGGGAGATGGCCGCAGGTGGCGAGCCGTCGTCGCATATGGCCGTCGTGGTCCAGTTGTCAACCGGGGCTGAGGTCACGCTGTATGTCCCGGCCTGGAGGATTGCCGATGGCTGCTCCTGCCCGTCGGTCAGATCGAACGGGTCGGGCAGGAAGTTCGCGGTGAACTGGAACGCCTGGGGCGATCCAGCGGGGAAGGAGCGCTGAACCACAATAATGCGGCCGTTATGAGGCAACTCGAACGCGCCGATATCGACCGGTCCGTCGTTACCGCGCGCGTAGGCGGCGAAATCGCCGGTCACCTCCATCAGAGATTGCCCCGCATCGAGAGCAGGCGAGGCATAGGTCAGGCGATAGTCGTCAGGATCGACCGTCCCCCCCATTGCCGGTAACGGCGGCGTCGGGTTGGCCAGGTTCGGGTTGCCGACAACGCGCCCGGCCTCGCCCGGAAACCACGAAGCGGGCGGGGCAATGCCATATAGATTATTGGCCACTGTGAAGGTCGAGAAATCGCTGTATGCTCCCTGGACGCGGAGAATCGCGCCGGGAGTATTTTGGATGATCAGGTTGTTGACGAAGCGAGAGTTGACATAAGCAGCCGCATCATCAAGCTGGACATTATTGACGCTGATTGCGGACTGGCCGCGAGCATTGGCAAAGACGTTATTGCCCACCAGTGCGTCGGTCATGCCCCCACCGGTTCGCTGCGTGCTGACCCCGAAATTGACACTGCATCCCACGACGATGTTATTGACGATGACTTGCCCGGAACTCAACGGCGGTTTGGGATCAAGACCAACAAAACTCTCATCCCGGATCTGAATCCCCGGCGCAGTGATGTAGGAAACAGATGATCCCTTGCGGCGGAACGCGGGATCGTCAGTGCAGTAGACCAGATTGCGCTGGACAAGCGGGGCGATGGTTGAGTTCAGATAGAGGTTGGCGTGATAATTATCAAAGACGACGTTGTCTTCAAGGGTGATTCGCTCGGAAAACCTCCCCGACACCAATCCTTCGCCATAATTGTTATAGACCTGGTTGCCGCGTGCCACGCTGTCCACCGCCTCGACAAAAGCGAGCGCGCTGCCGCCAATCGGATCGCCGCTGATGTAGATGTGTCCGTTGCTGTCGAGCCAGGCGGCGGTGAGATCGTCGGCAAACGGGTTATACGGGATCTGATCGCCATCAAAATAAAGCGACCAGCCCGGCAGGGTCTCATCGTAGGCCGCCAGGTCCTCCTTGTCGACGAGCTGGTTGCCGACCATAGCGTCGGCGGTAACACTGATCAGCAATCGGCCATCAGGCGCGCGATCCAGCGCGTCAATATTGATCGTGGGGCCCAGCCCCAGATCGGTCGCGCTCATGTACAGGGTGAACTCACCGGCAGTAATCTGATCCCACTGGCCAACGGCTGATGGTGAAAACCGGACCAGATCGCCATGACCTATGGTCGTGCTCTCCCCGGCAATCTGGATAGTCACCGGGGCCGAGAAACTCATCAGGATGGGCCGGCATGACGGGCAAGGCAATGTTTCCGGCGGGGGGGACTCTATCTGGAAAGCGTCGATCACTGCTCCCGTCGCCAACCCGAAGTCGCTACCTTTGAAAAAGAGGGTCCATTTATTGACCGTCGGGTCGTGGAACAGGATATCATTGCCGGAATAGGTGAAGGCTTGCCCCGTGGCGCTGTACTCCGCGCTGATATTGCCGGGCTTGTCGGAGCGCACCGACCCGGCGTATACCCGCGTCGTGTTACCGTCGTCATTGAAGGTCAGTGACATACCATTGAGTGACGACTCCGGCAGGTCCACTCCCTTTCCACTCCAGAATGGGGTATCCCAGTTGACCTCGGGATCGAATACCCAATCCGTCGCTCCGCTCCCCGTTCGCTCGCCGCGATAGATCGCCGGGTTATGTTTAACCTTAAGCAGGTTGTTATAGACGGCATTGTTTTCCACGAGAACATTGCTGATTTGCGTGCTGCCGCGCAGGAGGATACCCGTCGACCAGTTATCGTGGACGGATGAGTTGCGAACCGTAACATTGCCGGCGGAAACATCGAGACCGCGGCTACTGGAATGGCGCACCTCGAACCCGTCGAAGACCGTGCCGGTAGCCTGTAATTCCACCAAGGCAAGGGATTGGTGCGCGGGCAAGCCTCCCGGCAGGTGTTTATTGCCGTCGATTACGGGCGTGCCGTCACCATACGCGACAAGTGTCCGTCCCGGCTTGCTGCCGGGAATCACAATCGCCTCCTGATAGACACCGCCACGCACGCATATGAACAGGAAATTGGCGTTGATGGCACTCTGGATGCTCTCGCCGGGGTTAACGACCACATCACATGTGCCCGGGTCGAACGAAGGCGAGAGAGCGCGCGCCGCGCCGATCTGCCTTGCGCCGATCAATGATAAAAACAGCAGTAGTATAGGCCATGTCAGTAACCTGCTGATCTGCTTTTCAGTTTTCATAGCTCGCTCCCGGTAACGCAACCAGCTCAGAGTGTGTACGCGTAAACGCCACCAAGGTAACAGAAGTCGCTGATTACCTACGATTAAGCTCAGGGTTACAGTGCAACAAAGTATAAAACAGAAACATTACAATCCGCGTAATAAACAGAGGCCGAATCGTTATCGGCCTCTGTTTTCCCCTGACAATGTTGACTGACTCAGTCCGGTTTATGGCAACAGGACAAGATGCATCCCGTCGATCGGGTAAGTAAACCCGGCTGCGCCGGCATCCCAGAAGATTGAGGGTTGCCCCGTGACCGGTATGATGAGCACGCTGTTATTGGTGCCGCTCAGACCTGTCACCAAAAAATCATCCACAGTCGTGACGTAGTAGGCGCTCGCATTGCTGTCGTACCAGAGTGATGTCAGGTCTTCCTTGCTGAATCCCTCCACATCGGATCCGTCAAACTCCCGTGCCCATGTTCCGCTTGTATTCTGGCCGGTTGCCGTCGGCGTAAATGCCAGCAGGTCTTCGTCCTGGGCAGCAATCCAATTGCCGCTCACACCGACCGAGGCCTTGCCCACGGTGCTGATCAGCAGCGTATTGCCACGCACGCCGAGGGCATCAATTTTCTCGGAGGCCGCCGCCAGGGTGACGTCTGACCCGTCCAGGTACAACTCCCAGCTTCCCGCCGTGTCTGCGCCGAGGCTGGTCGGGGTAAACCGGATGACGTCCTGCGACATCGCCGAGAAACTGCCACCCGGGCCGCTCAGGTTGGCCTTGCCGCCAATCGTCATGAGGATCGGCGGGTTTGGCGTGCCGTTTTCAAGGATCACGAAATCAGCGATTGGCCGAGTCATCCCCACATCTGAGCCATCGAAAAACATTGACCAGGTTCCGGTGGAGCCATCGTAGGCGAGGATATCCCCTCGATTGAACTCCACACCGCCGACCTGACCGCTCACGGACGTGGTCACGTAGACGATTGCATTCAGGTCTCCGCCACCGGTTGTCACCTTGCGGTTCACAAAGGTGCAGGTTACCGTCTGACCCTCGCTCAGGGTAATAGCCTCGGGCAATTGGCCACCGGTGCAGGTCGCCGAATCCTGTACCCAACCTTCGGGAATGGTTTCGGATACGCTGTAGTTTCCGGGACTCAGGTCTGTCGATTTCTCACCATTGTGGGCCAGCGAGAACTGACCGGCGAAATTACTGCTGAACTGAAAGCTGGTGGGGTCGTTCGACGGGATCACCTGCTTGATGACGGTGATCCTCGTGACCGGCGGCGCGTCAAATTCGCTGCTAAAGGTACAGGTTACCGTCTCGTTGGCTGCCAGATTGATGTTTCCCGGCTGCGAGCCATCGCTGCACAAGCTGCTGGTCTGCCAATTTTCTACGGGAGTCATCGTAACGCTGTACGTGCCGGCCGCAATCTGCCCCGAATCGTGGGTGCCGTTATCGACGAGTTGGAAACCGCCCGGCGCATAACTCGCGGTGAAATTGAACACCTGGGTCGAACCATCGGGTATCGTCGACTTCACTACGATGATGCGGCCGGTGGTCGAGGGAGGGGCGCTGCCGAATTCATCAGCACCGATGTCGAGCGTTCCGCTTCGTGTCTGCTTGAAGAAATCCTCGGTCACAAGGCTGACATTCGTCCCGGCGTCGATGGCCGGTGAGTTCGCCTGCAACCGGTAATTATTGGCGTCGGGCACGCTGCCCTTCACGGGCATGATCGGGTTCACCAGCTTCGGGTCACCATTGACGCGCCCGGATTCGGTCTTGGGCCAATGTTTTGACGGGGGGACGCTGTAGAGGTTATTCAGCAAGGTGAAGGTGCTCATGTCCGGCGATCCAAGTGCCAGAATCAGATGCGCGCTGGCTGCCGATGGGTCGGATTGAAGGATCAGGTTGTTGGCGAATTTGGTGTTCTCAAGCGTGATGTCCCCTTCAAAGAGGACATTGTTGGCGCTTGAACCCGTATCGCCGCGCGCGTTAACGAACGAGTTATTGGCGACGATGGCGTCGTTCAGTCCACCCCCGGTAATCTGGGTGGCGACCCAAAAGTTGACCCCACAACCGACGACGATATTGTTCAGGATCTTCTGACCCCGGCTGGGCGGCGGCTTGACAGTCTGGTTTGGAAAGTCCTCATCGCGCAGGGTTATTCCGGGAGCGGGCTTTGCCTTGGCTCCACGCCAGTAATCGCGGTCATCGGTGCAGAAAACCAGATTCCGGCGGACAAGCGGGGACATCGAACCGGATAAATAGATATTGGCGTGTTTGTTATCGTAGGTAACGTTATCCTCGAAAATCAGGTTGGTCGTCCAGCGACCGCCCACCAGTCCTTCGCCGAGGTTGTGATACACGATGTTGCCACGGGCAGTGCTGTTCGCCGTATCGACAAAAAGCAGGCCGCTGCCGCCGATATGGTTGACGGTATTCACATGGAGATTGTCATAAACGGTATTGTTTTCCACCAGGATATTTTGCGCGTGTTGCTCATCGCTGCCGTTGATAACGATGCCCATATCCCAGCTATCGTGAACGATGTTGTTGCGAACAACGACATCGCGAATCGCATTGGTGGCCTGTGGATTCTGGGTGACGACGATGCCCCGCGCGGCCGAATTGCGCACCTCGAAGCCTTCAACGGTCGATCCGTTGGCGCTGATCTGCACAAGCCCCTGATATTTCCCTGTCGGCAGTGTGCCCTGCCCGTCGAGAATCGGCTTGTCGCCCGGATAAGCCTGAACGATTATGTTCGATTGGCGATAATCGAGCATTATCTGCTCGTTGTACACTCCCGACCGTGCACAGATGACGTCCCCGGATTGAGCGGCGTTCACGGCCGCCTGAAGACTCTGGTTGGAGTTCACAACCGTCGTGCACGATCCCGCGCCGTTTATCACCGGCGCCAACAACGATTGACCGACGGCCGCGCCATCAGCCAGTGCTCCACCCACGGCGATCGTCAGGATCAAGAGGGCTATTGCGATCAGTCGCTTGAGATTGCTCCGTTTCATTCCATTACTCCTTTTGGTGCGATGAGAGATATGGGCAAAATCGTCAAATCATCCCGGGAGGATGATGGATCCCAGATCCCTCAATCAAGTTTGCGGTACGCGCGGTTCCCGATGTGCGGTACCCATTCCAATACGTTTTCGTGATGTTCGGCGTCAATGCAAGCAGCAGCCGATGTAGAATACGATATAAAAGGGGGAAATGCTGGACGCGAACGTGAGAAATTCATAAAAATCGCTCACTGCTCCTAGTACAATGGTCATGAAATTTAGGCTATTATTTACATAATGATATCGTATAAGGGGTACACGCCATGCGTCCAACAATTTGCGGTGTCCTGACTGATTACAAGGGTCGGATCCTGTTGCGGCGCGCCGACCCGCGCACGCTGCTTCCAATCTACAGGCTGTTTGAGGTCGGCAAGCTGCCGGCCGAGACCCTGGCCCGCGCTTTCAGGGAGGACACCGGTTTGTTTGTCATGCCGGTGCGGCTGACCAGCCTGGATTATTCGGCCGCGCAGGATGAATTGACCGCCACTTTCCGCTGCACAATGCGCGGCGGCGACCTGGCCCCTCAGGAGGAGCCGACCGTCGGGTTTTTCGATCCCCCGCCACCGGCAGCTCTCTCCAAAGAGTTCCGGTCTCGGGTAGAGCTGGCGCTGCGCCATGCCGGCGGGCCCCCCCAGCTGCAAGTCGACGGAAAGGGGGTTTTCAGCCGGATCTTCGGCGGCCGCAAGGACACCGAGCGCGACGGCGATTGGGAGGTCGGTATCCGGCTGGTCGTGCGGAGCGCCAATGGGGGCATCCTGTGGGCGCGCTCCGAACAGGGCGATAAACGTCGATTGCCGGCCGGGTCGCCCGCCCGCGGCGAAGCGCCGTGGCAGGTGGCCGAAAGGCTGCTACAAGCGCATCTACCCGGCGGGAGCGCCACAGCCATCAGGCTGGTCGCCGGGGTGTCGAGCGCCGGACGCCCGGCACTTGACCTGATCTTCGCCGCCGACGTGACGAGAGAAGCCCTCCCCTCCCTCGAAAAGGCATCGTTCGCCCTCCCCGAGTTAGGACCCGACTTCGCTACGGCCGATGTCACTCTCCTCAGGAGTATCGACTGGACGACCGACGCCTGCCAATGGCTGATAGACGGCGAATAAACCAACGATTCAACGCAGATCGATCGGGATCATTCTTATGGAAGATTCTCTGGATACCCTCGTCGCCGCCGTCCTGTCGAGCGCAAAATATCGTCATGTCAGCCCGGCATTCATTCGCGCTGTCGGGGCGCGGGAACTGGCCATCCGGCCCAACCTGAAATCGGCTATCAAAGCCACCAAGAACGCCCTGCATCAGGCGGGCGGCGCATTTCAGGACGCGCCAATCGACTATGCGCAGGCGTTAAGCCGGTTGCACGCGGCGGCCGCCGCGCCGGAACCGGACGCGCTGCGCGATGTTTGCCGGTCGGTGATGGCTGCCCACACATCCACCCGCGAGCGACTGCCCATCCTGGACGAGTTCTACGCCACAACTCTCGCCTCGATTCCCCCGCCCGCCCGCGTGCTCGACATCGCCTGCGGCCTCAATCCGCTGTCCCGCCCGTGGATGCCCATCCCGGCGACCGCTGAATACATCGCCTGTGATATCTATGGAGACCAGATGGAGTTCCTGAACGCGTTCTTCGCTCTGGCGGGCTACGCCGGTCGGGCGGAAGTGCGCGACGTCATCGGCTCGCCGCCCGACGAACCGGCCGATCTGGCGCTCATCCTCAAGACGCTGCCCTGCCTGGAGGCCATCGACCGCCACGCCCCGGCCCGCCTGCTCGACACAGTTCGCGCGCCGCTGCTGCTGGTCTCCTTCCCCGCCCAATCGCTGGGCGGCCGCCGCAAGGGGATGGTCGCCCATTACGAGGAACGTTTCCGAGGGCAGTTGGCCGAGCGCGGCTGGCCGGCAGAACGATTTGAGTTTAGAACCGAACTGGCCTTCCTGGTGCGAAAAGGCATATGACAAAACCGCTCGCCGGGCGACAGGAGTCGCCTTCGTCACTCATACCGCAGCGCCTGGACGATCTCCAGCCGCGACGCCTGCCGCGCCGGGATGATCGCCGCCAGCACGCCGAACAGCAGACCGGCCACGATGGCGATGACGACGCCGGTGGTCGGGAAGACGAACTCCATCGGATAGCCCGCGACCTTCATCGCTTCCACGCTCATGTAGCCGAGATACAGACCGGCGAGAATGCCGAAGGTCGTTCCGAGGGCGGCCAGGATAACCGCCTCGGACAGAACGACCGTCCGCACCTGGCCGCGCGTCGCGCCGACGGCCCGCAGCATGCCGATCTCCCGCGTGCGCTCGATGACGCCTATGGCCAGCGTGTTCAGCATGGCGATCAACGATGGAATCGCTAAAAACAACACCAGCATGTAAAGCCCGACGAAAGTGGCGTCGAACAGGCGCAGGTTCTCCTCAATGTACTCCTGACCGTCGACGAGGCGGAATTGAGGATACTGCCTGAGCGTTTCCTTCAATCGGGCTTCCACGGCCGCGCGATCGGCGCCGGGAACCAGGTTAAACTGCAATAATACGTCTTCATTTCGCCCGAAGTCCGCGGACAGGTTGGCTTGCGAGATGTAGGCAGTAGTGACCTTGGCATTCAGGTAATCGCCGCCGATGGCCGCGACGCGATAGGCCTGCTCGCCCATCGGGGTGGTGAGCCGGATTTCATCGCCCGGCCCGGCTCCAATCGCCGTCGCCAGAACAGGGTTGATGATGACCTCGCGGCCGGCGGTCAGCGCCTGATACGCGCTGTCGTCTCCCTCGGAAAAGGTCAGGCCACTCACTTCGGGGTACGTGGCCGGATCGATGCCCAGCAGCGAAACGGCCGTCTCGCCGGCCCGTGTCGGCGCGAAGCGCAACGAACTGACGACCGCCACGCCGTCAATCGCTCCGAGTTCCTGGGCCAGTTCCCCGGACGCGCCGACGTTGCTGCCCCACAGGGCGATCGAGGGCGGGATGAGGATGTAATCGCTGCCGAGGCTCTTGCGCATGACCTCGTCGAACCCCTGAGAGACGCTGGAGACCATCGAGGCGGCCATGATCAGGATGGCCATGCCGATCAGCGTCGTGCTGGCGGTGATGGCCGCCCTTCCCGGCTGGCGGGAGAGGTTGCCCTCGGCCAGTTGGGCCGTGCCGCCGCGGGCGAAGACGGCCGCCAGCAACCCACCGAACAGTCGGGCGACGGGGTTCACCAGCGCGGGAGCGACCAGAATCAACCCGGCGACGAACATTACGCCGCCCAGGCCGATCAGGGCGAGGTTGCGCGTCAGCAACGCGATGACCGCCAGCGCGATCAGCGTGACTCCGGCCCAGAAGCCGATACCGGTCATGCGGCGAAAGGAGAGTGCACCGACCGACGGCCGCAACGCTTCAAGCGGCGTCACCTTGCTGGCGCTGATCGCCGGCAGCAAGCCCGCCAGAAGGGTGATGCCGACGCCGATGACGACACTGCCGATCAGCGTCCCCGGCGTCACGACCGGCCCGCCGAAATCGGCGTTGAGGAAGCGGCGCATCAGCGGGGCCATTGCCGCCAGCGCGCCCACGGCCAGCAGATAGCCGAGCGCCAGCCCGACCAGCGTGCCGATCACGCCCTGGATCAACCCTTCGGTCAAAATTACCCCGAAGACCGTGGCGCGTTTGGCGCCCAACGCCCGCAACATGCCGATGTCGCGCCGCCGCTCGGCCACAACGGTGCGAAAGGTGTTGAAGATGATGAACGCGCCCATCAACAGGGCCAGTATTCCCAATACATTGAAGATGGCCTGGCCGACCCTCAGGTTGGTCAATATCTCGGCGTTGCTGTCCAGCGCCCCCACCTGAAACTGGTCGCCCAATTCGGCCAGAATATCGGTCTCAATGGTCGCCCGCCGCTCCTCGTCGACCGTGTCGAAGTTGGCCTCGATGGTGTTGATGCGGCCGGGCATATCCAGCATGGCCTGCGCCTGCGACAGCGTGACCAGCACCTCCTCGTCGCCCGGCATCAGCCGCGGCGGCAGGATGCCGACAATGGTCAGCGGCGTCTCGCCGACGGCCGACGGCAGGGTCAGCGTGTCGCCGGTGCCAAGCCCGGCCGCGTCGGCCAGGCTCTCGCTGATGACCGCGGAGTCGGTGTCGCCCTGTTGCAGGAATCGCCCCGCCCGAATCGTGTAGGTGTGGATCGCCGTCGCCCGGTCGAGGTCAAGGCCAACCAGGGCCAGCGCCGCGACGGCGTCGGGCGTCGCCGGGTCGTGGTCGAGGTAGTCGGCGGGCAGATTCACCGTCCTGTCGAGAAAGCCGGAGACGGCCCGAACCCCGTCAACGGCGGCGACACGATCGGCCGTGGCCGCGTCGAAAACGTCGCTGGTCTTGAGCGTGATCGTCGCGTCGACCTCCCCGGCGGCGGCCATGGTGTTGGCCTGGAATGCCCCGGTAAAGGCGGGCAATATCGCGTTCATGCCGAAGATAACCAGCACGCCAAAGACGATGGCCAGGGTGGTCAGAATGGTGCGCAATTTACGCCCGGCCAGATAGCGGCGGGCGAGAGTAGTCTGGATTGTCATGATAATGCCATACCCTTGTCTGTTGTCAGGCGCTCGCGCGCCTTCAAATCGACATGTTCGATCATCGCTAATCGCCGATGGCCATCATTTTCTCGGCCACCACCGCCTCGTTATGGCTGTCGCGAGGCTCCAGAATGGTCTGGTCGACGATCGCGCCGTCTTTCAGGAAGACGATGCGGTCGGCGTGGGCGGCGATGCGTGGGTCGTGGGTGACGACGACGACCGATCGCCCCCATTCGTTGGCGACCTGCCGCAACAGGGCGGCGATCTCCTCGGACGAACGGGTGTCCAGGTTGCCCGTCGGTTCGTCGGCCAGAATCAGCGCCGGGTCGGCCACCAGCGCCCGGGCGACAGCCACACGCTGCTGCTGGCCGCCGGAGAGCTGGTCGGGGCGGTGGTCCAGCCGGTCGCCCAGACCGAACCGTGTGAGCCACTTCGTGGCTCGCTCTTTGGCTTCGGCTTGCCGCACACCGTCCAGCGTCACCGGCAGGGCGGCGTTCTCCACCGCATTGAGCACCGGGATGAGGTTGAAAAACTGGAAGATGAACCCGATTTTGTGGCGGCGCAATTCGGTGAGCCTGGCGTCGGACAGATCGGACAAGCTATGCCCGTCGATGGTGACCGTGCCGCTGGTCGGCCGGTCCAGTCCGCCGAGCAAGTGCAGCAAGGTCGACTTGCCGCAGCCGCTCGGCCCCATGACGGCGACGAACTCGCCCGGCTCGACCTGCAGCGAGACATTATCCAGCGCGCGCACGGCGGTATCGCCGGAGCCGTAGACTTTGGTGAGATTGACCGCGGAAATGAGAGACATGGTTTCTCCTGATAAGAGACAGTGTCAAGTATCGTTGTCGGGCATGATCGCCCGCTCTAGCTTTTTCTTGGCCGCCCGCGCGGCCTGACCTGCGGTTGCGGCAACGGCTGGCGGCGGATGTCGTCCAGCCGCGCTTCCAGTAAATCCAGCCAGCGCAGATCGGCCTCCAGGTGCATGATCGACTTGTCGAGGAGGAAAATTTGCGCCAGTTCCCGACGGCCGTCCACGCCGTTGCGTCGCGCCGTCAGGTCGTGCAAATCCTGATAGAGACGGTTGCGCTGGGCGCGGATCACCTGATACGGATCGGCCTCACCGCTGTACAGGCTCACCATCAGCTTGACGAAGAACTCGTCGCGCTGGTGCTCAGTGGCAACCCCGGCGCGGAACCACCCGGCCAACTCGTCATGGCCGGCCGGTGTCAGGCTGTAGACCAGCTTTTCCGGCCCGCCGTCCTGCTCCACGCTGTCCCGGCTGACGAGACCCGCTTCCTCAAGCCGGGCCAGCGTCGTGTAGATCTGGGCCGGCTTGACATCCCACATGTCGGCCCCGCCGACCAGCGCCTCAAACGCCGCCCGCAGTTCGTATCCATGCCGCGGCTGTTGGGCCAGCAGGCCGAGAATCGCGTTACGAACCGTCATTGCTCTTCCAAATCGAATCATGCTCGCCCGGAATCGTCGCTAATGACACCTCCGGATTTAATTAGTAAACGAGTTAGTATTTACAGAAAATAATATATAACGAGTTAATAGTTTTGTCAATGGCCTTGTGGTTGTAGAGGCGACGCAACGGCGAAACCAATCCGTCCTACAGAACCACCACGTCTCGCCGTTGCGTCGACCTCTTGCGGCCGGTCAAAAGAGGGCCAGGCAACCGGAAACCAACGCCGCCCGCTTCCCTGTGACGTCTCTCCCGGTTGCCTGGCCCCTACGCAGGGCTGTTTTTATACAACAGTCGTGTTTCCTCGCATTCCATCGACAGATCAACCGAAAGTGCGATAATAATGCCACTATGCTCCTCCACATCGCACATCGAACCGACTGGGAAGCCGCCCTCGCCGCGGGCGAATACCGCCTGGACACGCTGGATTCCGAGGGGTTCATCCACTGCTCGACCCCGCAGCAGGTTCTCGGTCCGGCCAACGAGTTCTATCGCGGCCAGTCCGGCCTGGTTCTGCTGGTCATCGACCCCCACCGCCTGACGGCCCGGCTGGTCTTCGAGGATTGCTACGAAACCGGCACCGCCTTCCCCCACATCTACGGGCCGCTCAACCTGGACGCCGTCAGCAAGGTCGTGCCCTTCCCGCCTCGGCCGGACGGCACGTTCGACTTGCCCCTCCTGTAATGTTACCTACTCCAGGGATGCCGGCCCTTTGAGCCGATGCTGCGGCATCCCGTCTTCAACGCGTTTAATATGAACATTGTGTACACAATTGACGCAATTTCATCTAATGGCTTATTCAAGACATACCCATCGTTACTGTCAGAGAATTTCTGGAACAACTGACAGCAACCGGGTAATAATTAAACGATGACCGACCAATCAGCCGCCGTCGATGCCTATATCCGGACATTTCCCGCGAATGTCCAACAAGCGCTCAAAGCCATTCGGCAAATAATCAATGAGGCCGCCCCGGAAGCCGTTGAATCCATCGCCTACGGCATGCCCGCCTACAAGCTGGCCGGCAAACCACTCGTATACTTCGGCGGCTACAAAAACCACGTCGGGCTATATGCCACACCTTCCGGGCACTCTGCCTTTGCCAAAGATCTGTCGAAATACAAGCAAGGCAAAGGGTCAGTCCAGTTTCCGCTGGATGAGCCGATGCCGCTCGATCTCATCGCGAGAATCGTTCAATTCCGTGTCAACGAGCTAAGGAGTGAGAACAACATGAATAACGGAATTTCCGCCTATCACGACGCGCAATCTGACGAAGACCGGGCAATCTGCGACCTGTTGCGCCGGGAAATCGACAGCGGCCTGCCGGAAGCCGAGAGCAAAGTCTGGCACGGGCACCCTGTCTGGTTTTTGGACGGCAACCCGACGGTCGGCTACAGCAAGCAGAAAGCGGGTGTGCGCCTGATGTTCTGGAGCGGGGCTGACTTCGATGAACCGGGGCTGAAACCCGGCACGGGCAAATACAAGGATGCGTCCGCCACCTATCAATCGGCCGGCCAGATCAACACGGAAGATGTCCGGCACTGGCTCGAAAAGTCGAGACACATCCGCTGGGATTACAAAAACATCGTCAAACGCAAGGGCCAATTGGTAAGGTTGGAGTGATTTCGTCGCTGGTGTGGAGCGCGCCAATCGGGTTTGCGCCCCGGCCGTTAGCCCGTTGAGGCCCGGATCACCGCCGTTACGGATTCCCCATCCGCCACCTTCGCCAGCTTAAACGCCTTTGTCGACTCTTCCAGCGGCAGCGTCCCCGCGTCGGCCGCCACAATGCGCCGATCCGTGATGAGCGCCAGCGGCCCGGCGGGCGCGAGGCCCACGGCGGCCGACTTCCGCGCCACCAGCGCCCGCGCTTTCGCGTTGGCCCGCGTCGGTTCTTCTACCCAGCCCGCCCGCATCCGCCGCGCATAGCCGTCATCCAGCGCCAGAACGACCTCGTCGCCCGGCGCGACAGCCAGCGCCGCGTCCACCCGGTCGAACGCTTCATCCCGGCCGGGGTTGAGCGCCTGCACGCCGGTCAGCGGTATCTTCGCCAGAGGCCAGCGCACGCCGCGGCCGCCCGCAGTGACGATGACCACTTCCATCCCCCGGCTGACGCCCTGCCCCAGGACGACCACCCCCGGCGGCGGTGTGTCGAACTGGAAGGGCACGGGCCCTTCGACCGCGCCGCGCAAGGCTTCAATCGGATAGGCGCGGGCATAGCCGGTCGAGGTCACCAGCAGCAGGCGCTCCATCTCGCGCGCGGCCGACCAGTCAACCATGGCGACGACCGCCTCGCGCGCGGCCAGACGATGGATGTTTTCGATGTCCAGTCCCACCTCCCGCAGGTCAGCCAGTTGCCGGGCCGACGTCAACAGAAAGCGATAGCGCGAGGTGATGAGCAGGAGCTGAGCGTCGGCGTCCACGGCCAGCGCGGCGGCGACGGGACTTTCGAGCGGCGGCAAGGCCCGTTCCTCCGGCAGAGCCGATACATCCTCCGCCGTCGTATAATCCACTACGGCGATCTCGGCTCGCACCTGCTCGCCCATGCTCGGCCGCCCCAGCAATACCAGCAGCTTGCCGGGCTTCCCGGCCATCTCGCCCCCCTTCTCCTCCAGCCGGATGCGCCGCTGGAGCAGCTCCAGATTCACCGGCTTCACCTGCAGGCGGCCGCCGGTGGCCGGAGGCAGCCCGGCGAAATCAGCCGGGGTATGCGCGGGCAGCTCAAGCTCGCCGCGCTCCACGTGGTGGCCGATGACGCCCAGACCGGCGGTGACGCTGCTGAACGTGTCGATGCTGCGCACTTTCGCCTCGCCGAAGTGGCGGCCGAGCATCTCGTGAAAGGCGGGGATGAGCGCCGAGCCACCGGTGCGGATCACCGTGTCGATCTGCTCCGGACGAAGGCCCGACTGCGTCACCGTCTCCAGCAGATGGTGCTCGATGGCCCGCGTCTCGCCGCGGATGAGACCTTCGAATTCGCCACGGGTGACGAACTCGCGAACGCTGAAGCCGGGGCCTTCCAGGTCGATCTCCGCCCCGCGTTTGGTCGACAGTTCCCGCTTGGCATTTTCAACGATGTCGAACATCCGCAGACCGTAATTGCTGCTGACCAGGGCCAGCAGCGCCTCCAGCTGGTGACGGCGCTGCGCGGTGGCGGCGATCTCGCGCAAGATCTTCTTGTTATCGGCCGACTGGAGCTGCATGATCGTCTGCCAGTCGGCGAAGGAGTCGTAGATCCATTGCGGCACGGTCAGGGCCTTGTGGCGCGGGCCATAGAGACTGCCCTCGCCGAAGTGGCGCGGCAGCTTGGCCCGAACGAGCTTCTGGTCGAACACGTCGCCGGCCACGGGGATGCCGCCCGTCGCCAGCACGCGCGGCCGGCCCTCGCCCAGGCGCATCACGGTGATGTCGAGCGTGCCGCCGCCGAAATCGAACACCAGCACGTTCTCCGGCCGCGCCAGCCCCAGCGCGTAGCTGTAGGCGGCTGCCACCGGCTCGTATTGCAGGTAGACCGTCTGGTAGCCGGCGGCGAAAGCGGCGTGGAGCAGGCGCGCCTCGGCAATGCGGTCGGCGGCCTCGTCGGCGGCGAAGCGAACGGGACGCCCGAGCACCACCTGCCGGATCTCTTCGCCCAGCAGCCGCTCGGCCCGCGCCCGCGTGACGGTCAGGTAGAGGGTGATGAGCGTTTCCAGCGAGTAGTAGAACTGGCCGATGGTCGTGCCGGGGTAGTTGACGTCGCGCAGACCGGTCTTGATGGAGAGAAAGAGGCGACCGGGCGAGAGCGCGTCGGCATAGACGTAGACGTCAGTGACGTAATAGAGGCCGTCGGCGATGACTTCCAGCTCGCCGACCCATACCTTCTGAATCCTGACCGGCCGGTTGAGATTATGCTCGAAATAGCGGTCGATCGCGGCGCGACCGATGGTCACCGCCTGCTCGTTGGTGATGTAGAGCGCCGTGCGGGCCACGCGCGGGTTGGGGGCCGTCGGGTCGAGCGGCAGGACGTTAACGGCGCGGCCGTCGTAGGTCGCCATGCCGCTGTTGGTCGTGCCGAAGTCCATGCCGATAATCATATCGGTCTCTTGCTGCTACCCTTCATGAACCACCCGCCCGTTGAACACCGTCAACCAGGCGGTTGTGGCCGGGATATCGGCCGGGGCGATGTCGAACAGGTTCCGCGACAGCACCACCATATCGGCATACTTGCCCGGCTCGATGGAGCCGAGGCGGTCGGCCTTGCCGGAGAGGCGCGCCGGGCCAAGCGTGTACCCTTCGATGGCTTCGGCCACGGTCAGGCATTCCTGCGGATACCAGCCGCCGGCCGGCTCGCCGGCTCCGTCCTGCCGCGTGACTGCGGCGTAGATGCCCAGCATCGGGTTGGGCGGGGCGACCGGCGCGTCGGAGCCGAAGGCCAGTGCCGTCCCCCGGTCGAGCAGCGAGCGGAAGGCATAGGCGTAGCGGGCGCGGTCGCCCCACACGCGGTCGGCCGTGCGCCAGTCAGTCTGCAAATGCACCGGTTGCACCGACGCAACGACGCCGTAGGCCGCCGCCCGGCCCAGATCGTCGGGATGACTCACCTGGACATGTTCGATGCGTTGCGGCATGGGCAGCCGCGCAGTTTGCCCGCGCGTCGCCTGCCATTCGCCCATCACGTCGAGCACCTCGCGCACGGCCCGGTCCCCGATGGCGTGGACGGAGATGGGGAACCCGGCCTCGGCCGCGCCGGTGATGAGCCGCCACAACTCATCCGGCGGGGTGACGACGATGCCGGTATTGTCCGGCTGGCCCTCAATCGGCGCGAGCATGTGGGCCGTGCCCGACCCCATCGCGCCGTCGGCAAAAGCCTTCATGTGGCCCAGCCACAGGTTGTCGTCCCCAAAGCCGGACGCCAGCCCCAGCGTGGCCGCCTCGCCCAGGAAGTCGCCGGCCACGTTGCTGTGGACGCGCAAGCCAAGCTTGCCCGCGCGGCGAAGTGTCTGGAACAGCCGCAGGCTCCGCGCCCCTTCGCGCTCCACGCGCTGGTCGTGGATGCCGGTCAAGCCCAGGCGGTGAGCCTCGGCGATGGCCTCTTCAAGGCGGGCCAGCAGCGTCTGCTCGCTGGCCGGGGGGACATGGCGCTCGATCAGCGCGATGGCGTTCCACTCGCTGAACAGACCACTCGGGCGACCATCTGCGTAGCGGCCGATGTGGGCTTCGATCGGGTCAGGCGTGGCGGCCGACACGCCGGCCAGCTCCATCGCCCGGCTGTTGACCCACCACGTGTGCATGTCCATCCGCGTCAGGACGACGGGGTTCCGCGGGCTGATGTCATCGATGAGCGCCGCCGCCGGCTGCGCGTCCCAGCGGTGGCTGTCCCAGCCCCAGCCGAAAACCCACTCGCCGGGCGCGGCGTCGGCCACAGCGGCAGCCACGCGCTCGCGGACGGTGGCCAGGTCGGTCAACCCGAACAGACTGACTTGCCGGCGGCGAATGGCGTAGTCGAGGAAATGGATGTGGGCGTCGGTCAGCCCCGGCAACACCAGCCGCCCGCCGCAATCGACGACGCGCGTGCGCGGCCCGGACAGTTCACCGATGGCGGCGCTGTCGCCCACCGCCATAATGCGGCCGTCGCGGCACGCCACGGCCTCGACCCAGGGGCGCGTTGCCCCGAGGGTGTAGATTCGTCCATTGGTGAGAATCAAATCCGCTGTCATGTCACTCCTCGTGAATCAACCTTCGGCCGCGCGGCGCATGACCTCCATGTCGGGGCGGCGACCGGTCATCACCTCGAAGGCCTCGGCCGCCTGCCGTACCAGCATGCCCAGGCCGTTGACGGCGCGCCGTCCTTCTGCTTCCGCCTGCTCCATTAGCCGGGTTCGCGCCGGGTTATAGACTAAATCGTAGACAAACGCCCCGCGCGGTAACGGCTCGTCGGGCCACGGCGAGAGGCCGGCATTCTCCCCGGCCATGCCCAGCGGCGTGGTGTTGACGATGATCGGCTCGTCGAGATGAGCCGAGGTCGTGGCGATCTCCTCCATCAGGCCGGGCGTGACCGTCGCGTCGGGAAAGACCGCGCCAAACTCGGAGGCCAATCGCCGGGCCTGTTCGGGCCGCCGCGAGAGCACCGTGACGCGCGCGCCCCGACGCAGCAGGGCATAGACCACCGATCGCGCCGCGCCGCCCGCGCCCAGCACGAGACAGTCGCGGCCGAACAGCGCCAGCCGGTGGCTTTCCAGGTCGGCCAGAAACCCTGACCAGTCCGTGTTGAACCCGGTCAATTGCCCGTCGTTGATGACGATGGTGTTGACCGCGCCGGTGTCCCGCGTGGCCGGAAATATCGAATGCAGGTGGGGGATCACCGCCTGCTTGTGCGGGACGGTGACGTTGACGCCGCGAAACCCCAGCGCGGCAAGCCCCCGCAGCGCGTCGGGCAGGCGCTCCGGCGATACCGCCAGCGGGACGTAGGTCCAGTTCAGGCCCAGGGCTTCCGCCGCGGCGTTGTGCATGGCCGGGCTGAGGCTATGGCCGACGGGCCAACCGATTAAACCGAACAGTTGCGTTTTTCCATCGATCATAGAGCGTTTTCCGGCGGGTCGAAATAGGGTATCGGCGCGTCGTTGCGCAGTTGGCGAAAGACAAAAGGAGCGCGCAGGTGATGGCCGGGCGAGAGCGGCGGCAGTTCGTCCGGGCCGAAGTAGGCGGCCGCAGCCACCTCGGATGAAGGAGCCGGGCGGGGATCGTCGGCTTCAACCAGGAACACGGCGTGGTAGAAGTGGATCTTCTTGGCGCTGTGCCACAGGCGGGAATCGAACACGCCCAGCAGTTGAACCACGCGCCCGGCGATGCCCGCCTCCTCCCATAACTCGCGCCGGGCGGTCTCGGCCAGCGTCTCGCCGGGGTCGGTGATGCCGCCGGGCAATGCCCACAGGCCGTCATCGGCCCGACGAACGAGGAGCAGCTTGCCCTCGTGGAACACGGCCGCCTCGCCGCTGGCCAGCGGGCCGATGTCGAAATGATTGGCGCGGTAGTGGGCCAGCAACTCGGCCGCCGGGCGACCGTCCAGCAGGGCGGCCAGCCCCGCGCCGGCGGCCAGAACCCGCTGCCAGCGATCCTCGTCGTGGGAACCGGGCCGGGCAAAGTTGAGGCCAAAGGCGGCCACAGCCCGCAGCTCGTCGGCGATAAGTCGCACGGCCTGCTCGTCCATCGCCTATCCCAGCTCTCCCAGCGCGTGGAGCACCAGCGTCGCGCCCACGACGGCGGCCGTCTCGGTGCGCAGGGTGCGGCCGCCCAGCGTGACGGCGACGCAACCCGCCGCGATAGCCTCATCGACTTCTTCGGCGTCGTATCCCCCTTCGGGGCCAATGAACAGCGCGACCGAGGCCGCGTCGGGCCGGAGCGCGTCGGCGATGGTGCGGGTGACCGGTCCTTCCCAGGCGATGAGGGCAACATCGGCGTCAACCGCTTCGCGCAAGGCGTCGGGAAAGGCCAGCGGCGGGGCGAGTTCCGGCAGCAGCCCGCGGCCGCATTGTTCGGCCGCTTCCTTCACGATTCGCCGCCAGCGCCCCAGCTTCTCCGGCGTCACATCCTCAAGATCGCGCACCAGCGAACGACGGGTGATGACCGGCACGAAGTGCGCCACCCCCAGCTCGGTGCCCTTCTGCAGCACCCACTCGAACTTCTCGCGCCGCAGCAGGCTCTGGAACAGGGTCAGACGCGCCCGGGGTTCGCCGGTCGCCGCCACCCATTCCCCCACCTGCCCCGTGACGCGGGCATTGGCCACCTCGTCGAGGATCACTTCAGTCTGCCGGCCGCGGCCGTCGAGGACCAGCACCCGATCGCCCCGCCGCAGCCGCAACACGCGGCGCATCTGGTGAGCCTGGTCGCCGTCAAAGTGGACGGCGCGGTGGGTGATGCCGGCTGGTTCCACGAAGAAGCGGTGCATGATCTGGAGTCGGCGGGTCGGGTAACACGTGAACGGGCTTATGCGCGGTCGGCCACGGTCTTGTCCGCGCAGAACACAAGCTCGGTCTCGAACAGCAGCTCCGTGACCGCCCAGCCGGTGCCGTCGATGAGCTGGTGGAAGAAGTCGCGGTAGCGGTTGGTCAGGTTGCGGCCGCCGTGGGTGCTGATGGTCGGGAAGGAGACGACCAGCCAGCGCGTGTCGATGGCTTCCAGCAGGGCGCGGCCTCGGCCGGGATAGTTGCGTTCAAACCGGGGCATCTCCTTGAGGAAGAGGGCCACGTCCCCGTTCTCCACCGGCGCGTGGACGGCCACGTCCCTGACGTAGGCCAGCGGCGGCAACCCTTGCAGGCCAAAGTAGTGATTCAGGAAGTCGACGCGCGGCTCGTGGATGTCATAGGCGATGAAGTCGGTGCCGGGGGCGGGCAGGCCCATCCACGGGAAGGCCAGCGGATTGAGGCCGCAGGCGATGTCGAGCAGGCGGCGTGGTGGCCCGGTGACGGCGAAGATCTCCTCGTAGAAGGAATCGAGGATGGGCAGACGCTCGCGCGTCGAAAGATGGGCGTGCATCAGGTCGCGGCAGGCGGCGCGGACGATCTTCCCGTCGCCGCTCGCGAAGGAGTCGGTCAGCAACCGGCGAGCCTCGGCGTAATCGGGGTCGCCAAGGTAGGGGGCCATGATGCTGTGCAGCCGCTTGCGCACCGCCTTCTCGGCCGGTTTGGGCTTCTTGTGCTCGATGACGGCCTCGACGGCCAGTTGGCGAATCGTCTCCTCGCTGGTGTCGCGATATTTTCGGGACTGTTTGATTGCGGTGATGACTGTATCGACCGCGGTTTCGTCAATGGTCATAAGGCTTGCCTCACATGGTTACCCCTATTGTAGCCGGATCGGGGCCGGACATGAAATAGAACCCGCCTGACCGATCTTTTTACCTCCCCAAATCGATAATCCCTTCTCGTCCCGCTTCCCCCTATTGTCCACCATGCGCCGGATCGTGTAGAATATCGACATAATGCGAACGGCCTATGAGGACAGCGAACAACCGGACAGACCTTTCCGGCGATTCCTTCGTCGTAATCTGTCCCTGATCGCGTTTTTCGGTGTGTCGGTGGTGGCGATGATCGGGGTGTATCTCTATTTCAGCCCGGCCAGCGGCATCGCCGAGGTGGTGGCCGCCGGCAGCACGACCGGGGCGCTGTCTGCCCCGTTCGACAAGCGCGTACCGCCCAAGCCCGTCCTGCAGCGGCTGGCGCAAAGCCCCGGCCCCGTCCGCATCGGCATCATCTCCGGCCACAAGGGCAACGACTCCGGCTCGGTGTGCGCCGACGGACTGACCGAGGCCGAAGTCAACGAGAATATCGCCGTGCGCGTCGTCGCCGCCCTGCAGGCCCGCGGCATCGCCACCGACCTCCTGACCGAATTCGACCCGCGCCTCGACGGATACGTGGGCACGGCCCTCGTCTCCATCCATGCCGACTCGTGCGACTACATCAATGACCAGGCCACCGGTTTCAAGATCGCCGGCTCGGGCATCACCGACTCCTCCGCCCTGTCCATCTGCGTCGAGGAGGCGTATCGCCAGGCGACCCAGATGAGCTATCACGCGAATACCATCACCCCGGACATGACCGACTACCAGGCGTTTCGCCGCATCTCGCCCGGCGTGCCGGCCATCATCATTGAGATCGGTTTCCTGAACCTCGACCGTCCCATGCTGACGGAACAACCCGACCGCGTGGCCGGGGGCATTACCGACGGCGTGTGGTGCTATCTCGACCAGATCCGTGGCGGCGTATCCTACGCGCCGCCGGCCGCCGCCCCTCCGGGAGACGGCGGCTAGTCAGAACGGCGCTAACAGGCACCGCCAGGCTTGTGACGCATGACGAACCAATCACCCCCACCCGACAAGCTGATTAACGACGCGCGACGCGCCATCGAGGCCGGCCGCGCGGACGAAGCCCGGCCGTTGTTGCGCCAGGCCGCCCACCTCGCCCCCGGCGACCCGCGGCCGTGGCTGTTGCTGGCCGGGGTGGCCGACACCGCCCGCGAGCGCCGCGCGTTTCTGGACCAGGCCCACCGCCTCGACCCGAATATTCGCCCGGCCCCGGCGGCCGCGCCGCCACCCACCCAACGCCGGCGCGCGGCGCTCAAATCCCGACCGGGCGTCTGGCTGGCTGTGCTGGTCGTGCTGCTGATGGTTGCCGGCGCGGCGTTCACCATCCACCCCGGCGGCCGGACGCTGCTGGGCGATGTGGTCGGGCGCGTGTCGGCGCTGGCAGGGATGACGCAGGCGATGCCCACCCCGGCAGTGGTGGCCGAGACGGTCGCGCCGCTGCTCATCCCGCCGACGAGCGCGCCGGTCGAGACGGCGCTGCCGTCCCCCACCAACCCGCCCGTCTTCCCGACGAAGGGGGTTTTGCCGGGCGGCGGCCCGCTGCCCACCTGGACGCCAACCTCGCAGCCGACGCCCACGCTGGCCCCGACGATGACCCCCAGCCCCACGCCGGAGCCGTCGGCCACGCCGGAGCCGATCCCGCTCTCTTCGGGCGGGACGATCGTCCGACCGGTGGGCGTGGCTGCCGGCGAGCGCTGGATCCACGTCAACCTGAGCACGCAAACGCTGGTCGCCTTCGAGGGCGACACGCCGGTGTTCGAGACACTCGTCTCCAGCGGCCTGCCGCAATGGCCGACGGTGACCGGCCTTTATCGCACGTACATGAAATATGAATCCCAGACGATGAACGGCTATCTGCTGGGGTACGATTATTACCTGCCCGATGTGCCCTACGTGATGTACTTTTACGAGGATTACGCCATCCACGGCACCTACTGGCACAACAGCTTCGGCACGCCGATGAGCCACGGCTGCGTCAACGTCAGCACGCCGGACGCGGGCTGGCTGTTCAACTGGGCGCCCGTCGGGACGGCGGTTGAGGTGACTTACTGATAGTCATTCCCGGGCAGACACGTAACCGTCGCAGGGGTCGACCTGTGTGTCGACCCTTCCCCAAGAGGGCAGACACGCAGGTCTGCCCCTACCCCATTCGTCATTCGTCGTTCGTCATTCGTCATTAAAATGCCCCAACGGCCCGTGGCCTGCGCCCAGCCGCCAGGCCGCCCCGCGCCGGATGGCGTCGTGGGTGAAGACCTGCGCCCGGCGAACGGCGTCGAGCCAATCATGCCCCTGAGCGACAAATGCACAGACGGCGGCCGACAACGTGTCGCCGCTGCCGTGGGTGTTGATCGTGTCGATGCGCGGCTGGGGCAGTTCCACCCATTCGCGGCCGTCCCGGTAGATGTCGATGATCTGATCGTCGCGCGATATACCCTTGACCAAGACTCGTGACGCGCCGGACAAGCTGCCCGGACTCGTCATCCGTCGTTCGTCATTCGTTGTTTCCAACAATACCGCCTCGGCCGCGTTCGGCGTCACCAGGTCGGCAATCGGGAACAGCAACCCGCGATAGGCGGCGGCTACTTCCGGCCCGAACATGGCCTCGCCGCGATGGTTGACCAGGACCGGGTCGATGACGAGGCCGGGGCGCGGCGTCAGTCGCTCGCGCCAATAGGCCAACCGCCCGGCCACGGCCTCGATGATGTCCACCCGCCCCAGGAAGCCGGTCTTGATCGCCGCCGCGCCGTAGTCCGACAAGGCGGCGTCGATCTGCGCGGCAACCATCTCCGGCGGCAGGAAGTGGACGGCGGCCACGCGCGCGCTGTTCTGGGCAGTGACGGCGGTGACGGCGCTCATGCCGTAGACGCGGGAGCCGAAGGTGGCCCACGTCTTCAGGTCGGCCTGCAAGCCGGCAGCGCCGCCGGAGTCGGAGCCGGCGATGGTTAGGAGGGGGAGGGGGGTGGGTATTCTAGGGAGCAATATCTTGCCATTTGCGGCCGCGGGCCGCCTCCAATTGTTCAGTTGACCAGTCCATTACCTCGCGCAAAAAGGTACCTCTCAGATAAATCTGCAAATGCCGCCGTAATTCGGCCGTTGATTCGTCCCGTACAGTCAGGTCTTTGTCTTCACTGACCAGACAATCGACACCTGCCTTAATTGCCGTCAGGACGACCGGTACATCGGTAATGTCGCGCACCAGATGGGAATTGGTTGCTACTTCCTCCGGTGTTGGAGTATTTACTATTTCAAAATCGCACTGAGCAATGAACGTCTCGAATCGTTCTATATGTTGTGGAAACCGTTTGACAAGGATACGTCGTGCTTCTTCCAGGACGTAGGAATTGATGACAAGCTGATAATCGCCCTTTAGAGCGTGTTGAAGAACTTCATAGGGCCACCGGGGCCAAACACTGCCAGCGATCAGAATGTTGGCATCCACAAAGACGCGCAACTCAGTCTGATCGCCGGCCATACGTCTCCTCGAACACCTGATGCTTGATCTCGTCAAGTTCGGCCATCAGCTGTTCTTCGGTGAGACCCTGACGCTCGGCATCCCGACTTAAGGCAACAACCAGATCGCGATGGCCGGCCAAAGCCCGTTCGCGCATCAGGGCCTCATACTCCTGATAAGAAAGAATAACGGCTATCGGATAGCCGGCGCGTTCGATCACGAGATGTTCCCCACCGAGAGCCACACGCTTTAGCACGCTACCTGATGCACGCTGGAGGTCACTGGCAGTAATGGTTGATTGGTTAAGCATTCAAAACTCTTGAGGACCTTGGGAGATATGTAATATTATCCAATGGTATGTAATAGTATATAGTAATACACAACAGATTGACAAACAACCCTTGATGATGATTTGCCTTAACCCGGCCGCCGGAGTCGGAGCCGACGATTGTTATGGAGGTTAGCGAGGAATGGCAGACCGGCCGAGTCTTCCTCCGGCCAAACGAGGATTGACCGCTGACAACACGTTGATGACCGAGGTTACAGGTTTTTACAGAAAGTTTGTTGCTTTATCTTCTCCTGTCGGCCGTGTAACTGTCTCCCTCCTTGATTTTTATCAGATAGTCACACCCGGTGTGGGGCTGTTTATTGGGGGGACAGATCGCTATACCCCAGAAACCCCATTTCCCGGACCTGACAGGATTCGAGCGGTCTCCTGACCGCCAACCTGTCAGGTCTGATTCCCAACCAACCTGGTCAAACCATACGCTGGTCAGTAAAGCGCCGGAGTGGTAATCTGTATCCATACAGGTGGGTTTCCACCCAATTTGCCTCTATGGGTTTGCCTGACATTTGGAGGAAGACTTGAACAGTCGCCGGAAGATTGGGTTCTTTATCATATCTGCCCTTATCCTGTTCTCAACCGGTTGTGGCGGGTCGGGAGTGGACACTGCCGCCACCGATATCGCTGCTGTTGCCCAAACTGTGGCCGTTCCGACGACCACCGCAACCGCCGAACCGACCCCGACGCCGACATCGACACCCATCCCGACCGACACCCTCACGCCGACCATAACACCGACAGCAACAAATACCGCGACCCCTACCCCGACACCGACGCCGGTGGGGGGTGGAAACGGTATGATCACCTTCCTCACCAATCCCGGCTGGGAGAAGGAGCCGAATGATCTCAACGGTATCTGGAGCGTTCGCTCGGACGGGTCTGAGATAACCCAGGTGCTCTCTCGCGCTGAAGCAGAGGAGTTATTGGGTGATGCCTATAACCCCAGGGGATTTGGGTATTTTGAAAACAACGGCCGGCGTTATCTGTATACCGGCAGCGCGCTGCACGTCGTGGACGAGGATTGGCAAATCGTCCGCAGCATTGATACCCAGGATATGATGTATTCTGTAGATTTCTCCCCGGATGGCAGCCAGATTCTATTTGTAGCGCCGGGCGGTCAATTGCACTTCATCCCTGTTGAGGAAGGTGAGACGGTGGTGCTGCCGGTCGGCGCGGATGTTTTTCCAAAATACATCCGTTTCTCGGCCGACGGGAGCAGCGTGTACTATACGCGCGGCCAAGGAAGGGAAGAGTGGATCATGAACGTGGACGGCAGCGATCGTCGGTTACTCACACTTGAAGCATTAAACGCCTATTCCCCGCATGCCGGCAAGCCGCTGGGTATCGGCATAATAAGTGTTCGACGGTCGCCCCATATGGACGCTTTCGCTGTCTCGCCTGATCGCAGCATGGCGGCCTTCACCTGGGGGGACTTGTTGTTTGTTGCTGATGGCGATGACCCGGAGCTAATAGCTCCTCGATTGGTCGGTCGCCTGCCGCAACGAAGTGATGCCGAGTTGGCTGAATCAGCCATGTGGTACTACTATGCTGAAACAATCCATTGGTCACCGGACATGCAACATGTAGGAGTAACGATTAGGGATTGCATACAGGAAGCGACGGGAGAACAATTAGAGGTTTGCGGTGTGTCTATCGCTGTTGTGCGAGTCGCGGATGGTGTACTCGTTTCGCAGCTGCCCGTCGATGAAGGTTATCACAACTTTTGCGGCTTCTCGCCTGATAGCTCGCGCCTGGCGGTCGTGATCGATGATTATAAGCCGGGCAGCGCCGAGGAAGGGATCTACCTGGTCGATTTCACGACTGACACCTGGACGAGGGTTGTCGACCTGACGGAGATTCTCCCGTCGGAGGAGCAATCGATCGATTGTTACGGGTTTTATTGGGGAGAGGCAGATAAGTAAAAACAGGAAAGACCTCTGAGGTTTTCCGCAAACCCCAGAGGTCTTTCCCTTTCCCTCGCTGCCGGTTGAGAAACCGGTGCTACATATTCTCAACAATCGCCCGCGCAAACCCGGAGCAACTCACCTTCGTCGCGCCCTCGATCTGCCGGTGCAGGTCATAGGTCACCACCTTGTCGCGGATGGTCTTGCCCATGGCCTCGACGACCAGCTCGGCCGCCTCGTTCCAGCCCATATACTCCAGCATCATCGCCCCGCTCAGGATGAGGCTGCCGGGGTTGACCATGTCCTTGCCGGCGTACTTGGGGGCCGTGCCGTGGGTGGCTTCGAACAGGGCCACGCCGTCGCCGATATTGCCGCCGGGGGCCATGCCCAGCCCGCCCACCTGCGCCGCGGCCGCGTCGCTGATGTAGTCGCCGTTCAGGTTCAGCGTCGCCAGCACGCTGTACTCGTCGGTGCGGGTGATCATCTGCTGCAGCATGTTGTCGGCGATGCGGTCGTTGATGACGATCTTGCCCGCCGGAGCCTTGCCGTCATACTCGCTCCACAGCTCGTCCTCGGTCACCACATGGTCGCGGAACTCCTGCGTCGCCACCTCATAGCCCCAGTTCTTGAACGCGCCTTCGGTGAACTTCATGATGTTGCCCTTGTGCACCAGCGTCACCGACGGCCGGTTGTGGTCGATGGCGTACTGAATCGCCTGCCGCACCAGCCGCTTGCTGCCGAACTCGCTGACCGGCTTGATGCCGATGGCCGACCCCTCGCGCACGTTCTTGCCCAGCTTCTCGTTCATGAAGGCGATGATGGCGTTGGCTTCCTCGGTCCCCGCTTCCCATTCGACGCCGGAATAGACGTCCTCGGTGTTCTCGCGGTAGATGACGATATTCATCTTTTCCGGGTGCTTCATCGGGCTGGGCGTGCCCTCGATGTAGCGCACCGGCCGCACGCAGGCGTAGAGGTCCAGCACCTGCCGCAGCGTCACGTTGAGGCTGCGGAAGCCGCCGCCGATGGGCGTGGTCAGCGGCCCCTTGATGCCGACGATGTACTCGCGCATGGCGTCGAACGTCTCTTCGGGCATGTAGTTGCCGTCGTACTTCTCGGCCGCCTTCTCGCCCGAATAGATCTCCATCCAGGCGATCTTGCGCCGGCCGCCGTAAGCTTTCTCGACAGCGGCATCCCATACCATGATGGAAGCGGGCGTGATGTCCACGCCGATGCCGTCGCCCTCGATGAAGGCAACGATGGGATGATCCGGCACATGCAGCCGGCCGTTCTCATAGGTGATCTTTTCGCCGGCGGGCACTTGAATATTCTTGAAGGGCATGATTTTCAGGTCTCCTTTGACGGGCAGAAAATTCGGCACGGATGCAGCGGATGATGGCGATGGCGATTCAACCCGTTGATCCGCATCATCTGCGATGAAGCCGTGTTAAATTCCCTGTCCTGAATGATATTTGTTGAGCGTGCTATCTGGGCCGGCCCCGCAGGCCATAACGAAATGCCCCGGGCCGTGTTATAATGAGCGATACGAATTATACGATCGTTTTGCCGGTTTGAGTAAGAGCAATCAGCACAACTTACATTTTGCAGGAAACTGCCCGCGCGGTTACAGAGCGCATTAAGAGTCTGTGAACGTCGCCGTCGCCCTGAAACGACGGCCGTCCGTTGACGTATAGAATAAGAGTAGTTGAGTAAGGATTGAATCCGCGTTGAGTTGTACGTACAGACGCCTGATACCATCGAGACCGATGCCAAAGCTCGCTCTCGTCATCCTGGCCATCATCGCATTCGGGCTTACTGCCTGCAACCGGACAACCGGCGCGTCCACGCCGACGCTCGCGCCGACGGCCGCCCCCATCGCCGTCGCCAACCCGCAATCAAACCCTACTGCGCCCGGCTCGCCGGAAGCCGCCCCCGTCGCGCCGACCGACACCCTGTCCCCCACAGACACGGTCGCGCCGACCGACGCACCCTCGCCCAGCCCGGAGCCGTCGCCGACCATCCTCCCCGACCCGACCGACGCCTCCGACCTGTCGCTGAACTACACCGACGTCGTGCTCTACCCCGTGCCGCTCATCTACGCCGGGGACAAGGTCACCTTCCAGCTGCTGCCCCACGTGCCCGATTTCATCCCGGTGGATGGGGTGAACGTCGCCATACTTGTCGACGGCGTGCAGGTGGCCGGCGGGCCGCTCGACCGGCGCAACTGGAACGGCCAGGCCGAGGGCGTCTACGAATGGGCGTGGGACACGGCCGGGCTGTCCGGCGACCACCGCATCGAGGTCGTGCTGGACCCCAGCGACGCCATCCAGGCCGGCGACGAAGACCCGCTCAACAACACCGTCGCCATCACCACCACCGTCAACATCCCCACCGGCCAGGCGGCCCGCGACGTGGCCGCCCAATGGGAGACGCTGGAGACCAACTGCTGCGTCATCCACGTAGTCAGCGGCACGGCCGCCGCCCGCGACCTGGGCACGCTGGCCCCCATGATGGAAGAGGCCGTCAGGCAGGTGTCGAGCCGAATGGATGTCGTCCCCAGCCAGAAGCTTCAGGTCTACTTCATCGATCGCGTGGTGGGCCAGGGCGGCTTCGCCGGCACCGACATGGTGGTGTCCTACGTCGACCGCCGCTACGCCGGCGGCGGCCTCCACGAGCTGCTCGTCCACGAGGCCACCCATATCCTCGACCAGCAGTTCGCCCCGCGGCGCATCTCCTTCCTGGCCGAGGGGCTGGCCGTTTGGGTCAGCGGCGGCCATTACAAGGCGGAAAACATCCCCGCGCGGACGGCGGCGCTGGTCGCGTTGGGCAAGGAAGGCAACGGCTATGTGCCGCTGGCCGACCTGATCAACAATTTCTACCCCGTGCAGCACGAGATTGGCTATCTGGAAGCGGCCGGGCTGGTCTCCTGGCTCATCGAACGCGGCGGCTGGACGACGTTCAAAAACTTCTACAGCGACGTGTCGGCCGACGACGCGCCGACGCTGGCCGGGGCGGTGGACGTGAACCTGCAACGCCACTACGGCATGACGCTGGCCCAGGCCGAGGCCGACTGGCTGGCCGGGCTGGGCAGCGCGCCGGTCGACCCGACCGTCATGGACGATCTCCGCACGACGATCCGCTACTACAACGTCGCCCGTCACTACCAGGAGCTGTACGACCCCACGGCCCATTACCTCAGCGCGTGGCTGCCCCACCCGACGCAGGTGCGCGAGTTCGGCAACCCGGCCGACCTGACCCGCCGCCCCGAGGCGGAGATCAACGTCACCCTGGAACTCATGCTGTCGTCGGCCGACGCGGCGTTGCGGGCCGGCGACTATGCCCGATCCAACGTCATCCTCGACAGCGTCAGCAACATCCTCGCCAACAACGGTGCTATCATCGACCCCATGGCCACCAGCTACCTCAGGATCGTGCAGTCGGCGGCCGAATTCGGCTACGAGCTGCACAGCGTCAACCTCGACGGCAACAACGCCCAGGCCACAGCCACCCAGGCCCCGCGCAACAATCTCGTCAATCTGGTGATGGAGCAGCGCGGCCCGAACTGGGTGATTTTGTCGCACTAATCCCGTTGCGCCGCCGGTTTGCCCGGCAAATTCTCCGCTCCGCGTTCGTCGCCCATCCCCCTTTTTGTGTTACAATTGCCCCACACTTCATCGGTACAAGTGAAGCTCTGAGGGGGTCTTACATGATCGAGGTTATGATCGACAGCATCCGCATCAGTCTGGTGTCCCAACACCGCATTGTGCTCCTGCGCGAGGTGGACAGCGACCGCCGGCTCCCCATCTGGATCGGCCCCTGCGAGGCCGATGCCATCACCATTGAGTTGCAGGATGTCAAGGTAGCGCGACCGCTGACCCAGGACCTGCTCAAGAATGTCATCAATGAGTTGGGCGGGACGGTCTCCCACGTGCTGATAAAGGAATTGAACGAGAGTGTCTTCCATGCCCGGCTTTTCATCAACGTGCAGGGCGAACGCAAACCGCGAGAAATCGATTGCCGCCCGTCGGACGCCATTGCCCTGGCCGTAAGGGCCAAGGTGCCCATCTTCATTGCCGAGGAGGTCATGGACGTGGCCGGCGTGGAGCCGGAACCGGATATGCAGGAGTGGGACCAGGGCGAGGATGAAGCGGCCGATGTCGGCCCGCTCGACGCCTTCAGCGACTTTCTCGACACACTGGACTTTGAGGATTTCGACGGCGAAGACGACCGCAGCTGAATGATTACGAATCAGGAGTAAAGGACATCCTTTCCCTGCTCCTGATTCCTTATTGCTGATTTCCTGATCACAATGGATAGCATCGAAGACCGCCTGCCGCCCCACAGCGTCGAGGCCGAGGAGGCCGTCCTCGGTTCCTTGCTCATCGACCCCGACGCCATCTACGAGGTCGCCAGCTTCCTGAAACCCGACGCCTTCTATCGGGCGCAAAACCGCTGGATCTACGAATCGATCCTGGCCCTCAACGAGCGGCGTGTGCCTCTCGACGTCGTCACGCTCATCGAGGAGCTGCGCCACCGCGAGGTGCTGGATGAGATAGGCGGTGAGCCGACGGTCATCAACCTGCTCAACGCCGTGCCTACCTCGATCAATGCCGAGGCCTATGGCCGGATGGTCGAGGCCGCCTCGACCCGCCGCAAGCTCATCCTCGCCGCCGGGAGCATCGCCAAACTGGCCTATAACGAGGCCGAGGACATCAACGTCGTCCTCGACCGCAGCGAGCTGGCTCTGTTCAGCATCAGCGAACAGCGCACCAACCGCGACCTGAAGCCGGTCAGGGAGATCGCCGGTGACTACCTGGAGCGGATCGAGCTGCTGCGCGAGCGGGGCGACGAGTTCATCGGCATCCCCACCGGCTTCAACGACCTCGACCGGATGCTTAGCGGCCTCAACAAGTCGGACCTGATCATCGTCGCCGCCCGGCCGGGCATGGGCAAGACCGCGCTGCAGAACGCCGTAGCCCTCAACGCCGCCCGCCGCTATAACAAGCGGGTGGCCATATTCAATCTGGAGATGTCGGGCGAACAACTGGTGCAGCGCATGATCGCCGCCGAGACGCGCATCGACTCACAGCGGCTGCGGCGCGGCGACCTGGCCGACCACGAGTGGGCCATCTTCCTGGAAGCGCTCGGCCGCCTCTCGGAGACGAAGATCTTCATCGACGACACGCCGTCGATCACGCCCATGCAACTGCGCACGAAATGCCGCCGTCTTTACGCCGAGCACGGGCTGGACCTGATCATGATCGACTACCTGCAGCTCATGTCGGCCGAACACCCCACCAGCAACCGCGTGCAGGAAGTCAGCGAGATCTCGCGCGAGCTGAAGGGGCTGGCCCGCGAGCTGGATGTGCCCGTCGTGGCCGCCGCCCAGCTCAGCCGCGCCGTGGAGCAGCGCCAGAACAAGCGACCGGTGCTGTCGGATTTGCGCGACAGTGGGTCCATCGAGCAGGACGCCGACGTCGTCATGTTCATCTATCGCGACGATTACTATAACCCGGAGACTTCGGAGCGGCCGAATATCGCCGAGGTCAACGTGGCCAAGCACCGCAACGGCCCCACCGGATCCATTGACCTGTTCTGGCACGGCAAGCTGGCCACCTTCCGCAACCTGCACAAGCAGGAAGTGGAACTATGAATCGGGGATCAGGAATTAAAAATTAATAATTAAAAATTAAGAGCGAGGGACGCATGTCCCCTATTCCCGATTGTTAATTCGTAATTTTTTAATTTTTAATTCGTAATTAATCATGTCCGGATCAACATCCATGCAAGGCTTTGCCGGTTTCCCCGACGGGAAACAGCGGCTGACGCCCGTGCCAAACCTGTTCTTCAGCGAGCTGCTGCCGGCCATCGACAACCTGGCCGAGCTGAAGGTGACGCTCTACGCCTTCTGGGCGCTGGGCCAGCGCGAAGGTGACGTGCGCTATCTGCGGTTGCCCGACTTCATGAACGACGCCATCCTGCTCAAGGCGATGGGCGGGCCGAGTATCCAGGCCGGAGTCGACATGCTGCTCGACGGCATCGAGCGCGCCGTGGCTCGCGGCACGTTCCTGCAGGTGTCGGTCGAGGGAAGCGACGGCCTGATGGAGCTGTATTTCCTGAACACCGAGCGCGGCCGGGCGGCCGTCGGCGGCATCACCCGCGGCGAATGGCGGCCGACGCCCGACGACGAGCAACCCATCTCCCTGATGGTGGAGCGGCCGAATATCTTCGTGCTCTACGAGCAAAACATCGGCGCGCTCACGCCCATGATCGCCGACGAATTGCGCGAGGCGGAACAGACCTACCCGCCCCGCTGGATTGAAGAGGCCATCAAACTGGCCGTCACCAACAATGTTCGTCGCTGGCGCTATGTCCAGGGCATCCTGGAGCGCTGGCGCGTGGAAGGAAGACAAGATGCGCTCGGCCAACGAGATTCTCAGCGGGAATTACAACGGCAAGTCCCGCCCGAATATGACGATATCATCCAGCGCTGAGGCGGGCGGGCACGACGGCGGCCGTCACGACGACGGCGGCATCGGCCGGCCCGACTGCCCCCATTGCGCGGGACTGGGCTATGTCGTGCCCGACCTGGAGCCGGGCGAGCCGGGCTTCGGCCGCGCCGTGCCCTGCGTCTGTCGCGCCGACGAGCAGGCACGCGCGCGCCTCGACGTCCTCATGAATATGAGCCAACTCGGCCCGCTGGCCCACTGCACCTTCGAGAGCTTTATCCCCGAAGGTCACGGGCTGACCCCCGCCCGCCGCCGCAACCTGCAGCTGGCGTTCGACCGTGCCCGCGACTACGCCGCCCGACCTGAGGGCTGGATGGTGCTGAAGGGCGGCTACGGTTGCGGCAAGACCCATCTGGCGGCGGCCATCGGCAACCGGCAACTGGCCGAGGGGCGGCCGGTGCTGTTCATCAACACGCCCGATCTGCTTGACCATCTGCGGGCGACGTTCAGCCCCGAATCGACCGTCAGTTACGACGAGCGCTTCGACCAGGTGCGCAACAGCCCGCTGCTCATTCTCGACGACCTGGGCACCCAAAGCAACAGCGAGTGGGCCCAGGAGAAGCTCTACCAGATTCTAAACCATCGCTACAATTCCAGGCTCCCGACGATCATCACCACCAACCTCGAGCTTGAGGCGATCGAGATTCGCATGCGATCGCGCATAGTCGACCCCAGCCTGACGCAAATCGTCCACATCACCGCGCCCGATTTCCGCCGCTCCGGCGGCGACGATCAGTCCGACCTGTCGACGCTGAACTTTCACGCCGACAAGACGTTCGAGACCTTCGACCTGCGCGAGAACGAACTGCCGCGGGCGCAGGCCGACAACCTGCACCGGGCGCTGCAGCAGGCGGTGGCCTTCGCCGAGCAGCCGTCGGGCTGGCTGGTGTTCAACAGCGTGGCCTACGGCAACGGCAAGACCCACCTGGCGGCGGCCATTGCCAATTACATCAGCAATAGCGGCGAGCCGGTGTTGTTCATCGTCGTGCCCGATCTGCTCGATCACCTGCGGGCGTCGTTCGGCCCCAACAGCCAGACCCGGCTCGACAAGCGCTTCGACGAGGTGAAGACCGCGCCGTTGCTGGTGCTCGACGACCTGGGCACGGAGAGCGCCACGGCCTGGGCGCGCGAAAAGCTCTACCAGCTCTTCAACTATCGCTATAACGCCAAACTGCCGACCGTCATCACCACGGCCGTGCCCATCGAGCAACTCGACCCGCGACTGGCCTCGCGCATGCTCGACGGCATCCGCTGCACCTTTTTCGTGCTGGAAGCACCGAGCTATCGCGGCAAGGGGTCGCGCCAGCGGCGAAGCGGGACGAGAAGAGGATAAGGCCGGGCGCGAATTATCAATAGGCGATAAGCCGCCACACCTGGGCCACCGTGAACGTCACCACCAGCCCAATCGCCAGCGGCAGCAGCGCCGCCACCGTCGCCCACTTCTTGCTGCCCGACTCCTTGTAGATGGTGTAGATCGTTGTCGAGCACGGGTTGTGGAGCAGGCTGAAGAGCATCAGGTTCACGGCCGTCAGCAGCGTCCAGCCGCCGGCCTGAAACACGCTCGCGATCGTCTGGTGCGATTCGGTTTGTGCCAGCACCCCCGCACCGCCGTCAACGCCGCTCGCGCCGGTCATCAGCACGGTCAGCATCAGGATGGTGGGGATGACGATCTCGTTGGCGGGAATGGCAACGACATAGGCCAACAGGATGACGCCATTCAACCCGATGAGCAGGCCGATGGGGTTCAGAAAGTTGACCAGATAGACGGCCAGCGGCTGCCCGGCGATGGTGATGTTGGCGATAAGCCAGATGACCGCCCCGGCCGGCGCGGCAAAGACCACCGCCCGCCACAAGACGTAGATGGTGCGGTCGACGATCGATGTAGCCAGCGTCTGGCGGATGCGCGGCGGCCGGTAGGGCGGCAACTCCAGGCTGAAGGTCGACACCTCACCGCGCAGCATCGTCCGCGAGAGGAACCACGACACGCCGAAGGTGAAGGCTACGCCCAGCACGGCAATGCCGACCACGGCCGCAGCCGACACCAGCCCGCCCAGCCACGCCGGGACGAGAGTGCCGATGAACAGCGTGGCGATGAGGATTTGCGTCGGCCAGCGTCCGTTGCACAGGGCGAAGTTGTTGGTCAGCATGGCGATGAGCCGCTCGCGCGGGCTGTCGATGACCCGCGTGGCCACGACCCCGGCGGCATTGCAACCAAAGCCCATCATCATGCTCAGCGCCTGCCGCCCGTGCGCCCCTGACCGCCGGAAGATGTTGTCGAGGTTGAAGGCTACTCGCGGCAGATAGCCAAAATCTTCCAGCAGGGTGAACAGCGGGAAGAAGATGGCCATCGGCGGCAGCATGACGCTGACGACCCAGGCCGTGGCCAGATAGATGCCGTCGATGAGCAACCCGGACAGCCACCACGGAAAGCCTAATGCATCGGCCATATTGTTGAGCCACGGGTAGATCGTGCCGATGAGGATATTCGACAGCCATTGCGACGGGTAGTTGGCCCCGATGATGGTGATCCAGAACACCAGCGCGAACAGCAGGATCATCATCGGGAAGCCCCACACGCGGCTGGTGACGATGCGGTCAATCGACCGGTCGAGGTCGAAGCGTTCCGCCTCGCCGGGACGGGTCACGGCCCGGTCGGCCAGGCGCGCCGCGTCGGCGTAGATGTCTTCCATCAACTGCTCATGAAACGTCAGGCCTACCTCGCGACGCAGGCGCGCGGCAGTGGCCAGAATCGTCTCGGCGGTCGGCGGGCCGCCGGTCGCCGGCTGCGGGCTTTTGTCGATGGGGGGCTGGCCTTGCTGGAATGAGGCCAGCCGGCCGTCTGATGTCGTCAGGGCGCTCATGCCGCCACCTCCAGCCGCGGGGCGCGGCTTAATTGTCCAAGCTCGCCGGAGCGAATGGATTCGGCGATATTCTCGTCGCCGTCCAGCAGGCGCATGGCTACCCAGCGGGCGTTTGGCAAATCGGGGAAGACCTGAGTGATCTGCCCGACCAGCTCATCGACGGCCCGGCTGACGGCCGCCGAACGCTGCCGAACGCGGTAGGGGCGGCCGACCGAGCGCCCGGTGGCCACGTCGTTGACGGCCCGCAGCAACTCATCCAGCCCTTTGCCCTGTCGCGCGGCGGTTGGCACCACCGGCACGCCCAGGTCACGGGCCAGCCGCCGATCATCGATCTTCAGGCCGCGTCGCGTGGCCTCATCCATCAGATTGAGGCAGATGACCGCGCGGTCGGTGATCTCCAGCACCTGCAGGGCAAGGTTGAGGTTTCGCTCCAGCCGGGTGGCGTCGAGGACGACAATGGTCACATCGGGCCGCCCAAAGAGGATGAAATCGCGGGCCACTTCCTCATCGAGACTGGTGGAGAGCAGCGAATAGGTACCGGGCAGGTCGACCAGCTTGTAGCGCGCGCCGTCGTAGACAAAGCCGCCTTCGGCCCGCGTCACGGTTTTGCCCGGCCAGTTGCCGGTATGCTGCCGCAACCCGGTTAGCGAGTTGAAGACGGTGCTCTTGCCAACGTTGGGGTTGCCCGCCAGGCCGACAACGTAGTCCGATTCGGACATATCGACCCCCAGCCGCTCAAGATGGCCGGGGTTATACATCGGACAGCCGGCGCAACCGCTATCCGTGATGGGTATTTGTTTTGGTTCGTTCGTCATGTTCATTCCTGGGGAAGAGGAGAGGGGTGAAAGGGAGAAATATCGTGCGCCCCGCTGCCTCGCCTCTTCGTTCTCGTATGTTATTCCGTGACCCTGATGTATTTGGCCTGATCCGCGCGCAGGGCGATGGTCGCCCCGCGAATGCGGTAAGCGGTCGGGTCGCCGCTGGGGCTGCGCATTTCGGCCGTCACCTCGGTGCCCGGCAGCAAACCCAGGTCGAGGAAACGGCGGCGCTCCTGCCCTCGCAATCCGGGGGCCAGAGCCACCACCCGGGCCGACTCGCCCATCTTCAGCCTGGTCAGCGGGCGGCCGCCGACAGGCTCCACGGCTTCCTCCGGCAGGGGTTGCACAAACACGTTGGCCGCCAGGATGGGAGCCAGAACGTGCTCGTCGCCGTTCGTCCAAAAGTGGACGCGATCGGCGGACACAGTCGCGTTCCGCACGATCTGCCCCGGCGACAGCCCCTCGGCCACCAGTTGGGCATAAACCAGCTCGGGTTCGTCCTCCAGATGGACGATGCGCCCCGGCTGGTCGGGCGGCAGGGAGGTGAGCGGCAGGCCGCCATGCGGCTCCAGCGCTCCGTCGGGCGGGGGGATCGGGTCGCCGTGCGGGTCGTAGGTCGGATGGCCCAGCCGGGCGGCCAGCGCGTCCAGTTCGGCCGGGGTCAGCTCGTGTTCTCGTTCCTCGGCCTGGCCGTGCCAGGCCGCCTCGTCGTAGCCCGTCTCCTCGGCCAGATACCGCTCCCACAGACGGTGGGCGCGAATGACGTGGAGAGCCGCGTCGCGCCCGGCGGGTGTCAGGCGTGGCGTCCCGGCGTCATCGACCAGCAACCCGGCGTCCGTCATGCGGCCGAGAAGCGCGGCTGTCTCGTTGGGATCAATCTGCAACGCGCCGGAGATACTGTGGAGCGTCGGCCGCCGCCCCTTGACCTCGGCCTTATGAATATGTTTCAGGGCGTCCTCGCTATAGACGCGGTCGCTCATACGTCGCGCCCGCCGCAGGCGAGCCAGAAGCCCGCGCTGCGGCCAGAACAGCACCGCCAGAACCAAACCTGTCACGATAGCCAAGACCAGCGCCAGAAGGGGATTGAAGATTAAGTCAATCATTTTGACATACCTAAATTCTTATTTAACCATTGCTATTATAATTGATAATGCATGGCGATGTCAAATTGAAAGAGATATGGATTTGGGGTCGCATGCAGCGATGTGGTGACGTTAACGGGTCAGATTCCCAACGCTTTTGCCGGCGAGGCGGTCCGGCATGGGTTCGCCACAGGGTCATGGCCGGAGGACTCCAGTCCGCGCGGGGCATGAGGTGGCCCCTACGGCGGCAGCATGGCGCAACGGAAGCCGACCGTGGCCTGCGCCGCGTTCGGGTCCAGGTTGTCGCGCATGAACGCGCCGAGGTTGTTGGGCGGGGTGAACCAGGAACCGCCGCGCAGCGACTTGAATTCACCCTCCACCGGGCCGCGCGGATTGGTGTCGGCGATGTCGCGATAGGCGCGGAAGTCGTACCAGTCGCCGACCCACTCGGCGACGTTGCCGAGCATATCGTAGATGCCGGCCGGCGAGCGGCCGCCGGGGTAGCTGCCGACGGGTGCGGTGTCGCGGTAGCCGTCGTCCCACTCGTAGCCGCGGTCGTCGCGCTGGCAGTTCACGTCACAGAAGTTGAGCAGATTGCCGTCGAACGTGTCGCCCCAGGGGTAGCGTAGCTCCTGCCCCGCGGTGGGGTCGAGCGCGGCGGCGAACTCCCACTCCGCCTCGCTGGGCAGCCGCGCGCCATCGCGCCAGGCGCAGAAGGCCGCGGCGTTATGCCAGGTGACGTTAATGACCGGATAGTCGTCGAAGGCCGGGTCGCCGTAGTAACTCTGGTAATAGGTGGCCCCGGCGCGGGCGGGACGCGGGCAGGCCCCCTCGTCGACACATTGGGCGTAGGCCGCGTTCGTCACCTCGGTCTCGTCGATGTAGAACGAATCGAGCTGAACCAGGCGGGCGGGTTTCTCGTCGTTCTCCTCGCTGGTGTCGTCGCCGATCTCGAACGCGCCGCCGGGGACGAGAATCATCCGCGAATCGGTCTTGGTGATGAGGGGCTGCGGCGTGGGCGTGGGCAGCATGGTCGGTTCCGGTGTGGGCGTCGCCGTGGGCGCGAGCTGGGTTAGCGCGGCGATGACCGCCGATTGCAGCGTGCTGGTGGCGGCCGGGCCTTGTGCTTGCTCCGGTCGATCGAGGTTGGTCAGGGTGAGAAATCCGGCCAGCGCCAGGATCCCAATCAGCAAGGCTGAGAGGCCCAGAATCGCCCGGCGATCCAGTTGCCGGCGGCGGCTGGTCGCGGCGCGTGGCGCGGGGGCGACAGGCGCGGGGGCAAGCTCCGGTCCGACGCGGCGCATGGCGCTGACGGCTGGAGCGGGCCTGCCGGCCGGCCGCTCCAGCGCGCGGGCAAAATCATCGGCCGTGTCATAGCGCGTGTCGGGGCGCAACGACATCGCCCGCCCGGCAACGATGGACAGGTACGGCTCGATGTCGGGGTTGACCTCGCGGGCGGGAGTCAGATCGCTGAGGCCCGTCTCACGGCTGAGCGCGTTGGGCGGCACCTTGCCGGTCAGCAGCGTGTAGAGCGTCGCGCCGAGGCTGTAGACGTCGGCCGGGGGGCCGGTCTCGGTCTGGGCTTGCTGCTCCGGCGCGCCATAGCCGGGTGTGTGGGGTCGCACGCCCAACCCCGGCAGGCCACTGTCGACGAGAAAAACCCGGCCGTCGGGGGTCAGGCGGATGTTGGCTGGCTTGATATTGAGGTGCAGACGCTTTTGTTCGTGGAGCCAGGCCAGAGGAACGGTGGCGCTTTGCAGCCAGGGGACGATCAGGTCCGAGGGCAGCGGTCCGTACTGGTCGAGCAGGCTCTGCAGATCGACGCCGTCGACGTAGGCGCTGACGAGGTATTGACCGCTCTCCAGCGCGAAATGGTCGAGCACACGGGGCAGCTGCGGATGATTCAGCGCCGCCAGCCGCCGCGCCTCGGCCCGAAAGCGCTTCTGTATCTCGACCGAGGGGTCGAGATACTCCTTGACGGCCACATCCAGCTGGTCGGTCAAGTCCCAGGCGCGATAGACGGCACCATACGCGCCGCCGGCCAGCAGGCTGACGATGCGGTAGCGATTATGCAGGAGTTCGCCGGGTAAGAGGGGCATAGTTTCCCCACAATTAAACCCGGTTCGGCGTGGATGGCACGCAATTTCCTGAACGATTCATCTATCGGCTAACAATGAAGGAATTCATCCGGCGCGATGGCTGAAATAATCCAGCAAAAGGGCATGGGCAAAGGAGTATCCGCCGCCGACTTTGCGCAGCAGATTGCGCTCGGCGGCAAAATTGAGGAAACCAGTCGCGTCGGCCGGAAAGCTGCCCCGGTCATCCAGGATGCCGCGCAACCGGCGGTTTTGCAGCCAGGCCAGCAGGCCGAACGCCAGCCCACAGCCCGCGCCCAGATAGAGCGCCAGCCACACCAGCCACGCCGCGGCCGGCACCAGCGCCTGCCGCCCCATGAACGCGGCGGCCACGGACACGGCGGCCGCCCCGACGACGACCGTGGCGACGATCACGCTCCCGCCGACCATCAGCCCGTTGCGGCGGGATTGTTCCACGCCCTGACCCGGCGTCGTGCGCAGGCGCAGGTCGCCGCGCAACAGCGCGCTCTCGATCATGGTCAAAACGCCGCCGCCCGCGGCCAATAGCGCCGGCCAGGGCGTGTTCGTCCAGCGATCGAGCCAGGCCACCAGCGCACCGAGCGCCAGCCCGACCAGCGCGCCGACACCGAACCCCAGAACCGCCCAGGGCCACGACCAGCCCAATGACTCCACCGTCTCGATGCGGTTGAACGACAGGCGCGCGCGCGTCAGAAAGCGCCCGGTGAGAGCGGGCACGACCGCGGCCAGCAGCCCAAGGAAGATCAGGCCGGCGGCCGCCCCCCAACGACCGAAAAGCAGGAGGATGAGCGCCGCGGGCAGGGCCATCCCGCCCAACAGCCCGAACACCGTCAGACGCGCGCGGCGTCCAAAGCGTTCGCGGTCGTCGCGAGGCAGCCAGGACGGTTGCATGTCCTCCACAAAAAAGATCGGTCTGGCTTCACGCGCCATCTGTTTGGCCAGCCAGGACAACCAGCCGATAGTGTCGCTGGGCGAATAGCCCATGTTCCGGGAGCGGTAGCGGGCCATGCGCTCGACGTAGACATCAAACAAGTGGTTGCGGCTGAGCAGGCCATCGCCGAGGGTGGTCTCTCCCTCCGTCGGGCGAGTGGCAGCCAGGGTCATGATCGACAGCATGAGTGGCGTTTGGGCCAGCTCGCGAAGCGTGCGGTCGGCGGCCAGCGAGGCGCGCAGGCCGTCGAGCTTGCGGCCATGTCGCCCGAGATAGGTGTCGATTTGCTCCTCGTTCAGGGGTTGGAGGATGATGGCCTTGTCCATGTGAAGCCGCGTGGCCAACGCCTGGTAGTCGCGATTGCGAGCTGTTACCAGCAGCGAGACGCCGGGATGGCGGGCGCGGAATTCGTTGATGGCCTCAGCGCAGGCGGGGCGGTGGGTCGGGTCAACTTCATCAAGGCCGTCGAGCAGGGGGACAAACTGCCCGTCCGCAATCCAACGCTCGCCGATCTTGCGCGGCACCTCGTAGTTGTTGGCCAGTTGCTCCACCAGCCACTCGGCCAGGGTGCGGTCACGGGTATAGGCGGCCAGGCTGAACACGGCCGGCATGGGACATGCTTCATCAGCTTCGGCCGCGGCCATCAGGTGGCTGACCAGTTGCAACAGCATGGTCGTCTTGCCGGCGCCCGGCTCGCCGAGCACCAGCAGGACCCGACCGGCAGCGGCGAATACATCCTCGATCTTCGTGCCGACGGGGAGCAGGTAGTCGTATTCCGCGGCTTGCTGCCACGAAGGGACGCCGCTGTTGCCCAGCGCCGCCGGGCGATAGGCGAATCCGAGATCGATAATCTCGCCGCCGTGGAGCGACTCCTCGAGGACGCCCTCAAGCCACACCGACCGCACCCGGCGCAGCATGACCGATCGATTGTGCCGCTCCTGCTCGTTCATCCTGACTGACCGCTTGTGTTGTGGTTTTTACGTCCGCGAGGGCGACGGAAACGGAATAAGGGGATTATATAACCCGTTGCGGGGATGGGCCAGAATGGGCAGGCGTGCAATGCCGTGAGAGCGTCAGATCAAGAGCACTTGTCAGCCGTCATGACGTGCGGGCGGCGGCGACAATCTCATCCTTACCAACCGGATCAGCGGTGGATGATATACCCGTTGAAGTTGTAATGAAGGCAATCGATCCGGTTGGATGATTGACACGACCAACAAGGTGAGTATCCTATTTAAGTACATAGTGCGTGATCACTGGTTTGGATCAGGAATAACCGAAATCGGTTGAGGAAACCGGTAGAGGTATCTGATTAGCATTGAGTCCAATTGAATAGGAGGTAATTCACATGAACCGCGTTATCCGTTCGACTCAGTGGCGTCGGTTGGTATTGTCGTCGCTGGTGCTTGCGCTCCTGATTGTTCCATCGGTGGCACTGGCACAGAGCGATTCGTCGCCCGGTTTGGAACCCGGCGCGCACGTGACCTATGAACAACGGGTGCCGATCAACCTCGTGTTCGTCGGCTATGATCAGGGCGACTTCAATATGAACGACCTGAAGGATTGGTTGCCGGACGGCTACGCGCCGATTGTGCGCTATCCGGCTTTCTATGGCGTCGCCGGGCGCGACATGGGCTTGCAGTTCGACTTCAAGTACAACATCACGTGGGCCAACAACAGCTTCGAGAACGACTTCTTTGACTATCTTGGCAGCATCGCTACTCCCGGCCCAATGACCGATTTTCAGGCGCTCTACAACGACCAGGCGAGCAACGTCCTCGATGTGACCGATCCGGTCGGGTATATCGACGCCCCCTCCACCGAGCAGTGGCTGATGAGCAACGCTCACCGGCTGGACGTAGAAACCGGTATGGGCTACACCATTTTCTTTATCAACTGGTATGGTCGCCCCGACTTCCAGTTCCACATCTACACCAAGACCGACTACCTCGACCCCGACACAGGCTACAACTTCGGCGAAGCCCGCGCCTCGCGCAAAATCATCGCCTGGGGCGGGTCCCACGGCCGCACCTGGTTCTATGACCTCTCGGCCGGGCCGGAGGCATGGACCGACAACTGGGCGGTGGACTTCCCCGACCTGGACGGCAACGGTGAAGAAGATTATCGTATGCCGCCCATCTGGGAATATACCGCCGGCGGCTATCGTGACCCGGCGGCGCTGGGGCAGGATTTGGGGCTGGTGACGCGCCTGGTAGCCATTAACCTGCTCTTCACCCCCTCTCCGCTCTATGACCCATTGGTTAGCTCGCCCGCACCCGACGGCCGCAAGGTGGTCCACGTGGAGATGTTCGAATCGGACGCCGGCCGCCGTGAGGTGGGCACGGATTATCTGGACCTCGATTTCGTGCAAAACGAGTTGTCCGCGTTACAGCCGTACTTTGAATGGGCTACGGCCGAGGATCTGAATAGGCCGCCGGACATTCAGGCGCGAAGGACACTGGGGATCTTCAGCGATCGGTTATCCCGACACGGCTGTTGGGAACAGTTCGGCACTACCTTTGCCCAGATGTTCTGCCACTTCGACGCCAACTACGGCAACTACGTCTCCGGCTATCCGGCAGGAGATTACGTCGCCTCCGTGTTCTCCTATCACGTCACCGAGCGTCGCCTCGGCAGCCAATGGGGGTTGTTGGGCTTTGCTGACGACAACTGGGTCGACGGCACGCCGTCCTATGTCTTCGCCTTCGGCGCGCAGGAGTATCGCGACCTGGGTTATGGTTTCAGCGATACGACCGTCCACGAGGTCGGCCACCATACCGGCCTGTCGCACCCCCATGACGGCTATGACTCCGAGATGGGGGTTGACTATGGGCCTGCTGACTTTACCTACTTCGCCTGGGCGGGTGACGAGAGCGACTCGATCATGAGTTACCTTGGCCTCACCGGCCGGTTCGGCGTGTTCAACCAGGACAACATGAACCGCTATCAGTTCGCCGGCTATTTGAACTGGGCCAACCAGGTGCTGGCGGGTGTCGTCGCCCACCCCGACGCGGACACAGTGCAGGCCTACGTTGACGCGGCCGATGCCGCAGCCATGACCGCCCAGGACGCGTTCAACAATTGGGAGTACGGCGCGGCGGCCATGTATGCCCGAGAGGCATATGAGCAGATCGCCCGCGCAGCCATGGAACTGGGTATCTCCACCGAGAGGGTCGTCCCGATGCGTGTGATCACCCCGACCGGCACGCCACCGAAGGAAGGCGACCCGATCCGCTTCCCGGATAATTAATCGGCAGTCATTGGCCCGGCCAGTCGTAACCCGACCGGCCGGCTACCCGTGAGACAGTTCGAAGGTTCTGCCGCAAGACAGACTTCGAACTGTCTCGCCCGGCATCCCCACCAGAAGTACCAGGTTGATCGGATCAATCTGCAGGCAGGTGATGCGGCGGATGAGGTCGAGGAGATCGGGCCGGGTCGGGATGGGACGGGGCACTACCGGTTGTTGGGCGGCGATGACCAGGCGGCGGGCTTCAATCACTGAGAGCGGGATTGGAGTCATGGATCAGGCGGCCGCCCGGCGGATGTATGAATCAACTGCCGTGTCAACGGGCCGTCTGGCCGTAGCCCAGCGCGACCTCCACACAATCAGACGCGCAGCCGCCCGACGGCTTGGGTTCGCGCGCCGGATCGGAGCGATGCAGCACGGCGCGCGTGGGGGTGATGCGCAGCCGCTCGCCGTTCACGACGGCCTGACCGTCGACGATCAGCGAGTAGTCCGACTCGGATTGCGGCGGCCAGACCATGCCGACGACGGGCCGGGCCGATGCGTTCTCGCGGGTGTGGCGGCCGATGCCGTCCACGACCAGTTCACCCCCATCCATCATGACGTCCACCGGCACCACGTGGGGCGAGCCTTTGTCGCTGGTCGTCATCAGGTAGGCGAGACGATAACGGGCGATCGTGTCTGCCAAGTCCGGCATTTGATCGACGGCGATTTCATTTGATGTTTTCTGTTCCATTTCCTGATCCTTTTTTATGTGAGGGCAACGTACCGAAGTCGGGCCTATTGTAACAAATGGGCTAAATCTCCGGGAACAGGTCGAAGTACTCGTCGTCTTCGTTCTTGCCGCCGTGACCCTTGCCGACGGATTTCTCGCTGGTGACGAACTCGATCGACTTGATCCACTTGACCATTTTGTAGCCCAACTGATTCTCGACGCGCAGGCGCAACGGCGCGCCATAGACGGGCGGAAGCGGCGCGTCGTTCATCTCGTAGGCCAGCAGGCTCTGGGGGTGCATGGCGTTCTCCAGCGACTGTGTGTCGTAGTAGTCGCCGCCGTACAACCCCTCGCCGAAAGAGTAGAAGACGCATACCTTCGCCTCCGGTCGGGGCTGCGCCAGTTCGATCAGCTTCGCCAGTGACAGCCCACCCCACTGGGCGACGCCCGACCAGCCCTGGATGCAATGGTGCATCGTGATCTGGGATTGTGGGCCGAGAGCTTTCATCTCTTCCAGAGACAGTTCCAGCGGGTTGTCGACCAACCCAAAGACCTTAAGGCGAAAATCCCTGAAGTCGTTGGCCGCGAGCGCTTGCCACTCATCCGTGGTCGGCGGCTTGCCGTTGGGCCAGAAATAGGGCGAGATGTCAGCCTCGGAATATTGCGCGCGCGGGACGATGTGGCGAAAGAAGAGAAACCTCATGACCGAATGAATTCGCCGTACGAGATACTGCAAGGAGCGGGGATGCCGCCAGGAAAACCAGTAGGCCACAAAGCAGGCGGCCACGACGAAGCCGATGCCGGCCAGACCGATGAGCAACCCGGTCAGACTGCCGTCGTCGTTACCCAGCACGATGTAGTTCATGTTTCGGGCAAACCCGGTCATCACGACGAGCGTCACGTGGACGACGAAGAACCCGGTGTAGCCCAGCAGCAACAGAAAGTGGATGGAACGGGCCGCCTGCCGGCCGCCGAACAACTTGGGATACCAGCGGAAGCGATTGGCGATGGCCGGGGACATGGCCAACCCCGTCAACATCGACAGCGGGGCCATGACGAACACGACGGTGAAGTAGGCCAGCTGCTGCATGGCGTTGTAGGCGTAGTAGGGGTCCGGCTCAAACGGCATGTGGAAGGTGGCGTAGTGGACGAAAAGCGCCCACGCTTCGGGAATGATCCGCCACGAGTTCGGAACCAGCCTCATCCAGTAGTCTGTGCTGAGAAGCAGGAGAACAAACACCAGCCCGTTTAACAGCCAAAACAAGGCGCTCAGTAAATGCCAGTGGCGGGCCGTGCCAATCGTGTGCCGGAAGCCGGGCAAGCCCAGCCAGGGCGAGATGTAGCGGGCGTCGTCCTTGGCGGTCCAGATGTGATCCATCGGAGCCTCGACCGGGGTGAACCGCATCCACTCCGTGCCCGGGGTGCAGTCGCTGTTCCAGTACAGTCGCGGGTGGTCCATCAGGATCGACAGCCCGCTGCGGGCCAGCAGGACGATGAACAGGAAGTTGACGAAGTGGGCCAGGCGAAGCCAGCCCGGAAAGCCGGCGGGCGCGGTCAGATCAGCGGCCGTGGGGTAACTCTGGGGCACGGCGGGCAGGCCGGCGATCAGGTACTGTGCCCAGGCCGCGACCACGGGGAGAACGATCAGCATCGCGAGAGCAATGAGGAAATTCCGGCGGATCCAGACTATGAAGCGGCGATCAGGGGGGTAGTGGACGGCGTTCTGTTTCGGGTTGGTGACTGTAACATCCATAATATCTTCTCGCTTACACCGAATATGCCACCCTCGCCCGGCGTCGATAGTATATCTGTTTGAGCTGGATAACAAAGTTTACCAAAGAGACTTTATGGACAAGTGACACCGCATATAGTATCATATTCAGGTGACCAAGCGTCAAAAGCGACTAGAACGTATTCGCAACAATCCCAAAACTGTCCGGTTTGAGGATTTGGATGGCTTGCTAATCGATTTTGGTTTCAAACGGCGGCAGCCACGAAGTGGTTCAAGTCACTATATTTACGTGCGTGATGGGCTACGCTTGACGATCCCTATGAATCGGCCGTATTTGCGGGAAGTTTATATCAAGAACGTTTTAAAAATGCTGGACGAGATCGAAAATGAGTGAGAAATCCGC
>JAHDWL010000084.1 GCA_023384355.1 Anaerolineae bacterium
CCGCTGCCTGACCTCTACACCTTCAACCACTGGGCCGGCTACTGAAAAACCCTGGGTCATCTATATAACGCGGCTGATTGCCGGCTACCCGTGCCCCAACCTCCGATTCAACTCCTCCACAATTTTCCCCGCCGCCACCGGGATCACCGTCCCCGGACCGAAGATGGCCGACGCGCCGTTGGCATAGAGGAACTCGTAATCCTGCGCCGGGATGACGCCGCCGACGACGATCATAATGTCGCCGCGGCCGAGTTGCTTCAGTTCGGCCGCCAGCTGCGGCACGAGCGTCTTGTGCCCCGCAGCCAGCGAGCTGACGCCCACGGCGTGGACGTCGTTCTCCATCGCCTGCCGGGCGACTTCCTCCGGCGTCTGGAACAGCGGGCCTATGTCGACGTCGAAGCCGAGGTCGGCGAAGGCGGTGGCGATGACCTTGGCCCCGCGGTCGTGGCCGTCCTGGCCCATCTTGGCCACGAGGATGCGCGGCCGCCGCCCTTCGACCGCGGCGAAGTCGTCGGACAGCTTGCGGACGTGGGCGATCTCCTCGTCGTCGCCGTGCTCGGCGCGATACACCCCGCTGATCGATCGAATCACGGCCTTGTGCCTCCCCCAGACGCGCTCCAGCGCGCCCGATATTTCGCCCAGCGTGGCCCGGGCGCGGGCCGCCTCGACGGCCAACTCCAGCAGATTGCCCTCGCCCGTAGCCGCGGCGTGGGTCAGCGCGTGCAGCGCGTGGGCCACCGCGTCGTTGTCGCGCCCCTCGCGCACTTCCCGCAGCCGGGCGATCTGTTGCTCGCGCACGGCGGTGTTGTCCACTTCCAGAATGTCGATCGGCGCTTCGCGGTCGAGCCGGTACTTGTTGACGCCGACGATGGTCTCGGTCTTCGAGTCGATGCGCGCCTGCCGTCGGGCGGCCGCTTCCTCAATGCGCATCTTGGGCAACCCCGTCTCCAGCGCCTTGGCCATGCCGCCCAGCCCGTCAATCTCGTGGATGTGAGCCATGGCGCGGCGGGTCAGCTCGGCGGTCAGGGTCTCGACCAGATATGACCCGCCCCACGGATCGACGATCTGGGTGATGCCGGTCTCGTGTTGCAGGTAGAGTTGCGTGTTGCGCGCGATGCGGGCCGAGAAGTCGGTCGGCAGGGCGATGGCCTCGTCGAGAGCGTTGGTGTGCAGCGATTGCGTGCCGCCCAGCACGGCGGCCATGGCTTCGAGACACGTCCGGGCGACGTTGTTGAACGGGTCCTGCTCGGTCAGGCTCCAGCCGCTGGTCTGGCAATGGGTGCGCAGGGCCATCGACTTGGGGTCGCGCGGGTTGAACTGCCTGATGAGTTTGGCCCACAGGGAGCGGGCGGCGCGCATCTTGGCGATCTCCATGAAGTAGTTCATGCCGATGGCCCAGAAGAAGGAGAGGCGCGGCGCGAAGTCGTCGATGGCCAGCCCCGCCCGCAGCCCGGTGCGGACATACTCCAGCCCGTCGGCCAGCGTGTAGCCCAGTTCGATGTCGGCCGTGGCCCCCGCCTCCTGCATGTGGTAGCCGGAGATGGAGATGCTGTTGAATTTGGGCATCTCGCGGGCGGTGTAGGCGAAGATGTCGCCGACGATGCGCATCGACCCTTCCGGCGGGTAGATGTAGGTGTTGCGCACCATGTATTCCTTGAGGATGTCGTTCTGGATGGTGCCCGTCAGTTGCTCGTGGCTGACGCCCTGCTCCTCCGCGGCGACGATGTAGAAGGCCATGATGGGCAGCACCGCGCCGTTCATGGTCATGGAGACGGACATTTTGTCCAGCGGGATGCCGTCGAAGAGGATCTGCATGTCGCGCAGCGAACTGATGGCGACGCCGGCCTTGCCCACATCGCCGACGACACGCGGGTGGTCGCTGTCGTAGCCGCGGTGGGTGGCCAGGTCGAAGGCGACGGACAGGCCGCGCTGGCCGCCGGCCAGGTTGCGGCGATAGAAGGCGTTGCTCTCCTCGGCCGTGCTGAACCCGGCGTACTGGCGCACTGTCCACGGCCGGACGACGTACATGGCCGGGTAGGGGCCGCGCGTGAACGGCGGCAGCCCGGCGGCGTAGTCATGGTCGGGCAGGGCGGCCGTGTCCCCGGCGGTGTGGAGCGGCGGCACGTCGATGCCTTCCATCGTGTGCCACAGGAATTCGGCCGCCGGCCGACCGGTCTCGCGTTCCAGCGCGGCCTGCCAGGCGGCGAGCTACTGCGCCGGGTAGCCGGCGCGGTAGGGGATTTGGGTGAAATCGGGATAGGTCATGGGGATCAGTAGGTCAGTAGGTCAGTAGATCAGTAGGTCAGTGGTCAGTGGGTGATTCAGGTCCCGGCGGCAAGAACCTTTACCTCTTTTTCCAGACGTCCCTGCAGGCGATCTCGCTCTATCTCCAGATCATAACGGGACTGAAGATTCATCCAGAACCGCTCGGATAGCCCAAAATATCGCGAGAGGCGCAGGGCGGTGTCGGCGGTTATGCGCCGCTTGCCGAGCACGATCTCGTTGATCCTGCGCACCGGCACGCCGATGTCTTTCGCCAGTCGATATTGGCTGATTTCCAGAGGGTGCAAAAACTCCTCCAGAAGGATTTCGCCGGGATGGATTGGACGCCAAGGTTCGTTGTCCATGATAATAATTACCTTTAATTGTAAAAGGTTAATATCTTTTCCAACAACCACTCATTCAGCTTCACGCAGTCCGCCCCGAAGTAGATGAACTCATCCACCCCCGCCTTGCGCAGCGCCTCCACCTGCTCGGCCGGGCGTCCGGCGAGTACGATTGTGGCGTGGTGCGCTTTCTTGTGGATGGCATGTATCAGCGGCGGCACAAGGTCGGGGTAGGTCTCGTCGGTGGAGCAGATGATGACGGCCGGCGCGCCGGATTCAATGGCCGCCGCGGCCGCCGCCTCCGCGGTGGGGAAGCCGTTGTTGGTGATCACCTGGAAACCGCCGACCTCGAAGAAGCCCTGGGCGAAATCCGCGCGGGCCTTGTGCTGGCGGGGCGGGCCGAGGTTGGCGAGGAAAATGCGCGGCGGCCCGCCGTGGGCGCTCGCATAGTCGGCCGCCCGGGCGCGCAAGGCTTCAAACGGCTCGGCGGCGCGCTGCAGGGCCACGGGCACAATGGTCGGCCGGGCGCTGTCATGGGCGCGCAGGGCGTGGGTGATCTCGCCCAGCGTGCCCCCGGCCGCGGCGGCGGCGATGGCCGCCTCGACCATCATCTCCGGCGAGACGGTCATCATCTCGCCCAATCGCTCCAGCGTGGCCGCGTGGGCTGCCGGAGCGTCACCGGCGGTCGGCGATCCGCTCCGGTCGCGGCGGGCGGCGATCTGTGCCGCGCGCTCGCGGTAGAGCGCCTCGTAGTCGGTCTCGTCGGCGAGGGGCGACGGCTCGGCCGGATTGGCGAACTGGTTCGCCCCCACCTGCACGTCGCGCCGTTTGGCCATGTTGACGGCCCGCTTTTCGGCCACGGCGGCGATGTTCTTCTGGATGTAGCCGATTTTCAGCGCGTCGGCCATGCCGCCGGCGCTTTCGATGGCCTGGAACATCGCCCAGGCGTCGCGGGCCAGCCGGTCGGTAAGCGCCTCGACGGCGTAGCTGCCGCCGGCCGGGTCGATGACCTGGGTCAGGTGCGCCTCTTCCTGCAGGATGACCTGCACATTGCGGGCGATCCGGCGCGAGAAGTCGTCGGGCGGCCGCGCCGCTTCGTCGAACGGGGCCACATGGAGGCTGTCGACCCCGCCGACGGCCGCGGCCAGCGCTTCCGTCGTCACGCGCAGCATGTTGACGTAGGGATCGATCCTCGTTTTGTTGCGGCGGGCGGTGCGGCCGTGCAGCCGCATCCGTTGCGCGTCCGCGTCGCCGCCGAAGGCGTCGATGACCTGCGCCCAGAGCAGCCGCGCCGCCCGCAGCTTGGCGATCTCCATGAAGAAGTTGCCGCCGACGGCGAAGTCGAAGCGCAGGCGACGGGCGGCCACATCCGCGGCGACACCGCGGCGGCCGAGCGCGCGCAGGTAGGCCACGCCCGTGGCCATCGCAAAGGCCAGCTCCTGCGTCGCGTTGGCCCCGGCGTTGTGATAAGGGTAGGTGTGGATGGCCATGGTCGCCAGCCCCGGCGCGTTGCGTTCCGCCCACAGCGCGAGCTGGGCCATCTCGTCGTAGACGCGCTCCAGCGAGACCGGCAGCGCGCCCTCGTGGGCCAGTACGCCCAGCGGATCGTCTTCCAGGCAGCCGCGCAGGTCGGCGGTCGCGTGCCCCGATTGCCGCCAATGGGCCGCCAGCAGGGCTAACAGGGGCAGGGCGGCCGTCCCGGCGCGCACGGTGAGCGGCGTTGCGGCCAGGTCCGCGCCGTCCAGGGCGGCGGCGACGTCTTCGACGGTGGCCAGCGACACCCCGCCGCGGCCGACCTCGCCCGGTCGGGCGGCGTCGGGGTCCTTGCCGGCGCGCGTCGGCCCGTCGAGCAGCAGATTGACGGCCGTCTGGCCACGGGCCAGGTCGTCGCGCAGGGCGCGATTGAAGGCGGCCGACGTGCCGTAATTCAGCTCCTGGGCGATGGCCCACGGCCGCGCGAGGTTGCCGGCCGCGGTCGCGCCGCGGACATAGGGCGGATTGCCGGGCAGGGTGTGGGCCGCGTCAAATCCGGCCACATCGTCACGGCCGTAGATCGGTTGGAGCGCTATCTCCTCATAGGTCGCCGTGATCAGTTTGTCGAACGGCTTGCCGCCGGTGGAATCCGTCGCCGCCTGTCGCCATTCGTCGCGCGTCACGGACGGGAAATCTTCGAGATCGGAGGTGGGATCATGATCATCCATACTGATGTATGGTACAACATGAGATGCGGCATGTCAGGTGATGAGTGTCACGTCCGCGGGTGGAAAAAGTCATGTTCCCTCGCGAGGCTCTTTATTTAGTGCCTTGCGCGTATTATAATTTTCCGGAAGGTTCCAGGAGAAGTCACGTGCCGACACGCGATGAGCAGATCGAACAATTGACGGCCGGAATTGCCGCCTTGGAGGCCCAGCGGGCGACCCTGGGGGATGCAATGGTCGAGGCCATGTTGACCCCCATCCGCGAGAAGCTGGCCGCGCTGGAGGCCCAACCCCGCGCCGACCAGCGGCGCAAACTGGCCACCGTCCTCTTTGCTGACGTCTCCGGCTTCACGGCCATGTCGGAAACGATGGATGCCGAGGATGTGGCGGCGATCATGAACGACCTGTGGGTGACGGTGGACAAGGTCATCACCGACCACGGCGGCCGCATCGACAAACACATCGGCGACGCCGTCATGGCCCTCTGGGGGGCGGAGGCCGGCCGCGAGGACGACCCGGAGCAGGCTGTGCGGGCCGCGCTGGCCATGCAGGCGGCCATCGTCCGGTTCCGCGCGGTGCGCGGCGCGACGCTGGCCATGCGCGCCGGCGTCAACACCGGGCCGGTCGTCACCGGTTTGGTGGGCACAATGGGCGAGTTCACGGCCCTGGGCGACGCGGTTAATCTGGCCTCCCGCCTGGAGCACGCCGCCCAGCCCGGCGAGGTGCTTATCGGCCACGACACCTACCGCCTCGTGCGCGGCATCTTCGACGTGCTGCCGCAGGCCCCGCTGGCGATCAAGGGGAAGGCCGAACCGGTGCAGACCTATATCGTGCGGCAGGCCAAACCGCGGGCCTTCCGCATGGCGACCCGGGGCGTGGAGGGCATCGAGACGCACATGGTCGGCCGCGACGCCGAGCTTGACACGCTGAAGAGAACCTGCCTGGATACGTTCGAAACGGCCGAGACGCGGGTAGTGACGATTGTCGGTGAGGCCGGCGTCGGCAAATCGCGTCTGCTGTACGAGTTCGACAACTGGATCGAACTGCGACCGGAGAGCATCTGGTATTTCAAGGGTCGCTCGATGCCGATCACGCAGAACATCCCCTACAGCCTGTTCCGCGACCTGCTCACTTATCGCTTCGAGATTCTGGAGAGCGATACCATTGCCGTGACCCTCGACAAGTTCCGGCGCGGCATGGCCGGAGTCCTGGAACCGGACCAGGCCGACATTGTCGGCCACTGGCTGGGCTTCGACTTTTCGACCTGTGACGCCGTTGCGCATCTGCGTGGCGGCGCCGACTTCACGACGGCCGCTCGGGCTTTTCTGACTCGCTACTTCCGCGAGCTGTCCGCGGCCGGACCGGTCGTCATCCTGCTCGAAGATCTCCACTGGACCGACGACCAGTCGCTCGACCTCATCATCCATCTCGTCGGGATGCTGCCCGACCGGCGACTGCTCATCATCTGCGCGGCCCGGCCCAGCTTTCTCGAGCGGCGGCCATACTGGGGCGAGGGTGAGGCGGCTTTCAGCCGCATTCGGCTACGTCCTATCTCCCGCCGCGCCGGCGCGGCGCTGGTCGATCAACTCCTGCAACGGGTGGACGAAGTGCCCGAATCATTGCGCGACCTCATCGTCGAGAGCGCCGACGGCAACCCTTTCTACCTCGAGGAGTTGGTCAAAATGCTCATTGAGCAGGGGGTGATTGAGCGGCCCCGGGATGAGGACGGAGATCTGCCCCACACCGCCGGGACCTGGCGTGTGCGAACGGAGAAGTTGATGGGGTTGAACGTGCCGCCGACGCTGACCGCTTTGTTGCAGGCGCGGCTGGATGGCCTGCCGCGACCGGAGCGAAAGGCCTTGCAGCGGGCGTCGGTTGTCGGCCGCCTTTTTTGGGATGATGCCGTGGCCGACCTGTTGCAATTGGATCTCGACAATCTGACGCCGGAACTGGAATCAATCCGCCGGCGCGAACTAATCTTCCGGCGCGAGCACTCATCTTTTGCCGGGACGTGTGAGTACATTTTCAAGCATGCCCTGCTGCGCGACGTGACCTATGAGACGGTGCTCCTGAAAAATCGGGCCGAGTTGCACGGCCGCGTCGCACGCTGGCTCGAGGCCAATGCCGGCGAGCGGCTGGGTGAATACCTGGGCCTCATCGCGGAACACTACATCGAGTCCGGCGAGGGATTGCGGGCAGCGGAGTTGCTCGAGCGCGCGGCCGGCGAGGCGTTCGCGACCGGCCTGTATGCAGCCGCGGGGCGCGGGTTGGAGCGGGCGCTGGCACTGCGCGAGGCGGCGGGCGAGATGGATAGCCCGGCGATCACCCATGCGCTCATCTCTTTGGGTGAGGTTTATCGCCGTCTCTTCGACTTCCCGGCGGCCGAGGCGACGTTGGGCCGCGGTCTGATCGGAGCGCTGACCGCCGGCGATGAAGAGGCCGCGGCGCTGGCCCGCGCCAATCTGCTCGCGGTGGCGGTAGAGCTTGGTCAGTTCGACCAGGCGCGAGCGCTTCGGGATGAGACATTGCCCGCCGCGCGTGCTGTCGGCGGCCGCACGCTGATCGTTGCCCTTGATATGGCCCGTTTGCTGGAATGGGTGACCGGTGATTTGGATGCCGCCGAATCACACGCCCGAGAGATCCTTGGACTGGCGCAACAAATGGGCGACCTGGCCCACGAGAGCCGCTCCCTGAACATTCTGGCCAGCATTGCCCACATCCGGCGCGAGCACGCCGAGGCTGAGCGACTGTATCAGGAATCGTTGGCGCTGGCCCGAAGGAGCAATAACCCGGATCGCGAAGCGGTAGCGCTGGCCAACCTGGGCAATCACTATTATGCATGCGCGGAGTACGACAATGCGGTAACTTTTGGAAACGCCGCATTGTCAGCATTCAGGGAAATGGGGCTGGACGGCAGCGTCCTTATGGCGCTGGGGAATCTGGCTCAGGCCAACCTGATGCTGGGTGACCGGCAGTCGGCGCGAGACGGCGCCACCGAAGCGCTGGCGCTGGCCCGCAAGGTAGGCGCGGAACCTTATGTCGCCTGGGCGGTCTCGTTATTCGGCCAAATCCTGATCGCCGAGGGGCGGCCGGCGCGTGGGTTGGCTCTTTATGGCCTGGTTCGGGTCCATCCGGCGTTAACGGCCGATGTTCGTATCGAAATCGACGAGGCGTTGGCGGCATTGGCCCTGCCGCGGGAAGAGCTTGAGGCTGAACTGGCCGCCGGCACGGGGCTCGATTTGACAACGGTAGTCGGCGAGATTCTGGACGGTAAATGGTAGGACAGACGACGGCCCTGCGGCTATGCCGGTGGCCTGTCGCCCGTCGTCTAAAGGGGAGAAAAGCATGACCATCAAACAAGGCTGGCAAGGCCGCGTCTTCGAGGATTTCGAGGTGGGCGACATCTACCGCCACCCACTCGGCCGCACCGTGACCCAAAACGACAACATATGGTTCTCGCTGCTGACGATGAACACCAACCCCATCCACTTCGACAGCGCCTACGCGGCCAAAACGGAGTGGGGCACGCCGCTGGTCAATTCGGCGCTGACGCTGTCGCTGGTTATGGGCATGTCGGTCACCGACATCTCGCAGAACGCCGTCAACCTCGGCTGGGACGAGATCCGCCTGCCCAACCCGCTTTACGAGGGTGACACAGTCTACGCCCAGAGCGAGGTGCTGGAGAAGCGCGAGTCGAACGGCCGCCCGCACCAGGGCATCGTCACTTTCCGCACGACCGGCTATAACCAGGACGGCCAGGTGGTCATCACCTACAAGCGCACCGCGCTGGTCTACAAGCGCGGGCACGCGCCGAACGTGGAGCGGCCGTCGCCGGGAGGCTAGGGCGAGGCCGGCGCGTGACCATCACCATCCACCCCATCGAACCGACCACAGTTAATTTGAGGTAACCTCCCGATGACCCTGACAAGGATTAACCCGCCTGACCTGTTCGACAGCACGCAATATGGCTTCTCGCAAGTTGTCGTGGCCGAGGGCCGGCGGACGGTCTATTGCTCCGGCCAGGTGGCGTGGGACGCGGCCGAAGACATCGGCGCGCCGGATGATCTGGGCGAGCAGGCACGGCGGGCGCTGCGTAACGTCGAGCGGGCCGTGGCGGCGGCCGGCGGCTCGCTGCGCGACGTGGCGACGCTGCGCATCTACATCGCCGGCGACCACATCCGCCATACCCGCGCCGTGCGCGAGGCACTGCTGGCAGCCTTCCCGCCCGACGCCCAACCGTATTCAGTAGATCAGTATTCAGTAGATCAGTATTCAGTCCCACACTGACCCACTGACCTACTGACCAGTATTCAGTAATCAGTAGATCAGTATTCAGTC
>JAHDWL010000085.1:0-5266 GCA_023384355.1 Anaerolineae bacterium
ACTGACCCACTGACTACTGACCCACTGACTACTGACCCACTGACCTACTGACTACTGACCCACTGACCTACTGACTACTGATCACCATGCCCACCACCACCCGCCCGCCCGCCGTCGCCGGCCAGTTCTACCCCGACGATCCCGATCGCCTGCAGGCGACGATCATGAGCTACCTCAACGACGCCGACGCCCCCGACGACTGCGAGGATTACCCGCTGGTCAAGGCCATCATCGCCCCCCACGCCGGCTACCCCTACTCCGGCCCCGTCGCCGCCTCCGCCTACGTCCAGCTGGCGTGCAGCGACGTCCCGGTCAAGCGCTTCGTGCTGCTCGGCCCGGCCCACTACGCGCCGGTGCGCGGGCTGGCCGCCGGCGGCGCGGCCGCCTTCGAGACGCCCCTCGGCCGCGTGGCCGTCGACGAGAGCGCCATCGCCGACCTCCTCGCCCTGCCGGGTGTGGTCGTCGACGACGCCGCCCACGTGCCGGAGCATTGTCTCGAAGTCCAACTGCCCTTCCTGCAGACGCTCTTCCTCGACTTCACCATCGTCCCGCTGCTCGTCGGCCGGGCGACGGCCGAACAGGTCGCCGGGGCGCTCGACCACCTGTGGGACGGCCCGGAGACGCGGATCGTCATCAGCTCCGACCTCAGCCATTACCACCCCTACGCCGTCGCGCGCCAACGGGACGACGAGACGGCCGCGGCCATCGTCGCCCTCCGGCCGGAAGCGCTGCGCGAGGACAGCGCCTGCGGCCTCCCGGCCATCGCCGGGCTGCTGGCGGTGGCGCGCCGTCGCGGCCTCGACGCGCAACTCGTCGACCTGCGCTCCTCCGGCGACACCGGTGGCCCGCGCGATCGCGTCGTCGGCTACGGCGCGTTCACCTTCTCCTCCCCGGCTCCGGCGGCGTTCTGATGGGCAAGGTCATCGTCATCGCGGGCAATTCGGGCGTGGGCAAGACAACCCTGGCGGCGGCGTTGTGCCGCCTGCTGCCGCTGACGCCCGGGCTGGAACAACACGTCGAGCGGCCGTTCCAGGCCCTCATGGCCGCCGACCCGCCCCGCTACGCCCTCGCCAACCAGGTCGACTTCATGCTGCTGCGCGCCGAGCAGGAGCGCGCCGTCCGCGCCGCCTCCGCCGACGGCCTGATCGACGGCGGGCTTGACCTCGACTTCCACGTTTTCACCCGTCTGTTTCATCGCAAAGGGTATCTGACCACCGCCGAGTTCGGCCTGCTGGATCGCCTCCACGCCCAGATGCGCGACCTCCTCGGCCCGCCCGATCTCCTCCTCTACCTGACCGCACCGCTGCCGGTGGTCGAGGCCCGCTTCGCCCGCCGCGGCCGGCCGCTGGAGATCGCCCAGCGGGATGACCTGGTGCAGATGGAGCGCTATATCGCCGACTGGATTCAGTCAGTCATCGCCGTGCCCATCATCCACATCGACGCGACAAGTGACGACTACACCGACCCCGAGCGACTGGCGACGCTGACGGCCCAAATCGCCACCCTCTAGCGCCCCACCGACCACCGACCCACCGACCCACTGACCCCCTAACAACTTCCCATCCTGACAGGACACCCGCCCCATGACGCCGGGACGCCGGCCGCGCTATCCTGTGACCATCTTTTCACAGGAGAAACATCATGAAAACATCACAGAATCAGACGGGTTGGAACTTCGCGGCGCGATGGGTGGCGATCACCACGGTGACCTTTATCATCACAACCGCCATCGCCTTCACATCAATGTGGTCGATTGTCTGGCGATTATTGGAAGGGCTTGACCAGCCGGCCGCCGCCCTCATTTCCGGCGCGTGGGTCGGGGCGCTGATGGGCCTGGGCCTGGGCACGGGGCAGGCCATTTTGTTGCGCGACCGCGGCATCAAACCAATGCGCTGGGTAGTGAGCAGCATCCTCGGCGGCGCGGCCGGCTTCGCCCTGTTCAGTGTCCTGACATCTGACGGCAATTCGCCGACACCACGCCTGCAATTGGTCATGATGGCCGGGGCGCTGGCCGGTCTGGGCATCGGACTCGCCCAATGGACGGTCTTGCGCCGCCTGCCCAATGCTCCGGCCTGGATCGCGGTCACAGTAGCGGCCTTTGTGCCGGTCGCGCTGCTGGCCTACAACGGCCGCGAGGGATGGGAATGGCTGATCCTGTTGACCATGGGAGTGGCGGTCGCGGGCATCACCGGGCTGGGCGCGCTGTGGCTGTTGGGCGGCTCTCGCCCGGCGGTTGTAGCCCAGGTGGGTCTGATGCTGACCATCGGGCTGCTGCTGGCCGGTTGCGGTGGCTCCTCTGAACCGTCCGTCCGCTTCTCCGAGCCGCGTGAGGGCGCGAGCGTGTCCTCGCCGGTACGGGTGGTCATGGCCGCCGAGAACTTCACCGTCGAACCGGCCGGCGACGGGGCCATCCATGACGGCGCGGGCCACCTGCACATCATGGTCGACACGCCCTGCGTCGAAGCGGGGCAGACCATCCCCAAGGACGAGACCCACCTCCACTTCGGCGACGGCCGCACAGAAACCGAACTGGATCTTTCGCCGGGAATGCACACCCTCTGCCTGCAGGCGGCCGACGGCGCGCACACCGCCCTGCCCGGCGAAGGAATGACCCACACGATATCGGTGACGGTACCGTAGCATCAGGGATCGGACAGAGACCGGGTTTCTTCCAGAGATCCGGTTTCTGTTGATATATTTGGAACGCACACATGAAAACCAAACCCCTGACCATCATTTTCTTAAGCCTGCTCATCAGCGCCTGTACTTCGTTATCGTCGCCGGCGGCGGCACCTGTGCCGACCGTCGACCCGTCCGCGCAACGCATCTTCCACAACGGCGTCATCCTGACAATGAATCCTGACCAACCACAGGCCCAGGCCATCGCCATCACCGGCGAGATGATCGAGGCCGTGGGCAGTGACGCTGACATTCTGGCATTGCGCCGGCCGGGCGCGATCGTCGTCGACCTGCAAGGCCGGACGCTCATGCCCGGCTTCGTCGATCCCCATACCCACATCTTCAACGACGCCGAGCAATACCTGGATATGACCGTGCTCGAAGCCCAGCAGGTGGCGCTGGAAAACGGGATTACCACAATCGGCGACATGTACGTGAATGAAGATTTCCTGGAAGATATGCAGAAACTGGATCGCGCCGGGGGATTGCAAATCCGCACCAGCCTCTATCTGGTGATGACTGACAACTGCGGCGACTTGCAAGGCGATTGGTGGCAGCAATACACGCCCACGCGCACGCCGGGTGAGCGGTTGCGCATCGGCGGCGTGAAGATATTCACCGACGGCGGCACCTGCGAGGAACCGGCTTTGAGCTATGAATTGGAGCCGGGCGCGGGAACGGGGGATCTGTTCCACAGTCAGGAGGAACTCAACGGGCTGGTGGCCGAAGCCCATTCCGCCGGATATCAGGTGACCATCCACGCCGTCGGCGACCGGGCCATCGAGCAGGCACAAAACGCGATCGCCGCCGCTCTGGGCGGACAGCCCAACACACTCCGCCATCGCATCGACCACAACAGCGTCATCCGGCCGGACTTGTTGCCGCGCTATGGCGAGATCGGCATCCTGCCGCTGGTCTTCGGGCCTTATCCGCTCTGCGAGCCGTTCGGCCCACCGCCGCCGGCCGAATACCAGGCCTGGGAATGGCCCTGGCGCGCCCTGCTCGACGCCAACCCCGGCCTGCCGGTGGCCTGGCATGGCGACGATCCCTTTTTCGGCCGCATCCGCCCGCTGGATGATCTGTACAGTTTGGTCACGCGCAATGAGATCGGCCGGGACGGCCGCGTCTGCGAGGCGCCCGAATGGCAAAAAGCCCACACCATCACCGCGGTCGAGGCCTTGCCGATGATGACCATCAACGCCGCCTATGCCCTCTTCCGCGACGAGGAAGTCGGCAGCCTGGAGCCGGGCAAGTACGCCGACCTGATCGTGCTGACCGGCGATCCCATGACGATTGAGCCGGAGGCAATTCGGGAGTTGAACGTCTCGCTGACGGTAATCGGCGGCCAAGTCGCCTATTGCGCGGCCGATAGCCAATCGCTCTGCCCGACCAGCGACTAGAAACCCGGTTTCTGCATGCTACAATTATCAAGGTTAGGGAAACGACACAATGACCCACGCCCGGGAATCAACAATCGTCACCGCACCCCACCCGCACAGACCGTGGCGATTATGGGCCGCCCGCGCCGGCTGGCTGTTCATCTTTGCGTTCGTCACCTTTGTTCTGGTCGCCGGCGCTCCCATGGCCCTGGTCAGTCAGCGACAGGATTGGCAGTTCCTGGAGGCGATGCCTCTCGTTCGATTCGTGATGTCCGGCAGTACCTTCGCCGGCCTGCTCGTGAGCTTGCGTCTTGTCTCGTTGCTCGTTTTCTACACCGTTGCCCTGCTCATCGCTCGCCGCAAGTGGGACGACTGGTTCGCGCTATTCGTCTCGACCGCGCTGCTCATGGCCGTCTATGGCTTCGTCGGCAATATCATCACGCTCGACAGCGTCATCCCGGACGGGTTGCAATCGATTGCGCCGGCATTGACCATCGCCATGATGCTGGTCTTCATTTTCAGTTGGCTCCTGCTCTTTTTCCTGTTGCCCGACGGTCATTTTGCGCCGCGTTGGGCGGCCTGGTTCACCCTGCTGCCCGTGCCCGCCACGATCCTGTTGGTGGTCTCCGATAATTTCAGCCAGTTCATCCCGCCGCAGGTTCGCACAGCGGTCGAAAACATGGCCTGGGGAGCGTTCATGACCTCCCTCCTGCTGGCCATCCTCGTTGGGTTGTGCGCCCAGGTCTATCGCTACCGGCGTGTCGCCACTCCGATCCAGCGCCAGCAGATGAAGTGGCTGCTGGTTGGCCTCGGCGCCCAGCCCCTGTTCATCCTCATCAGCGTGTTCGGCCTCGGCGCCCAGCCCCTGTTCATCCTCATCAGCGTGTTCGGCCTCAGCCCGCCCCTGGGAGCGGCCTGGTCGGGGCTTTTTTCGCTGCTCTTCGGCCTTTTCGCCATCACCTTGCTGCCTGTCACCATCGGCATGGCCGTCTTTCGCCGTCGCCTGTGGGACGTCGATCCGCTGCTCAACCGGGCCATCGTCTACGGCGGGCTGACGATTCTGGTGATCGCCCTCTACGCCGTCATCGTCGGCAGTCTGAGCACCCTGTTCCAGCCGGAAAACAGCCTGCTGCTATCCATTTTGCTCACCGGACTGATCGCCGTGATGCTGAACCCGTTGCGCCTGCGCCTGCAGCACGCCATCAATC
>JAHDWL010000085.1:5366-8763 GCA_023384355.1 Anaerolineae bacterium
TGATCTATCAGTCCCGGCAGGTCGGCGATCTGCTGCTGGCCCCGCGCGCGCCGGGCGAATCGTTTTCGGCCGCCGAGCGTCGCTTGCTGGACAACATCGCCCGGCAGGCGGGCGCGGCCGTCTATGCCGCGCAACTGACCGATCACCTCCAAAGCAGCCGCGAACAACTGGTGCTGGCCCGCGAGGAGGAGCGCCGTCGCCTGCAGCGCGATCTCCACGACGGTCTCGGCCCCCAACTGGCGGCGCTGGGGATGCAGATCGACGTCGCCCGCGGGCTTGCGACCCCTGAATCACCCGAGGCCGCTGCGTTATTGGCCCACCTTTCGGCCGAGACGAAGGCAGCCATCGCCGACATCCGCCGTCTTGTCTACGACCTGCGGCCGCCCGCGCTCGACCAGTTGGGGCTGGCCGGCGCCTTGCGCGAATATGCCGCCGGTCAAAGCGGCGCGGCCGGCGGAACGCGCATCACGGTCGACGCGCCGGAGTCACTGCCGCCGCTGCCCGCCGCCGTTGAAGTCGCCGCCTATCGCATCGTCCAGGAGGCTGTCGCCAACTGCTTGCGCCACGCCGGAGCCGCCACCTGCCGCATCGTACTGCGCGTCGATGGCGGGTTGCGGGTGGAAGTCATCGACGACGGCCGCGGATTGCCGTCGGTGGTCACATCCGGGGTCGGCCTGCCGTCGATGCGCGAGCGGGCGGCCGAACTGGGCGGCGCGTGCCGCGTCGACACCTTGCCCGGCGGCGGCACGCAAGTTATCGCCACTTTCCCGCTCCCGGAGACAGCTCACCCATGACCGAATCCATCACCGTTTTCATCGCCGACGACCACCGCCTGTTCCGCGACGGGCTGCGGGCGCTGCTGGCCGCGACTACCGGCATTGAGGTCGTGGGCGAGGCCGCCGATGGGGTCGAGGCGGCGGCACTGGCCGAACAGCTCCAGCCCGACGTGGTGCTGATGGACGTCCAGATGCCCGGCCTCAACGGCATCGAGGCCACCCGGCGCATCACCACCACCAGCCCCCACATCGGGGTCATCATCGTGACCATGTTCGAGGATGACGATTCAGTCTTCGCCGCCATGCGGGCCGGGGCGCGGGGCTACATCCTGAAAGGCGCCGGGCAGGAAGAGGTCGTGCGCACCATCCGCGCCGTGGCCCAGGGCGAGGCCCTCTTTGGCCCGGCCATCGCCGCGCGACTGATGACCTATTTCTCCGGCCCGCGACCGACCGCGCCGGCTGCGCTCTTCCCCGAACTGACGAGCCGGGAGCACGAGGTGCTCGATCTCATCGCCGCCGGGCTGGACAACGAAGCCATCGCCACCCGCCTGGTCATCAGTCGCAAGACGGCGCGCAACCATGTCTCCAACATCTTCAGCAAGCTTCAGGTGGCCGGGCGAGCCGAGGCGATCATTCGGGCGCGGGATGCGGGGATGGGGTGAGGCGTATTACCCCCGGCGCAAATGCCGCGCCCCAAAGTCGTCGGGCAGCAGCGCCGCCAGCGTCGTCTCGCGGACGTACCCCTGCCCGTCCACAATCCACACCGGCACGTCATTATCGTCCGGCGCGAACTCGCTGAGCACCTGCCGGCACGCGCCGCAGGGCGTCACGCCGTTCGCGGTGCAGACGGCCAGCGCCACGACCCGCTGACCGCCCTCATTCACCATCGTCCCAATGGCGTTGCGCTCAGCGCAGACCGTCATGCCGTAGGACGCGTTCTCGATGTTGACCCCGGTATAGACGCGGCCGTCGTCGGCCAGCAGCGCCGCGCCCACGGTGAAACGGGAATAGGGCGCATAGGCGCGCGACCGCGCCGCGCAGGCTTCGGCAATCAGCCTGTCCCGCGTCTCAATTGATAGTTGTGGATGATCGCTCATACTTCACCTGACCAGCGTCGTGACAAAGGCGTCCGCCATTCGCCCGGCCGGGCCGTCGTGTCGTCGGGCACGGCGTCGCCTTCAAGGAACAGTTGCTCCAGCCGGCAACGGTCGCCGACGGTCGTGTCGCGCAGGATGGCGTTGGGGCCGATGGCGCAATCCTCGCCGACGGTTGTCCGCCCTTGCAGAAAGGTGTTGGGCCAGATGACCGTGTCGCGGCCGATGGTCGCGTCGGGGCCGATGTAGGTCGCGTCCGGCTCCACCAGCGTGACGCCGTGGGCCAGCCAGTGGTTGTTCACGCGGCGGCGGAAGGCGCGCTCGACCTCGACCATCTCGGCCCGCGTGCCCGCGCCCAGCCCCTCGTCGGCGTCATCCACCAGCACGGCCGCCACGCCGTGCCGCTGGGCCACAGCCATCTCGATCATATCGGTCAGGTAATATTCGCGCCCCTGGCGCGCCTGCCGCACCGGCAGATCGCCGATGTTGGCCCACAGCCATTCGCCGTCGAAGCAGTAGACGCCGGCGTTCAGCTCGCGGATGTCCAGCAGTTCGTCGGCGTTCGGCCGTCGCCGCGCCTCGGCCACCTCGACGATCTCGCGCACGCGCCCCAGCTCGTCGCGGACGACGCGGCCGAACGTGCTGCCCGGCTCGCCCCACACCGACAGCAGGGCCACGGCCGCGCCGCTCTCGCGCCGGGCAGCGGCCAGCCGGCGCATTGTCTCCGCCCGCAGCAGCGGCATGTCGCCATAGGTGACGATGACCTCGTCGGCCCGGCCGCGCAGTTCGCCGGCGGCCATCATCGTCGCGTGGCCTGTCCCCAGCGGCTCCGGCTGGACGACATAGCGCGCCCGGTCGCCGATGAGCGCCCGCACGCCCGTCTCGCCCGGCCCCACGACCAGCACCGGCGGCATGTCGGCCACCTGCCCGGCGGCCAGGAAGGCGTGGAGGATCATCGGCCGCCCCCCCACCTCGTGGAGGATTTTCTGCTTTTTGGAGTTCATCCGCACGCCCTGCCCGGCGGCCAGCAATACGACAGCGATCATAGGCCGCTAAATCCCCTCGCGTTCCCGCCACTCGCGGATGGCCGCGGTGTGGATGGGGTAATGGCCGTAGGCGTCGAGGCGGATGCGGCGGCGGTAGCGCGTGTCGGTGGCGATTTGCTCGTCGGGCGCGGCGGCGACGGTGGCCACAAACCGGCCATGAACGGCTTCGGATCGGGCCAGCACCTCGTCGAGGGAGCGCGCGCGGTTCTCGGCCGTCTTCAGGGCGTTGAAGGCGTCGATGCCGCCGTAGAGATCGGCGTAGCGCGGCGGCCGCACGCCCTCCAGGATATGCGGCAGGTGCTTCAGCGCTTCCTCCTCCCAGACCGTCACGTGGCCGATGATGTCCTTCACCGACCAGCCTTCGGTGACGCCCGGCCGGGTCAGCTGCGCCTCGTCCAGCCCGGCGAAGGACTCGCGGAAGGCTGACCAGGCTTTCTCGATCTTGCCCAGCAGTTGTTGTTTATTCATGGGTCAAATCCGG
>JAHDWL010000086.1 GCA_023384355.1 Anaerolineae bacterium
TCCACGCCCACCGTGCCGTCGTGGGCTTCCACCACGCGCTTGACCAGATAGAGGCCCAGCCCCATCCCCTGCTGCTCCTCGGCCTCCTCATTGAGCCGCACGAAGCGCCGGAACACATTCACCCGATCGTCGGGCGAGATGCCCGGCCCGCGGTCGGCCACGGACACCCGCAGCACGGCCGCCCGTTGCTCCACCACCAGGTCGATTTGCCGGCCGATGGGGCTGTAACGGGAGGCATTCGCCAGCAGGTTGACGAGCACCTGGGTCATGCGGCCGCGGTCGACCTCGATCGGAGCCAGATCGGCCGGTTCGGTCAGGCGGATTTCCTGCCGCCGCCGCTCCACCAGCGGCCGCACGATAGCCAGCGCGTCGCCGATGATCTCCTCCAGCGCCACCGGCCGCCGGCGCAGGGCGAACATGCCCGCCTCGATGCGGCTGCTCTCCAGCAGATTGTCGATCAACGTTTGCAGGCTCAGCAGGCTCAGATGCGTCGGCCGCAGCAGCTCGCGGATGTCATCGGCCGACAGGCTATCGGCCTCGTCCATCAGCAGCTCCAGCGAGGCGCTGAGCGTGCTGAGCGGCGTGCGAAACTCGTGGGAGATATTGGCCAGGAAGAACGAGCGCAAATTACGCAGCGCCTCCTCCTCGGTGACGTCGCGCAGCACCAGCGCAACCTGCACCGTGTCGCTGTTGGGCGGCACCATGCGCGCGCCGGTGGCGGCCAGCACCAGGCTCTTGCCGGAGCGGGTGCGGGTCTCGATCTCGCGCTTTTCGCCGGCCGGCGGCAGATGATCCAGAAACGTATCGCCGGGCGCGTCGTCGGGCGGCGGCAGCAGGTCGTTGATCGGTCGCCCGATGGCCTCCGCGCTGCTCCAGCCGGTCATGATTTCCGCGCCCTGGCTCATGAAGGTGACGCGGCCGCGGGTGTCGAAGGTGATGACGCCCTCGACGACGGATTGCACCAGCGTATTGAGCCAATCGCGCGCCTGCGAGCGCTCGTCCAGCGCGTCGAGCATCGTCGCCTGGCTGCGCTCCAGCGTGGCCGACAGCGTGGCCAGCTCCGGCGGCCCCGCAAAGCGCGGGATAGGCGCAGCCAGATCGCCGCCGCTGATTCGCTCGGCGGCCTGGGTCAGATCGACCAGCGGAGCCGTCAGCAGGCGAATGAACCACGCGCCCATGATCGCCCCGGCCAGCGCCACGACCACGCTGCCGCCGATCAATATCCTTCGGGCGGCCTCAGCGGTCTCCATCAGATCACTCACGGGGAGCGCGACCTCGGCCTGGAACCCGCCGCCGCTGCCGGGCAGCGAAAATTGCGCGGCGAAGAACGGCTGCCCGGCGGCCGTCACCAGCCGGCCGTCCGGCCCCGGTTTGGCGATGATGTCGCCGGGCGGCAGCGTCGAAATAGTGGCCACCCCTTCTTCGGTCAGGATCGATTGGTCGACCCCGGTGTTGGCGCTCAGCTGGGCCAGGAAGGGGCCGTCGAGCCGGAGGCCGGCGACGACCGCGCCGATGGTGTCGGGCGCGTCGTCATCGCGCACGTCGCCCCGCGCCAGCATGACCGGCCGGCCGTCCACAAACTCGACGCCGGACGCGGTCGCGCCGCCGCACAGGTCGGTTTCCGTCCCGATGGCGACGAGTAACTCATCCCCCGCGCAATACTGGATGATGTCGAGGTCGCTCTGCTCGCCGAAGGCGACCAGGTACGATTTGAGGGCGTTGGGGTCGGGGTCGGCGACGAGACGGCGCAGGGTCGGCCGCTCGGCCAGCAGGGTGGCCAGGTCGATAACGCGACCGAGGGCGGCGTCGTAGAGCGATTCGGTGGCCAGCCGGGCGGCGTTGACCCGCTCCCAGGCCTGCCGCTCCAGTTGCGACCGGGCCAGCAGATAGGCGGGCACGCCGGCGCTAAGGGTCGTCAGGATGATGAGGACGACGAGGACGATGACCAGCCGGGCGACAAGCCCGGTATCGGCGGCGAGGCGGCGCATCGAAGATGAAGCCGGGGTTTCGGGAAAGGCCCCGGCTTCCATAAGTTCAGGGGATTAGCTTCGTTCCCAACGGATCGTCAGCCCGTCGTGGTCGCCCAGATAGCCGCGCAGCTGCTCGATCAGCTCCTCGCTCGCGCCGCGAGCCTCCAGATAGTCGAGCGTGGCCGGCTCGATGTAGTAATCCTGATCGGTGGTGGACTCTTCTTCCATGCTGTCGATGAGGAACTGGAGCTGCGCTTCGGTGATGGTTCCGAGGTGGCGTTTGTGGGTGTCATACAGATTGATCATGGGTAACTCCTATCGTGGAAAATGGATGACAAATAATCGACGGCGTGGTGAGGATAACTCATTCGGGGCGCTCATCCAACCGGGAGACGGATTTCGGCCCGCCGATCCCCAATTCGTCCGGGATCCAGGCCCAGGCCTGCTCGTAACCGGTGCGGATTAACCCGGTAACGTCGGAGAAATCCCACACAGGTGTGGCCGCGTGGCTGCGCAGCTGGAGGTGGTGAACCCGAACGTTGCGCGCCCTGGCCAGCTCCATCTCCAGGTACACCACCCGGCGGCCGACGGCATACCACAGGCGGCCGGCCAGTTGGGTCAGTGAGTTGTCGATGCCGGGAAGCGTGTTGGGGTCTTCCAGGTCGAGGGCGATGATCTCCGTCGCGCCCATGTCGAGCGCCGCCTCGATGGGCAGGTTGCTGACCACGCCGCCGTCCATGATGAAGTGGCCGTCCCGCTCGACCGGAGCGAACCACGGCGGGATGGCCATCGAGGCCAGCACCGCTTCGAGGATGGACCCATTGGGATCGCGGCCATAGAGAATCGTCTGCCCCTCGGCCAGGTCCGCGCCGACGATGCCCAGCCGCGGGCCGGTCAGATCGCCGAAGGTCAGATCGGGCGTGATGCCGGTGGCCACAAGGAAATTGGCCGCGCGCTCGCGGCTCTGGTGGTTCAGCCGGCCGGTGATGGCTTGCACGGCGAACCGGGGCAGACTCACATCGATAATGCCGGCCCCGGCCACCTTGTGATAGGCCAGCTCCAGCCCGAAGAGACCCGTCTCGTCGAAGCCCCACAGGGCGATGGCGGCCGCGTTGACCGCGCCGATGGAACTGCCCACCAGCAAATCCGGCCGCAGCCCGGCCTCGTGGAGCGCCTTCAGCGCCCCCACCTGAAACGCCCCCCGCGCCCCACCGCCGCCGAGGACGAAAGCCAGACAGGTTTCCATAATAAAATTATATCCGATCGTTCCCCGTTGATCGATTATGGTATACTTCATTTCAGGATTTCAATCGGAGCAGATTATGAGCGAAGCCGACCTGTTGGCGCGGATCACATTTAGCCCTCAAATTTTCGGTGGAAAGCCGATTATTCGGGGTCGGAGGCTGGCTGTTGAGCATATCCTCGGCATGCTGGCGGCCGGCGATACGCCCGAATCGCTCCTCGCGGCCTATCCCTGGCTGGAGCCGGAGGATATCCGCGCCTGCCTGCTCTACGCCCGGATGGTTGTCGCCCGCGAGCGAATAGAACCTCTTGAACTCGTTTCTGCATGAAAGTCCTGCTTGATACATGCGTATCCGGGCTTGTGGTGTCCATACTGACTGAGTCCGGGCACGATGTAATCTGGTCGGGCGATTGGCCCGCTGATCCCGGTGATGAAACGATACTGGCCCGTGCCCACGAGGAAGGGCGGGTTCTGGTCACGCTGGACAAGGATTTCGGCGCGCTGGCCGTCCAACACGGCCGCCCCCATCATGGCATTATTCGTCTCGTTAATTTGGCGACTCGCGATCAGGCCGCCGTATGCCTGCGCGCTCTGGAGGCTCATGGCGCTGACCTGCTATCCGGAGCGATCATAACCGCTGAAAGTACCCGCTTGAGAATTCGTCTGCCGGAATAACATCAAAAATCGGTGTGGAGAGGCGGCCGATTCTGCCCACCCAACCGGGACGAAATTCGGTTGCGCGCGCATCGCGCTGCTCGATCTCCGCTTGCCCCATCTTTTCAATTAACGCATAATGCCCATTCATCCAATTTATCTGGAGTTCTTTTTGCATGGCTGATAAAACCCTGAACAAAACCGCCTCCACCGACGAGACCACCTGGGGCCACCGCTGGGGCTACCGCGACACCCACTTCGTCGTCAACCCCGACGGCTCGGTGAAGGTCACCGGCGACCGTTACGCCGTCTCCGGCTACGACATGCCCGGCTTCATCCCCTTCCTCGAGGAGACGCTCGACATCAAACTTGACCTGAACGACATCAAGCCGGAGCGGGCCGACAAGCCCGTGCCGCCGCCGGTCGTCAACGCGGCGTTTGTGTCCGCGCTGGCCGCCGCGCTGCCGGCCGGGCGCACCAGCGACGACCCCCGCGAGCGCCTGATCCACAGCCACGGCCAGACCACGGTCGACGAAATCTATCAGGTGCTCTATGCCCACCTCGATCGGGTGGTCGATCTCATCGTCTACCCCGAAACCCACGAAGAAGCGTCGGCCGTCGTGGCGCTGGCCGCCACCCATGACGTCTGCCTCGTCCCCTTCGGCGGCGGCACCAGCGTCAGCGCCGCCCTGAAGCTGCCGCCCGGCGAGACGCGCATGATCGTCTCCGTCGATATGCGCCGCATGGACGCCATCGAGTGGATCGACCGCGAGAACATGCGCGCCTGCGTCCAGGCCGGCATCACCGGCAAGCATCTGGAGGAGCGCCTCGCCGCGGAGGGCCTCACCTGTGGCCACGAGCCGGACAGCGTCGAGCTGTCCACCCTCGGCGGCTGGATCGCCACCAACGCCAGCGGCATGAAGAAGAACCGCTACGGCAACATCGAGGACATCGTCGAGAACGTGACCATGGTCACGCCGGAGGGGGTCATCGAGCATCTGGCCGACATGCCCCGCGTCTCCATGGGCGTCGAGCCGCGCCGCCTGGCCTTCGGCAGCGAGGGCAATCTGGGCCTCATCACCCGCGCCGTCATCCGCGTCCACAAGCTGCCCGAGATGAAGGAATACGGCTCCTACGTCTTCCGCGACTTCAAGACCGGCACGGCCTTCCTGTACGATCTGATGCAGACGGGCGTGCTGCCGGCCAGCATCCGGCTGGTCGACAACGTGCAATTCCGCTTCGGGCAGGCGCTGAAGGCGCGGCCGACCGGCCAGGAAAAGCTGATGAGCCGCGTCCAGCAGACGTTTCTGGAGAGCGTCAAGGGGTTTGACCTGCGGCAGATGTCGGCCGCCACGGTCGTCATGGAAGGGTCGGCGGCCGAGGTGGAGTTCCAGAAGGCGGAGATCAAGCGCGTCGCCGCCCGTCATGGCGGCGTCAGCGGCGGGTCGCACAACGGCCGGCGCGGCTACATGCTCACCTACGCCATCGCCTACATCCGCGATTTCCTGACCGACTACCACATCATCGGCGAAACCTACGAGACCACCGTGCCGTGGAGCCGCGTGCACGAGGTCATCGAGGCGGTCGAGAAGCGCTCCATCGAGATGCACCGCGAGTTCGGGCTGCCCGGCCGCTCCTACGTGTCGCCGCGCATCACCCAGCTCTATCACACCGGCGTGTGCATCTACTTTACCCACGGCTTCTCGACGCGCGGCGTGGCCGACCCCGACCGGGCTTTCGCGGCGATCGAGCACGAGATGCGCGAGACGATCATGGCCCACGGCGGCTCCATCAGCCACCATCACGGCGTGGGCAAGCTGCGCCGCGACTTCGTGCCGCGAACGATGACCCCCGCGGCCATCGAGATGCTGCGCGAGATGAAAACGGCCGCCGACCCGACCAACGTCTTCGGCATCGCCAACAACGTCTTCGCCGAATAAGGGGGAGGCGACCGGGGCAAGACTCCGGTTGCCCGTCATCAGGGGAGTTCCATCATGACACTCAAGCGCGCCCTGATCGGCCTTCTGGTCATCGCCGTCCTGCTGGCCGGGGCCGTTTTCGCCTATAACCGGTTCTTCGCCCTGCCGCAGGACGAACCGGCGGCCACCGCCACGACCGCCGCCCCCGGCAGTGACCGGATCGCCGCCCCGGCGTCGACCGGCCGCGTGTCGGCCGAGGGGCATCTCGTCCCCCTGCGTCATGCGGCCGTCGCCTTCACCGTCGGCGGCGTGGTCGAGGAGATTCTGGCCCCCGCCGGCACCGCCGTCACCGCCGGGCAACCCATCCTGCGCCTCGACGCGGCCGACCAGCGGGCCGCCCTGCGTGGCGCGGAGGCGGCGCTGGCGCTGGCCCGGGCCGAGCGCGACGCGGCCGCCGCCCGTCTCGAGGCCGCCGCGCTGGGCATCACCGCCGCCGAGCTGGGCGTCCGCGCGGCCGAGAGCGAGCTGGCCCTGGCGTCGGCCGACCCCCGCCCGGAGGACATCGCCCTCGGCGAGAGCGCCGTAGCCCTGGCCGGGGCGCAGGTGGCCGCGGCGACGGCCGCCCAGGCCCAACTGCTGGAGGGCGCGGGCGCGGCGCGCGTCCAGGCGGCCGAAGCCGACCTGCGCGCCGCCGAAGCCGCCGTCGTGCCCGCCCGGCTGCACCTCGAACAGTTGCGGACGCAGGACAACCCCGACGCCGACGACCTGACCGAGGCCGAACGGGCCTACAACGCCGCCCTGGCCGCGGTCGAGGCGGCCCAGGTCGCTCTCGACAACCTGCGCGACGGCGCGACGGCCGCCCAGCAGAGCGCCGCGAGCAGCGGCGTGGCCGCCGCCACAGCCCGGCAGGACGCAGCCCAGGCCGATCTCGACCTGCTGCTGGCCGGCGGTTCGGCCGGGGCAATCGCCGCGGCCGAGGCGAATCGCGATGGGGCGCGCGCGGCGCTGGCCGAGGCCAAAGCAAGACACGCGGCGGCCGAGGCGGCCGTCGGTCAGGCCGAGGCCGGCGTCGTGGGGGCGGAGGCGGCCCTGGCGGCCGCGCAGACGGCGCTGGACGACCGCACCCTCGTCGCCCCGTTCGACGGCGTGGTGGCCGATCTGCCCGCCGCGGTGGGGGAGGTGGCGCAGGCCGGCGCGCCGGCCGCGGTCGTGGCCGATTTCTCCGGCTGGCTGATCGAGACGACCGACCTGATCGAGCGCGATGTGGTCGGCGTGGCCGCGGGCCGGCCGGTCGAGGTCACCGTGGACGCGCTGCCCGGCGAGAGGCTGACCGGCGTCGTCCAGTCCATCGGCGGCATCTCCCAACAGACGCAGGGCGACACGACCTACCCGGTCACCATCCGCCTCGACGACCCCGGCGACCTGCCCCTGCGCTGGGGGATGACCACCTTCGTGAGCATCGACCCGGAACCCGGGTCATCAACCGGCGCGGAACCGGCCGCCCCTTCCGGCGATATTTCGGCCGAGGGGCAGCTTCTCCCCCGCGACGAGGCCGACCTCGCCTTCACGACCGGCGGCATTGTGGCCGGGTTGCTCGCCGCCGAGGGGCAGGCGGTGGCCGCCGGTGACGCGATCATCCGCCTCGATGACGCCGCCGCGACTGCCGCGCTGGCCCAGGCTGAGGCGGGGCTGGCCGCGGCCGAGGCTGCCCGGGCGTCGGCGCGGGCCGGGACGGAGCTGGCTGCCACCGGGCAACAGACGGCCGAAGCGGCGCTGGCCGCGGCCGAGGCGGCTCTGGCCCAGGCGCAGGCCGGCGCGCGACCGGAGGAGATTTTGGCCGCCGAGCGGGAGCTGGCCGCGGCCGAGGCCGGGGTGGCCCGCGCGGCGGCCGAGCGCGACGCGGCGACCGAAGTCAGCAGCGCCCGCGTCAGCGCCGCCGAAGCCCAACTCGCCGCCGCCTACTCCCACATGACTGCCCTGCAGGCGACCTACGACACCATCGTGACGACCTGCGTGACGTTGCCCGACGGCAGCGAGACCTGCCCGCTGCTGGGGCCGCCGGAGCAGACCACCCGCGCCCAGGTGGAGGCGGCCGAGGCGAGCTACGCCGCGGCCCAACTGGCCCTGGCCGAGGCGCGCGCGGGGGCGACGGCCGGCGAACGGCAGGTGGCCGATGCCGCCGTGGCCGTAGCCGCCGCCCAGCGCGATGTGGCCGCCGCCCAACTGGCGCTGCTGCGGGCCGGGGCGCGGCCGGAGAGCATCGAGCTGGCCGGGATCGGCGTCGAGCAGGCGCGGCTGGGCATCGAGCAGGCGGCGGTGGCCGGGCGCGAGGCGGCCGCGGCGCTGGCGCAGGCCGAGGCGGGCGTGACGAGCGCCGAGGCGGCCGTCGATGCCGCGCGCGCCGCGCTGGCGCGGATGACGCTGGTCGCGCCTTTCGCCGGGACGGTGGCCGCGCTGGATGTCGAGCTGGGCGAGCTGGTCGCCCCCGGCGTGCCCGTGGTCCGGCTGGGGTCAGCCGGGCAGTGGGTGGTCGAGACGACCGACCTGGTGGAGCAGGATGTCGTCGGGCTGGCCGAGGGGCAGGAGGTCGTCGTGACGCTGGACGCGCTGCCGGACGAGACCCTGCGCGGGACGATCGTCGATATCGGCCGCGTGCCGGAGGCCGCCCACGGCGACGTGGTCTACCGCGTGCGCGTCGCCCTCGACGCCTACCCCGACCTGCCGTTGCGCTGGGGAATGACGGCGACGGTTACGAATGACGAATGACGAATGACGAATGACGAATGACGAATGACGAATGACGAATGACGAATGACGAATGAC
>JAHDWL010000087.1:0-2959 GCA_023384355.1 Anaerolineae bacterium
ATCAGGCGGCGGTAACAGGCGCGGTCGCAGGGCGGTAACAGGTTGGTAACAGGGGCGGTGGGCAGTAGGTCAGTGGGTCAGTGTTCAGTAGGTCAGTAGGTCAGTAGGTCAGTGGGTCAGTAGGTCAGTGGGTCAGTAGGTCAGTGGGTCAGTAGGTCAGTAGGTCAGTGCGGGACTGAATACTGAATACTGACCTACTGAAAACTGATCTACTGAACACTTTCCTACAAAATCCCCACCTTACTATGATCCCCCACCGTCAGCTTCAGCGCCTTGGGGCGGATGGGCGAGCGGGAGATTATGACGTCGCGGCCGATGAGGCTGTCCTGGATGCGGGTCTCGATGTCGCTGATCCTGCTGTTCTCCAGCACCATCGAGTGCTCGATCTCGCTGTTCTCGACGGTGACGTGGTGGTCGATGCTCGTGTACGGGCCGACGTAGCTGTTGATGATTCGCGCGCCCTCACCGATGATGGCCGGGCCGCGCACGGTGCTGTTGATGATCTCCGCCCCGCGCTGGACCGCCACCCGATGGTCGACCTTGCTGTCCCGGTCCACGTAGCCCTCGATGAGGTGATCGATCTCCTCCAGCACGAGGTCGTTGGCCGAGAGCATGTCGCCGGGCGCGCCGGTGTCGATCCACCAGCCCTTGTGCACGTAGGGGTGAACGTTGTAGCCGTGATTGACCAGCCACTGGATGGCGTCGGTGATCTCCAGCTCGTTGCGCCATGACGGCTTGATATTGTCGGCCGCCTCGAAGATGTGGTGGTCGAACATGTAGATGCCGACGAGGGCCAGGTCGCTGGGCGGCACTTTTGGTTTCTCCACCAGGCGGATGATGCGGCCGTCCTCGCCGACCTCGGCCACGCCGTACTGCTCCGGGTGCTCGATCCGCGTGAGGACGATCTGGCTGTTCCAGTCGCTGGTGGCGAACTGGCTGATGAGGCTGCTGATGCCGCCCTGGATGACGTTGTCGCCCAGGAACATCACGAAGCGGTCGTCGCCGATGAAAGGTTGCGCGGTCTTGACGGCGTGGGCCAGGCCGAGCGGCTTGTCCTGCGGGATGTAGGTGATCCTGACGCCCCAGCGGCCGCCGCGGCCGACGGCTTCCTTGATCTGTTCGGCCGTGCTGCCGACGACAATGCCGATGTCGTCGATGCCCGCGTCGCGAATCGACTCGATCACCCGAAAGAGGATCGGCTTGTTGGCGACGGGGATGAGCTGTTTGGCGTTGGTGTAGGTCAGCGGGTAGAGCCGTGAGCCGGTGCCGCCGCTGAGGATGAGTCCCTTCATGTGTACTCCCGTTGTCAGTAGGTCAGTGGGTCAGTAGGTCAGTGGTCAGTGGGTCAGTGGGTCAGTGGGTCAGTGGGTCAGTGGATGAGCGCGCGACTGAATACTGAATACTGATCTACTGAATACTGATCTACTGAATACTGAACACTGACCTACTGAATACTATCCGTAATATTCCCCCAACGCCCCATCCTTCGGCGCGTTGGTCAGGGTCGCGCCGACGATGCGCGCCTTGGCCTTCTCCAGTATCTCGCGGGCCCGCTCGGAATGATCGCGGCGGGTCTTGCCGGCCTGGATGACCAGCAGCACGCCGTCAGCCTTGGCCCCCAGTATGGCGGCGTCGGCCGCGGCCATCACCGGCGGCGCGTCGAAGAGCACGATGTCGGCTTGCTCCGTCAATCGGGCGATGATCATATCCATCCGCGCCGCGCCGAGCATGTCGGCCGGGTTGGGCGGCTTCGTGCCGCTGCTCAGCAGCCACAGGTTTTCCACGCTCGTGGGCTGAAGCGGCAACTCGCTGACCTCCTCCAAGATGTAGTTGGTCAGGCCGGGCGACATCGCCAGCCCCATCACCTCGTGCAGCGTCGGCCGTCGCAGATCGCAGTCGACGAGGATGGTGCGGCGGCCGCTCTGGGCCATGGTCACCGCCAGATTGGCGATGGTCGTCGATTTGCCCTCCCCGGCCGCCGGCGAGGTGACGACCAGCGTCTTCAGCGGCTTGTCGAGGCTGTAGAAAGACAAATTGGCCCGCAATGTCCGGTAGGCTTCGCTGGCGGGCGAGCGCGGGTCGGTTATCGTTACCAGGGTCATAGTCACTCTCTTGGAAATCGGGCGCGGGCAGGGCGGGAATTGCCCCATCCGTCGCCGGTTGTCATCATTGCGGGATGCTGCCGATGACGGGGATTTCGAGATAACGCTCGACATCCTCCCGTCGCCGGATGACGCCCGAGGCCAGCCACTCCAGCAGGAACACGAGCGCCACGCCCAGCAGCAGCCCAAAGACCAGACCGGCCGCGGTGTTGATCATCGTGTCCGGCCGGTCGAGGCCCGCCACCGGGTCGTCGACAAATTCGATGGTGATGCGGTCTTCCTTGTTCAGCTTGTCGTTGTTGGCGTTCTGCCACTGGATCAGCTCATTGCCCCAGGCGCGGGCGATGTCGTTGGCCAGGTTGGGGTCGGTGTTTTCGACGGCGAGCTTGATGATGAAGCTGTTGCCGTCGCTGGCCACGCGCACGTCGCCGAGCAGCTCGCCGGGGGTCATGTCGAGTTGCAGGATGTTGATGACCGCCTGCGCCCGATAGCTGCTGTAGAGCCACTGCTCGTAGCTGGAGAGCAGCGTTTTGGCCGCCTGCGCCTGCCCGAAGTCCGTCCGCGACGGCTGCACCAGCAGGCGCAGGCTGGATTCGTAGACGGGCGTTTGCATCTTGCTGAAGCCGAACGCGGCCGCGGCCGTCAGGGCCATCAGCAGTAAAATCACCCAGCCGCGCTGGCGGATGATGCGAAAGTAATCACTCAGTTCCATCGGTTAACTCCATGCCTGGGAAGGGGGGAAAGGGAGAAAGGGGGAAGGGGTGAAAGGGAGAAGGGGCGAAGCCTCTCCGCCCACTGACCCACTGACCCACTGACCCACTGAATACTGATCCACTGTCGCACTGAATACTGACCCA
>JAHDWL010000087.1:2969-8585 GCA_023384355.1 Anaerolineae bacterium
CCGTTCCTGGGGATGGGGAGAAGGGGAGAAGCGGAGAAGGGGAGAAAGGGGGAAAGGGAGAAGGGGGGAACCCCTCCGGCCACTGACCCACTGAATACTGATCCACTGAATACTGATCACCGGTCACTTCTTCTCCTTCGGAATCACGGCAATCACCGGCAGCCCCGCGCGGGCCAGCTCATCCCGGTCGCGCACCGTCGGGTCGACGTAATGCGCCAGCAAGGCCAGCCCCACGCCGGCCGCCAGGGCCAGGGCCACCCGCAGCGGCAGGTCGAGCTGGCTGCGGATGCCGGGGCTGATCGCGTTCACCACCGGGTTGTCGAGTTGCGTCAGCACGGCGTTTTCGCCGCCCAACTGGGGCAGCGCCGTGGCGTTCTCTTCGGTCACCACGGCGATGACGCCGTTCATCATCTGCATGACTGTATCCGGGTCGCCGCCGCTCAACGAGATGGTCAGCATGCTGCGGGCATTGTCGGCCGCCAGGCCGCCCTGAATAGCCCCCGGCGGCACGTCGACGCCCTGCGCGGCCAGCCGCGCGCTGACCGCCTCGGCGAACTTGCCGCCGCGCACCCAGTCCGTCAGGCCGTTGACGATGTACTCCGACGTGAGCCAGTTGTAATAGCGCTGCTCGTCGGCATCGGCCGCGGCCGCGCCCGGCAGCTGCCCGACGATGAACCGCACCCCCGCGTTATAGGCGGTGGGAGCGGGTCGCCAGGTCGCCACGCCGGCGGCCAGCACCAGGATGGCCGGAATGATGGCGATCAGCCAGCGGCGGCGGAGGATTGTCCAGAGTTGACGGAGTTCCATTCTTCGTATTTCCGCGCGATAAAATCGTCGATTCGGCGCTTGAACACGGCAATATCGAATTGTTCAGCGTGGCGACGGACGGCCGCCGGATCAACCGACAGCGGATCGAACGACTCGACCGTCGTGATGATAGCAGCAACCGACTGCTCGGTAAAGAGCGCCCCGGTCACCGGCTGGTTCGGCGCGGTGATGACCGTCTCCAGCGTGCCGCCGGCGGCATAGGCGATGACCGGCCGCCCCGCGGCGCTGGCCTGCAGCGGCGAGATGCCGAAATCTTCCTCGCCCGGCCAGACGAACGCCCGGCAGCGGGCTAACAGATCGGGCAGGTCGGCGTCGGGCACGAAGCCCAAAAACTTCACCGTCGGCCCGGCCAGCGCTTCCAGCCGCTCGCGGTCGCGGCCGCTTCCGGCGATTACCAGCGGGCGGCCCATCTTGTTAAATGCCTCGATCAGCACGTCCAACCGCCGATAAGGGACGAGGCGGCCGACAAACAGGTAATAGTCGTCAATCCGGCTGGACGGCTCGAAGCGGCCCACGTCCACCGGTGGGTAGATGATAGTCGATTCGCGCCGGTAAACCTTGGCGATTCGGCGACGGACTTCATCCGATATGGCGATGAAATGGTCGACGCGGTCGGCCGCCAGGCGATCCCACATGCGCAGATTGGTGAGGAACGGGGCCAGGGCCAGGCGCGTGGCGCGGCCGAGATTCTCACGCTCGGCGTACTGGTGATAGCGCCAGACGTAGCGCGTCGGTGTCAGGCAGTAGCAGACGTGCATCGTCTCCGGGCCGGTGATGACGCCGTGGCAGAAGCCGCTCTTGTTGCTGAGCACCACGTCGTAGCCGCGCAGGTCGAATTGCTCGAAATTGTGCGGGTAGAGCGGGAAGTAGAGCTGCGGCTTGCGCTGGGCGAGGGGCAGGCGGTCGATGAAACCGGTGCGGATGTCCCACTCGCGCCAATGGGCGGGCATCCGCGCGCGGTCATACAGGGCGGTGTAGAGCGGCGCGTCGGGATAGAGGGCCACCAGCGCCTCGAGGACGTCTTCCGCGCCTCCGCGCTGGTTGAGCCAGTCATGGATGAGGGCAATCACGGGCTGATTATACGGTCACGGGAAGAAATCGTCACTTTGATATCAATCGATCGCGAGCAGGCGTGGTATAATCGGCGTGCTCTGAGTGGAAAATGTGGAGGTGAGATAACATGACTGAGACAATTGGGCAGATGAGTCCCTCCGAATTGAGCGAAATGATCGAGAATATCGTTGAAAAAAAGCTGTTGGAGCTGCTAAAAGACCCTGACACGGAATTCGAACTCAACGAGGGTGTGGTCGAAAGGCTCCTTCAACAGCGGGAACTCGTCGGTGAGGGAGACAGGGGGCTATCGCTCGAGGCCGTGCGCCGTCAGTTGCTTGATGAATAGCTCTCCATGTACGAGCTTCGCTTTCTCGATGCCGCACTCGATGACCTGAAGCGCCTTGACAAAGGTGTCGCCCGGCGTGTCCTTTCCCGCCTTGATTGGTTATCTGTCAATTTCGAGCTGTTGACCCCGGAGAGCCTCACCGGTGTTCTGAGCGATTTCTACAAATTTCGCGTCGGTGATTATCGGGTGATCTACCAAACCCTGCCCGAGGAGAGGATCATAATCGTCCACGCCATCGGACATCGCCGCGATATTTACCGCAACGGCTAGGATAGGGCAGAGCAGGCGCTCACTTGATGATCCGACCGGCCGGAGGAGTTCAACCTGGCCGGTTTTTATTCTACGTGCTCGATCCCTACCAAATCTGTCAGATAGACGGATAATACCCCCATGCTCACCCTTGCCGAGATAAAGGATCGCCACGCCGAGGTGCTGGCGCGCATCGCCGCCGCCGCCGGCCGCGCCGGCCGCGACCCGGCGGAAATCACCCTCGTCGCGGTGACCAAGACCTGGCCGGCGGAACTGGTCATCACCGCCCACGCGGCCGGGATGCGCCAGTTCGGCGAGAACCGGCCGGAAGAACTGGCCGCCAAACGGCCGCTCGTGGAGGCCGCGCTCGGCCCGGACGCGGGCATCGTCTGGCACCTGATCGGCCCGGTGCAGAGCCGCAAGGCCTCGCCGGCCGCCGCGGCGGCCGACGTGTTCCACGCGCTGGACCGGGACAAGATCGCCCGCAAGCTGGCCGCGGAACTGGGCCGCATCGGCCGCGCGCTGCCGTCGTTCATCGAGGTAAACATCTCCGGCGAGGCGAGCAAGCACGGTCTTGACCTGAGAAATTGGGAGCAGGCGGCAATCGAACGCGAGCTGTTGCGTACAATGATTAGGACGACGGCGGCATTGTCCTGTCTGCCGGTGGTTGGCCTGATGACGATGGCCCCGTGGGACGCCGAGCCGGCGTTCATCCGCCAGGTCTTCGCCCGCACGCGAGCGCTGGCCCGGTGGGCGCAGGCGGAAATGCCCGAAGTCGGCCGCCTCAGCCTGTCGATGGGCATGACCGACGATTTCGAGACAGCCATCGAGGAAGGGGCGACCCACGTGCGCGTCGGCCGGGCGCTTTTCGGCGAACGGGACAGGGCGGCCGTCAATAACTGAAATCCAACAACCTTTTTACTGTGGTGTAATCAATTATGATTCTGGTCAATATCATCAACGCGCTCTTTGCCGTTTTCTACGTGCTGCTTGTGGCGTCGATCATCCTGTCATGGGTGCGGCCAAGCCCGTACCATCCCGTCTGGGGTCCAATCATTCGCATAGTCAGTATGACCATCGACCCCATCCTCAACCCGATCCGCCGGCTCATGCCGCCCATCGGCGGGCTGGACTTCAGCCCCATGGTCATCCTGCTCCTGGCGCGAGTGTTGCAGGGGGCGCTGATTAAGTTGGTGGTTCAGTAGGTCACCGCAGCCCCGTCAGCGACCGCGCGATCACCATCCTCTGAATCTCGCTCGTCCCCTCGTAGATCTCGGTGATCTTCGCGTCGCGGAAGTAGCGCTCCAGCGGCATCTCCTTGCTGTAGCCCATGCCGCCGTGTATCTGGATGGCCTGCGTCGTCACCCACATCGCCGTCTCGCTGGCGTAGAGCTTGGCCATGCTGGCCTCCATCGAGTAGCGGCCGCCCGTCTTCGCCGCTTCCCGCTTGGCCAGCGCCGCCTGATAGATGAGCAACCGGCTGGCCTCCACGCGGGTTTTCATGTCGGCCAACTTCTGCTGGATCATCTGAAACTCGCCGATCTTCTGGCCGAACGCTTCCCGCTCGCGGGCATAGGCAATGCTGGCCTCCATCGCCGCCTCGGCGATGCCCAGCGCCTGCGAGGCGATGCCGATGCGCCCCGCGTCCAGCACGGTCATGGCGATTTTGAACCCGTCCCCCTCCGCGCCGAGGCGGTTCTCCACCGGGCATTCGTAGTTATCGAAGATGATCTCGCTGGTGGCGCTGGCGCGGATGCCCAGCTTCGGCTCCTTCTTGCCGCGGATGAAACCCGGCTTGTCGGTCTCGATGATGAACGCCGTCACGCCCTTGTGCTTCTTCTCCGGCTGCGTCATGGTGAACAGGACGATAGTGTCGGCGTGCGGGCCGCTTGTGACCCACGACTTGCGGCCGTTGATGATGTAATGCGTGCCCGCCTCGTTCAGCGTGGCGCGGCTCTTCATCGTGCCCGCGTCGCTGCCGCTCATCGGCTCCGTCAGGCTGTACGCGCCGATCTTCTGCCCCGTCGCCACCGGGACGAGATACTTCTGCTTCTGTGCCTCCGTGCCGAACTTCAGCAGCCCGTGGGCATAGAGCGAGTTGTTGACCGACATGATCGTGCCGTGGCTGGCGTCGGCCTTGCAGATCTCGACCATGGCCAGCACATAGGCGATGGTGTCCATGCCCGCGCCGCCGTACTCCTCGGGCACCTCGATGCCCATAAAGCCGAGCCGGCCCATCTGCCGGATCGTCTCCAGCGGGAACTCGCCCGACTCGTCGAACTCGGCGGCGATGGGGGCGATGGAGTTGCGGGCGAAATCGCGCGCTGCTTCCTGAATCATCCTGTGCTCTTCGGTAATAAAGTCGAACATGTTTTCCTCCTGCGCCGGTTGCGGCTCAGTTAATTGTGGGGTTGGTCTCTGCTTTTCCGGTCTCGTCGGCATATCGCAAAAGCGTGGCGAAATCCGCGGGCGACAGCTCAATGCCGTACTCCCAGCGGCGGCGCTCGGCCAGCCAGTAGCGGGCGTCGCGCGATTGCAGCAGGCGGTTGGGGATCATCGGCCGTTCGGGCGGCCCCAGCCGCGAGCGCAGCGATTCATCGTAGAGTTCCGCGGGGTTGATGGGATGGAACTCCTTGCGCGGGTCATCGACCCACGCCCCGGCCTCGTCGGGCGGCATGAAGGTGAAGACGCTCAGCCGGTATTCGTCCTGTTGCAATTCGACCGCCAGGCACAGCCACTTGGCCGGAACCCGTCGCTCGCGGCCGCCGCGCGGGTAGCCGTGGGGCCGGAAGTACCACCGCGTTTGGCCCATGCGCTCCGACCAGCGCATGGCCGGCTCGGTCGGCGTGTCGAGAGCCTGCCCGGCGCGCCTGTCATGAATATAGAGGCCCTTTCCGTCCAGAACGATGCTCAGTCCGCTATGCCAGACGCGCTTGAGGACTTTCTCCAGCCCCCAGATGAACAGGAAGGCGAAGGGCAGCCCGCCGGCGCAGGACAGGAAGATGGCGAAGTCGAGGAGTGCCGGCGGGGCGAAAGTCTCCAGCAGGAACAGGACGAGCCGAAAACCGATCAGGTAGCCGACGAACAGACCGACGAATACCGCCAGCCGCAGGCCGCTGTGTTCCTGGTCGGCGTGGAGG
>JAHDWL010000088.1 GCA_023384355.1 Anaerolineae bacterium
GCAATTGCCATCGCCGCGGGGTTGTACAATAGTTGGAACAGATGACACACAGGTCTGCCCCTACTCGTCACTCGTCACTCAAAGCGGCGCTTTCTCCAGCGGCGGCAGCACCGCCAGAAAATCGCGGCCGAAGCGCTCGGCGTAGCTACCCAGCAGCCACTCCACCCGGCCGGGATCGGGCGAGGCGACGATCAGCCCGGCGTGGTGCTTCTTGTTCACCCGATAGACCACCTCCGGATCGTCATAGGCCGACGTGTCCGGCCACTCCTGCCGCGCCAGACAGGTGAGGATGCCGGCGTAGTCGTGGCGTCGGGCGGGGATCGCGTAGTTCTCCCCGCGGGCATAGGCGACTTCCATCCGCGCCCACTCGGCCCACAGGTTCAGCCCCGCCGCCGCTTCCACCAGGTATTCGATGTTGGCCCCGCCGACGCGGGCGGCGACTTCGAGGAAGTAGTATTGTCCGTCCGCGCCGCGGATGAACTCGGCGTGGGCCGCGCCGCGCTCCAGCCCGAAGGCCCGCAGCAGTCGCGCGTTCAGGTCGAGGATGGCCCGGCTCTCGTCCCCATCGGGCAAGGTACGCGAGACGAACACGCCACCATCGTGGGCCACGGTCATCGGCGGGCGCGCGTACTTGTGCGGCTGAGAGAAGAGCAGCTTGCCCTCATCGACCAGCGAATCGACGTGATAGATCTCGCCGGGGACGAACTTCTCCAGATGGAAGAACGACTGGTCGTCGCCCAGTTCGTCGAGCCGCCGCCACACATCCTCGGCCGAATTCATCTTTTTGATACCCATCGCCCCGGCTTCGGAGCGCGGCTTCAGCACCCACGGCGGCGGCACACGGGCCATGTATTCGCGCAGCCGGTCATAGCTGAATGTGGGGGTGAAGGGAGGCACGGGGATGCCGTGGGCAGCGGCCTGCATGCGCATGGCCAGCTTGTCGCGGAAGTAGCGCGCGGTGGACTCGCCCAGGCCGGGCAGCCGCAGGTGCTCGCGCAATGCTGCGGCCGTCTCCACGTCGTAATCATCGAGGGGCACGATGGCGTCAATCTTGCGGCCGCGCATCAGGTAACTGACGGCATAGATGATGTCGGGCCGTTTGCGCAGGTCGGGCATCAGCAGCAGATCGTCGATATTCTCCCGCGGCCAGGGCTCATCGGCGAGGTTCTCGCGCGTCAACAGCAGCACACGCGCGCCGAGGGCCTTGGCGGCGTTTATGAAATTCACGCCTTTATAATAGCTGGCCAGGCAGAGGATAGTGACAGGTTGATCGCTCATCGAAATACTCCGGGCATTGGGATTTACAGGATGGATTGTATCGGATAAATCCGGATTCCGGAATGTATTTCACTGATGATTCGACACGAATCCCGCGATGTCCCGCCCCTCCGCTCCGCCCCTGTTCCGGCACGCCGATCGCCCGGATGTTTCGCCGGTCGATCGGCTTGATCCGCCGCGCCGGTTTGTCTGTCCCTGCTGGTTTATCTTGACATCTCAACTATCATCGCTATAATTTTAGATTAGTCAAAATTTTATTTTCGCAATTACGTAATAATATTCCTTAAATCCCTTATAACAAGAGTCAACACCAGATGACGAAAGAACAAGGCATTTCCCGGCGCGGCTTTCTCAAGTTCAGCGGCTTCGGCATGGCCGGGCTGGCCGCCGCCTTTGGGCTGCGCGACATGGCCCGTCAGCCCACGCCCACCCCGCCGGCCGGCGACGACCACAGCACCCACGACACCCCCGCGATGGCCCACGGCGGTTTCGGCACGGTCGGCCAGGTGGACCACGCCGCCAACGGCTTCGATCCCCACGAGATATTGACCGACTTCGACTACGGCACCGTGACCGAGGAGAACGGCCGCACCGTGCGCACGTGGCAGATCTTCGCCCTCGACCGCGAGATCGAGATCGCCCCCGGCGTGTTCTTTCCCGCGTGGGTCTATGGCTCCACCACCTCGGCCGCGTCGCGCCGCGCGGGCAAGCTCATCGGGCAATGCCCCGGCCCCACGCTGCGCTGCGTGGAGGGGGAGCGGCTGCGCATCGTGTTCGGCAACGGCGGCAGCCACCCGCACACGATGCATTTCCACGGCATCCACTCGGCGGTGATGGACGGCGCGCCCGGCATCGGGCCGGGCGAAATCCAGCCCGGCAGCCGCTTCACCTACGAGTTCGACGCCGCGCCCTTCGGCTGCCATCTCTATCATTGCCACGCCGTGCCCCTGAAACGCCATATCCACAAGGGGCTGTACGGCGCGTTCATCGTCGACCCCGACCCGGCCAAATACACCGGCGAGGAGGCCGCGCTGGCCCGCGCGCGCAACCATAATTACCCCGAGTGCCAGGCGATCCACGAGATGGTGATGGTGCTCAACGCCTTCGACACCGATTTTGACGGCGAGAACGAGATATACGCGGCCAACACCGTCGCCTTCGCCTTCGGCATGGAGCGGCCGATCGCCATCCGCGGCGATCAGCGCCAGCGCGTCTATCTGGTCAACATCACCGAGTTCGACCCGATCAACTCGATGCACATCCACGCCAACTTCTTCGATTATTACGACCACGGCACGACGCTGCGGCCGACGCTGACCACAATCGACACGGTGATGCAGTGCCAGGCCCAGCGCGGCATCCTGGAATTCTCTTTCGCCGACCACGAGCCGGGCCTCTATATGTTCCACGCCCACCAATCCGACCTGGCCGAACAGGGGTGGATGGGATTTTTTGAAGTGACGAAAGACAAATGACGAGTGACGAGCGCCAACATCATTCGTAATTGAGTAAAACATGGACAGTACACCCTCCTTCTCTCTCCAACGCGCGCCGAAATGGCTGCTGGCGCTGCTGCCGCTGCTGCTGCTGCTGGCGCTGATCGCCGGATTTTTGCTGCTCAACCCGCTGTCGTTCTTCAGTGGCGCGTTCCCGCCCCTTGAACAACTGAACGTGCAGCGCATCACCCTGCCCGCGCGCGACCAAATCCGCCTGGAGGTGATCAACGGCGGCCCCGACCCTGTGTCCATCGCCCAGGTGATCGTCGACGAGGCGCTGTGGCAATTCACCATGACGCCGCCGGGGCCGCTCGGCCGCCTGCGCACGGCGGTCATCGACATCCCCTACCCCTGGGTCGCCGGCGAGCCGCTGCCCATCGATTTGGTGACCTCCACCGGCCTGACCTTCCCGGCCAACATCGACGTGGCGGTGCAGTCGCCGGCGGTCGACGGCCGCACGCTGCTGGCCTACGGGCTGTTGGGCATCTACGTCGCCGTCATCCCCGTGGCGCTGGGCATGTTGTGGTATCCCTTCATGCGCCGGGTCGACCGCAAGTGGATGAACGCCATCCTGGCCCTGACCATCGGTCTGCTCGTCTTCCTGTTTGTCGATATGGTGCTGGAGGCGCTGGAGTTGGCCGGGGAAGCGCCGGCCGTGTTCCAGGCTGTGCCTGTGGTCATCTTCGGCATCCTGCTGAGCCTGGGCGTGCTGCTGGCCGTCGGCCGCCGCTCCGGGGAGCAGACGCCGTTGCGCGTGGCGACGCTCATCGCCCTGGGAATCGGGCTGCACAACCTCGGCGAGGGGCTGGCCATCGGCGCGGCCTTTGCCGGTGGCTCGGCCGCCCTCGGCTCCTTCCTCGTCATCGGTTTCACGCTCCACAACATCACCGAGGGCGTCGGGATCGCCGCGCCGCTGACCCGCGGCGAGCGGCCGACGCTGCGCGTATTCCTGCTGCTGGCGCTGCTGGCGGGCGGTCCGGCCATCATCGGCACGTGGATCGGCGGGCTGGCCTTCTCCCCCTTCATGGCCGCGTTGTTCCTGGCCATCGGCGCGGGGGCCATCCTGCAGGTCATCTGGGAAGTGGGCAAGCTGCTGACCCGCGACGCGCGACGTGAAGGTGGCACGGCGTTCACCTGGCTCAACTTCGGCGGGGTGGTCGCCGGGGTTTTGATCATGTACCTGACCGCGTTTCTGGTGAAGTTCTGAGATCCCTGCAGGGCAAGTCTGTTTCTCGCGTGGCACTGTTGCCTGGCCAGGGCGCGTAAAAATGTTCGTCTCGGTTCTGGTCGGGGCCGCGAAAAGACAGGCCATTCTGCATGGCGAAAACCATCCCGATGCTACATTACCCTTCGCTGATCAGGCACAAAATCTGTAACCGAAAACCCCGTCCTGCTCATGCGAACTCAGACCGGCAAGTTCACGCTGTGCGGCGACGGCCTCTGCGTCGGCCGCGACAACGCGGATGCCGTTGCCGGGGAGTACACCGCCGAATCGCAGGGCACATTCACCGGCGGCGAAATCCAGTTTGTAGAGGTGTCGGTAGAGAAGGAGCGGTACCGCAACCTCGAAATGGAGATGGTCGCGGCAATGGCGCTTGACTGAGTAGCCTTCTCGCCAGGAAACTCGGTTTCTATTTTCATAGTACCACTCTGTACTGAGCTGGAAACCAGGTTTCTGAACATAGCGGGAGTACCGCCAAGCGGCGATCCCTTTGATTTCTATGCGTCAGGCTAAAAGCAGGATGCCGAGTTTACCGGTACCCTGCTTTTTCGGACTGGAACTCGCTACCCTGCCTTTGGAGGGAAAATACCCGGCTATCATTAACCATGACCTTGGCGCCCATGCGCCATGAGTTATCTGATGACATCTCTATTGATTAACCTAATATCAGTGAGCATTGCCGGCGCCATTGGGCCAGGGCAGATCCTGTTCGATATTTTTTTGTTGCGCGCGTCTGTTCGAGGGATAATCAAGGCCCTGTCATTTATTGTCTGACGCTCGGCAGACCCCTGAGACTACATTGAGGTTATCAGCATCTATGGAAACCAGTCAAACATCATGGAATGATACGGCAACCAGGCAAGCGATTCAGGATTTTGTGGCCAAGGTGACGGATCGCGACAACCTGGCCTATGTGCCCCCGGAGGAACGCATTGCCGTGTTTGACAATGACGGCACACTGTGGTGCGAGAAACCGATGTACATTCAACTCGATTTTATCCTGCGGCGCTGGCTGGAGATGGTAGACGAGAACCCTGATTTGGCCGAGCTACAACCGTGGAAAACAGCCGTCGCCAGAGATTACGGCTGGTTGGGCAATGCTGTCACCAAACATTATCTCGGAGATGACAGTGATTTACCTATTTTAATGAAGGGAATCCTTGCCGCTTTTGCCGGTCTCACGGTGGAAGATTTTGCCGCGCGCGCCGATGATTTTTTACGCACACAGTCGCATCCCACGCTGAACCGCCTGTACGTCGAGTGCGGCTACGCGCCGATGATCGAGTTGTTGCATTATCTGGAAGCCAACGGGTTCACCAATTTCATCGCCTCCGGCGGCGGGCGCGACTTCATGCGGCCCGTCACGGCCGGGATGTACGGCATCCCGCCGGATCGGGTCATCGGCAGCAGCGTGTCGCTGGAGTTCCGCGCCGGTGATCGCGGCGGTGACGTGTTGACGCAGCCGCACCTCGACATTCTGGACGATGGGCCGGTGAAGCCCATTCGCATCTGGAGCCGCGTCGGCCGCCGCCCCATTCTGGCGGTGGGCAATTCCAATGGCGACATCCCCATGCTGCAATACACGGAGGGGAACAGGCATCCTTCGTTGTGTTTGCTGATTAACCACGATGATGCTGCCAGGGAGTTTGATTACACGGCCGGGGCTGAAGAAGCCCTGAAAACGGCCCGGGACCGCGGCTGGCTGGTGGTCAGCATGAAGCATGACTGGCGCGCGGTATTTGATCCGCAATCAGAATGAGCCAAAGGGGGAACGAAATTGCATGACCACCGCTCATCTGCCGGGCAAAATCGGAAAATACATACCCATCTTCAGTTGGCTGCCCAATTACAAATCCGGCTGGTTACGATTTGACGTGGTGGCGGGATTAACCGCGGCCGCCGTGGTTACGCCGCAGGCAATGGCCTATGCGACAATCGCCGGATTACCGGTGCAAGTGGGCCTGTACGTCGCTCTGGCGCCGATGCTCATCTACGCGCTGCTGGGTGCATCGCGCCGGTTAAGTGTCAGTTCAACCTCCGCCCTCTCAATACTAACGTCTACGGCACTGATCAGTGCCGTTGGGCCGGCGAGCGGCCCCAACGACTATATCGTTCCGGCAGCCACGCTTGCCTTCCTGGTGGGCGTGTTCCTGATTCTGGCGTCTGTCCTGCGTTTGGGCATTCTGGCCAACTTTATATCTCTGCCTGTCCTAACCGGCTTCAAGGCGGGGATTGGCGTGGTGATTTTTGTCAGTCAGTTGGGCAAGGTATTGGGGTTGTCTATCCCCAGCGGCTCGTCGGTCTTGCAGACGCTGACAACCATTTTTACCAACGTGGATGAAATCAGTTGGCCCACGGTGGCGCTGGCGGCATTCACATTAGCGATTCTGATTATTATGCCCCGGCTTGTCTCGCGCATCCCCGCGGCACTCCTGGCCGTTGCCTTCGGCATAGGGCTGTCGGCCCTCTTTGATCTGGGTTCCGCGGGCATTGCCCTCATCGGAGATATCCCGACAGGATTGCCTTCATTCGCTCTGCCCGATCCGTCACTGATCGGCAGTATGTGGTTGCCGGCCATGGGCATTGCCTTGATGTCCTTTACGGAATCGACGGCCGCGGCTCGGGCTTTCCGGGAACATGGGGAACCGAAGGTGGACGCCAACCATGAGCTTTTTTCCCTGGGCATGGCCAATATCGCCGGCAGTTTTTTCCAGGCGTATCCGGCGGGAGGGGGCACGTCGCAAACGGCCGTGAATGCGAATGCCGGCGCAAAAACCCAGGTCGCGGAGTTGGTTACCGTTGCCGTTGTCGCTTTAATTCTCCTGTTCCTGGCGCCGTTTATCAGCCTCATGCCCGAAGCCACGCTCGGCGCGCTGGTTCTGGTTGCCGCCGCCGGACTGGTGCAGATTAATGAGTTTCGGGAGATGGCCAAAATTCGGCGCACCGAGCTGATCTGGGCGTTCCTGGCCTTTTTCGGGGTCGTCGTGTTGGGCATATTGGAAGGCATTCTGGTTGCCATTGTGATCTCGCTGCTCACGTTGATTGTCCAGGCCGAAACCCCGCCTGTCTATGCGCTGGGTAGAAAGGCAAAAAGCGATGTGTTTCGGCCGTTGGAAGACAATCCAGAAGACGAAACCTTTCCCGGATTATTCATTGCACGATCTGAAGGAATCCTGTTCTTCGCCAATGCGTCGAGCGTGGTTGACAGGCTGTGGGCCATGATTCAGCAGAACTCGCCTCAGGTGGTTCTTCTGGATTGCAGCGCCATCCCCAATATCGAATATACCGCGCTCAAGACATTGGCCGAGTTTGACGAACGGCTGCGCAACGCCGGCATCGTGTTGTGGCTGGCAGCGCTCAACCCCGAAGCGTTGAAGATGATCAGGCTTACTCCATTTGGGAAGAAATGGGGGAATGAGCGCTTGTTTTTGAATCCGGAACAGGCGGTTGAGGCTTACACCAAGTCACTTAGCGCTACCGCAAATTCCCTCGACGCGAGTTGAAACCCCGTGTCCGGCACAGCGCTACCCATTGAAAACGGGTTGCCGAGGGCACGCCGAACACATTCATGCTCTTTGACATTTTAAGACGTGTCCTGTAAGGCAACGTAACGGCGAAACCATCTCAAACTCGCAGAACCCCGTTGTCCCGCCGTCGCGTCGCCCACTTCGGCTCGGCGGGCAAGATGTCCCCATTATTTTGTCAATGGACCTCACCGTGTTTTGGATACCGGCCGGTATTAACCGCCGGCGCGCAGCGGGATAAGCGATCAAGCGATAGCCCTGTCTCATACAAACTGGCTGTTGACGAATACGTCATTACTGCTATACTTATCAGGCAGCGCTCGCAAAGTGCGCATAGGTTGGCTTGCCATAAAGCCGGACGAACATTTATAGCCTGAACGCGGCGAACACGCGAGAGAATACGCGAGACGGTGACGCCATGCGAACCCGTCCGACCGGCCGACGTAGCTCAACAGGTAGAGCAATGCTCTTGTAAAGCATCGGTTATGGGTTCAAGTCCCATCGTCGGCTCTGCATGTTGGCTGCCGAAGCGGCGCGAAACATGCCGGAAAATTCGATAAATCAAGGGTCAGTGTCCCGAGCGGCAAAGGGGGCGGACTGTAAATCCGCTGGCAGACGCCTTCGTAGGTTCGAGTCCTACCTGGCCCACAGGAACAGACCTGACAGGTCGACATCAATAACCTCGATCAGTCGAGGAAACGATCGGCGACCTGTCAGGTCTTTCATTGAAGTGTAGTCGAAAGCCGCCCACGTAGCTCAGTCGGCAGAGCGCATTCTTGGTAAGAATGAGGTCATGGGTTCAAATCCCATCGTGGGCTCCTTCCCTTGTGTTCGATCCGTATAACGGCCGCAACCAGGCGCGCGAGCATGGATTGCTGCCCGGCGCTTCGCGATTGGGCGAACGCCGGGGTGTTATCTGACAATAGTTAATTGAGGGTAGGAACAGAATGGCCAAGGAAAAATTTCAGCGCGGGAAACCGCACGTAAACATCGGGACGATTG
>JAHDWL010000089.1 GCA_023384355.1 Anaerolineae bacterium
GTCACAGATTCGTTTGACTTGCCGTCACTGCCTTTGTAGAATACGCTAACTGTACTGCGGAATGCCGTTCAACGGCAATGCGATTGCACTTTTTGATAAGATGCCGAACGGAAGCGCACCGATACCGGAACCTCCTGCCTATCTGGGTAACAGTTTCCAACGAGGGTTACCTCATCGCGCGCCTCACGCCACCCTCTCTCCTTCACACGCCTCACGAGGCGATAACACCAATCGAATTCGCAATCGACGCCGAATTATCGCCGGCGAAATTCACGCACGGGAGGTGATGCTGTCGGGCTAGTCCTACATTTCATCTGGCAACAAATCACGACAATAAGAACACGCGCAAAATAAATACTGGAGGAGAGAGATGCGAAAGTTAGATTGGCGGGCCTTGCTGGCCCTCATGATAGTTCTGGTTCTGGCGCTATCCGCCTGCGGTTCCGGTGGCCAGACTACCGAGCAACCGGCCGCCGGAGAGACGACGGCCGAAGAACCGGCCGCCGAGGAAGCAACTACTGCAGAGGAGCCGGTGGCTGAAGAACCGGCAACCGAAGAGCCGGCAGCCGAGGAACCTGCCCCCACGGAAGCGCCGGCCGTGGAAGCGCCGGCCACAGAGGGCGAGCGCAAGGTCGCCACATTCAGCTGGACCCAAGAGTTCGACACGCTCAACCCACTCTACACGGGCATGTGGTTTGTCACCGCCACATACCAGCTGTGGAATGTATGGGCATGGCATTTTGACGAAAACAGTAATCCGGTTCCCGTACTCGTGACCGAAATTCCGTCGACCGAGAACGGCGGCATCTCCGAGGACGGCCGCACGATTACCTTCAAACTGCGCGACGACCTCGTCTGGTCAGACGGCACGCCGCTCACCTCGGCGGATTTTGTCTTTACCTACCAAATGTCAGTTGACCCGGCCAACACTGTCAATTCCACCTACCCCTACGACAAAGTCGAGAGCATCGAAGCCCCCGACGCACAAACGGTTGTCGTCACCTTCATGGAACCGTTTGCGCCATGGCTGGCAACACTATGGCACTCAATTCTGCCGGCCCACATCTTGCAGCCCGTCTTTGATGAAGCGGGGACACTGGATGAGGCCGAATGGAACCTGGCCCCAACCGTCGGTGTCGGCCCCTATCGCTTCGAGGAGTGGGAGTCGGGCAGTTTTGCTCGTTTCGTGCGTAATGAGAACTGGCACGGCACGCCGCCCAATATCGACGAGATTTTCTTCCGTTTCGTCCCTGATGACGCTTCCCAGACCGCCGCACTACAGAACAGTGAGGCCGATCTTGGCACGTTCATCGCTTACTCCGACGTTCCAACGCTCCAGGATGCAGGAATCGAGATCATGACCCAGCCTTCCGGTTACAACGAAGGATGGTTCTTCTTCCTGGGCGATGACCTGATCCCCGGCCACCCTGCATTACAGGACGTGCGCGTGCGCCAGGCCATCGCCATGGCGATCGACCGCGAGACGCTCAACAAGGATTTGCTTCTTGGATTGACCAGCCCGCCGGAGACTGTCTGGGATTCGTTACCCGCCTATGTCAGCCCCGACATCGAACCATGGACCTACGACCCCGACGCAGCCAATGCGCTGCTTGACGAGGCCGGCTGGGTGGATACCAATGGCGACGGCGTGCGCGACAAGGACGGCGTGGAGCTGGTTCTCGTCCACGGCACAACGGTACGCGAGATTCGTCAGGATGCCCAGGCCGTAGCCCAGCAACAACTGGCCGAGGTCGGCATCCAACTCGATCTCCAGAGCTTCGATTCGAGCATCTTCTTCGGCGGCTTTGCCGATGGCGGCCCGCCCTACACTGGTGAACTCGATATCGCCGAGTGGTCCGACGCACCCTTCTTTCCCGACCCGGACCATTACTACTGGCTTTGCAGCCAAATCCCGACCGACGAAGCGCCCGATGGCGGTAACTTCCAGCGCATCTGCGACGAAGAGTTGGATGCGCTCTTCCAGGCACAGACAACCCAGACCAACGTGGAGGAGCGACAAGCCACCTTCCATGAGATCAGCAAACTGATGCACGACAAGGTCTACTGGCTGGGCATGTGGGAAGACCCGGATGTATGGGCTGTCGGCCCGCGGCTGGCAAACGTCCGCTTCTCCGGCGCCACGCCGCTCTTCTCCATCGCGGAGTGGGACATCACGGAATAACCGAGATTGGAGATTAGGAGATTAGAGATTGGGCGAATCTACCAATCTCTAATCTCCGATCTCCTGGCAACTTGCCGGGGGTCATGTCATGGGTCGTTACATCATTCGACGCATCCTGCAAGCCATCCCGCTGCTGTTTTTCGTCAGCATTATCCTCTTCTTCCTGATGGGACAATTGGGAGACCCGGTGGCGACGATGGGCGGCCGCCGCGTCACTCGCCCGGCCGACCGCGAGCGACTGACGAGACAGTTGGGGCTGGATCAACCTTTCTACAAGCAATATCTCTACTGGCTTATCGGCAACGATTGGGCAAAGATCGATATGGACGGTGACGGCGTGGCCGAGACGTCGGGCACACGTCTCGGTATCCTGCGCGGTGATTTCGGGAACTCGTTGATGAAGCGCGGTCAATCGGCATGGGATGTTATTTGGGAACGCATACCCAACACCCTGTTGCTGATGTTGACGGCCGAGGTTGTCATCGTCGTATTCGCCTTGCTCATCGGCATCTTCTCCGCCCTGAGGCAATACTCATTGGCCGATCACGTCATAACAGCTGTTTCTTTTATCGGCTTCTCGACCCCAATCTTCTTCTTCGCCCTTGTTTCGATCTATATCTTTTCAGTAAATTTCAAGCGATGGGGGTTGCCGTCATTACCGGCCGTAGGTATGTTCGATCCGCAAGTCGGAAAGACACCCGGACAGGTTGCCTTACATATGGTTCTGCCGGTGATGACCATCGCTTTCGTCAGTATCGCTGCCTACAGTCGCTACATCCGCAGCACTATGCTGGAAGTTATGAACCAGGACTATGTGCGCACTGCCAAAGCAAAGGGGCTACAGGGCCGCCAAATCCTGTTTGTTCATGCCCTGAAAAATGCTTCGCTACCTATTGTTACCCTGATCGGTCTGGACCTGGCTTTACTCCTGGGCGGGGCGCTCGTCACTGAACGAATATTCGCCTGGCCGGGCATGGGACGTCTATTTCTGGATCACATGTTGAGATTCGACGTGCCGGTAGTGATGGGTATCCTGATCATCCTTTCCCTCATGGTGGTTGTCTTCCAGATATTAACTGACCTGACCTATGCTGTGCTAGACCCAAGGATACGCTATGACTAACGTACGGGAGCAGTGGTCATGACCACCCTTGATGCCACACCGACTACATTAACCGGCAGTGCCGATGAACTGGCTCCACCGCTGACGTTCCGTCAGATGGCCTGGCGACGTTTCCGTCGACACCGGATGGCAATGGCCGGCGCGATCACCATTATCTTGCTGTTCATCTATGCCTTCGTCGGCGGTCTGATTTATACCACGGCAGACGCCAATAAAACTGATACCAGCCAGCGGTTGTCCCCACCGTCAATGGAGCATCCATTCGGCACAGATACCGTCGGCCGTGATGTCCTCGCCAGAACCATTCAGGGTGGGCGCATATCGTTGATGATCGGGCTGACGGCCGCGTTGCTGGAAATCATAATAGGCGTGATGATTGGAGCCTTCGCCGGATTTTTTGGCGGTTTCACAGATAATGTCCTCATGCGTTTCACTGAGGCAATGCTGATCATCCCGTCACTATTCCTGCTCATCATCATGGCTCGGCTGGTCGGCGGCAATGCATTCTGGATCGTCATCATTTTCGGACTTACCAGTTGGATGTATGTCGCTCGAATCGTGCGTGCCCAATTTCTGTCACTCAAGGAGAATGACTATATTTTGGCCGCGCGATCAATCGGCACGCCAACACGAGAAATTATCTTCCGCCACATCCTGCCCAACAGCATGGCCCCCATTGTAGTCGCCGCCACGCTGGCCGTGGCCACGGCAATCCTGTCCGAGGCATACATCAGCTTTCTGGGTATGGGTGTCCAACCGCCGACGGCCACTTGGGGAAACATGCTCGATGGATCCTATAACTACATCGAGAGCGCCCCCTGGTTATGGATCTTTCCCGGCCTGCTAATTCTGCTGACCGTATTGAGCATTAATTTCGTCGGCGACGGCCTGCGCGACGCCCTCGATCCGCGGAGCCGAAACGTCTAATGGGCACTTCTCGTCACCAATCGTCCACTCAATATATGCCCGACCCAACCCTGGCGCGGCCGCATGACCCGCCACGGGATGGCCCGCTTCGCTATGCGCACGATCCGAGCCGCTTGTTGCTGGATATTCGCAATCTGGAAGTGCGTTTCAACACCCCCGAAGGAGTCGTCTACGCCGTGAACGACATCTCCTACGGGATTCACGAGGGTGAGGTTATCGCCATTGTCGGTGAGAGCGGCTGTGGAAAATCGGTCAGCATGATGTCAATTCTTGGTCTAATCCCTAAACCACCGGGCGAGATCGCCGGGGGTACAGCCACCTTCATGGGGCGGGACCTGCTCACATTGCCGGAAAGTGATCTTGAACAGGTGCGCGGCATTGAAATCGCCATGGTTTTCCAGGACTCCATGACCTCCCTCAATCCTGTGTTAACCATCAGTCGCCAGATGACTGAATCCCTGCGCCGCCACTACAACATGACCGACGAGCAGGCCACTGCCCGGGCAATCGAATTGCTCGAACTCGTCGGCATTCCCGATGCGGAACGACGAATGAGCGACTATCCTCACCAGTTCTCGGGCGGCATGCGCCAGCGCGTTATGATCGCCATGATGCTGGCCTGCAATCCAAGTCTCCTCATAGCCGACGAGCCGACCACTGCCCTCGACGTGACAATCCAGGCGCAAATCGTGGAGCTGGTCTCGCGGATGCGCGAGCGACTGGGCATGGCTCTCATCTGGATTACCCATGACCTGGGCGTGGTTGCCGGCCTGGCGGAACGGGTCATCGTAATGTACGCCGGGATGATCGTCGAGGAAGCCGATGTTGACAGTCTGTTTGATAATCCGCACCATCCCTACACGATGGCGTTGTTGGCCGCACTGCCGCGCGTTGACCGAAGGCGCGACAACCGACTCAACTCCATCCCTGGCTCACCGCCGAATCTGTTGAACAAACCGCGAGGCTGCCCATTCGCGCCGCGTTGTATATACACCATCGACCGTTGCCGAAGTGAACGCCCGCCGCTTATCCCCCTGTCACCCACCCAACGTACAGCCTGTTGGGTCACAACAAGCGACGATTTCAAATATGAAAGACGACAAGATTCGGGATATGAATCTCAAAGCGCTGGCACCTATGAGTGACATCACCCCATCAAACGGTCACGAGCCACTGGTCCGGGTCATCGACCTGAAAAAGCATTTTCCCATCCGGAAGGGGCTTATAATTCGGCACACCACCGGCCACGTCCGGGCTGTCGACGGCATCAACTTTGAAATTGCCAGGGGCGAAACGCTTGGCATGGTGGGCGAAAGTGGCTGCGGGAAATCCACAGCCGGCCGCACACTATTAGGCCTCTACCCGGCCACGGGGGGCGAAACGCATATCGCCGGTTATCACGTCCAGGAAGCGACCGGGGATGAGTGGATGGCGATACGACGCCAGGCGCAAATGATTTTCCAGGACCCGTTCTCATCGCTTAATCCCCGCTGGACGGTCAACGCGATCATTGGTGAGCCACTTCGAGTACATCGCATCATAGAAGACGAGGCAGCCCGCACTGAACGAGTCAAGGAGCTTATGGCTCTTGTCGGCCTGGACCCGCGTTTTATCAACCGTTTTCCACATGAGTTTTCAGGTGGCCAGCGACAGCGTGTCGGCATCGCCCGAGCTTTGGCTTCCGAACCGATCTTCCTGGTCTGCGACGAACCTATCTCAGCTCTCGATGTGTCCATCCAGGCTCAGGTCATTAATCTGCTGGAAGACCTGCAGAGGCAACTTGGCCTAACCTATCTTTTCATCGCCCACGATCTGAGCATGGTGCGCCATATATGTGATCGAGTGGCTGTGATGTATCTGGGAATCATTGTCGAGATGGCAGATAAGGACGATCTCTACGAGAAACCGCAGCATCCGTACACGCAGGCGCTCTTGTCGGCCGTGCCTGTTCCCGACCCCAAAGTAGCCCGCCATCGCAAGCGCATCGTCCTTGAAGGGGACGTGCCCAGCCCAATTAACCCGCCATCCGGATGCCGCTTCCACACCCGCTGCCCCATCGCCCAACCACACTGCGCGACCCACGTGCCCGAGTGGCGCGAGATCACGCCGGGGCATTGGGTGGCGTGTCACGAAGTGGAGCCGAAGTTTCGACCATAACCGGGGCGAGGACACGAGAAAAGATAGCTTCTTCCCCATGCCAATCTAACTGCGTCCCGGCAAGTAAAGAGAGCCTCGATGCTTAATCGCGTCCCGATTTCCGAAAAATACGAACGCAACGGCTGGCCGTCCGTCGACCGGCCTGACTTGCAGCCGCCCGACGGCTGGAGCCTCGACCTCATCAATTCGCTCAACCTGGTCCACCACCACGAGTTGTCGCCCGACGGTGAACGGGTGGCCTTTGTCTGGGAACGCGACGGCCGCTCCGACATCTTCACCTTGCCCGTGGCCGGTGGTTGGCCGGTCCGCCTCTCGGCTGACAGGGCCAGGACGATTTACTGGTGGGACAGCGCCCCACGCTGGTCGCCCGACGGTCGATGGCTGGCCTTCACAAAAGGCGGTCACGTTTGCGTCGCGCCTTCCGACGGCAGCGGACTGCCTCGGGTCGTTACAGACTTCACCGATGGCGCGTTCGGGCCGGTGTGGATGCCTGATAATGATGGCCTTATCGTGGGTGCGACGCGCGGCGATGGCTTCTCGCTGTTGTTGACTGATCGCGACGGCCGCTGGCCGCGCGCGCTGGCCGATCGCAATGGCGGCGATAACATGGAAGCCGCGCCGTCACCGGACGGAAGCCGCGTCGTCTACACCCACCGGCCGTTCGACGACCTTAACCGCTGGGAGTTACGGTTGGTCGAGATCGAGACCGGGCAGGAGCGCCGGTTGACGGGAGCGCCGAAGGAAAAGGATTGGGCGGCGGCGTGGTCACCGGACGGCGAAGTTATCGGCTTTCTCTCACAGCGTTCCGGCTACACTGAGTTATGGACTGTTCGGCCGGATGGTGAAGGATTGCGGCAACTGACCAGACTGAGTCGGGACGTTGTCGAGTTTGCCTGGTCGCCCGACGGCCGGACGCTGGCAGCAACAGTTTGCCGCGAGGGAGCGATTGACCTGGCGCTGATCGATAGCGGGACGGGTGAAGCGCGAAACTTGCGCGCCAGGAAAGGTTGCTTTGCCGCGCCGTGCTGGTCGCCGGATGGTTCCTTCCTGACGGTCGAATACGAGGACGCGACAACCCCGCCCGATATCTATCGCATCGAAATCGCCGATGGCCGCATGACCCAACTGACGTTTTCCATGCCGCCCGCATTGACCGCGCGTGAGTTGGTCACGCCGGAGCATCTCCATTACCGTAGTTACGACGGGCTGGAGATCCCTGCGCTGCTATGGCGGCCGCGCATCCCCAACGGCGCGGCCATCGTGCGCCCCCACGGTGGACCGGCCGACGCTTACCGTTTTCAATGGGACGCCTTCGCCCAATATCTGCTGGCCAAGGGTTACACCTTCTTCACCCCCAACTTTCGCGGCAGCACGGGTTACGGCCGCGACTTTGAGCACGCCAACTACGACGATTGGGGCCTAGGCGACACGCAGGATGTGCTCAACGGCGCGAAATATTTGCACACTCTCGACCGGATCGATCCGACCCGAATCGGCATCCTCGGCAGCAGCTACGGCGGCTATATGGTCGCCTGCTGCCTGAGTCGCGACCCGGAATATCTTTTCGCCTGTGGCGTCAGCAAGTACGGGGATGCCAACGTCTACTCGTCGTGGGCGCAATGCGAGCGGACGACGCGGCTCTACACGGAAATGATGCTTGGCCACCCGCGCGAAAACTGGCTTGTCTATCGCGCTGCCTCGCCCATTCACGAAATGGCCAACGTTCGCGCTCCGGTTTTGCTACTGCATGGCCTGGATGATGACGTGGTTCCGCCGCAATCGTCAGAGGAGTGGGCCGAAGCGCTGCGACGGCATGACAAGGTGTTCGAATACAAGACCTACGCCGGAGAACCCCATGGCTTCCTTCGCCACGAGACGGAGATGGACTGGCAGCGACGGACGGAGCGGTTCTTCGACTGGTATCTGCGCGGCTAGGGCAGGTTTGAAACCCGTCCCTACGATATAATCTGTTAATGTCCCGCCAACGACCGCGCCGCGCTCGCGTCGCTCCCGCTCTGCCGCTGCTCACTATCCCGTTCCAACAGGTTCGCAATCCCCGACCGCCCTACGACTGGCTCGACCCGGA
>JAHDWL010000090.1 GCA_023384355.1 Anaerolineae bacterium
GCTTCGGCCGCGCCGACGATGGTGTAAGTCTCCATATCGTCGTAACCATCTTCGGAAACGGTGACCGTGCTGCCGACCTGAACGACACCTTTAGGGCCGCTTTTCTCGATGACCTTGGCCCGGGAAAGCATATCCTCAACCTGGCGGATGCGTGACTCGATGAACCCTTGCTCTTCCTTGGCGTCGTGGTAATCAGCGTTTTCCTTCAGGTCGCCCTGCTTAATCGCCACCTCCAGTTTATAGGCGACCTCCTCGCGACGCACCGTCTTGAGATTGGCGAGTTCATCTTTCAATTGTTGCAAGCCTTCCGGCGTCATATACAAAATGTCATCGTCTGTCATATCTGCTCTCTCCGCGGATATTATGTGATAAGGGTACAGTGTTGCCAGAAACGCAATAAAAAACGCCCAGCCGGTGGTGTGCGGCTGGGCGTCTTACCCACTGTTTGTCTGTTGTCCTGTGGATTAAGAATCGCTCAAGGCCGCCGGCGAATGGCGCGGGCAGTCAATTTGAATCGTCGCAAGTGAGTTTTGTGAGGTATCCTTCATGCTGTTTGGTGAAGTATAGCTCATCCCAAAGGGATTGTCCATCCGGCGAGATCAGGCTTCCGAGCCGGCCATGAGCAAACCGACATACTCGCGCGTGGCTTCTTCGATGGGCAATGTCTTGACGATTTGGCCGTCGAACATCACCGCCACCCGATCGGCGAGGCTCAAGACTTCATCCAGTTCGGCCGACACCAGCAGGACAGCTACGCCCGCGTCTCGCTGGGCGACGATCTGGTTATGGATGAACTCAATGGAGCCGACGTCAATTCCGCGGGTCGGCTGGTTGGCGATGAGCAACTTAACCGGCCGCGAGAACTCACGGGCGACAATAACCTTTTGCTTGTTGCCGCCGGAGAGATTGCCCGCGTGGGTATAGATTGAAGGCGTGCGTACATCGAATTTCTCGACCAGTCGGGCGCTGTTTTCGGCTATCTCTTCACGATCCAGGATCGAATAACGCGAGAAGGGCGGCCGATAATAACGATTGAGCACCATGTTATCGGCGATGGAGTAGGGCATCACCAAACCATGTTTCTCGCGATCCTCTGGGATATGGGCTACCTCCAGCTCGGTAATCTCGCGCGGAGTGGCGTCTGTAGTCTCTTCCCCGGCAATAAAAATCTTGCCGCTTACGATGGGGCGTAGTCCCGTCAATGCCTCTACAAACTCACGCTGGCCATTTCCCTGGACTCCGGCCACACCGAGAATCTCCCCGGCGTGAACCTCCAGGTTCAGCCCCTTGACGACCCGATGCTTGCGGTCGTCGAGGACTTCGAGATCCTTAATTTCGAGTACCTTCTCGGCCGGCCGGGCATCATCCTTGTCGACCTGGAGAATTACCTTGCGGCCGACCATGAGTTCGGCCAGGCTTGCTTCGGTCGATTCTGACGGCAATGCAGCGCCGACGCTGCGGCCGCCGCGCAAGACAGTGATGCGATCGGAAACGGCCAGCACTTCCTTTAGCTTGTGGGTGATGAAGATGATCGACACGCCTTTCTCGGTCAAATCATGCATGATGCGGAAAAGCTCATTGGATTCCTGTGGTGTCAGCACGGCCGTCGGCTCGTCGAGAATCAGGATGTCTGCCTGCCGATAGAGCGCCTTGATGATCTCCACCCGCTGCTGCAAGCCCACCGGAAGATCGTCCACTTCGATAGTCGGGTCGATCTCCAGCCCGTACAGTTCAGACAATTCGCGGACGCGGCGGTTCGCGTCGCGTTTATCGATATAGCCGCCGGCCTTGGTCACTTCTTCGCCCAGGATGACGTTCTCGGCCACGGTCATGACCGGTACCAGCTGGAAATGCTGATGAACCATGCCTATGCCCCGCGAGATGGCATCACCTGGACTGTGCAACGTAACTTTCTCGCCCTTGATCCATATCTCGCCGGCATCGGGATGATAGAGGCCGTAGAGGATATTCATGAGGGTGCTTTTGCCGGCCCCGTTTTCCCCCAGCAAGGCCAGGATTTCGCCCCGGCGAAGGACTAAATCGATACGATCATTGGCCAGGACGCCGGGAAATTGTTTGGTGATCCCCCGCGCCTCCAGGACGATGGGCGCTTCTTCGGCTTGATGGTTGTTGTTTCCGTTCATGCAAGGCCTTTTTTCGGCTAATCAGGACAATCAGGTTTGTCACCAACAAGGTAAATTATTCTTTCTCATAGGGCACGCCGCTGGCCGCAGGGGCGCGCGAACGGCCGACGAATCCGGCCAGAACGAGGATTGTCAGGATGTAGGGCAGGCTGCCGATGAATTGGGGCGGCAGATTGACGCCCTTGAACTGCAGTTGCGTCTGCATGGCATAGGTGAAACCAAACAGGAGAGCCGCGCCCCATGATCCGATTGGAGTCCATTTGCCCATGATCATGATCGCCAGGGCAAGGAAGCCGCGGCCGTTGGTCATGCCTCGTTCAAATGTGCCAACTCCCTCCAGCGTCAGGAACGCTCCGGCCAAACCGGCCAGCGCGCCGCCCAAAATGACGTTGATATAACGCATTTTGTAGACGTTGATGCCGACGGTGTCGGCCGCGCGAGGATGCTCACCCACAGCCCTGGTTCTCAAGCCCCATCGAGTGTAGAACAAGACGTAGTGCAGGACGAAGACCAGAATGATGGCCAAATAAGTGATGGGGCCATTGCGAAAAAGGACCGGGCCGATGAGTGGGATGTCGGCAAGTGGGCCTAACGTGATCGGCGCAAACTTGCCTTGCGTCGTGAGGCCGGGAATATAAAAATAGCCGGTGATGCCGATGGCCAGGATATTGATGACCGTGCCGCCGATGATTTGATCCATCCTGAGGGAGACAGCCATCCATGCCAGGAGCAACCCCATGAACGCCCCGGCCGACGCGCCAATCAGGGTCGCCATCCACAGGTTGCCAAGATAAACGTTGGCGAGGAAGGCGACAAACGCGGCCATCAGCATTTGGCCTTCGATGCCGATATTGACTACCCCGCTGCGCTCGCCGATGACCCCGCATAATGCCCCAAGGATGAGTGGCGTAGACTGGCGAAGGCTTGAACTTAAAACGGCCGTTACACAGGTCAGGTTATTGCAGGAAAAATCGAGGGCAGCGAAGATGGTTCCGGCGATGATTACACCAAAAACCACCGTCCATTTGTTTCTGATTAGCCAACTGGTTGTTTCACGACGAGGTTCTGCTGTTAATTCCATAAGACTATCCCGTCAAGTCTGGTGGATTGGCGTTGTATGCCATTCCGCAAAATAACGTCGGTAGTATTCCGCAATGTCTAATGGCTGCTCCAGCCTGTGCTGAGCTTGACCTGCTCATCGTCGACGCCGCGCTGGCGGATGAGTTTCTTGACGATGACGTCAGCGGCCACGAAGAACAGAATGAAGGCAGTGATGACATCGGTGATTTCGCTGGCGACGCCGGCGCTGAATTGCATCTGGCTTGAACCGGCGCGCATCGCGCCGAGCAGGATTGCGGCGGGAATGACACCGAATGGGTTTGTTTTTCCCAGCAGAGCGACAGTGATACCGTCGAAGCCGAGGCCAGTATTGAATCCGGGCTGAAAGCGACCATTGATACCCAAAGTCTCCACCGAGCCACCGAGGCCGGCCAGAAAACCGCTGATCATCATGGTCAGTATAATCATGCGGGCTACGCGGATACCGGCATATTGCGCGGCGCTGGAATTTAACCCCACCGTGCGGATCTCGTAACCCAGGGTCGTGCGATAAAGCAACCACCACACGACAAGAGCGGCAATCAGGGCCAGGATGAAGCCGGAAGGAACGTTGCCGACAAGCGGCAAGCTGGCCGAGGGGAAAATCTTCGGCGTCCGCGCTACAATATTGGTTGGCGAGGGATCCTTCCAGGGGCCGTCAGCCAGGTAGTCAGTGAGGTTGATCGCCACGTAGTTGAGCATGATTGTCACGATCACCTCATGGGCGCCGGTGTAGGTCTTCAGCGCGCCGGGTATGTAGCCGTAGAGCGCGCCGGCCAAGCCACCGGCCAGCAATGCCAGCGGCGCGTGGATGATGGCCGGCAAACCCTCGATTGAGAAGCCGACATAGGCGGCCACGACTGCCCCGACCAAGAGTTGTCCCTGTGCGCCGATATTGAACAACCCGGCCTTGAATGCAAAGGCGACGGCCAGACCACTGAAAATGAGAGGGGTAGCCTTTTCCAACGTGCGTTGAATGGCTACGGGGGAACCAAAGGCACCCTTTATGAGAGCGCGGTAGGCGTCGATGGGGTTCGACCCGGAAGCGATTAACAAGAGTGCGCCGATTAGCAAGCCCAACAGGACGGCAACAAGCGGTACGCTTATACCACGCCAGATTCGTCGCAAGGTGGCAGTCGTTCGGTTCTCGACAGGTTCAGTTGCGGTAGCCTTCGTCATAGCCGGCTCCTAGACAATGTGCGACGTACCGTCAAACGATACGTCGCACATCGATCTTCATCCACGGATGATATAGACGAGTTTGTGACTTTAAGGAGAAGTGGGGCTGCCATCCGGCTGCCCCACTTCAAATTGGTTATATTGTGCTTAGCCGCCCGGATTGTAACCGGTGGAGATGGAACCATCCAGCAATCCGGCGTTCGTCGCGTCCAGCAGATCCTTGACTTCCTGCGGGACCGCGTCGGCATGGTCGTGGAAATCAGCCAGGCCCACAGCGCCGAAGAAGTTGCCGCCGGGGAACTCGCCGTTGCTCGACATCGTGGCCAGGTCAACGACTCCGGGGGTGATGAGCTTCATCGCGCTGGACACCAGGCAGGGATGCGCCTCGGGGACGGTCTCCCACTGGTCGGTGTCCACACCGATGCACCAGACACCTTCGTTGCCGGCTGCCTGGATCAGCGCGCCGTTGCCCGTCTGGCCGCCGGCGCCGAAAACGACGTCCGCGCCCTGGTCAATAGCCTGCTGGGCCGTGGACGCGCCCCATTCCGGGTCGGTGAAGGCCACATCCAGACCACCAGGATGATAGGTGGCGATGATGTTGATGTCGGGGTTGACCGATTTCGCGCCGTTCAGGTAGCCCTCGTTGAAGGCCACGACCGGGGGAACCAGGTCAGTGCCGAGTACAGAGGCGATCGTGCCGCTTTCGCTGAGGGAGGCGGCCAGCACGCCGGCCATATAACCAGCCTTGTCCTCATTGAAGACCAGGCCGGTGACGTTCGGGATAGCCTCGCCCTGGAACTGATCGACGCCGATGAAGTCGATGTCGGGGTAGGTGCCGGCAGCTTCCGCGGTCGCCTCACCCATGGCGAAACCAACGGTCACGATGATGTCGTAACCCTGGTCGGCAAAGAGGGCGATATTGGCGGCATAGTCGGTGGCGTTGGTCGTCTCGACGTAATTGACCTGGGCCGCGCCAAGGGCCTCAGCGGCCTGCTGCGCGCCTTCCCAGGCGGACTGGTTGAAGGATTTGTCGTCGATACGACCTACGTCGGTGACGAGGCCGATGCACAACACGCCTTCATCGGAGCAGTCACCGGCAGCTTCCTCAGCCGGAGCTTCGGTCGGAGCGGCTTCCTCTGCCGGAGCTTCAGTCGGGGCCGCTTCCTCTGCCGGGGCTTCGGTTGCGGCCGGCGCTTGCGTCGTTCCACCGCAGGCGGCAACCAACAGCGCCAACAAGAGCAACCCGGTAAGCAACAAAGCAATACGTTTCATAATCTTTCTCTTCTCCTTGTGAAACAGAAAGTAATGGATGGTTGCGGTTCAGGCGGAAAAAAGACACTTGGGGACATTGAAACGCCGTTTCACCGGCGTATCGCGGACCTTGCTTTTCTTCCCTTCCTTTTGCCCGCACTTCTTTGCATATTTTCGCTTAATATAGTGGAAAAGACAATATAATAATCCGAAATCGTCGGCATATTTTCCTAAAACATCGGCTATTTGGCCGTTGATGGTTCTTTTTGGTGCAACTGACCCATGAAGAAGTCATTAACTGATTGCCAAACTGTCATGTGGATAGGTTCGAAGGGACGCATCAACTCATGCCCGACGTCTGGATAAACGGTCAATTCCTTATCTCGACCCGGCAACAAATTAAAAATCTCCCGCGCATTCTCGGGCGGGGCGGCGTTGTCTTCCTCGCCGGCGTAGATACGCACCGGCACATCAAGACGCGGCCATAGTTTGCGCCCCATCTCGATCATCCTGACCATCTCATACATCCCTGAAATCGGCACGCGACTGACTTGCGGCAATTGCTCCTGGAATTCCGGGCTGTCGAAATCAATGCTGGGATCGAAATCCAGCACCCGTTCGCGAACCAGTTGTTGCATGCTCTCGCGCTTGCTCTTGTGGGGGTAATACCAGGGTAGGAAGAAACGCGCGTATTTGGTCAGGCGTAAACGCGGGTCGGGGACATCGATGACCGGGGCCAGCATCGCCACCCCCCGGACGTTGCCGAACTTTACCGTGAGGTGGGCTGCCAGGACATTGCCCATGGAATGGCCGAGGATGAATAAATCATCACAGGCGTCGCGCGCCAGCTGATAAGCTTCCTCGGCTTCGGCCAGCCACGCGCGATGGGATACGCGATAAAGCTTGTCCGGGTAGCTGCCGTGGCCCGGCAAGAGTGGACAATGGACGAAAAAGCCGCGTTCGTTTAGAAAGCGAGCCATTGGTCGGGAACTGAGGGGACTACCCATGAACCCGTGCAAAAAAAGGACACCAATCCGACGTTCACCCAGGTGAATGATCGGAGTGAATGTATATGGCAGGCGCTCGGCCTGCACCGCGTAGGTTGGTTTAAATGGCATCAGGTTACCTCGCGCAGCGAAGTATAGAGGTTCCCTCCCCGTCCGGCAATCTTCTCCGTTCGAATCTGGTACAATCACGACATGACGATTCATGTCCTTCCTGATCAACTTGCGTCCCAGATTGCCGCGGGCGAGGTGGTGGAACGTCCGTCTTCGGTTGTCAAGGAGCTGGTCGAGAACGCAATCGACGCCGGGGCGACGGTTATCACCGTGGACGTGCGTGCCGGCGGTCGCGAGATGATCCAGGTGGCCGACAACGGAGACGGTATCCGCGCTGACGAAATTGAGACAGCGTTCCTGCGCCACGCGACGTCAAAGCTGTCGTCGGCCGATGATCTATGGGCGATACGCACGCTCGGATTCCGGGGCGAGGCGCTGGCCGCCATCTCGGCCGTTAGCCGCCTGACCATAGTCAGCCGCGCACGGAACGCGGCCGCCGGCGTGCGCCTTGTCATGGACGGCGGTCTGACGATAACCCGCGAGCCGGTCGGCGCGCCTGCCGGAACGGTCATCGCCGTCGAAAACCTTTTCTACAACGTTCCCGCCCGACTGAAATTTCTCAAGAGCGCCACGACCGAAAAGCGACTCATCGATGAATTTGTCACCCGTTACTCGTTGGCCTACCCGTCAATTCGTTTCCGGCTGAGCCACGACGGGCGAATCACGTTCCAGACTACCGGCAGCGGCTCTACTGCTGACGTACTGTTGTCCGCCTATGGGCCGGACACGCTCCGACAACTTATCGAAGTCACCCCGCAGGATGCCGCGGGTGATGAGGGGGGCGCGGATGTTCGGCGCATGCCGATCGCTGTCCGCGGATATGCCAGCGATCCGGCGTTGACCTACGCCGGGCGAAACCATATCCAGTTATTCGTGAACGGCCGCGCCATTCGGGACTCGCGCCTAACGTTTGCGGTCGTGCAGGCATATCACACCCTGTTGCCGGTTGGCAGGTACCCGCTGGCCCTCCTTTTCATCGAGATGCCGCCGGAAGACGTTGACGTCAATGTCCACCCGACAAAGGTCGAGGTTCGTTTCCGCGAGGAAGGTGCGGTGTTCGGGGCGGTGCAGCGGGCGGTGCGCGCGGCGCTCCTGGAGACCGCACCCGTTCGAGGTTTGGGTGGATGGCCACAATCGAACCATTTTTCGACCGGTTGGTCCGGTTTCCAGTCGCGTGACGAGCCGGCCGGCGTTCCCTCCAGTCAACTGGAGATCCCCTGGCAATTGCGCGGCCCATCGCTCGAGGCGGATGGTACGCCGCCTGTCACACCTGCGCTGCAAGGGGGGCAACGGCTGCCGATCATGCGCGTCATTGGCCAGGTAGGGGCGGCATTTATCATTGCCGAAGGGCCGGATGGGCT
>JAHDWL010000091.1 GCA_023384355.1 Anaerolineae bacterium
TTTGTCAGTCTATTCCGACGCTGATTATGAAGGCTGGTCGGACTTTGGAAAAGCCCTGCAGTGGCAAGGCGAGAAGTTGACGACGAGCGATGATTGCAAGATAATCATCAAGCTTCTAAATATACTGCCCCCGTAGCTCAGAGGATAGAGCGCTGGCCTCCGAAGCCAGGTGCACAGGTTCGAGTCCTGTCGGGGGTACTTCATGAGAAATAGAAACGCCTGATAGTTCGGTCAGGCGTTTTTTGATCGGTACGCTTGCAGACCAGACTATAATCATAATCGCAATCATCAACCATCCAGCCGAAGGTATGAACGTCATGCAGATCACAAACATTTCCGAAGCCAAGGCCAGCCTGTCCAAATTAGTCGAAAAAGCGCTGCAGGGTGAAGAGGTGATCATCGGCAAGGCGGGAAAGCCGGTTGTGAAACTGATTCCTTACGATCTTGAGACCAGTCCGCGCCAACTTGGCGCGGGTAAATGGCGGGGACACATCTGGATAGCAGAGTATTTTAACGACCTGCCGGAAGAGATATTGCAACAATTTACCGGCGAGGCGGACGAAGATGAATCTCCTTCTTGATACCCACGTCTTTGAGCGCCCGGCCATCATCACTCACGATAAGAGATTGAGCCTCTACGACGTCAAAATCATCGAAATATGATGGCTACCGTCAAGTCGTCCTGCCTTTTTCCACGGTCACTTGCATGACACATCGCGTTATGCCTTTTGCCTCCATTTTCCATTACATTTGTCACTGATAGTAATGGTCGCCCTCCCTTAGAATGTAGTTCAGGAACGTACCACAACCCTATCTGCTTGCTCGGAACACCGGCGACCAATCCCATATATGTCGCCGTGCGGCTGTGTGACGTTGCCCGAACGCTTTCCGAAGGAGAATGAGATGGCTGGTGCAGGTTTGGACGGTGAAACCCGCGATATGATCCTGGATACGCTCCGCAAGTACGCCGAGCGTAAGCTGACAAACGATTATCTGCTGGAACTCGACCACGAGGACCGGTTCCCCGAAGAAGTACTCAAAGAGCTTTACGACCCGATGCAACTTGGACTGCATCTCCTGTTTATCCCCGAAGAATTCAACGGTCTCGGCGGCGGCGCGTATGATATCTATCGCGTCTCCGAGCTGATGGCCTCCATCGACCTGGGCGTCGCGACCGGCGTCCTGGCGACCTTTCTCGGCTCTGACCCCATCCGCGTCGGCGGCACGCCGGAACAAAAGAAGCACTGGATGGGCCGCATCGCCGATGACGCCCTGCTGATGGCCTACGGCGCGACCGAACCGCAGGCGGGCAGCGACCTGGCCGCCATGAGCACCAAGGCCGTGCCCGTGCAGGAAAACGGCAGCGTCACTGGTTATCACATCTCCGGACGCAAGCAATGGATCAGCAACGGCGGCGTGGCCGACCTCTACACGATCCTCGCCCTCGCCCCCGGCGGCCCGTCGTGGTTCGTCGTCGAACGCGGGGCCGAGGGATTGAGCTATGGCAAGGGCGAGGACAAGCATGGCATCCGCGCCAGCAACACCGCCGCGCTCTTCCTCGAAGATGTCTATGTGCCCGTCGAGCGTCTCATCGGCGGCGTCGAAGGGCAGGGGTTGGCCCAGGCCCAGGCTGTCTTCGGTTACACCCGGCTCATGGTCGGCGCGTTCGGTCTCGGCGCGGGCTGGGAAGCGCTACGCCGCGCCATTCGCTACTCCCACGAGCGCATCCAGGGCGGCGCCCCTCTCAGCGAAAAGCAGGGCTACACCCACAAATTGATCGTCCCCAACGCTGCTCGCCTCGAAGCGGCCCGCACCTATATCGAGTGGGTAGCCGAGCGGCTGGACAGCGGCGAAGAAGGTTTGCAGACCGAAGGCGCGGTGGCCAAGTACATGGCGACTGAGTCCGGCAACAAGGCGGCCGAAGACGCTATCCAGGCCCTCGGCGGTTACGGCTACACCAAGGAGTACATGGTCGAGAAGATCAAGCGCGACGTGCGCATCACCTGCATCTACGAGGGCACGTCGGAGATCATGGAATGGACCATCGCTCGCGACCGCTGGCAGCAACACCTGAAGACACAGGGCGCGTTCTACAATGACTGGGCCGCCCGGCTGGATGCCCTTCATGCCACCCAACCTGAAAACGGCGCGAACTACGCCGCCCTGGCCATGCGTGCTCTGGCTGTCATCCTGGAGCGCGCCCGGCTTGATCGGCTGACGCGCAACCAGCATGTGCTCTTTCGGCTGGGCGAACTCATCGCCTGGGCCGAGACCGCGGCCGTCTTCGCCGAGCGCGTGGTCGATCATCCCACCGAAGCGGTTCATCTCGATGTACCCGCCCGCCAGGCGCTGGCCCGCATCCGCGGCCGCAACGCGGCTCTGAAAGTCGCCACCGACGGCCTGCAATGGGCCATCGGCGCGGGTCAGACTGACCCGAACCTGGCCGGTTCGCTCAACCTGCCCGCTATCTATGCCACGCAGGCCGGCATGATCGAGGATATGAACTACGCGCGTGATCAACTCAATCACGCTTTTAAATAACAACGATCGTGGCTACGGATCCTCACAAAGGGTTCAGGTTTATCCTTGAACGAATCTGTGAAGTCTGTCGCAATCCGTAGCCATTCCGAAGAGGGAATGCAATCATGGAATCATCAGAGCGCGCAATCGCCATCGTCGGGGTAGGAGCCTTATTGCCCGACGCGCCGAGCGCGGCCGCATTCTGGAACAACATCGTCGGCAAGCGCTACAGCATCTCCGAGACGCCGGCAGAGCGATGGAGCATCGCCGACTACTATGACCCTGACCCCAAAGTGCCGGACAAGACCTACAGCAAGATCGGCGGCTGGGTGCGGGGTTTTGAATTTGACTGGAAACGATTTCGCATGCCGCCCCGGGTCGCCGCGTCGATGGACGAAGGCCAGCAATGGGCCGTCACCATCGCCGCCGACGCGCTGGCCGACTACGGCTATCCCGATCGGCCGCTCGACACAGAGCGCACCGGCGTCATACTTGGCACGGCCATGGGCGGCGAGTTGCACTACATCACCCAGCAGCGGATCGTCTTTCCTGAATACGTCCGCTGGCTGCGCAGCACGCCCGAATTCGCGAAACTGTCCCCCGGCGCGCAACAAGCCCTCATCGAGCAGTTTCACGCCGCGCTGGATCGCGACGTGCCGCCGATCACCGAGGACTCGATGCCGGGCGAGCTGCCCAACATCGTCTCCGGGCGCGTCGCCAACATTCTGAATCTGCGCGGGCCGAACTTCATCACCGACGCCGCCTGTGCCAGCAGCTTCGCCGCCGTCGAGGCGGCCGTGCAGTTGCTGGTCGAACACAAGGTTGACGCAGTCCTGACCGGCGGCGTCGACCGCAACATGGGCGCGACGACCTTCGTCAAGTTCTGCAAGATCGGTGCCCTGAGCGCGACCGGCACGCGGCCATTCGGCGCCGGCGCCGACGGCTTCGTCATGGGCGAAGGCGCGGGCGCGTTCCTGCTCAAGCGTCTGGAAGACGCCGAGCGTGCCGGCGACAAAATCTACGCCGTCATCCGCGGCGTAGCCGGCAGCAGCGACGGCAAGGGCAAGGGCATCACTGCTCCCAACCCAATCGGTCAGCAACTGGCCATCAATCGCGCCTGGGAGGCAGCCGAGCTTGACCCGGCATCGGCCACCCTGATCGAAGCCCACGGCACAAGCACGCGCGTCGGCGACGTCGTCGAGGTTGAGAGCCTGGCGACCGCTTTTCGTGGGGCGGCGCGAAACAGCATCGGCCTTGGATCGGCCAAGAGCAACGTGGGCCATCTGAAGGCGGGCGCGGGCGCGGCCGGTTTGCTGAAAACGACGATGGCGCTGCACCACAAGGTGCTGCCGCCGACGCTCAACGCCAATCCGCCGAACGCCAATATCGACTTCAGCAGCACCCCCTTCTTCCCCGTCCATGAGGCGCGGGAGTGGACCAAACAGAACGGCACCCCGCGCCGGGCAGGTGTCAGCGCCTATGGATTCGGCGGCACAAACTTTCACCTGGTCCTTGAGGAACACGTTCCCGGCATGTTGACCCAACGACCCAAAGTATATACGGGAGCATCTATCGTCAGTGGTGGCTCGACCACACCCGCCACTATGGCATCTGCGGCCGCAACCACGCCCGAACGGCCAATCCCGGTGCGCGGCATTCTGGCCCTCGGCGCGAATTCGCCGGATGAACTGAAGAAGAAGCTCGACGAAGTGACGGCTCGCGCCGAAGCCGGCTGGACGCCGCCGCGAACGCTGCCCCATACGGTCGACATTCGCGCCAGGGAGCGCCTCGTCATCGACTTCGGTGACCACGATGAACTGGTCGACAGGCTACACAAGGCACGCAAGGTCATGAGCTTCGACACAACGCAAGCCTGGAAAGCCATGGAAGCACAGGGCATTTTCCGCGGCCGCGGGCCAAAGCCGGGCAAGCTTGCTTTCCTCTTCCCGGGACAGGGCAGCCAATACGTCAACATGGGTCAGGAGCTGGCCGCCGTATCGCCGACGGTTCAGCGGACTCTCGATGAGGCCGACGCGATCATGCAGCCCATCCTCGGCCGATCGTTGTCGTCCTATTTGTTCGTCGATGCGAAGGATTCCGGCGCCGTCAGCCAGGCCAACCTGGACCTGATGCAGACGGAGATCACCCAACCGGCCATGCTGACGATGGACGAGGCCATTCGCCGGTTGCTCGCCGATTACGGGTTCCAGCCCGATTTGGTGATGGGTCACTCGCTTGGCGAATACGGCGCGCTGGTGGCGGCGGGCGTCCTGCCCTTTGCCGAAGCGCTGGAAGCGGCCGCCGGGCGCGGTCGCGAAATGTCGAAGGTAAAGGTCGATGATAACGGCTGGATGGCGGCTGTGCTGGCTCCGTATGAAGTTGTCAAAGCGACCCTGGAAGAAGTGGACGGTTACGTTGTCCCGGCGAACATCAACAGCAACTCCCAGGCCGTCATCGGCGGCGCAAGCAAGGCCGTCGAAGCGGCCATCAAACTGTTCCAGGAGCGGGGCTATCAGGCAATGCAACTGCCGGTCAGCCACGCCTTCCACACCCGCATTGTCGCCCCGGCCAGCGCTCCCTTGCGCAAGATGCTGGATCGGATGCACATCGCCCCGCCGCGGCTGCCGCTGGTGGCCAATGTGACCGGTGATTTCTATCCGTTCAACGAGAACGAGATCAAGGATCTGCTCGAAAAGCAAATCGCCTCGCCCGTGCAATGGGTGAAGGGATTACAGACGATGTATAACGCCGGCGTTCGCACCTTCGTCGAGGTCGGCCCCAAACGCGCCTTGCGCGGCTTCGTCAAGGACGTTTTCGGCGACCGCGAGGACGTGGTCGCGCTGCTGACGAATCATCCCAAAGGCGGCGAATTACAGACCTTTAATCAGGCATTGTGCGGACTATTCGCGGCGGGATATGGGGCCGAAGAGGCTATCGGCCGCCAACCGCAGGCCACCGATCAGGGAGCGGCCATGAACGAGGATATTGCGGCGACCACCTCAACGGCCGCCAGGAATGGACAACCAATGAACGATCACACGCAACCGGGCGCGTCGCCCCAGTCGTTGGAAGTGCTGGCTCAGGCTCTGGCCCAGGCCATACAATCCAACGGACAAACGGACAAACGGCGGGTTTATGATCGCAACGAGACGCCGCTTGGTTCCGTCGTCATCAGCGGCACAGGTCTCGGCCTGCCCGGCGCGGAAAAACCGGTAATGGACCCCGATAACGCCATGCGGATCCTGCGTGGCGAGCAATTCGTCGACCTCATCCCGGAACGCTTCCGGAACCTCATCGTCAGGAAACGCATCACCCGACTGGTCAAAGGCGAGGACGGCAGCGGCCGGTTTGAGACAATCGATAACCCGGCCGACGTCCTCAAGCTGGCCGGACGGCCCGGCTACTTCGACCTGACCGAGGAATACGGCGTGCCGGCCGATCTGGTGGAAGCCCTCGACACGACCACGCAACTAGCCATGGCCGCCGGACTCGACGCCATGCGCGAAGCGGGCATCCCGTTGGTTCAAACCTACAAGCGAACCAGCACGGGCAAGTACCTGCCGGAACGTTGGATGCTCCCCGAAAACCTGCGCGATGACACCGGCGTCATCTTCGCCAGCGCCTTCCCGGGCGGCGACCGGTTCGCCGACGAATTCAGCCGCTACTACGCTTATGTTAACTTAAGCGAGCAGCTTGAAATGCTGGAGGATTTGCGTAACTACGCCACCGATCCGGCCGCCCTCAGCGAGATCAACCGGCGTATCGGCGATCTCCGCGACAAGCTGGAGAGAGAGCCATATATCTTCGACCGCCGCTTCCTGTTCCGCATCCTGGCCATGGGTCACAGCCAATTCGCGCAATACATCGGCGCTCGCGGCCCCAACACTCACGTGAACGCGGCCTGCGCCAGCACGGCCCAGGGCGTGGCCATCGCCGAGGACTGGATCCGCAGCGGCCGTTGCCGCCGCGTCATCGTCATTGGCGCAGACAACGTCACCGGAGACCATCTCATGGAATGGGTCGGCGCCGGTTTCCTGGCCGTCGGCGCGGCGACGACGAAGGATCAGGTATCCGAGGCAGCATTGCCTTTCGATCGGCGGCGGCACGGGACCATCATGGGGATGGGCGCGTGCGCGCTGGTCGTCGAGAGCGAGGATGCCGTTCGCGAGCGCGGAATGCGCGGCATCGTCGAACTGCTGAGCAGCGAGACGAGCAACAGCGCCTTCCACGGCACAAGGCTGGACGTCGACCACATCTCGATGGTGATGGACAGTCTGATCACCGCCGCCGAGCGCCGGTTTGGCCTGAACCGTCACGCCATCGCTCCGCAGACCGTGTTCATGTCCCACGAGACATATACCCCGGCTCGCGGGGGCAGCGCCTCGGCCGAGGTCACGGCGCTCCGCCATACATTCGGCGAGGCCGCCAGCAGCATCATCATATCCAACACCAAGGGCTTCACCGGCCACCCAATGGGCGTCGGCGTTGAAGACGTGATCGCGGTGAAAATCCTCGAATACGGCATCGTCCCGCCCGTGCCGAACTTCCGCGAGGTTGACCCCGAATTGGGACCGCTCAACCTGAGTCGCGGCGGACGCTACCCGGTGCAGTTTGCCATTCATCTCGCTGCCGGATTCGGCTCGCAAATTTCGCTCACGTTCACCCGCCGAATACCCGGCGGCCTGGACAGGGTCGATAACAAGCCCCTCTACCGGCGTTGGCTGGCTGACGTTAGCGGTTACGACACCGCCGAAACCGAGGTCGTCAAGCGCGTTTTGCGCGTGGTTGCTGATGGCGCGCCGCCCCGTCCGCCGATGCCCAACCGCTGGCAACCCGGCACCGAGCCGACAGTGCGCGCCGCCGGAGGCGGCGAGACTGCGGCAGTGGATTTTCCGGCGCGGATGGCAATTCCAGCCGCCGGTAACGGACATACAGCCGACCCCGGCAAAATGACCACACCCCCGGCTGCGCCCGAACAGGCACCCCGGCCGGAACCCGTTCCAGCCAAAGTTACTCAGCCAGCCGAAGCGAGCGCGCCGGCCCCGGCACCAGCCGAGAGCAAGCCGGCGCAACCGAATGGCGCTCCCGCGGCCGCAGTCGACCAGCTTCAGACCGTCATCGAAGAGCCTACGCCACCCGTGTCCGATAGCGACCATCCGGCTGTCGTCGACCCCGTGGCCGATAAGGTCCTGGCCATCGTCGCCGAACAGACCGGCTACCCGCAGGAGATGCTCGACCTCGACCTCGACCTCGAAGCCGACCTCGGCATCGACACGGTCAAACAGGCCGAGACCTTCCTCGCCATTCGCCAGACGTTCGACATCCCGCGACGCGACAACCTGAAGCTGCGCGATTACCCGACGCTCGCCGCGGTCATCGGCTTCGTCCGCGAGAATCGGCCCGACCTCGCCGTGAAATCTACCAGCAGCCGCCCGCAGGCTGTGCCCGAACAACCCGCTCCATCGGCGGCCGTTAACGTCCAGCCGCCCGCCGGTGACCTCGTGGCCGAGAAAGTTCTGGCCATCGTGGCCGAACAGACCGGCTACCCGCAGGAGATGCTCGACCTCGACCTCGACCTCGAAGCCGACC
>JAHDWL010000011.1:0-72256 GCA_023384355.1 Anaerolineae bacterium
GTCAGCTTCTTGGACAGGCTCATGAAGACCTGATCGGGCGGCTCGACGACCTCGACCCACTGCGTTTTCTTGTCGGTACCCTCGCTGTTCGTGATGGTCAGAACCACCTCGTAGTATCCGGGTGTGGTGTAGGTGTGAGTCGGGTTTCGGTCCGTGCTGGTGTAACCGTCGCCGAAGTCCCACTCCCACGTGGTCGCGCAGCCGGCTGATTGGTCCGTGAACTGAACCGTCAACGGCGCCAGACCTCCATAGGTGTTCATACCATATTGGGCATCAGGGCGACGATCCGGCAATTGATACCAGTTCACCTCCAATTGAGGCGGATTAACGTCCTCGCGGCTTTGGTATTGGACCTGATCGGACGAATCGTTCCACACGACAAAGCTGGACACGCCGTTTGTCGCGGGATAGACATAAGCCCAGTTATACGACTCGTCCGTCACCGCGCCGAATGAATCCCAATACCATGGATCGTGTCCGGGGGCGTTATTCCACGTGATGCCTGTCTCTGTCCAATCGTCGCTCGAGGGAAAGAATACCTTGCCGCCGTCAGGACCGGGATCGGTTGCATACAGCCCCAACCGGGAGGAATCTACCTCCGCGCACGACGGGAGATCGTTGATATCGAACTTCAGGTAGGTTTCGAGGTCCTTGGAGGCGTTCTTCACCCGAAGGTAGGGTTTGGTGCCATAATTGGTGGACGTTTTGGCCTGGTCAACGTAGGCGTCGGCCACCGGCTCATACACGTTGAGGAAGGTATCGGGATAATAGCCGACGAAATCGACGTTCGAGGCGTCAGGCGGCACGGTCACCGGTACCGGCGTGTCGGAGAAGACGACGTAGTAATCGTAATAGCTGTCGACCCACACGCCGTGATCTCCGGGCAGCAGGCCGGCCAGGAAATAATAGCCGTCCTGATTGGTCAATACCGCCGCGCCGCTGATGTCGCGCACCTGTTGCCATCCCAGCCCGTAGCCGTATTCGTCGACCACCCGGCCGGTGATCGCGTGCAGATTGGCCTGATCGGTGAAACGGACGAAGATATCTCTTGTCCAGCCGTTATCGTCATACGGAACCAGATTATTGGACATGGAATCGTAGGCGATGACCGTCCCGTCGCCGTTGATCGAGGATCCGCCGGAGTACCAGTTGCCCTGGCTCCCCGACGCGGATTCGGACACCAGCGTCGTGAGCCCGGCCTGGCGATCGTGGAGGAATATATCGGTGACGTCGCCGTTGGCATCGTAATCGAGCAGGTTGGCGGAGATGGACTCGAAGGAGACGAACCGGCCGTCGCTCGATACGGATGCCCTGCCGGCGTATCCATCGCCCGGGGTGCCGTCGCTGTGTCGCGAAACGAGGGTCGTGTCGCCTGTCGTCAGATCGTGGGCGAAGATATCTTCCCAGCTGTTGACCGCGCCGCTCACCAGATTGTCGGCGTAAGAGGTGAAGACGACTACTTCGCCGTCGGACGAGATCGCCGGATCGAACGACTGGCTATTGCCCTGTGTGCCGTCGCTGTGACGGGAGACGAGCGTCGTGGTTCCCGCGGTAACATCGTGAACAAATACATCCTTTTGGTCGTTAGTGTCGTTATCCACCAGGTTGTCTGCCCAGGATTCGAATGCGATCACCTGACCATCGCCGGAGATCACCGGTTCATACGATCCGTTGTTGCCCTGTGTGCCGTCGTTGTGGGTGGAGACGAGGGTCGTAATTTCCGTGGCGATTTCGTAGACGAAGACGTCGGAGTAGTCGCCGTTGCTGTCCACGTCGACCAGATTGTCGGCATATGAATAATATGTGACAAATTGTCCGTCGCCCGAGATCGCCGGTTCGTACGAATCCCAGTTGCCCTGCGTGCCGTCAGTGTGGCGGGAGATGAGCGTGGTCACGCCGGTGATCCGATCGTGGAGGAAGATGTCGCTGGACCAACCGGTGTCGCCGGCGACCAGATTGTCTGCGTAGGAATAGAAGACGACGTAGCGGCCGTCATCCGAAATCGACGGGAAGGACGAATAGTCGTTCCCCTCCTCGCCGCCGGTGGAGACGCTGACCCGCTCGATGGTGTTGGTCTGCAGGTCGCGGACGAAAACGTCAGAAAACCCATTCCAGTCGCCGGGGACGAGGTCATCGGCATAGGAGTAAAACGCGACGTAGCGGCCGTCGGCCGAGAGATCGGGCTTGTAGGAGTAATCATTTCCGGCCAGGCCCAGCTCATCCACCGAGGCGCGGACGACAGTGGTGTCGATGTCCAGCGCATCGGTGACGGCCAGCTCGTAGAAATAATCCGGCCCGCCATCTCCGTCATTCTGCTCCGCTACCATCAGGTAATACACGCCGGTGGTGTTGAAGAAATAGGTGAGTTCCGCGTCGAGGCCATTCGTGTTGTAGTCATCAGCGAGCCAGCTTGTGCCGTCTGTATCGTAGAGATACAGATAAGAATCCAGCCACGATCCGTTCGATTCCGCTGTGATGCTGAACCGGATGATGTCGCCGGCGGTCACGCTGATCGCGTAGTAATCCTCATCATAACCCGGATCGATAGCCCCGGAAGCCACATCGCCAACGGCGATGGGGGTGGCGGTCGTCCAGTCATCGTTCGGCTCGCTCTCGGTGATGGGAGCGTTGATAATGACCCGGTTTGCGGCATCGCGGCCGGTTAACGGGGCAACGGGGCGAGCTATTTCCAGCTGCCTGATTGACTCCGGGTGTCGCTCGGCGCGAATAGGGTCGAGCGAACTCATCTCCTCGGGGAGCGGAGCTTCGAGCCAGGGATTGGCTTGTTGCTCAATGTCACGCTCCCGGCCAGTTGGCCGGTTGTGGGGGGCCTGCCTTTCCGGCGTGGCCGGTTGCGCCCCCACAGCCGGGATCATCCCGACCAGCAGAAGCGTAAACGCCAATAACAGCAATGCTACAAATCGGGGTTTCATGAAATTTTCTCCTGAACCGCGGTGGTGCGTTCGGAGGGCGCTTATGAGAGGATGCAGGCAGCGATCGGCGACGGGCGAACGCGAGTTAATTTGGAACAGGGCGAAGTATATGAGAAGTTTGTGAGGATGTCAAGAGAAAGTTGGCCAAAAAGTTCAAAATGTTGCCCCGAATCGGGTGGTTATTTAGATGAACCCGTCGCAACAGGATGCCAACGCCCGCCCACGCTGTATAATCCACCCCATGACCTACGAAGAACAACAAACCATCGAGAAAATCCTGCGCACCGCGCGCACCATCGCCACCGTCGGCCTGTCGGATGACCCGCAGAAGCCGAACCACTTCGTCCCGGCCTATTTGCAGGCCCAGGGCTACCGGATCATCCCGGTGAACCCGCGCCTCGAGACGGCGCTGGGCGAGAAAGCCTACGCCGGCGTCGCCGACGTGCCCGAGCCGATCGACGTGGTGCAGATATTCCGCCGCAGCGACCAGGTCGGGCCGATCGTCGACGAGGCCATCGCCGCCGGGGCCAGGGCGGTGTGGATGCAGATCGGGGTGATGAACGAGGAGGCGGCCGCCCGCGCCCGCGCCGCCGGGCTGGATGTGGTCATGAACCAGTGCATGAAGGTGCAGCACATGCGCTGGAGCGCGCCGATGATCTGAGTGACGAGTGACGAGTTCAGAGAGGATGGAATCCATTACTTGGTGATTAACCCGGCTTCCAATCCAGATTCGATTCACACCCATCAGATGGTATAATTGCGGTATGGAGCAAGTCGTCACCCATGACTGGGCAGAAGAGACGCTGGAAGCGAAAGCTCAATGGTTTCAGGCCCTGACGTTGCGCGAGCGCATGGAACTCTTGTGCGACTATTACGAGTTCTTTTTAAGCGTGAATCCTCGGATTATCGATCGGAAAGATGCTCAACCAATTGAAGGACGTGTTCTTGTGCTTTCAAAAGCATGAGGTTCGATATCTCGTTATCGGCGGGATAGCGGCCGTCCTCTATGGTGTGCCGCGTGCGACATTTGATCTCGACATCTTGATCGAGGCTACGCCGGATAACTCGAGCCGCTTGCTTGATGCTCTTGTTGAGGCACGTCTCGGTACAGCTGAATTGACCACCCCCGAACAAGTCCTCGCTCACGAGATCACCATTTTTCGCGACAGGGTGCGCATTGATGTTCAGACTATGACACCCGGCATTTCATTCAATGAGGCTTGGTCCCGCAGGGAAACAATGACTTATCAGGGTCAGTCATTCAATGTTGTCTCGCGAGATGACTTGATTACTTCCAAACTGGCATCAGGGCGCGCGGTCGATCTGGAGGACGTGCGTCTGCTCCGCCTAAGTGCCGCGTGACGACCAAGATTCGAGTCGCTATCTTCTTCCCACCACAAACCACGTCTTCATCGTCCCCTTGCCCTTGATCTCAATCGTCCCGCGCGGCTTGGTGATGAACGTGTCGGCGATTAGCTCGTTCGTGCGCTCGCTGACCTGGATGAAGTCGGCGACGCCGTGGGACTCCATCCGGCTGGCGACGTTGACCGGATCGCCCCAGATGTCATAGCTGAACTTTCGGCGGCCAATGACCCCGGCCATCACCGGCCCCGTGTTGATGCCGATGCGCATCCTTATCGGATCTTCGCCCGGCCCCGCCAGGCCACGGGTGAAGGCCAGCATTTCCATCGCCGCCCCGGTCAGGGCGACGGCGTGGTCCGGCCGCGGCATGGACACCCCCGCCGCGGCCATGTAGCCGTCGCCGATGGTGCGTATTTTCTCCAGCCCGTACCGCTCCAGAATCTCGTCGAAGCCCGTATGCAGGTCGTTAAGCAGATCCACGACCCGCTCGACGCCCAGCTTCTCCGACAGCGGCGTGAAGCCGGCGATGTCGGCGAAGAGGATGCTGGCGCTGTCGATGCAGTCGGCGATTGTTTGCTCCCCGTCCTTCAGGCGGCGGGCGATGTTCGGCGGCAGGATGTTGGCCACCAGCGCGTCGGTCTTCTCCTGCTCGATGACGAGTTGATCGTGCGCCCGGTCGAGCATGTGGGTGAAGTAGGTCAGCAAGGTGAAGACCACCATCGACGGGCCGATGGCGTTCATGATGAAAAAGACGATGATCAGGTTGGCCGGCACCGGGCCGACATCGCGCAGGAGCGGGCCGAAGACCCCCAGGTCGAACATCCCGGCGACGATCACGATGGCCGTGAAGGCCACAAACCACACCATCGCCTTGCGCCGGTTGTCGAACAGCAACGCCCCCACCGGCGAGGTGAGCGACCACAGGATGACGCCGCTGGAGTTGACGAACCCGCCCAGCACCAGCATCAGCAGCGCCGGAAAGACCAGCGTGATGAGCAACTGGCTGAAGCGAAACAGATGATAGCGACCGGTCAGGGAGTAGTAGCCGATGCTGAGAAAGGAGACGGCGGAATAGAGGATGGGGATGATCCCGGCCTGCACCGCGCCGATGAACAGATAGATAAGCCCCCACAACATGCCCAGCATGGCGATAACCGTGGAGGACGTGACGAGCAGGTCTTGTTGCAGTCGCTCGCGCTGGCGACTGTCGGCCGTTGCGGCGGGTGAATTCGCGGTCAATAGTGGAGATGCCATCGCAGGATATTTATCAGGGTTCCGACTTGTGATTGCCAGGTTGCGCCTTTCATTTTAGCAGATGTTGCCCCGTTAGGTGCATCCTGGTTTATACTTTTGGCGGCAACGGGGCGACATTACAGGTGGCTGCTCTGAATGCGCCCCCGATAGCCTGTCCCCCTGTCTCTGCCGGACGGTCGCTACGGCAGCCGCTCGAAGCGGGTGAATCCCGCGCTCAGCTCTCGCGGGTCCGGGTTCGCGCCGCCGGTGACGTCGGCCGGGCGGTCGGTGTGGGCGAATTGCAGGTCGATTTCGTTTTGGCCGATGGTGACCAGTTCGGCGGGGATGACGATCTCTGTCTGCCACGTCGCGCAATCCGTCCAGTCGTGGGCGGCGAGGACATTACCCGCCACCGCGATCTCGACGCGCTGGGGTTGGCCTTCGACGCAGTAGGGGAACATCTCGACGGCGAAGCGGGCCTCGGCCGTGTTGGTGGCCAACCAGCGGGCGATCGACTCTTCGCCGGTCGCCCAGATGCCCCACTCCTCCGGCGACGAGAAGCCGCTCGCCGGATAAACGTCGATCGCCGGGAGGGTTGGCGGCCGCACCTCCACGACGCAGATCGGGTAGTTCCACGGCGAGCCGGGCGCGCCGGCGAAGCAGTCCACCGGCGCGATGTCGTCACTGCCCGCGGCCAACGCCTCCAGCGCTGCCGTGTCTCCCTTGCGGAAGTGGAGCAGCACATAGCGCACCCCGTAGCCGCGCAGCAGCCACGGCAGCTCCGGCGAGTCAACCGGGTTGGGGTGCTGCGCAAACCAGCCCAGCAGGTAATTGAAATGCAGCGGCAGGACGCTGCCGCCGCCGCCGGCGATGGGTTGCCGGTGCATGGTCGTGGCCCATAGCGCGTCGCCGCTGATGACCGGTAACGCGATGTCCGGCAAGGGCTGGTGGAGGTCGAGGACGCTCTCGCCCGGGGCGACGGGATGAGCGGCGAGCCACGCGAACGCGGGATGCGCGGGCACGGGGAACGGCAGGCCTCTCACCGGCGTGCGCGCGGCCTCGATCAGCAGCAGCCCGGCGGCAAGCGCCACCAGCCGGCGCCGCGGCCGCTTTTCCAGCGCCATCGCCGCCAGCAGCAGAACGCCGGGCGCGGCGATCAACAAATAGCGGGCCGACACGCGCGCGCCCTCGAAGTACGGCACGGTGGCCGAGAGGAGCAGCCCCGGCAGGGGCACGCCCGTCGCGAAGGCCGGCGGCGCGTCCGGGGAGGAGAATATGTCCGGCTTCATCGCGTGACCCACGTCCCAGATCGCCTCGTTGAGCGGCCGCAGCGCGGGCACGGCCACCGGTTCGCCGTTCCATTGCAGGATGGGGCCGAGGGCCAGGACGATGCCAATCCCCGCCGTGATGGCTGCCGCCGCGCGGATGTCGGGTCGTCGCGCCCGGCCCGTCAGCCCGACGGCGGCCAGGATCAACAGGATGATGCCGAAACCGCTGAACGCCGCCTCGTTTGGCGCGCCGTTGGTTTGCCGCATGGCGAACTCGGCCAGAACCGGGATGGGATGGTGGGGAAAGAGCGCCGGCAACCAGTCGAGGCTGAGATTGTAGATGTTCACCGCTTGAATATTGAAGCCCTTCACTGTGTCGCCGGCGCGCAGATAGAGGTAGAAATAGGGCAGGGAGACGAGCGCGGCCACGCCTCCGCTGCCGAACAGGATGAGCAAGCCCCGAATGACGGCGACCCGCCGCCGAACCACCGCCGCCAGCAGCCACCCGGCGACGAGAAAAAGGCCGAACCAGATGAAATACATGCTGAAGCTGATCGCCAAAGCCCACAGCAGCCCGGCGACCGTCGCCCAAATCCACCAGCGGCGGCCGCCCTTGAGCGCTCCCTCCAGGCACAGGATGATCCACGGCAGGAGCGCCGATCCCAGCAGGATGTGGAGATGGCCGGAGATGCGCAGCCAGCGGCCGCCCCATAGCAGGTAGAGCAACCCCATGAGAGCGGCGACGCCACGCCCGGCTGTCAGGCGTACCAGCCGGTAGATGCCGCCGTAGGCGACGACGAACGAGAGCAGCACCAGTATATTGAACGCCGCCGCGCCGTTCAGGACGAAGGCGATGGGCACGGCCAGCGCGAAAACGCCCAGACCGTTGGCAAACGTGGCCAGCGACCAGCCTTCGGGCATGAACACGCCGGGAACGAACAGCCGGATGCCCTCGCCGTTTTGCAATCCTTGCCTGAACCATCCTGTGGCCCAGACGTACTCCAGCGCGTCGCCGTAGCCGGTCATGCGGCCGCCCAGGTCGTAGATGCGCCAATAGTAAAGCAGGAAGGCGAGGAACGCGACGACGGGCAGATAACGCGCGGCCGCGGACCACCAGCCCGACCGCCGGGCCTCATCCTGGTTTGGTGTGGGCGAAGATTGTTCCATCATGACAGCGTATCGCCGGATAGTTCATTGATGCCATTATAATCGCCGGGCAATCGGTGGCAATCGCCCTCCCCGGAAACCTCCGTCCCCCCGGCGCATTGTTCACCGCAAATCCGCGTCAAATTAATGCTGACATTTCATGACGCAATGTGTTATAATATCCTAATCCTGCGGCATGTGCCTGCGCGATTGCCGCGAGCGCGACAAGGGGAACCGGAACATGAGCATCGTTCTCGAAGATTTCAAGGCCAACGGCCACAACGCACCCGCCGGCGGGAGCCGGTCGCCGGATGTGGGATCCGTCTACGATTACGTCATTATCGGCTCAGGCTTTGGCGGCTCCGTCTCGGCCTGGCGTCTGACCCAGAAAGGGTACTCCGTCCTGGTCATCGAGCGCGGCAAGCGCTGGAACGCCGATGACTTCCCTAAAACCAACTGGAACGTCTTCAAATATCTGTGGATGCCGTCCTTGCGCTGCTTCGGCCCGCAGGGGCTGAATTTCTTCAAGGACCTCTGGCTGCTGAACGGCTCCGGCGTCGGCGGCGGGTCGCTCATCTACGCCAGCACCCACCGCATCCCGCCCAAGGCGTTCTTCGAGGCCGGCGAATGGGCGCATCTGGCCGACTGGGAAGCGGAGCTGATGCCCCATTACCACACCGCCAACCGCATGCTGGGCACGGCCACCAACCCCGCGCTATGGCCGGCCGACCACACGCTGCACAGCATCGCCGTCGACCTGGGGCAGGCGGACACGTTCGAATCGACCGGCGTCGGCATCTTCTTCGGCGATCAGGGTGTCACCGTGCGCGACCCCTATTTCAACGGCGACGGCCCCGCCCGCACCGGCTGCATCCATTGCGGCGGCTGCATGGTCGGCTGCCGCCACAACGCCAAAAATACGCTGGATAAAAACTACCTCTATCTGGCCGAGAAGCACGGCGCGAAGGTGTTGCCGGAACACAACGTGGAGTTGATCCGGCCGTTGTATGGCGGCCGGCTCGACGAGGCGCGCTACGAGGTCTCGATCAAGAAGATCACCGATTTCGGCCGCAAGCGACAGGGAAAGGTGCGGGCGCGCAACGTCATTGTCGCCGCCGGCGTGCTGGGCACGGTGGAACTGCTGCTGAACTGCCGCGACGTCCACGGCACGCTGCCGCTCGTCTCCAACATGCTGGGCGAGCGCGTGCGCACCAACAGCGAGGCGCTGATGGGCGTGACCGCCCGCCAAAACACCCCGGATTATTCGCAGGGCGTGGCCATCTCCAGCCACTTCTGGGCCGACGACAACACCAGCGTGGAGCCGGTTCGCTATCCGCCGGGGTCGTCGTTCATGCGCTCGCTCATCTGGCCGCTGGCCGCCTATGGCGACGCGGAGCAGGGACTGGCCGGCCGCCTGCTGGCCTCCGTCCGCCATTTCTTCCGCAGGCCCGGCGATTTCCTCCACACCCGGTTGCTGCCCCATTGGGCCGAGCGCGATACGATTCTGCTGATTATGCAGACGGTGGAGAACAAGATGGCGTTCCGGCGCGGCCGCTACCTGTCGAAGGGGTTCCGCATGGGGCTGCAAACCGAGCGCGACCCCGAATCGCCCATCCCGGCCTGTGTCGATGCCGGCAGCGATGTCGTCAACCGCTTCGCCGAGAAGGTCGACGGCGTCCCCTGGGTGGGGCTGAACGACCTGCTCAACATCCCCAACACCGCCCACATACTGGGCGGCTGCCCGATGGGCGGCGACGCGGAGTCGGGCGTGGTCGATATCAATCACCAGGTGTTCAACTATCCGGGGCTGTACGTGGCCGACGGGTCGGTGGTGCCGGCGAATCTGGGCGTCAACCCCAGCCTGACCATCGCCGCCATGACCGAGCGAGCCATGAGCCGCATTCCGGCGCGGGCCGAGGCGACGGCCGTCCAGCCGCTGCCCTACCCGCATCTCATCACGGTGGACGGGCGGCCGATCCACGCCCCGAACGGCAACGGCCACAAGCAACCCGCCGGCGACCGCGTCGCGGCCGTGGCCGGGTCGGCCCCCGGCAGGCGCGCGCCGATGGCCGCCGCATTATTGTTGCTCATGAGTCTTCTGCCGGTGATAATGTTGTTGTTTGGTCTGAAAAGGAAGTAGCAGGAACAGCCGGAAGGCGACGCGCGTTCCTGTTGCCGGTTTGCCGCGGATGCCGGCGACCGTGAATCAGAAAGCTACAGGTGTAATATGGACCCACGAAATGAGTGCCTGGAATTCATCAACCCGGCGACGGGTGAGAAATTCGGCGAAGTGCGCATGACGACCGTTGACGAGGTGGCCCGTGCGCGGCGCGAACTGGCCGCCATCCAGCCGCAATGGGCGGCCAAATCGGTGAAGGAGCGCGCCCGCCTGGTGAAGAAATTGCAGGGTGTCATCCTCGACGCCACGGACGAGATGACGGCGATCGTCAACCAGGACCACGGCAAGAGCCGCCTCGACGCGCTGCACGAGGTCTTCATGACCACCGAGAAAGTCCACCATTACACCAACCACGCGCCGAAGTGGCTGGCCCGCGAGCACATCCCGCGCGGCCTCTACTTCTTCAAGCGTTTCTATGCCGAGCGCGAGCCATACGGTGTGGTCGGCATCATCGGCCCGTGGAACTATCCGATCGACCTGATGGTCCCGCCCATCGTCGCCGCCCTGCTGGCGGGCAACACCGTGCTGGTGAAGCCGTCGGAGGTCGCCGCGGCGACGGGGGTGATGCTGGAGGACCTCTTCAACCGCGTGCCGGAGATCGCCCCCTACGTGCGTTTCCTGCACGGCGACGGGCGCGTCGGCCAGGCGCTGGTGCAATCCAAACCCGATCTGCTGTTCCTGACCGGCTCGGTGAAGACGGGGCAGATCGTGGCCAGGATGGCCGCCGAAGACATGACCCCGTTCATGTATGAACTGGGCGGCAAGGACCCCATGCTCGTGCTGGAGGACGCCGACATCGCCGCCGCGGCCAAGTGGGGGGTCTGGGGCGCGTACTACTCATCCGGGCAGGCGTGCATCTCCGTCGAGCGCGTCTACGTCCACGAGAAGGTCTACGACCAGTTTGTGGCTGCGGTGCTGGAGGAGACGGCCAAATTCACCGTCGGCTATTCGACCGACATCGACAACCCCAACTGGATGGGGCCGCTCACCTTCCAGCGGCAATGCGACATCGTCAACGCGCATCTCGACGACGCGCTGGCCAAGGGCGCGCGCGTCCTGATGGGCGGCAAGCAGACCGGCATGTTCATCGAGCCGACCGTCCTGGTGGACGTCGACCACACGATGAAGATCATGACCGAGGAGACTTTCGGGCCGATGATGCCCATCATGAAGGTGATGGACGACCGCCACGCCATCCAGATGGCCAACCACAGCGACCTCGGCCTAAGCGCCTATGTGTGGAGCCGTGACCTGAAGCACGCAGAGCGCGTGGCGCGGCAACTGGAAGTCGGCGTCGTGAGCATCAATGACTCGCTGGCCCACTACTCCGTGGCCCAGCTGCCCTTCGGCGGCACCAAGCTGAGCGGCAACACGCGCACCCACGGCCGTGGCGAGGTGACCCAGTTCACGCGCCAGAAGGCATACTCGATCAGCAATCCGCCCAACCCCATCGATCCGGTCGTCTGGATTCGCAAGCCGGGGGCCTACCGCCTGCTGAAGGCGATGATGGGCGCGACCTACGGCACCACGCTGAAGCAGCGCGTGGCGCCGCTGGGCGAATTTGTGACGGAAGACGAAGGCGCGCGGCAGACCGTCTCGCGGGCATTGGCCGGCGCGGGGATCATGGCGGCGATTACGACGCTGGCCTTCACGCTGCTGCGCGTGCGGCGGCATTGAGACCGCACGCGAAATTAGCCTGACACGCCTTCCTGCCCGGCCGTTCCCGAATCGCCGAGCAGGAGGGCGCGCACCTGTTCGGCCGCGGCGGGGGAGAGTCCGCGAATTTCCATCAGCGTCAGCAGCGGGTCGCGCTCCCCGGCCTCCCACAGCCACGCGGGGTTGAGCCAGAAGCCGGGCAGCACGGCCGATTCCACCCGTTCATCGTCCTCGGTAGCGAATAACTCGTAATGCCCCTCCGGCAGCAGGCGATGGAAGTCGGCGCGATGCCGGTTCGGCCGCGAGTCGATCACCCAGTATTCGCGGATGCCGCCGCGGGCATATTCATGATACTTCTCGTCCCGGTCGCGGTGGACGCTTTCCGGCGATACGATTTCCACCACCAGATCGGCCGGGCCGGCAAGATATTTCTCTGTTCGGCGAGTGATGTTTTCAGTGGCGATAAACATGAGATCAGGCCCACGTAACGAGCCGCCGGGCGTGGCGCGCATGGCATAGGGGGCTAATTGTACCGTTCCGAGGTTGAATAGCTTCGCGTAAAGGTCAATCAGGTGGTTAAGGAAGTTCAATAACGCTTGATGGGTGCTGCTTGCGGGCATAAACTCAATCACTTCTCCATCTACCCACTCGGCGAAGCGCCCTTCGTAGGTCTTCATGAAGGCGTCAAAAGACATCCGCGAAGGGGCGGAGGCCTGGGGTCTGACGGGGATTGTTGGTGTGCGCTGCATATCGGGTTCCTGTCGTGATCGGGATTATCTTCGGAAGCGCCTTCGCAAGCAAACGGGGTCAACCCTTGCCGATGTCGGAGACCTTGCCGCCGGCCTGGGCCACCATACTTTCCGCGCGGTTGGCCAGCGCCGACATCGCCCCGCGATAATCTCCGTCCTGCATCTGCTGCACGAAGTCGGTGTCGTAGTCGAACGGTTCGGCCGACACCGCCGCGCCCAGCCCGGACAGCAGCGCCTTGGCCTCGCCGAAGCCGAGATCGCTGACGACGGCCACAGCAGCCGACGAGGCGATATCCATCGCCGTGCCTATTGCTTCCAGGCGCGGGTCGGGGATGCCGGTGTCGATCTTGTGGGCGGCCACCCCGCCGAGCAGCGCGCCCAGCGCCGCCGAGCTGACCGTGCCGCGCTTGCGGCTCAGCAGGCCGATCAGACCGCCGGCCAGCGCCCCGGCGGCCGCGCCCTGCTTGGCCCCGATGTCGGATGTCTCCCTGATCGTCAGCGTGCCGGCGGCGTCCTTGACGATGGAGGCGGCCGCGGGGAGCGCGGCGCGGTTCTGCCGGAAGGCGTCGACGAGGCTGCCGACGGCCGCGACCCCAGCCGATTCCCCCTCGAAGGTGGCGATCAATAACTGGTAGGTGTTGTTTTCGGTCATGGTGTGCTCTCCTTGAGCAGTGGATGCTCACCTGTAATCATACCCGTTTTCGGCCGATTTAGGAACTGGGGCTAATCGGGAAGTAACCCGTTTCCGGCCCACCCCCGCCGGTTGCGACGCCCGCGGATAGGCGTACAATAGGAACGACGCCTTCCCGCGGCGTCTACCTACACAAGGAGATAGCTCTATGGATATTCAAGTTATACCCGTCGAGGCCGACCAGCTGCGCACGCCACCCACTTCCGATTTCGGCTTTTGCCGGGTATTCGCCAACCGCATGTTCACCCAGCGCTATGCGCCCAATCGCGGCTGGTATGACGCCCGAATCGAGCCGTATGGTCCGTTGCAACTCGACCCCGCCACCGTCTCGCTCCACTACGCCCAGATGATCTTCGAAGGGATGAAGGCTTATCGGCGCGAGGACGGCCGCATCAATCTGTTCCGGCCCTGGGAGAACATGCGCCGCTTCAACAACTCCGCCCGACGTATGGCGATGGCCACGGTGGACGAGGAGGAGCATCTGGCGGCCATCTGCAAGCTGATCGACCTCGAAGCCGAATGGGTGCCCTCGGAGACCGACGCGTCACTCTACATCCGGCCGACGATGCTCGCCACCGACACCACACTCGGCGTGAAGGCCAGCGCCGCCTATCTGCATTACGTCATCATCAGCCCCGTGGGGCCATATTTCAGCGAGGGCTTCAACCCCGTTAGCGTCTACATCACGGACGAGTACGTTCGCGCGGTGCGCGGCGGGGTGGGCGAGGCCAAGACGGGCGGGAACTACGCCGCCAGCCTCTATGCCGGGGAAGAAGCGCGCAAGAAGGGGTATTCGCAGGTGCTATGGCTCGACGCGATCGAGCGCCGCTACGTGGAGGAAGTCGGCGCGATGAACATCTGCTTCGTCTATGAGGGGCGGCGCATCGTCACCCCGCCACTGAACGGCAGCATCCTGCCCGGCGTCACGCGCAAGTCAGTCATTGAACTGGGCCGCCACCTGGGTTACGAGGTCGTCGAGGCGCAGGTTGACGTCTACGAGATGATGAACGACGTGAAGAGCGGCCGCATCACCGAGGTGTTCGGCTGCGGCACGGCGGCGGTCATCGCGCCGGTCGGCCGCCTGGGCTTCCGGGATGAAGAGATCGTCGTCAGCGACGGCCTGGCCGGGCCGGTGTCCCACCAGTTGTTCAGCCACCTGACCGATATCCAGTACGGCCGCGCCCCCGATCCGTTCGGGTGGATTTATACCATTCCGCAGAACGGAAGCGCTTAGGACGGCCGCTGAACCGTGTACTCCAGCCAGACGATGCCGCTGGGGAACACGCGATGGGCGGTCAGGGTCAGCATTGACAGCGGAGCCGGCGGCGGCAGGAACGGGCGGCCGCCGCCCAGCAGCGCCGGGATGATCGCCGGCTCCACCGTGTCGACGTGCCCGGCGGCCAGCAAGCTGCGGAATAGCTCGCCGCCGCCGAACAGCCAGATGTCCTTGCCGGGCATGGCCCGCAATTCCGCAATCGCGGCGTCGACGTCGCCGGAGACGACCGTCACCGCCGGATGCTCTTCGGGGCGCAGGGTTCGCGAGAAGACGACGGCCCGCTTGCCCCAAAACCCGCCGGAACTTTCCGCCAACCCCTCGTAGGTGAGGCGACCCATCAGCAGGGTGTCGAACTGGTCGAACAGCTCGGCGAAGTCGATGCCCGGCTCCTCAACGATCCAGCCCGTTCCGCCGTTGATATCGGCGATGTAGCCGTCCAGACTGCACGCGACCTGGTAACGAATTCTGCGCATAGTGACCTCGTTGTGATAATTATGCTTCAAAAAAGGCCGGAATCGCGTCGCGGTTCCGGCCTTTTTCAGCTATTGGTCGTCAACGGTCTTCGTTAACGCCAATAATTGTTGGCAGCGGCAACAGTCTGGAAATTGATGGCGATGACCTGCGAGGCGGCCGTCAGCGAATCGGCGTTCTCGGCGTAATCGGGGCGCAGCCGGTGCAGCACTTCGGTGTTGGGCTGCGTGTACTTGACGCCGCGACGGCTGAGAGTGATCGCCAGTTCAAAACCTTCCTGGGGGGTGGCGGTGATGAGAGAGGTTAGCCATGTATCGGCCATGATAAAAATCTCCTTCGTGGTGCAGTTTGCCCAATTGCTATGCGGCCACGGTAATTGAATGTAACTTCATTATAGGCCGATTGGTGAATAACTCAAGGGTGACAGCGGCGAGATATCAGGCAAGCCCAATCAGCTACTCTATCGACGATGATGCAGAGAACGCCTGGACGAGCTTTTCAATCTCTTCAATAATAAACGGCAGATTCGGACGGCTAAAGTCCAGGTCCGGTGCAGGTACGCGATGGTGTTTCAGATCGGGGGGGACGTGCTTGTGATGTGGGTGGGTGGTTTGCAGTTCCGGATCATTGGGATGTGGCTGAGGATCGTACCAGTAAAGCTTCTCGTCATTTAGCCACACTTCGTATCCGTACCAATCCAGCAAGCCGGGCAGGCGATCGTAAACAAAACGCTCGCGAATTATGGCGCGTATCCCATGATCGAAAAAGAGTTCACCGGCAATTCGGGCCAATGTCGTTCCCAATCGAACGAAAGTGATGGTCGAATTTCGGATCGATGGATATCGTTCAGGCAGCGAGTAGACGAACAGCTCGTAATCCTCGGCCGTGCGAAATTCGCTACTCATGCGGCGACGCGTATGAGGCCGGCCAAACCCGGTTGACGGCTTTGCATTTGCTGGATGACGTTACGATAATCTGCCAGACGTGCCAACCACGTCCGGTATACACTGGCCCATTCGCCAAAATCCAGTACCCAACTATCGTCTTCTGGCTCTTCACCGCTCATGTAGGCGGCGAAGAACGTCTCCGAGCGGATGCCGTATTTTCGCTCAAAGCCCAATAATTCTTCTTCGAGAGCGTGTATGTCGGTCAGCAATTCATGCGGAGTCATTGGTTGCCTCTCCTCTGACTTGAATATTATAGCGACTTCTATCCATACGCGCATCGATGGCCCAACCTGATAGTTTCTGGCAGCAGCCGTCGTTACACTTATAGAAGGGTTGAATCCATCGCCCGTCGGCGCGGATTACCATCGATAGATCGCGCCGCCGGCGACACATACAGGTCTCAACCCCGGAGTTTCCATGCGAGAAGTAGCAATTCTGGGCGTCGGACAGACGCCCGTGCGCGAGCATTGGGAGATGTCCCTGCGCGCGCTGGCCGTAGAGGCCGGGCGTGCGGCGCTGGCCGATGCCGGCGTCGACAAGGTCGATGCCATCTACGTGAGCAACATGAACAGCGACCGCCTGGTCGGGCAGCGCCATCTTGGCCCGCTGGTGGCCGACTATCTGGGGCAGCGCGGCGTGGAGGCCGTCAAGCTGGAGGCGGCCTGCGGCTCGGCCGGGTCGGCCATGCGGCAGGGGATGATGGCCGTGGCTTCCGGCGAGTTGGAGCGCGTGCTCATCATCGGCGCGGAGAAGCTGACCGAGACGCCCCACCAGGAGACGACGGCCGCGCTGGCCACGGCCGCCGACGCCGATTTCGAGGTCGAGCAGGGTATCACCTTCGTCGGCCTCAACGCGCTCATCATGCGCCGCTACATGCACGAGTACGGTTATACCCACAAGGATTTCGCGCCGTTTGCCATCGCCGCCCACGCCAACGCCTCCCGCAACCCCAACGCGCTCTACCGCTACGCCATCGACGAGCGGGAATATGAGCGCGGCCGCGACGTGGCCGATCCCATTCGCCTCTATGACGCCTCGCCCATCGGCGACGGCGCGGCCGCCCTGCTGCTGGTGGCCGCGGATAAGGCTCCGTCGGCCGTCCGCGTGATCGGCTCCGCCTCGGCCACCGACACCGTGTCCGTCCACGACCGCGAGGACATCCTCTGGCTGAACGCGGCCGAGTTGTCGGCGCGACGGGCCTATGATCAGGCGAAAGTCGGTCCCGCCGACATCGACCTGTTCGAACTCCACGACGCATTCAGCATCATGGCCGCCCTGTCGCTGGAGGCGTGCGGTTTCGCCGAGCGCGGCCGCGGCGTGCGCGTGGGTCTGGACGGCGACATTACTCTCGGTGGCCGCATCCCTATCTCGACGATGGGCGGCCTGAAGGCGCGCGGCCATCCCGTCGGCGCGACCGGCCTCTACCAGCTCGTGGAGGCCACGCTGCAACTGCGCGGAGAGGCCGGAGCGACCCAGGTTCCCGGCGCGCGCATCGCCATGACCCAAAACATCGGCGGCAGCGGCGCGACCATCACCACCCATATCCTGAAGGCGTAGCGACAGGGGCGGGCAGGGCGGCCGGGCGCAGTTCATTACATGTGATCTGTCGCTGCTGCCCTGTCCTGCCCCCACATCGCGTATAATCCCCGGCATGACCCCAACCGCATTGCGTCTTGAACTGGCCCGGCGGTTTGACGACCAGGCTCGCTTCGCCGACGGCTATTCCCCGCTTTACGCGCAGCTATTCGGCATCATAGCCCGCCGGCTGACGGCCGACGCGGCCGATCCGATCGTCGTCTGGCTGGTCGGCCTCGCCGCCGAGAGGCCGCCGTTCGACGTGACGCTCCTGCTGATGGCCGCGCTCCACCGCGATGTGCTGGCCGGGGAGCCGGCGGTGGCGGCATTGGGGCGCTGGTACGCCACGGCCCCGCAAGTGACGGGTGACAGGCCTGGAGTGACGAGCGAGGAACAATTGCCGGCCGTTCTGCGCGACACGATCCTCAATCGTCGCGAGGCGTTGGGCGCGTTCATCCGGCGGGCGAACGTGCAGACCAACGAGACGGGGCGGGGGCTGGTCTGGCTGTTACCAGTGGCCTGCCTTGGCTGGCCGGCGGTGCACCTGATCGAGTTGGGGGCCAGCGCGGGGCTGAATCTCGTCGCCGAACAGCGCGGCTATCGCGTGGTTGACGCGGCCGACCCGGCGCGCGTGCTGCTCTCGCTGGGCGAGGGGCCGCCGCAATTCACCACCCTGGCCCATGGCGAAAGTCCCGACTCGCGGCCGCCGTGCTGCCCGGCGATCCTCTCGCGGGACGGCGGCGACATGTTCCCGTTCCACCTGCGGACGCGCGGGGACGAGCTGACGCTGGCCTCATTCATCTGGGGTGACCAGCCGGAGCGACTGGCGCGGCTGCGGGAAGGGATCGCCGCCCTGCGCGCTGTGGCGACCTCGGCCGCGCCGGTGCGGCTCCACCCGTTGCGGCTGCCCGACGAGTTGCCCATATTCCTCGACGCGGTGCGGCCGCGCCCCGCCCGCGCGCCGATCGTCCTTTACAACACTACGGTGACGATGTACCTGCCCGATCGCGGGGCTTCGTTGCGCGGGATGATCGCCGCCTGGGCCGCGGAACTGGACGTGCCGGTGTTGTGGCTGCAATGGGAGCCGCCCACCGACAGGGCCGCGTCGCCGGGTCGGGAGTGGATGGCGTGGACAGCCGACTATTGGCCCAACGACGGCCGCGCCGCGCCGCGCCACCGGCGGCTGGCCTGGGTCCACCCCCACGGCGCGACGCTCCGGTGGGAGCCGGGGTGGAGCGCGTTTCTTAAAGAATCTATCTAATATTATGTAAAAATAGGTAAATATGTGTTTTTCTGCCGCTCGTGTATAATCTCCAGCGCCGGGCGGGGGCTTGCTCCCGCGAGACGACCGGCGCGAGAGAACAGATGGAACAGGAAACACGCTTCACATTTTGGCGCGGATTGCGCCTTGGCACCTTCCATATCGGCTCGGCCATGGGCGACATCCTCATGACGAGTATCTGGAACCGCATCCTCATCACCAGCTTCGGCATTCCGGCCACGCCGGTCAGTCTGCTGATCGCCATTCGCTACCTCATCTCGCCGCTTAGCCTTTGGGCGGGCCACCTGTCCGACAACAAGCGCATTTTCGGATTGCGACGCACGCCGATCATCTGGCTCGGCCGCGGGTTGATGGCCATCTCGCTGCCGTTCCTCGGCCTCAGCGTCGTCCGGCTTGGTGTGGATAGTCGGGACCCGCTCGGTTGGACGTTCGCGGCTCTCTCGACGCTCATCTACGGCATCGGCACGCTCATTTCCGGCGGGCCGTTTCTGGCGCTGGTGCGCGAGTCCGCCCCGGAAGAGCGGCAGGGGTCGGCTATCGCGTTCATCGAAACGCTCCTCATCATCTTCTACGCGATTGTCGGCATTGTCTTCAGCGTGTGGATGCCGGTTTTCGATCTCCAGACGTTCTGGCAAATGATCGCCTTAACAGTGATAGCCGGCGGGTTCTTCTGGCTGTTCGCCACGGTGGGCATTGAACACCGGCAGCCGGACCGCGCTTCAGGGGAGCGGCAGCCGCCGGCGGACGGGTTGGGGACCGTCTTGCGGGAGATTTGGGCCGACAATCGGACCCGCCGCTTCTTCTTCTTCCTGGCCCTCACCATGTTCTCCGCCTGGGCCAAGGACGCGATTCTGGAACCGTTTGGCGCGGACGTGTTCGGCCTGAGCATGGGCGCGACCACGCGCTTCAACAGCTATTGGCAGACGGCGACGGTCGTGACCCTCATCGCCGGGGGCATCGCCTGGCGCAAGCGACGGCCGGAGCTGCAGGGGCGCATATCACAGGTAGGGTTGCTGATCATGGCTCTGGGGATGATCATGCTGGCGGCGACTTCGCTTGCCGGGCTGCGCCATCTCGTCGAGCCGGCGTTGCTGGTATTCGGCAGCGGCTTCGGCATCTACACCTTCGGCGGTCTCAGCCTGATGGCTGTGATGTCGCCCGACCGCCACGCGGGGACTTATCTGGGCCTGTGGTCGATCTCCATTCTCGTCTTCAAGGGGCTGGGCACGTTTACCGGGGGAGCGCTGCGCGATGTGTTGCTGTTGAGGCTGGGTCTGGACGCGGGACTGGCCTACAGCATCATATTTGTGTTGCAGGCGGTTGGCCTGACGGCGGCCGTCCTCGTCCTCTCGCGCATCGACATCCTCGGCTTCGCCCGCGACACCGGCCGGCACGTGGACATGGTCGAGGCCCGGATGGCCGCTGCTGATTGAAGCGCTAACAATTATACGAGCCCTAAAACAATCCCTGGCCGGGAATAACCCCAAGCCTCCCCGTTCCGGGATATAATCAATCCCTGTGAACCCCACCGGCAACAGGTACCATCGCGCCATCCTCCACGTCGACATGGACGCCTTCTACGTCAACGTCCACCTGCTGGCGCACCCCGAGGACGCGGGCATCCCGCTGGCCGTCGGCGGCCGGCCCGACGAGCGCGGCGTGATCACCTCGGCCAGCTATGAGGCCCGGCAATTCGGCGTCCGCTCGGCCATGCCCACCGCCGTCGCCCTGCGCCTCGTGCCCCGGCTGAAGGTCGTCCCGCCCGATTGGCCGCGCATCCGTGAATGCTCGCGGGCGGTCATGGTCGTGCTGGCACGCTATGGCCCGCTGGAGAAGATGAGCGTCGACGAGGCCTATATCGACCTGCTGGACGCGGCCGACCCGCCGGCGACGGCCGCCGAAGTGCGCGAGCGCGTCCCGGCCGAGACGCAATTGCCCGCCTCGGTGGGGCTGGCCACGAGCAAGCTGGTGGCCAAGGTGGCCTCGGACTTCAACAAGCCGCGCGGCCTGACGGTCGTGCCGCCGGGCGGGGAAGCCGCCTTTCTGGCCCCGCAGCCGGCGCGGGTCATCTGGGGCATCGGCCCGCGGACGGCCGAACGGCTGGCGGCGCTGGGCATCACCACGTGCGGCGAGCTGGCCGCGGCCGACCCCGCCCGGCTGCGGGCCGCCTTCGGCCGCGAGGCGGACAATCTGATGCGCCGCGCCCGCGGCGAGGACGACCGCCCGGTGATGCCCGACCGCGGCCCGGCCAAGAGCATCAGCCAGGAATGGACCTTCAACAGCGACGTAGGCGATGCCGCCACCCTGCGTGACTATCTGGAGAGGATGTCGGCCGAAGTGGCGGAGCAACTGCGCCAGGAGAATCTGCTGGCCCGCACCGTGCGCGTCAAATTCCGCTGGTCGGACTTCACGACCTTCACGCGGCAGCGCTCGCTGGACGTGGGCACCGACGAGGCGGCCACGATATTTCGCGTGGCCGAGGCGCTCTGGCGCGAGAATTGGCCGCCCGGCCGCCCGATGCGGCTGATCGGCGTCGGGGCGACCGGGTTGGTGGCGGTTGAGGGAAGGCAGTTGGGGCTGGGGCTGTAGTTTACCCGACCGTCACCAGCTCCCTTCCAAACGACGTCATTGTCCTTCCCCCGTCGGCCGTCGCCACGATATTATCCTCGATGCGCACGCCGCCCTTGCCCGGCAGATAGATGCCCGGCTCGATGGTGAACACATTGCCGGGGGCGATGGGGTTATTGTTGACCGGACTCATGTCCGGCACCTCGTGGACTTCCAGCCCCAGCCCGTGGCCGGTGCGGTGGATGAAGTACTCGCCGTAGCCGGCGTCCTCGATGACCTGCCGCGCGGCCCGGTCGACCTCGCGGCCCGTTACGCCCGGGGCCACGGCCCGACGCGCCGCCTCGTTGGCGGCCAGCACAACCTCGTAGATGCGGCGCAGCTCGTCGTCGATCGGCCCCACGGCGAAGGTGCGCGTCAGGTCCGACGGGTAGCCGTCCACGTATGCGCCCCAGTCGATGACCAGCAAATCGCCGTTGCGGATGGCGCGGTCGGTGGGCACGGCGTGGGGGATGGCGCTGTTCGGCCCCCCGGCCACGATGGGGTCAAACGACAGGCTCTCCGCGCCCGCGGCCAGCAGCTCCTGGGTCAACATGGCGGCGATGTGGCGCTCCGTCAGGCCGACCTTGATGCGCGGCACGATACGCTTCAGCGCTTTCTCGGCCGCGGCGATGGCCCGCTCCATGGCGGCGATCTCGCCGGCGTCTTTCACCGAGCGCAGCGCGGAGAGGGCCGGCTCGGCGTGGGCGATCTGCAACCCCGGCGCGTATCGCTGCAAGGTCTGCATCTCCAGCACGCGCATGTGCAGCGCCTCGACGCCCAGCAGATAGTCGGCCAGCTCCAGACGGGCGCAGGCCTGCTGGAACGCGCCGTGATACCCCTCGGCGTCGTTCCAGTCGAAGATGCGATCCTCCGGGATGCCTGCCGCGCGCGCCTTCATCGCCTCCAGCGTCGGGATGATGATCGCCGGATCGTCGTCGGCGGGGATGAACAGGACGATCGGCCGCTCGCTCAGGTGGGCGTGGATGCCGCTGATGTAGACCATGTTCGGCCCCGGCACCAGCGCCAGCCCGTCGAGGCCGTGGGCGGCGATCTGTTCGGTCAATCGTTGCAGGCGTTGGGAATGGATTCCATCGTTCATTCGGGTTCGATCTCCAGCAAGGGCACGCCGGCGGCCACGGAGTCGCCCGGCGCGCAAAGGATTTTGGCCACACGCCCGTCGTGCGGGGCGTGGATAGGGATGACCATCTTCATCGATTCCAGCAGGATGAGCTTGTCGCCCGCCTCCACCGTGTCGCCCACGGCCACGAGCACCTGCGAGACGATAGCCGGGATGGAAGAGGCCAGCGAGTCGTCCGCCGGCGGACGGCCTCCGGCGGCACGACGCGCGCGTTCGGCCGACAGCGCGCGGCCGTCGATCCACAGGCGGCGGCCGTCGCCCGCGCGCGCCCCGGCCAAATTAAGGCGTTTGCGGGAGCCGTCGGGGTATTGGACCTCCAGCAACAGCCGCGGGCCGTCCTGGTGCAGAATGCGGACGTCGGCCGCGAGGCCTTCCCCGGCCACGTGGAGCTGATCGCCCTGGCGGGTGACGGCGAACTCGCGCAGTTCATCACCGATGCGGAGCTGGAATTGGGTCATGGATTGAATTGTATATCAATCGGGCGGCAGGGGAGAGTTTTAAACAAAATAAGGAACTACCCTTTCTTTCGAATCCTCCCCATCATATACACATCCGCATATTCCCCGTCGCGGAAGGCAAAGTCGGTCAACTGCCCCTCGATGACGAAGCCGAATTTCTTGTAGAGGCGGATAGCCGGCTCATTGTCGACAAACACTTCGAGTTCCATGCGGTGAATGTTGAGCCAGTTGTCGGCCATGTCGAGGCAGACCCGCATGAGCGCCGTGCCCACGCCGCGCCCCTGCCAGTCGTCGCGCACGGCCATGCCCAGCGCACCGGTGTGCTTGCGCCGCTCGCGGGCGTTGCCGTGCAGGGTGAGCTGGCCGACGACCTCGCCGTCGACCACGGCCACCAGCGGGTAGGTGTGGGCGTCGGCTTCGGCGATTCGCTTGCGGCGCGTCTCGACCGACATGTGGGGGACTTGCAGCGTGCCCCACAAGGCGCGGGGTGTGGCGAAGATACGGTCGATGGCTTCGGCATCGTCGGGGGTGGCGCGGCGGATGGTGATGTTGATCATGTTCGTTGTTCGTTGTTCGTTGTGTTGATTCCGACCAATTACCGGATTATACATGCACCATCGCCAAAAATCCTTAACGCCCGCTCAATCTATATTGTATCAATCGTTCCAATTATGCTACACTCCCCACATGGCGCGAATCAAGACATTCGACGAGACGGCCGCGCTCGACCGGGTAATGACGCTCTTTTGGGAACAGGGCTACGAGGCCACCTCTGTGCGCGACCTGGCGACGAGCGCCGGCATCGGCCTGAGCAGCCTCTACAACGCCTTCGGCGACAAGCGCGATGTCTACGGCGCGGCGCTGGACCGCTATCGGGCCATTGAACGCGAGCAGTTCGCCGCCATCCTGCGCGAATCGGCCGCCGTCCGGCCCACGCTGGCGGCCGTGTTCGCCGATCTGATCGACATGCTGCTGGCCGGCGGCAATCGCGGCTCGTTCACGCTCAACGCGGCCATCGAGCTGGGCGGGCGCGACGAGGCGATCACCGCCGGCTTGCGCGAGCACTTCGACGACATCTGCGACCTGCTGGCCGACCGGCTGGCGGAGGCCCAGGCCGGCGGCGAAATATCGCGCACCTGGTCGCCCGACGAGCTGGCCCGCTATCTGGCTTTCGGTCTCTACAGCCTGGCGACGATGGTCAAAATCTATCCTGACCGCGACCGGCTGGAGGCGACGGCCGGGATGGTGCTGTCGGTGCTGGATTGCTGACGCCTTGATAACTTGCCCGCGCGTGGCATCGCTCCATTTAAAGGTGGGCGAGCGGCGCGGCGGTGGTGGGGAGAGCCATCCCCGATAATTAATTTTAGATTTGAACATGCGGACGACGGCGCTTGCCTTCGCCCGGCCAGCCCGGCCGGGTGCGGTCGCTGCGCGCCTGCAAGGAGCATAAACAATCATGGAACATAACGAATTGCCGACACCGCCCGTTTTATCTGGAGCCATGCCCGTTGTGGGGCACGCGCTGGAGTTTCTGCGCAATCGCCCGGCGCTCTTGCAGCGCGGCCAAAAGGAAGTTGGGCCTGTCTTCACCGTCAAACTCGGCCCGCAGAACGTCGTCGTGATGATCGGGCCGGAATACCATCGCGTCTTCTTCATGGAGACCGACAAGAAGCTCAACATCGCCACCCCCTACAAATTCCTGAAGGTCACTTTCGGCGAGGTCCTGTTCATCGCCGGGCACGACGAGTACCTGCGCCAGAAGCCGTTCATCACCCAGGCCTTTCGCCGCGAGAAGATGATCCACTACATCGAGGTGATGGGCCGCGAGGTGCAGAAATGGCTCGACTCGCTGGACGACGAGGGCGAATTCGAGATCGTCGACACGATGGGCCGGCTGGCCCAGACCGTGGCCGGCAACGCGCTGATGGGCGAGGAGTTCATGGCCCGAACCGGCCGCGAGTTCTGGGACCTCTACGGCGACATCACCGCCGGCATCGACCCCATTCTGCCGCCGAACCTGCCCCTGCCGCGCTTCATCCGCCGTGATCGGGCGCGCCACGACCTGCTGGCCATCCTGCAACCTATCCTTGAGGAGCGCCGCGCCAATCCCGCCGGTTACAACGATTTCCTGCAGGACTTCGTCAACGCCGAGTACAGCGACACCGGCGAGCCAATCGAAGACGAGGTATTGCTGAACCTGATGCTGGGCCTGATGTTTGCCGGGCACGAGACGACGGCCGGGCAGGCGGCGTGGAACGTTATCCTGCTGTTGCAGCATCCTGATTACCTGAAGCTGGTGCAGGATGAGATCGCCGAAAAAGCGCCCTTCGGCGAGCCGATCACCGGCAAGACGCTGCACGCGCTCACCCACATGGGCTACGCCGTCACCGAGACAGAGCGGCTGCGCCCCTCGGCCGACATCCTGCTGCGCGACGTCGACGAGGAGATCGAGATCGGCGGCTATCGCGTCCCCGCCGGCTGGAAGGTGCAGGTGGCCGGCGAGCTGGCCCATCGCCTGCCCCAATACTTCGACCAGCCCGATTACTACGACCCGCTGCGCTATGCGCCCGGCCGCGAGGAAGACAAGGCCGATCGCTTCGCGCTCATCGGCTTCGGCGGCGGCACGCACAAGTGCACCGGCATGAATTTCGCCAACAACGAGATTTCCGTCATAACGACGTTGCTGCTGCAACAGTTCGACCTGGAGCTGGTGACGCGCAAGCCGGAGGTGCAGCGCGGGACGGGTGCCAACCGGCCGACGCCGACCGTGGTGCGCTATCGTCGCAAACCGCTGCCCGAATTGGCCGGCGCGCCGGCGGCGGCCGCCGAACCGGTCCTCGCGCCTGTCGCTTGAAACAAACCGTAAATAGAGTATAAACCAGACAGGCGGCGGCGCGATTCCCGTGCCGTCGCCTGATCACATTTCAAGGAGTTTTGTAATGCTGGATTTTTCTCGCCTGCGCGCTCGCGAGGCGACCCTGGGAGAGCTTGTAGATGGGTTGACGGTCGACGACCTGCGCGATCTGACCAACGAGATGATCGACTATCAACTGGAACTGATCAGCGATTGTGATGATGCCGATGTGGTTTTCGTTCCCGAAGACCCCCACGCCGAGGACAAATACGCCGCCAACGCCGAGGAAGCCAACATCGCCTGGACGCTGGGCCACGTGATTGTGCACGTGACGGCCTCATCGGAAGAGAAGGCGTTTCTGGCCGCTGAGCTGGCGCGCGGCGTCGACCGTGAAGGTCGCTCGCGCTACGAGACGCCGTGGGAGACGGTGACCACCATCGAGCAGGTGCGCGCCCGGCTGGAGGAGAGCCGCCGGATGCGCCTGGCGTCGCTGGACATGTGGCCCGACGAGCCGGATTACTCCCTGACGATCAATTACCGCTGGCTGCGCGGCCCCATGAACGCGATCGGCCGCTTTTGCATGGGTTTGCTCCACGACGATGACCATCTGGAGCAAATCGCCGAGATCGTGCGGCAGGCGGCCGCGGCCCGGCAGATGGCTTAACGCCCCGCCCGCGGCAGTCAACGCCCCGCCCGCGGCAGATAGACCGTGAACACGCTGCCGCGGCCGGGGGCGCTCTCCAGCGTGATGCGGCCGCCGTGGGCTTCGGCAAGCCCGCGGGCGATGGCCAGCCCCACGCCCAACCCCTCGGTTGTGCGCTGCGGGGTCGTGCCGCGATAGAACGGCTCGAAGACGCGGCCTTGCTCGCCGGGCGCGATCCCCGGCCCGGTGTCGGCGACGGAAATCTTGACCTCCCGATCATCGGCCGTCGCAAACACAGCCACGCCGCCGCTCGTGGTGTACTTGACCGCGTTGCTGAGCAGATTCCCCACCACCTGGGCCATGCGCGGCGCGTCAATCGACGCCTCCGGCAGGTCGGGGGGGATGTCGGCCACCCAATCCAGCCCCGCGGCGGTGACAGCCTCCCGCCACGGCGGCAACACCTCGTTGAGCCACTCCGACAGATTAACCACCCGTCTGTCGAGCCGTCGTTCGCCACCGGCCTCGGCGTGAAGTTGCAGGAGGTCGTTGAGCAGCGGTTCCATCCCCGACAACTCGTGCTCCACGCCGCCCAATAGCTCCTCCCGGACGGCCGCGTCTTCCCCGGACGGGCCGCGCAGCACCTGAACAGCGGCCTTCATTGCGCCGAGCGGTCGCCCCAACTCGTGGACGATGTTGGCCAGCGAGCGGCGGCGCATCTCCTCCAGCGATTGCAGGCGGGCGGCCAGCGTGTTGACCGCCTCGGCCAGCCGGCGCAACTCCAGCGGCCCCTCGTCAGGCAGCGGGCTTGTCGTGGTCCCCGCGGCGATTTGCTCCACCGCGTTGACGGTCCGGCTGATGGGTTGTGCCATCTTTCCCGCCAGCCGATAGCCGATCAAGGCCCCGGCCGCCATGCCCAGTATTATCGTCAGGAGCACGAGTCGTCGCAGCGGGCTAAAGGAGTCGGCCAGACCGGTGATCGATTCGCGCACGCCGATCAGTCCGACAATCTGCTCGTTGATGTCGACCACGGCGATGGCCTCCCCTTCCTGCCCCGCGATCGTGTAGGAGACCTTGACCCGTGTGCCCTCCGGCGCCGCGAGCGATTCGGCGACCAGCCCGGAGTCCGGCGGCTCGGCCGGCGCCGGCGCGGCCGCCACGACATTGCCCGCCGGGTCGAGCAGGTAAACCTGCGCGCCTGCGCGCAGGGCGGCCTCGCGTGCGAACTGTTCGGCCGCCGGGCGGTCGGCGAGTAATTCCGGCTGAAGGGCCACCGCCTCGGCGATGAGCGACGCCCGCGCTTCCAGGTCCGCGGAGAGGTCGCCCAGCAGGACTTGCGCCTCTACCAGGTAGAGAATGACCAGCCCGGCGATCGGCATAACAAGGAGGAAGGGCAGGATGTGGCTCAGGATGAACTGGTCGCGCAGCTTGCGCATGAGAGGGCCTCCGATCAGGCGGTCGCTGCGTTCCCCGGCGCGACAAGCTTGTAGCCGACGCCGCGTACGTTGACGATCCGTTTGGGCGCGTTGGGGTCGGCCTCGATCTTCTCGCGCAGCCAGCGGATGTTGACGTAGACCACCTGCGGCTCGCCCGCGAACTCCGCGCCCCACACCTGGCTCAGGATGTCCTCGGTGCTGACCACGTTGCCGGCGGCCAGGGCGAGGGTGTGGAGCACGGCGAACTCCTTGGCGGTCAGGTCGACCGGCTTGCCGGCGATGGTGGCGACGTGGGCGGCGGGGTCGATGAAGATATCCCCGACAGTCGCCGGGGCGGCCGCGGCCGCCGGGGTCGCCCCGCGCTCCGCGCGACGCAATATCGCCTTCACATGGGCGGTCAGGATGTCGAGGTTGAAAGGCTTGGTGATGTAATCGTCCGCGCCCATCTCCAGCCCCAGGATGGTGTCCAGCTCGCGGCGGCGGGCGGTGACGAAGATGACCGGCACGTCGTCCATGTCGCGCTGGAAGTGGCGGATGGCTTGCAGGCCGTCCATCCCGGGCAGGCCGATGTCGAGGAGGATCAGGTCGGGGCGGTCGCGGCGGGCCAGCGCCAGGGCGTCCTCGGCCGAAGACGCCGTGCTGGCGCGGAATCCGTTTTGTTCCAGGTGGAGGCTCACGCTGCGGCGCATGAGCGCGTCGTCGTCGACGATCAGGATGTGGCGGGTCATGGCATCGTCCTCATGGGAGGAATTCTAGCCGAAAGCGGCAATGCCGCGAAACCAATCGCGGCGGGAACAGCGCGCCGCTAATCGACCCGCGTCAATTCGGCCGAGACGACCGGGTCGCGCCCGCAGAGCCAGGGCAGGTCGATCTTGCCCGTGGCGTCGATCGTCTTGCCGTCGCGGGACAGCTCGCCGTCGAGGTCGATGCCGACCGTGATGCCCTGCACCTTGAAGCTGGTCCCGGCGTCGATGTGGCGCGGGGAGCCGGCGGGGATGGTGCCCGATGCCGAGTGGGTCATCTCCGGCACCTCCACCTCGCCGCAGTTGCCGCCGCTGATGTAAAGGCCGCGCTCCACGGTGATATCACCGGTGACGACGCGGCCGGCCTGATCAAGCTCCAGCGTCAGGCGCGCCCGGCTGTCGTCGTCGCCATAGATATAGCCTTCAAAGGTCCCCGTGAACAATTCCCCAGAGGTGGTGGCGCTTGGACGAACCGGCGCGGCCTGAGCTGACGCGGCGAAAAATGTCATCAGCGACAGGGCGATAAGCGACAGGAAGAAAAGCAGGTTGATTTGGTTACGTTTCATGTTCCGATAAAACTCCCGGCGCTGTGTTCATTGATGCAGCGCTGATGATGACCCCAGCATACCAGCAGCGGGCGGCCGCGGGCCTTAAGGGGAGGCGAGGGGAGTCTTAAATTCGCATTAAACGCTAGCGGGGGACAAACCGGCCGCGGCCGGGCGCGCCGAACCATTGCCCGCGATCGGCGATGATCTCGCCCCGGCTGATGGTGGTGACGGGCAGTCCGCGCAAAACCTGCCCCTCGTAGGGAGTCCAGCCGCAGGTTTCGTGTAGCGACTCGACGCTGACGACATGCGACGCCTCCGGGTCGAAGATGACGATATCGGCGTCGTAGCCGGGCAGCAGGCGACCCTTGCGGCCGAAGCCGAGCAGGCGGGCCGGGGTGGTCGCGCAGACGTCGACCCAGCGACGCAGGCCGTCCTCGCGCGAACCCGCGGCGCGGTTCACCAGCCCGTCATAGACGAGCGCCACCCGGCTCTCGATGGACGGCACGCCGCCGGGGATGCGGCTGTAGTCGGCCAGGCCGCCGGCTTTTTCGGCGGCCGTGAAGGGGCAATGGTCGGTCGTGACGAGGTCGAGATCGCCGGCGACCAGCGCGCGCCACAGGGCATCGCGATGCTCGGCCGCGCGCAGCGGCGGCGAGCAGACCGGCAAAGCGCCCTCGACGCCCGGCCGGTCGTAGAGGTCTTGCGTAAGATAAAGGTACTGCGGGCAGGTCTCCCCATAGACGGGCAGGCCGCGCGCCTTCGCGGCGGCGATGCGGCCGGCGGTGTCGGCGCAGGAGACGTGGAAGATATGCAGCGGCACGCCCAGCCAAGTGGCGATGTCGATGACGCGCCCGGCGGCCTCAGCTTCCAGCTCCGGCGGCCGGCTGCGGGGGTGCCAATGCGGTGTCGTGCGCCCGGCGGCCTGATTGCGGCCGATGAGCGTGGTGATCACGTCCCAGTTCTCGGCGTGGACGACCGGCAAGGCTCCGGCGCGTCCCGCCGCCTCCAGCGCTTGCAGCAACTGGCCGTCGGTCAGACGCAAGCCGTAGGCCATGTAGAGCTTGAAGCTGCCACAGCCGGCGGCGCGGGCGTCGGACACCTGGTCCAGCTTGGCGATGTCGGTCGGGCCGATGGTCATGTGCAGCCCGTAGTCGATGGTCACCTTGCCGGCGGCGCGGGCCTGCCGGGCGGCCAGCGCGTCGAGCATCGTCTCTTCCGGCCGGGTCTCGACGAAATCGACGATGGCCGTCGTCCCGCCGAAGGCGGCCGCGCGCGTGCCGTGGTAGAAGTCGTCGGTGGACGTGAAGGCTCCGATCGGCATCTCCAGATGGACGTGGATGTCGATCCCGCCGGGGATGACGTAATGGCCCGTGGCGTCCAGCTCGCGCCGCCCGTGGAGGTCGCGGCCGATGGCGGCGATCGCCTCGCCGCTCACGGCGATGTCGGCCTGATAGACGGCTTCGGCGGTGACGATGGTGCCGTTTCGGATGACCAGATCGTAAGTGGGTTGCGGTGACTCGGCCTGCGGTTTATCGGACATGACCATCTCTCTTATCGTGTGCTGGGTGGTCTATTCTCGCGCAAATGAGCAAATTGGCCAAAAGAAGCGGCGGGACAATGCGGTCGACAGGATTACTTTTCGTGTAATCATATCGAACCCACATCGCCCCGCCGGTTAACGGACAAGGTTCAGCGAGCAAAGGCCGCCCGGCCACTCAAACCGGTCACCGATCTGCTGAACATTGCCTACGGCAGCACGCCGTCCACCTGCAACGCGTCGACCCGCTGCGGCAGCCCTTCGGCTTTGGCGTCAAAGTATGGGCCGCTGAAGGTGCCGGTGGGCACGTCGAAAATGTAGACCATCGAATGATTGCCGGAGGCCGCGTCGACCTTGAACTTGCCGCGCGTGGTCAGGTACATCGTCCGGCCGTCGTTGCTGAAGCTGATCGAGTCCGTCGAGTTGCGGGGCATGCCCTCGGCGTGGCCGTTGAGTACCAGATTCCACGTGCCGGCGGTGTTTTCGCCGAGGGAAGTAGCGCAGAAGCCCAGTACGTCCTCGCCGCGCACCTTGAGCGATTGGCCGGTGGGTCCGGTCACCGTGCCGTTGCCCTGGAGGCTGATGAGCAGATATCTCGCGCACGAGGCGCTGTCGCCGGGCAGCGCCGTGGTGCCGCCGGGCAAGATATGAAGGCCGTCGATCCCCTCCTGGCTGCGCGTCAGGCCGACGTCAGCGCCGTCGAAGTAGAAGGAGAAGGAAGAACCGTTCCACCTGACCAGATCGGTGTTGTTGACGTTGCGCGTGATGCCGGGGACGCTGCGGCCGTTTTTGGTGAAACCCGCCACGAAGCTGCCGGCGGCCTCATCCTCGATCCACAGGGCGTCGATGTCGTGGCTCGCGCGACCGCTGGGCAGCAGCCCCGCGGACGTGCCGTCGAACCACTTGCTCCATCCGCTGCCGTCCCGTTTGAGGATGTCATTGGGATTAAAGGCCACGCCGTCATCGGTGGTTCCCTTGCGGTTGACGCTCATGAAGACGGCGGTGGGCACGGGGGAGTTGAATTCCACCGCGCCGGCGTCGCAGAGGTTGTCGCCGCCGTCGTTCCCCTGGCCGGGCACATCGAAGGGCCGCGCCGCGCCGCGTTGGTCGAGGCCGTTAATCTTCCCGGCCGCGCATTCGGCGTTGGGGGCGATATCGATCGCCGGGCTGCCGGCCACGAGGTTATGGGTCAGGGTCGGCCCGCCGTTGTCGGCCGCGGTCGGGTCGAGGATGTTGGCCAACGGGATGTTGGCGGCGTCGCTGGTGGCGATGACATCTTTCGTGCCGAGGGAGAAACCGTAAAACGCCTCGCTGCTCGTTTCCCCGGCATGACCCAGGACGTTATAATCGTCAACCTCCATGGAATCGCCATGTTCATTCCACAGCTCATTCGGGTGGCTGCTGTCACCGGAGTCATTCCCGCTGATAATGCTGCGGGAAATCGTGGATTCACTTTCATAATACCATTGGTGGATGCCACCCCCGCCATAGAGGGCATAATTGCCGGTGACAGTGGAATTTTCGATCAATAGTCCCCCCCATGCAATGAAAACTCCACCACCGCCATCAAATTCACCCATGGCCCGGTTACCACTGATAGTGCTGTTGTAGATACGTACGGCTCCTTTCCATATGAATACGCCGCCACCGGAACCAGTGGCGACATTATTGGTGATCGTCGATCCGATGACATCAACACTCCCTTCATAACCGGCATCTATCCCACCGGCTCTTCCGGCATAGTTGTCAGAAATAGTCGTGTTGATGACATCCAGAGCCCCATAATATCCCGCAAGGCTGATTGTGCCGCCGCCTGGAGTTGTATTATTCTCGAACAGGCTCCCGACGATGGTTGCGTCGGATATGGCAAAAGAAGATTTGTAAGTCGTGCTGAACGCGCTCCCACCATAACCTGATTCGTTATACCGGAATACAGCGTCGGTAATCGTCACAACCCCGGTTTGGTTGAACCCGCCACCGCCATATTTATGGGCATAGTTACCGCTCACGGTGCTGTTATTGAGTGATAGTTGTCCGTAATAGACATAGAAACCGCCGCCGTTTTCGGCGGAATCGCCGCCGCTGAGGGTGACATCATTGATGGTCAGGTCGCCGGTGCTGCTGACGGCCAGCAGCCGGAACTGGTCGGTGTCGGCCGTGTCCCGTTCAATGACGTGGCCGCTGCCTTCAATTGTTATCTCGGAGGTCACCAGCGGCAGGCCGGTGTCGCTGTCGTAGTAATTGCCGGCGGCCGAGGTCAGCATCACGTCGCCTTGCAGGGTGATGGTGTCCGCCCCGTTGCCCGCGGCACAACCGTTGACCGGCGCGTCGGTGTTGGCCGCCCTGATGGCATCCACCAGGGAACAGGTTGCGCCGTCGACCGTGATCCCGGCGGCGTGGACGGCCGGCACGAGCATGGGACTGCCGGCCATGACCAGGATAAGGGCAGCGCCGGCCAGACGGACTCCTGTCCGCCGGAAGCCGAAGCGTCGCTGGAATTGCCGCCGGCTGTTGCGCGAGAGCGCGCGCCAGCGGGACAGCGCCGCGCTCAGGCGCGGCATAAACCGGTCATGTTGCCGGAGCAACGTGGCGGCCAACCAGTTTCGGCGGTCGTCATCGGATTCAGGAGATGAGAATTCGCGTGGCATGATACATCCTCTGGTGATTGGATTACTGTGTGACACACCTTGACATGTGTGTCGCATGCCGGCCTGGTCCCGATGAACGAGAGGAGGGGGGCAGCGGGTCGTCATCAACGGCCGCGCCTGGTGAATGGATACCTGCTACATCGTAGCACTAATTGTTATATCAACTGTAAACAAGTTTACAGCGAAGGGAATTATTGGAAAATTTTAATCCGGCGATAATATACACGGATATGATTCGCATGAGCGAAGGCAATCGGGAAACGGGCGACCCTGGAGGGACTGAAAGCTCCCGGGCCTCGCGCAAAATATTGGAGCGTTTGAATGGGATGGTTTGAAAAATTAATCGGCGGCAACATCCCCAACGTCACGCCTGCGGAGGCTCACCGGATGTTGTCGGAAGAGGGGCAGGCGATCATTGTGGACGTCCGGTCGCCGATGGAGACGCGGTCGGGCACTGTGCCGGGGGCGGTGTTGATCCCGCTGAACGAACTCGGCCGACGCATGAACACATTGCCGCGCGACCGGAAAATATTGACGATCTGCCGGTCAAGCCACCGCAGCCCCATCGCCGCGCGACAACTCAAGCGGGCGGGTTACGATGTGGTCAACGTCCTGGGGGGCACGATCGGCTGGTATCGGGCGGGGTTGCCCATGGCCAGGCCGGACGACGGCGGAGCCGGCGCGGGGTAGCGCGAGCGTCGCGACCGGGGGTATGCGGTTGTGCCGGATCACCCTGCGATCAGGCGTGCTCGGCGCTCCACTGGTGCAGCACGACCATGCTGAAGATGTCCGACTCCGTGATGATGCCGATGACGTGATGCTCCTGATCGACCACGGGCAGGCCGCTGATGCGGTGCTCAAGCATCGTCCGCGCTGCCTCGGCGATGGTCGCGTCTGGGCGGATCGTGTGCGGCTCCGGCGTCATAATCTTCTCGACCTTGAGCGTGGAGAGCAGATAATTCATCTCCCAGATGCTCAGGGAAGTTGCCGGGGATGGTTCGGCAGCGCGGATGTCGCCGATGGAGACGATGCCGACCAGTCGGCCGACCTGATCGACGACGGGCAGGCGGCGAATCTCCTCGTTCTTCATGATCTGGTGTGCTTCGGGCAGGGTCGTTTCCGGCGTGATGGTGATAACGTCGCTGGACATCCAGTCCTTGACGAGTTCTTGTTTCATTGCTCGCATCTCCCATGAGCGCGGCCGTCCGGCCGGCTCATTGTATTGATACCCTTATTATACCTTGCCGGGGGCGCGACCGGAAAGTAACAAACGTCACGGGTGGCGGGTGACATATGCCACAGTCGGCAACGATACGGGCATCGACGGCGAAAAGGGGGAGGTGGCGTCATCTTGGGTATGACGCCACCTCAAAAATGAACAGTTCCCATCGGGGTGGGAAGGAGTAAGGAGCATAAGTAAAATAGCTTACGATTCTTACGAAAATTCTTACGAAAAGATGAGAAATTCACGCTATTTTTTCGCAATCTTGTTCTATGCTGATGGCGGGCCAGGCAGGTCAGCGCATAGGCAATTGCAGGAGACAATGAATGAAAATTCGACCGGAGATCGCCGCGGATGTGGCGCAAATATATGAGGTGAACCGGCTGGCGTTCGGCCGCGAAGATGAGGCCCGGCTGGTGGACGCGCTGCGCGAACGCGGCGTCGTCATCTGCTCGCTTGTCGCCGATTTGGATGGGTTGATCGTCGGGCACGTCCTCTTCTCTCCGGCGACGCTCGATGATGATGGCCGGCATACAACGCTGGCCGCGTTGGGGCCGGTGGCCGTGTTGCCGGCGCGCCAGCGGCAGGGCGTGGGCGACGCGCTGATTCGGGCCGGACTGGAGATTTGCCGCGATGAGGGCTACACGGTGGCGGTGGTGCTGGGTCATTCCACCTATTATCCGCGGTTCGGTTTCCGGCCGTCGCGGCCGTTGGGCATTCGCTGGGAGCATGACGCGCCGGAGGAGGCGTTTATGGTGATGGAACTGGTGCCGGGAGCGTTGAGTGGCTACCGGGGGATCATCCGCTATCAGCCGGAGTTCGATGGGGTGTGAGGTTGTCAGTCGGCGCGGAGCGTGCTTATGAACGTGGCATGAGCTTCGGAGGCCAATCCTGCTCCCAGGACTGCCAGCAGGCCGGGAAGGTCGTCATCCCAGAATTTGGCCGAGTCGAAATCCAGACCGGGGAAAACGGCGCTTTGAATGATGCCGTCTTCGTCGGGCGCGATTCTCTCATACTGCCCTTCGTCCAGCCGGAACCAGACCGTCTCCCGTTCCAGCGTGAGCAGGACGACATACTCCCGCACGCCTGTGCGCCGATAAACGCGCAGCTTCTCGTGCAAGTCGTAGGCAGCGCTGGAACTGGCGATCTCCACGACGAGTTCCGGCGCACCCTGAAGATACGCGCCGGCGGCCGATGTCTGCCCACCCTCGGCCACACATAGCGCCGCATCCGGTTGCACTTCATTCTCGGCGTCCAGTTTGATTGTAGCGTTGTCGAGGAGACGCAGCCCGGGCGTTACAGCGTGGTAAGTTCCTAGCCAGAGCATAACGTTGGCGTGACGACGGCTATGTTCAAGGCTGACGGGGGAGGGCACGTATACGACTCCTTCAATGAGTTCGGCTTTCTTTATGTGGGGTTGAGCGGAATATCGCCGCTCGAACTCGGCCAGCGTCAGGTGGTCGCCGTTGTGGAGCAGTGGCATACTGCTTGCATCCGGGCGGGGTTTCGATCTGGAGCGTGGAGCGGACACTGTATCCATCGTTGGACAATTATACTATACCACGAAAAAACCTGACAGATCCTCCCCCGATGACCTGTCAGGTTTCACAAATTCACGCCGCCTCAAACTCTCCCGACTCCACCACCCGGAACTCCAGTTCGCCGTCGATGACCTCCACGACCACGTGGTCGCCGTCGCGCACGTCGCCCTGGATGACGCGAATCGCCAGCGGGTCGATGACGCGCCGTTGCAGCACGCGCTTGAGCGGCCGCGCCCCGTAGACCGGGTCGTACCCTTCCTCGATGAGCAGGTCGGTGGCCGCTTCGGTCAGCACCAGCGTGATGTTGCGCTTCGCCAGCAGCCCGCGCACGTGGTTCAGTTGTATCTCGGCGATCTCGCGCAGTTGCTCCCGATCCAGCCGGTGGAAGATGACGATCTCGTCCACCCGGTTCAGGAACTCCGGCCGGAAATGGTTGCGCATGGCCTCCATCACCCGCGCGCGCATCGTCGCCTCGTCGATGTCGTCCAGTATGTACTGGCTGCCGACGTTGCTGGTCATGATGATGACCGTGTTGCGGAAGTCGACCGTGCGCCCCTGGCCGTCGGTCAGGCGGCCGTCGTCCAACACCTGCAGGAAGACGTTGAACACCTCCGGGTGGGCCTTCTCGATCTCGTCGAACAGCACCACGCTGTAGGGCCGGCGGCGGACGGCCTCCGTAAGCTGCCCGCCCTCCTCGTAGCCCACGTAGCCGGGCAGCGCGCCGATGAGCCGGGCGACCGTGTGCCGCTCCTGATACTCGCTCATGTCGATGCGCACCATGTTGCGCTCGTCGTCGAACAGGAATTCGGCCAGCGCCCGCGCCAGCTCCGTCTTGCCGACGCCGGTCGGCCCCAGGAAGATGAACGAGCCGATAGGCCGGTTCGGGTCCTGCAGGCCGGATCGACTGCGCCTAACGGCGGCGGCCACCGCGCTGACGGCCTCTTCCTGCCCGATGACCCGCCGGTGCAGCCGGTCTTCCATGAAGATAAGCTTCTCGACCTCGCCCTCCAGCAGTCGCGTGGCCGGGATGCCCGTCCACTTGCTGACGATCAGGGCGATATCCTCGGCGTCGACCTCTTCCTTCAGCATCGCGCCTTCGGCCTGCATCTGCCGCAACTGGGCCGAGGCCTCGGCCAGCTCGTGCTCCAGCTGGCGCATGCGGCCGAACTGCAATTCCGACGCCTTCTGGTAGTCGTAATCGCGCTGCGCCTGCTCAATCTGCACGCGCACCGTGTCCATCTGCTCCTTGATGCCCTGTATGTGCTGGATGGCGTCTTTCTCCGCCTGCCAGCGCGTCGCCAGTTGCGTGCTGCGCTCCTTGGCGTTGGCCAGCTCTTCTTCCAGTTTGAGCAAACGCTCCTGGCTGGCCTTGTCCTTTTCCTTCTTCAGGGCTTCGCGCTCGATCTCCAGCTGCATGATCACGCGGTCGACCTCGTCCAGCTCGGCCGGCTTGCTGTCGATCTGCATTCGCAGCCGGCTGGCGGCCTCGTCGATCAGGTCGATGGCCTTGTCGGGCAGGAAGCGGTCGCTGATGTAGCGGTGGCTCAGCGTGGCGGCGGCGATGACGGCCGCGTCAGTGACGCGCACGCCGTGATGCACCTCGTAGCGCTCCTTCAGGCCGCGCAGGATGGAGATGGTGTCCTCCACCGTCGGCTCGTCGACCAATACCGGCTGGAAGCGGCGCTCCAGGGCGGCGTCCTTCTCGATGTGCTTGCGGTACTCGTCCAGCGTCGTCGCGCCGATGGCGTGCAACTCGCCGCGAGCCAGCAGCGGCTTCAGCATGTTGCTGGCGTCCATCGCGCCCTCGGCCGCGCCCGCGCCGATGAGGGTGTGCATCTCGTCGATGAACAGGATGACCTGCCCGTCGGATTCCTGCACCTCCTTCAGCACCGCCTTGAGCCGCTCCTCGAACTCGCCGCGATATTTGGCCCCGGCCACCAGCGCGCCGAGGTCGAGCGACACCAGCCGCTTGTCCTTCAGCCCCAGCGGCACATCGCCGTTGACGATGCGCTGGGCCAGCCCCTCGACGATGGCTGTCTTGCCCACGCCCGGCTCGCCGATGAGCACCGGGTTGTTCTTGGTGCGCCGGCTCAGAATCTGGATGACGCGGCGGATCTCCTCGTCGCGGCCGATGACCGGGTCGAGCTTGCCGCGTCGCGCCTCCTGGGTCAGGTCGCGGCCGTATTTGGCCAGCGCCTCGTATTGCGCTTCGGGGTTCTGGCTGGTGACACGCTGCGAGCCGCGCACGGCGGCCAGCGCCTGCAGGATGGCGTTGTAGTCGATGCCGTGGCGCGCCAAAAGCTCCCGCACGCGGCCGCCCTTGGGTTGGGCCATGGCCATCAGCAGGTGCTCGGTGGACGTGTAGTCGTCCTTCATTGCCTCGGCGATCGACTCGGCCTCGTTGAGGATGTTGGTCAGGTCGCGGCTCATGCCGACCTGCACCGACGAGCCGGTGGCGCGCGGCAGCTTGGCCAGCGTGGCCTCCAGGCTCTGGGCGAGCATCCGCGGGTCGCCGCCGATCTTGCTGATGACCGACGGCACGACGCCGTTCTCCTGCGACAGCAGCGCGGCCAGCAGGTGTTCCGGCTCGACGGCGGGGTTGTTGTTTTGTTCGGCGAGGTGCTGCGCTTCCAGCAAGGCCTCGCGTGATTTTTCGGTTAGTTTATCCAAACGCATGGTCTTTACTCCCTGATGTATTAAAGGGTTAGCATGCAGTATGACATAACACAGTCAGAAATACGTTAGTCGATGATCAGAAAAGCGTAAACAGAACCGACGCCGGACGGCCATTTATCCGGATATGGCCGGTTTTGCAACCCACCGGCGCGGAATGCGTAATAATACACAACATGGCGGTTGCAGATTCAGAGTTTTCGTGCCATTTGTCGCGCGAACATATCCGGGAGATGGCTCCCGATTACCCCACGTCGCGCGCGGCCGAAGACCTGGCGCTGGGCGATAAATGGGGGGCTGCCGGATGGGGCGACACCCCGTCGGGCGACCGCCTGCTATGGGCCGAATTCGTCGAAGGGAAGCGCGCGCCGACCCGCGTGACCGCCTCTCTGCCCGCCATGCGCCTGACCTGCTCCTGCGCTGCCCTGCGCTTTCCCTGCCGCCACATGATCGCCCTCCTGTCGCGCCACCTTGCGGGAACTATCCCGCCCGGCGCTGTGCCCGACTGGGTGGCCGGGTTGGAGCGCGGCCCCGCGCCTGGCGCGCGCGTCAAAGACTCGCCGGACAACCCCGTTCGTCGCGCCGCGCTTGTCGCCGGGATGGCCGACCTGGCGCGTTGGCTGGGCGACATGGTTGGGCAGGGGTTGGCCGCGCAAGCCCGCGGCAATCGCGCCCCGTGGCTCGACGCGGCCAACCGGCTGGTTGACGCCTACGCCTTCGAGGCGGCCCGCGAGCTGCGCGATATGTCGGCCATTCCCGGCAGCGGCCCCGACTGGCCGGAGCGCCTGCTGCCGCGCATGGGGCGGCTGGCCTTGCTGTGCGAGGCGTTCCGGCGGTTCGATGAATTATCCCCGGCCGAACGGGCCGACGCGCTGGCCGCCGCCGCCCGCTCGCCGCGGCCGGAAGGCCCGCCGGTTGCCGGCGATTGGCTGGTGGTGGGCCACCGCGCCGAGACGGAAGGCAGGCAGTTGCGAATCAGGACGTGGCTCTACGGCGTGACCGCGCGGCGCTGGGCTGTTCTGTCCGACACGATAGCGGGCGGCCGCCTCGACGGCTTTCATCTGCCCACCGGCGCGACGGCTCGCGGCGAATTGGCCTATGTCCCCGGCGCGTGGCCCGTGTCGGCCCGCCCTGTGTCCCCGCTGCGCCTGGCCCCGCCGGTTGACGGGAGTGGGACGGGCATGGCGATGACCATCGACGAGGCGATTGCCGGCTACGCGGCCGCCCTGTCGGCCAACCCCTGGCTCTCTGCATATCCGATGACCCTGCGTGAGGTGTTCGTTGAGCCGCCCGAACCCGGCCGCAAGGGCTGGCGGTTGCGCGATCGGGACGGCCTGCTGCTGCCCCTGCCGGAGCCGTTTGCCCACGGCTGGCGCTTGCTGTCTTTGTCGGCCGGGCGGCCGCCGGCTCTCTTCGGCGAGTGGGACAACGGCGTTTTCGTCCCCCTGAGCGTCTTCGACGGCGGCTGGCAGGCCATGGCCGGGCGGCGGGAGGTGCCGTGAATCTGCCGCCGGAACTGGTTGCCGCGGCGCTGGTCGGCGCGTCCCGGGCGGAGATGCCCGCGGCCCGTTCCTTCCCCGCCGCTCTGGGCGAGATTTATGCCGCGCTCGACGGCCGGCCGCCGGAGGAGCGGCTGCTGTTACTGGCCGGGGCGGCCGCCCTGCACGCCACTGCCGGCTGGTTGCCGTCGCACGCCCCCGGCACCGAGTGGCGCTTGCCCGCGTTTCGCCCCGAAGGCGACCGGCCGGTCTGCTCCCTGGCCGCCGCCGATCTGCTGGAGCGGATGCTCGCCCGGCAGGACACCACCCTGTTCCCGGAACTGCTGAGCCTGCTCGACCGCGCCGGGCTGCGCGCGCCCGACGCGCTGGTGCCCCACATTCTGGATCGCGGGGCGAAGGCCCCCCGGCTGCGGCCGGCGCTGGTGCCCATTATCGGCGAGCGCGGCCGCTGGCTGGCCTCGCTCAACCCCGCCTGGCGCTATGCCGCCGTCGACGTGGCCGACCCGCTGTCGTGCCGCGCCGCCTGGGAGGCCGACCCGGCGGGGCGCGTCGCCCTGGCGATCATCGTTCGCCGCGAGAACCCGGCCGCCGCCCGCCGGCTCATCGAAACAACCTGGCGGTCGGAGCCGGACGCGATCCGGCGCGAGCTGCCGGCCACGCTGGAAGCCGGCCTGTCGCTCGACGACGAGCCTTTTCTGGAGCGGGCGCTGGATGACCGCGACGCGCTGACGCGGCGCAAGGCGGCCGACTTGCTGGCCAATATCCCCGGTTCGCGGCTGGTCGGGCGCGTGACGGCCGCCGCCGGTGACATCCTCATCCTGAGCGACGGCCGCCTGTTGCCCGCGCCACAGGCACCGATCACCGACGCGATGGTTCGCGACGGCATCACCCGCGCGACCGGCAGCGCCGCAGCGCCGGGCAACCAGCCCCGTTCGGCCGCCGACTGGTCGCGCCTGATCACCCAGACCGTCGGAATGATCCCGCTCGATCACTGGACGGAGCGCTTCGGCATGACGCCGGAGGGCGTCATCGCGGCGGCGCTGGCCGGGACGTGGCCGCGCACCATCATCACCGCGCTGGCGACGGCCGCCCGGCGGCAGAACGACCGGAATTGGGCCATCGCCTTGCTGACCGGCGACAACTACAGCGAGCGGACGGGCATGCTGCTGCCGCTCCTGACGCCCGACGAGTGCCATGCCTTGCTGGCCGGGCGTCTTGCCGCCGGGGACGACGCCGGGGTGGTCATGATCCTGCGCCGCTGGACGGAGGAGTGGGACGAGGCGAGCGGCGTGGCGCTGGTCGACTTTTTCGGCCGCCAGGCGACGATTGACCCCGACGCGAAGCTCAGCGCGACGCTGCGCTTTCTGCTGCGTCAGTTTGCCCGGCAGTGCCCTCCGGCGGTGGCCGGCTACGCCGCCGGGAATCTGTCCCGGCTCCCGGCGAACAAGGCGTGGCAGACCAGCCTGGCGGTTTTCATCGACGCGCTGAAGGCGCGGATGGCGCTGCACGAGGCGGTCACGGGATGGAGGATGAGGGAGCACGTCGGCGACAGAGCCGCGGCGACCCCTGTTTTTCGTGTAGAGATTTGAAGGAGACAAGCATGATTACAACCATTCAGCGCGAGCTGGCCGAGCAAGCCTATCGGCGCGAACTGGAGGCGCTGGCGCGGGCCGATCGCCGCCAACGGCCGCCCAACTGGCGGCTCTCGCCGTGGGCCGTGGCCACCTACGTCCTCGGCGGGACGCTCGATGACGGCACGGTCATCACGCCGAAATACATCGGCAGCTCGCGGCTGATCGAGATCGCCATCGCCACGCTGACCACCGACCGCGCCCTGCTGCTCATCGGCGTGCCCGGCACGGGCAAGACCTGGCTCGCGGAGCATCTGGCCGCGGGGATTTCCGGCGACTCGACGCTGCTGGTGCAGGGCACGGCCGGGACGAGCGAGGAAGTCATCCGCTACGGCTGGAACTACGCCAGCCTGATCGCCCGCGGGCCGTCGGCCGAGGCGCTGGTGCCCAGCCCGGTCATGACCGCCATGCGCGGCGGCCAAATCGCCCGCATCGAGGAGCTGACCCGCATCCCGTCCGACGTGCAGGACGCGCTCATCACCATCCTGTCGGAGAAGCTGATGCCCGTCCCCGAACTGGGCGAGGCGGTGCAGGCGCTGAAGGGGTTCAACGTCATCGCCACCGCCAACGACCGCGACCGGGGCATCAATGACCTGTCGAGCGCCCTGAAGCGGCGGTTCAACACCGTCGTGCTGCCGCTGCCGGCCACGGCCGAGGAGGAAGTCGCCATCGTCACCCGGCGCGTGGCTGACCTGAGCAAGACGCTGGAGCTGCCGGCGGAGCTGCCCGCGGCCGAGGAAATCCGGCGCGTCGTCACCGTCTTCCGCGAATTGCGCGGCGGCCTCACTGAAGACGGGCGCGCCAAAATCAAGTCGCCCAGCGGCACGCTCAGCACCGGCGAGGCGATCTCCGTCGTCAACAGCGGCCTGGCGCTGGCCGCCCACTTCGGCGACGGCCGTCTCGCCGCCGAGGACCTGGCCGCCGGCCTCACCGGGGCGGTGATCAAGGACCCCGTGCAGGACACGACCATCTGGCAGGAGTATCTGGAGACGGTCATGCGCGAGCGCGAGGGTTGGGACGCCCTCTATCGCGCCTGCCGGGAACTGGCCTGATGACCGCGCCCGAACTGCGCGTCTTCGGCATCCGCCACCACGGGCCGGGGACGTCACGCGCCCTGCTGGCCGCCCTCGCCGGGTTCGAGCCGGATTGCGTGCTGGTCGAGGGGCCGCCCGACGCCGACGACCTCATCCACTGGCTGGCCCACCCGGCGCTGGTCATGCCCGTGGCCCTGCTGGTCTATCGCCCCGACGAGCTGAAACGGGCCGTCTATTACCCGTTCGCCCGCTTCTCGCCGGAGTATCAGGCGCTGCGGTTCGCCCTGGAGCGCGGCGTCACCGCCGGGTTCATGGACCTGCCGCAGCGCCACACACTGGCCCTGGATTACACGGCGGCCATGCCGCCGCCCGGCGTTTTCCAGGAAGTCGCCGCGGCCGCCGGCCATGACGGCTACGAGGCGTGGTGGGACGCCGTCGTGGAGCAGGGCAAGGGGCACGCCGGGCTGTTTCCGGCCGTCCTCGAGCTGACCGCCGGCATGCGGCAGGCGACCGAAGAGACGGCCGCCGGCGAGACGCCCGAAGCCCGCCTGGCCCGGCAGCGCGAGGCGGCCATGCGCGCCCGCATTCGACGGGCGGCCCGCGCCGGCCATACGCGCATCGCCGCGGTCTGCGGCGCGTGGCACTCCCCGGCGCTTGTTGACGCCCATCGGACGCCGGGCGAGGCCGACGACGTGCTGCTGGCCGAACTGCCGTCCGTCGCGGTGGCCGCCACGTGGATACCGTGGACCTACGGGCGGCTGGCCCGCAGCGGCGGCTACGGCGCGGGCATCCACTCGCCGGGCTGGTACGACCACCTCTGGGCGTCGGGCGAGGCCGGGCTGTCCCCGGCGGAGATGAGCGCCGGCTGGCTGGCCGCGGCGGCCGCCCTGTTGCGCGAGGAGGGTATGGACACGTCGCCCGGTCACGTCATCGAGACGGTGCGGCTGGCCGAGGCCCTGGCGGCGATGCGCGGCCGGCCGTTCCCCGGCTTGCCGGAGATGGAGGATGCGGCCCTCAGCGCGATGTGCGGCGGCGACGGGGAGCCGATGGCTCTCATCCGGCGGCGGCTCATCGTCGGCGAGAGGATGGGCATGGTGCCGCCCGACGTGCCCGCCGTGCCGCTGCAGCGCGACCTGTCGGCCGAGCAGGCCCGGCTGCGGCTGCGGCCGGAGCCGGAGGCGAGCGCGCTGAAGCTCGACCTGCGCAAGGAGATGCACCTGGAGCGCAGCCGCCTGCTGAATCGCCTCACGCTGCTGGATATCCCCTGGGGCACGACCGTGAAGGCCCGCGGGCTGCAGACCGGCACCTACACCGAAGTCTGGCAACTCCAGTGGACGCCCGGCCTGTCGCTGCGGGTGATTGAGGCGGCGGCGTGGGGCAACACCGTCCGCGACGCCGCCGCGGCCTGTGCAACGGATGCCGCCGCCGGGCGCGCCGAGTTGCCGGAGCTGACGGAGATGATCGACCAGATCATCATGGCCGACCTGCCGGAGGTTCTGCCGGCGATCCTGGCCCGCATCGAGGAGTTGTCGACGATGAAGCGCGACGTGCCCCACATGCTGGCCGCCCTGCCGCCGCTGGCCGACGTTGTCCGCTACGGCAGCCTGCGCCAGACGGCTGACCACCTGCCGCTGCTGCGCCGGGTGTTCGACCGCCTGCTGACCCGCGCCTGTCTGGGGTTGCCCGGCGCGGCCACGGCCATCGACGAAGGCGCGGCGGCCGACCTGACCGAACGTCTGTCGGCCGCGGCGACGGCCGTGCGCCTCTTTCAGGCCGAGGAAGCCACCGGGCGCTGGCAACAGGCGCTGGGCCGGCTGGCCGACCGCGACGGCATCCATCCCAACGTCGCCGGGCGGGCGACCCGGCTGCTGCTCGACGAGGCGGCGCTGCGCCCCGACGGCGCGCTGGCCCGGCTGGAGCGAGCGCTGACGCCGGGCGGCTCGGTCGATGTCGCCCGCTACGCCGCCGACTGGCTGGACGGCTTTCTGCGCGACAGCGGCCTGCTGCTGCTCCACGACCGCGCGCTCTGGGGAGCCATCGACGGCTGGCTGACGGCTCTTGACCCGGAGCGATTCCAGGCCATCCTGCCCCTGCTGCGCCGGACGTTTGCCGCCTACCCGGAGGGCGTGCGGCAGCAGTTGCAGGATCGCCTGCGCGAGGCGGGCGGCCGCGGCGCGACGGCCGCCATTCAGATGCCCACGTTTGACCCGCGACGGGCGGCGGGGGTGTTGCCGGCGCTCGGCCGCATCCTTGGCCTTCCGGCGGCCGCGGAGGTGACGACATGAGCGAGCGTGACGAGCGGCAGCGCCGCTGGCGTCTGGTGCTGGGCAAGGCCGAGACGCCGGAGCAGGGCGACGGCGGCGAGGGCGGCGGTGCCGGCGACTCCGGCCGGAGCCGGCCCCCGCTCTCGCCCGGCGACGAGGCGATGGACCGGGCGCTGGAGACGCTCTACGGCGACAGCCAGGAGGGAGACCTCAGCCCGTCCTCGCCCGACGTGGCCCGCTGGCTGGGCGACATCCGCAACTACTTCCCCGACGATATGGTGCAGGTGATGCAGCGCGACGCGCTCAGCCGTCTCGACACGAAGGCGCTCGTCCAGCACCCGGAACTGCTGGCCGAGGTGGAGCCGGACGCGGCGCTGGCGGCGACGCTGCTCTCGCTGCGCAAGGTGATGCCGCCGCAAACGCAGGAGACGGCCCGCGCGGTGGTGGCCCGCGTCGTGGCCGACCTTACGAAGAAGCTCGAATTTCCCCTGCGCGAGGCGGTGAGCGGCAGCCTGAACCGGGCCGCGCGCGCCTGGCGGCCGAAGCGCGTGCAGGAGATCGATTGGGGGCGCACCATCCGCGCTAACCTGAAGCATTACCAGCCCGAACTGGGCACCATCATCCCGGAGAAGCTCATCGGTTACGGCCGCCGCCGCGCCACGCTGCGCGAGGTGATCCTGCTGGTGGATACGAGCGGCTCCATGGCGACCTCGGTCGTCTATTCCGGCATCGCCGCCGCCGTGCTGGCCTCGATCCCGTCGCTGAAGACACGGCTGGTGATGTTCGATACGGCCGTTGTCGACCTGACCGACCAACTGGATGACCCGGTGGAGATGCTGTTCGGGCTGCGGCTGGGCGGGGGGACGAACATCGGCCGCGCGCTGAGCTATGCCCGCGGGGCGATCACCCGCCCGCGCGATACGATCGTCATCCTCATCACCGACCTGTTTGAGGGCGGCAACCGGGAGGTGATGATGCGCGAGGTGGAAGCGTTGCGCGGCGACGGTGTGACGCTGATAACCCTGCTGGCGCTCAACGACGAGGGCGCGCCACGCTTCAACGCGACGATCGCCCAGGAGCTGGCCGACCTCGGCCTGCCCGCCTTCGCCTGCACGCCCGGCCGGTTCGCTGAGGTGATGGCGGAGGCGTTGAATGGACAGTAGATCAGTGTTCAGTGGATCAGTATTCAGTATTCAGTCTCGCACTGACCCACTGAATACTGAATACTGACCTACTGGCCTACTGACCCACTGGCCTACTGAATACTGACCCACTGACCTACTTCTTCCGCAACTCCCGCCATTCCTGGACGACGCGCTTCTCCTCCTCGCTCAACTTCGACGGCAGTTCGACGGCGACCGTCACATACAGATCGCCGCGTTCGTCGGGCTTGCGCAGTTTGGGCATCCCCAGCCCGTTGAGCCGGAAGACCTTTCCGTTGCGCGTGCCTTCGGGGATGGTCAGATTGACCGATTTGTCGATGGCCTGCACGCTGACCTTGCCGCCCAGCAACGCGGTGAACAGGTCGACCGGCAGCGTCATGCGCAGGTCGTCGCCGTCGCGTTCATAGACGGCATGGGGCAGCACCTCGACCTTCAGGTAGAGGTCTCCGGCGCGGCCGTCGGTCGCGCCGCCCTGGCCGCTGAGGCGCACCTTCGAGCCGGTGCGGACGCCGCGCGGTATCCTGGCGTCGACGCGCTTGCCGTTCTCCCATTGCAGGGTGCGGCTGGTGCCGTGGAACGCCTCTTCCAGCGACACCTGGATCGGGTGCTCCTGGTCGAGCATCGGCGGCGAGGCGGCCGCCCGCCCGCCGAACAGGTCATCGGCCGAGCTGAACGAGCCGCCGAAGCCGGAGCGCGCGCCGCCCGCCTGCCGGCCGCCCATGGCCCCGAACAACGTCTCGAAAAAGTCGGAGAAGCCGCCGCCGCTGCTGCGGCCGCCACCGCCGCCGAACATCTGCTCGAACTCCTCCGGCGACACGGTGCGATACTGGCCGCCCGTTTGGCTGCCGCCCGGCTGGCCGCCGCCCCACGCGCCCCAGTTGAAGTCCTGCGGCCGCCCGCCCGCGCCGGAGAACTGCTGCCACTCCGCGCCGAAGCGGTCGTATTTGGTCCGCTTGTCCTCGTCGGACAACACCTCATAGGCCTCGTTGATCTCCTTGAATTTGTCCTCGGAGGCCTTGTCACCCTTGTTCACGTCGGGGTGGTGTTTGCGGGCCAGCTTGCGATATGCCTTTTTGATTTCATCAGCGCCGGCGTCCTTCTTGACGCCCAGCGTCTTGTAATAGTCTTTGTATTCCATTCAGGTTTGCATTTGTCCTGTGTGGTATAGATATTCCCGGCATTGTCCTTTACGAACCCCATCATTATGCCACAGACAGGTCAGAATTGAGTAAGAGGCAGGGAAATGAAGAAACAGAAGAGACAGCTCGTCTGTCTCTTCTGTTTCCTGTAGCGAGTCGAATATTCGGCGAACCGGGAGCGGAACGGGCAAACCCGGCAGATCCCCGACGGCATCCGCGCCGGCGCGGACGGGTTAAACGGGTTCGACGGCCTGACCCTCGGCAAAACTCACGCTCGGCACGGTCTCAACGCGTGCCCGTTCCTCGGTGGCCTGGCCTTCGGCAAATCCGTCACCCGGCGATTGTTTGGCGGCGGGTTTCGTTTTTTGTCCTTCGGCCCAATGCTGTTGGCCGCGTTTACTCTCGGATGAGGCGACGTCGGTTGTCGCCTGCCCCTCGGCCCAGCCGTGACTGTCGCTACCGGCTTCGACCGCCGGAGTGGTATCGGTCATGTCGATCGTGCGCGAGGCGCGGCCGACGTTGATCCGGTGCAGGCGGGCGTTATCGGCTTTGGGCAAGCGAATTACCAGCTCGCCATGCTCGTATGAGGCTTCGATCCCGTCGCCGTCGACGTTTGACGGGAAGCTGATAGTCCGCGCGAAGCTGCCGTAGCGACGTTCGCGCATCATGTAGCGCTCGTTATCCTGATCCTGGCCGCCCATCGACTCGCCGCGAATAGCCAGCATGTTGTCGTTAAAGGTGATGTCCAGATCGTCGGGGTCAATTCCCGGAATCGAGGCCCGGACAACATAAGCGCCTTCCTGCTCGACGACGTCGAGGGGTAGGCTCCAGATACGGTCGGCGTCCCGGCGGAACCAATCGCCGGGGCGATCCATCTCTTCAAAAAAGTCACTGTCCCACCAACCGGGACGAAACGGGGTCCATCGAATCAATTGCGCCATGGTTGCACCTCCGAAGTGTACGCGCGGTAACGGGAGATTAGGGCGGGCGGTGTGCATTTTGCGCCAATGCCCGATCAAGCGTTATTCCGTAACAAATGGGGAGCCGGCGTCCGTTGGGGCAGGCTGGGGGTTTTTAAAAGCGGTGGTCATGCGCTGTCCCGACGCCTGTTACTCTACCAACTCTACCGTAGCGAACCAGCGTTAGAAAGGTGTTAGAACTGTCTATAAAGTGAGTTAGAACAGGGTCTTTCAGTAGTCGGCTCTGATAATACAACACGGCCGTGAGGCGTAGAGGTCAGGCAACCGGGAGAGGTGTCGGCTGATAACCAGGGCCTCGCCTCCCGGTTGCCTGACCCTCCTGGGGCGTGGCCCGTGTGTTCAGGCCGGGTCAACAGCCGCGGAGGGTCAGGCAGCGGCGAAGGGAGGCCATTTGCTACGGCACAGGGGTTTCGCCGCTGCCTGACCTCTACACCTTCAACCACTGGGCCGACTACTAAAAAACCCTGGAGTTAGAACCGGGTAGGGTGGGCAGCCTTGACGCCTGTCGATAGAATGGATGGAACCATGCCAATCCTCACCGCCACCGGCCTCGGTCACGCCTACGGCGCGGCCGATCTGTTCCACGACCTGTCGCCGGCCGTCGAGCCGCGCGACCGGATCGGCCTCGTCGGGCCGAACGGGGTCGGCAAGACGACGCTGCTCCTGGCCCTGGCCGGGCTGCTGGAGCCGACGAGCGGCCGCGTCGAGCGCGCCGCCGGCCTCTCCATCGGCTACCTGCGCCAGGAGGCCGTCCTCACCTTCGCCGGGCGGGAGAACACCGTCTACGAGGAGATGCTGACCGCCTTCGCTGCCCTGCGTCAGGAGGAAGCCGAACTCCGGGCGATGGAAGCGACCATGGCCGAGGCATATTCCGGGGAACTGCTGGCCGCCTACGGCAAGCTCCAGGAGCAGTTCGAGCGCGAGGGCGGCTACCAATACCAGAACGAGATCAAGCGCGTCCTGCTGGGGCTGGGTTTCACCCCCGACCAGTGGGACACGCCCCTGCTGAACCTGAGCGGCGGCCAGAAGACGCGGGTGTTGCTCGGCCGCCTGCTGCTGGAAAAGCCGTCGCTGCTCATCCTCGACGAGCCGACGAACCACCTCGACATCGCCGCCGTGGAATGGCTGGAGGACACCCTTCGCCGCCGGCAGGGCGCGCTCATCATCGTCAGCCATGACCGCTATTTCCTCGACCGGGTCGTCAACCGCGTCTGGGAGCTGACTCCGGCCGCGAGCGGCGAGCCGGCCGGGCTGGTCGCCTATCGCGGCAACTACAGCGCCTTCGTTGCCCAGCGACAGGAGGCATGGGAGCGCGCCGAGCGTCTCTACAGCGAGGAGAAGGAGCGGCTGGAGAGCGAGGCCGACTTCATCCGCCGGCACATCGCCGGCGGGCAGGCCGACATCGCCAGGGGGCGGCTGCGGCAATTGACCCGCGATCTGGCGCTCATCGACGAGATCGGGCTGCCGGCCATGGCCGAGAGCCGCCGCAACGGGCAGAGCTGGATCGAGCTGGGCGCGCGCGTGCGGACACTGACCATCAATGAGGTTGACGAGCGCATCCGCGCCCTGCGGCCGCCGGGCCACCGGCCGCCGCGCCTCAACATCCGCCTGGAGGTCACCGAGCGCGGCGCGCGGGTAGCCTTGCGGCTGAAGGACGCGACCATCGGCTATCCCGACCGGACGTTGTTCACCGTCCGTGAGGCGAAGCTGGAGCGGGGGATGCGCGCCGCCCTCCTCGGCCCCAACGGCAGCGGCAAGAGTACCCTGCTGCGGACGATCATCGGCGAGCTGCCGCCGCAGACCGGCGAGATCACCATCGGGGAGGGCGTGCAGCCCGGCTATTTCGCCCAGGCCCACGACCGGCTGAACCTCGGCGGGCGAGTCATCGACGAGATTTGGTCCCGCCGCGACCTGAGCGAGAGCGAGGCGCGTCGCTATTTGGCCCAATACCATTTTCGCGGCGACGACGCCTTCAAGCGCGTGGCCGATTTGAGCGGCGGCGAGCGCGGCCGGCTGGCGCTGGCGCTGCTGGGGCTGGAAGGGGCCAACCTGCTGTTGCTCGACGAGCCGACCAACCATCTCGACATCCCCGCGCAGGAGGCGTTGCAGGAGGTGCTGGAGGAGTTCCCCGGCGCGATCCTGCTGGTCTCCCATGACCGCTACCTCGTTGACCGGCTGGCGCGGCAAATCTGGTCGCTGGAAGACGGCGAGTTGCGCGTCTATCCGGCGACCTATCAGGAGTATATCGCCGGCCGCGATGGCCTGCCGCCGCCGGAAGCCCCGGCAGCGCCGGAAATGCCTGCCGAGCGGCCGCCGCAGGAACCGGAGGCGGCTGCCGTGCAGCCCGACGCCCCGCAGCCCGACGCCCCGCAGCAGACCACGCCGCGACCGGGCTGGAGCCGCAACGCCCGGCGACGGGACGAGCGGAGACGGCGGCAGGTGGAAGAATCGATGGAGGATGTGGAATACTGGCTGGCCCAGGCGACCGAGGCGCTGGAGGCGGCGCGGGTCGCGAACGACGAAAGTGAAATCATGGTGCTCGAAGCCGAACTGGCCGAGGCGCGCGAGCAACTCGACGCGCTGCTGGCCGAATGGGAGCTGCTGGCCTGAGCGCCCGCGACAGGAGTTTATGACCGACAAACGATATAGCGGCGTGATCTTTGACTTTAACGGCGTGTTGCTGTGGGATAACTACCTGCACGAGGAGGCGTGGCGGCTGTTTTCGTCCCGGCTGCGCGGCCATCCGCTGACGATGGACGAGATGAGGCTGGCCGTTCATGGCCGCGTCAACCGCGACATCTTCGAATACATCCTCAACCGGCCGATCAGCGATGACGAGCTGCGGCCGCTGGCCGAAGAGAAGGAGACGCTCTACCGGCAGCTGGCGATTGAAACCGGCGACGCCTATCAGCTCTCGCCCGGCGCGGCCGAACTGCTGGATTGCCTGGCGGCCAACGACATCCCGCGGGCCATCGCCACGTCTTCGCCGGAGGTCAACGTCACCTTCTTCATCGAGCGGCTGGGCCTGCTGCGCTGGTTCGCGCCGGAGCACATCATCTTCGACCGCGGCCTCTACCCCGGCAAGCCCGCCCCCGGCATCTATCTGGAGGCGGCGGCGGCGCTGGGGCGGCCGCCGGCGGAGTATCTCGTCGTCGAGGACGCCATCTCCGGCATCCAGTCAGCCCATGACGCGGGCATCGGCGCGATTGTCGCTGTCGACCCGACCGGGGATCACGACCTGCTGGCCACGCTGCCCGGCGTCCGGCGGGTGATTCCAAACATGATCCAATTCCCGTATGACATGATCGCCGGACTGACCGCGGCCGAGGCAACCCCGCCGGCCGGCGGCTTCGGCTGATCGCCGCGCGCGGGCGGCAAGGAGACAGCGATGAGCATGATCAAGCCATCAGAGGAGAGTTCGGCCGCGCCCCATGCGGCGCTCTATCCGCTGCTGTTGCGTCTGGCGCGGGAAGCGATCGCCCAATTTCTGGCCACCGGCGAGCTGCCCACCGTTGAGCGGCAGGAGGATTGGCTTGAGGAATGGCTTCAGGAGCCGGCGGCCGTCTTCGTGACGCTGTGGGTGCGCGAGGGGCGGGACGGGACGGCGGAGGGGGGCGAGGCGTGGACGGCCGGGGAACTGCGTGGCTGCGTCGGCCAAATCGAGGCGACAGCGCCGCTGTTCATTGCCGTGCAGGAGGCGGCCGTGAAGGCGGCTACCGCTGACCCGCGTTTTTACCCCGTGTCGCCCGGCGAGCTGGACAACCTGTCCATCGAGATATCCGTCCTCTCGCCGCTGCGGCGCGTCAGGAGCCTGGAGGCGATCGTCATCGGCCGCGACGGGCTGCTCATCGTCGGCGACCGGCGGCGTGGCTTGCTGCTGCCGGAGGTGGCCGTCGATTACGGCTGGGGGCGGGAGGCGTTCGTGCGCGCGCTTTGTCACAAGGCCGGCCTGCCCGCGGACGCCTGGCCGGGAAAGGCGCGGCTGTACGCCTTCACGACTGAATCGTTCAGCGAGTAATAGCGGCGCGGCCTAGGTGTGGGCGGCCGAGCCGTGGGCGGCCGAGCCGTGGGCGGCCGAACCGTGGCACTGCTTGAACTTGCGGCCGCTGCCGCAGGGGCACGGATCGTTGCGCCCAACGTTGGCAAACAGGTTCCGCTCGGCGGCATCCTTGTGCGCCATGTAAGCCATGATGTTGGCCGGCGCTCGCTCGTGCCGCAGCTCGTTGGCCATAAAGCGCATCCCCTCGTCGATGTGGTGGAAGAAGGCCTTGTACCCCTCGCACAGGTAGTTCAGACCCGGCTCGCCGTCGGGCGTCAGGATGAAGCGATCCTTGGGGCAGCCGCCATGGCAGGCAAAGCGCACGTCGCATCGCCGGCAGTAGGCCGGCAGGGTGTCGAACTTGTCGTTGCCGAACCTGATTTGCTGGTCAGAGGCGACCAGATCGATGAGATGTTCCTCTTTAATGTTGCCCAGCAGGTATTTCGGCTCGACGAAATGGTCGCAGGAGTAGACGTCGCCGTTGTGCTCCATGGCCAGCGCCGTGCCGCAGGTGCGCGAGTGGATGCACAGCCCGGACGACGGCGCGCCGACCCAGTTGGCCAGGGCCACGTCGAACATCTGGACATAGATGCGGCCGACATCCCGCCGCACCCATTCATCGTAGATCGCGTTGAAAAATTTGCCGTACTGCGCGCCGGTGATCGACCGCTCGGTCACCAGCTCGCCCGTCTGGGTGTAGAGCGGCCGGTCGCGCCAGGAATGCCACGGTTCGGCCGAAGACGCCGCGGCCGCCGCCTGTTCGGGCGTCACCCGCTCGACGATGGGGATGAACTGTAGATACTCCGCGCCGAGCGTGTCGCGGAAGAAATGATAGATTTCCAGCGGGCGGTCGGCGTTGTATTTGTGCAGGGTGCAGAGGACGTTCCACTCCACCTTGTGACGCTTCAGGGCGTCCAGCCCGCGCATCACCCGGTCGAACGTCGGCGCGCCGCCCTTGTCATAGCGGTACATGTCGTGGATCTCGCGCGGGCCGTCGATGCTGATGCCCATGAGGAAGTTGTTGGCCGCCAGGAACTCGCCCCACTCGTCGTCCAGCAGCGTGCCGTTGGTCTGCATGGAGTATTCGATGGTCATGCCCGGCCGCCGGTAGCGTTCGGCAAGCTCCACCGCCCGCCGGAAGAAGGGAACCCCCATCAGCGTCGGCTCGCCGCCCTGGAACGCCAGCGACACTTCCTGCGTGCGGTGGCTCTCGATGAGCTGGCGGATGTAATTCTCCAGCAACTCGTCGGCCATGCGGAAGCGGCTGCCGGGATAGAGCATCTCCTTTGACAGGAAGAAGCAGTAGGCGCAGTCGAGATTACAGGTCGCCCCGGTCGGCTTGACGAGCATGTGATATCGTGGCGGGGCTTTGGGATTAAAGGGAATATCCATCGATTTGTCTCCGGATGTCATTGTAGCGCACATGCCCGATGGGGGCTATCGGAGCTTTTCTTTTCACCCCCTGCTCGTTCCCCTTTTCTAATTCGTCAGATCGGGGTAATCTGGACGAACATTTTTACACAGGTGAACACATGACCCCCGATTTCGATCATTCCCTTAATGTCTATGCAGAACTGTTGGTCAAGGTTGGATTGAACCTGCGCGCGGGGCAGCGGCTGCTCATCCGCGCGCCGCTGGAGGCCGCGCCTCTCGTGCGCGCGGTGGCCGCCCACGCCTATGACGGCGGCGCGCGACTCGTCGAGACGATCTGGAACGACCCCCAATTCACACTAACCCGCTACAAGCACGCGCCGCGGGATTCCTTCACCGAGCACTCCGACTGGTGGTGGCGCGCGGGCCTGGAGTACGTCGAGAACGGCAACGCGACCCTGTCCATTGTCGGCACAGACCCCGATCTGCTGAAGGACATCGACCCGAAACTCATATCAACCGCCCGACGGACGGAAGGCATGGCCGCCATGCCTCTCGGCCGGCTCATCACGGCCGACGCCGTCAACTGGTGCGTGGCCGGCTACGCCACCGAGGCCTGGGCGGCGCGGGTCTTCCCGGACTTGCCGGCCGATCAACAACTGCCGCGCCTGTGGGAGGCCATCTTCCACACTGTGCGCGTCGACCAGCCCGACCCGCTGGCCGCCTGGGCCGCGCACTCGGCCAATCTGATCGCCCGCACGCAATATCTGAACGGCAAGCAATACACCGCGCTGCACTTCACCGGGCCGGGGACGGATCTCGTCATCGGCCTGCCCGACAATCACCACTGGATCGGCGGCCCGGCCCCGACGGCCATCGGCATCACCAACACCGCCAATGTGCCGACGGAAGAGGTCTTCACCGCGCCGCATCGCGCGCGCGTCAACGGCACGGTGCGGGCGACCATGCCGCTCAACTACGGCGGCAACCTCATCGAGAACTTCAGCCTGACCTTCCGCGACGGGCGGGTGGTCGACCTCTCGGCCGAACGGGGCGAGGCGCTGCTGCGCTCGCAGATCGAGACGGACGAGGGCGCGGCCATGCTGGGCGAAGTGGCTCTGGTGCCGCACAGCTCGCCTATCGCGCAAACGGGGATTCTGTTCTACAACACGTTGTTCGATGAGAACGCCGCCAGCCACGTAGCCCTCGGCCGCGCCTACCGGAATTGCATTTCCGGGTGCGAGAACCTGAGCGATGAGGAGTTTGCCACGTTCGGCGGCAACTCCAGCGCTACCCACCTCGACTTCATGATCGGCTCGGCCGAGATCGACGTCGACGGCGTTAATGCCGACGGCACGCGCGAGCCGCTCATGCGTCGGGGAGAGTGGACCCTCAGCTTGTCCGGGTAGATGTCCATCTCATAAATGGAACGAACAAGGCCACCATCCGATAAGGTTATTTGACATGATCACCTACACCACATTACACCCTCTGACCTCCGCGGAATTTATCGACGTGTTGAGCCGTTCAACGCTCGGGGAGCGGCGGCCGATCGACGACGCCGAAGCCATCGCCGGGATGGTGGCCAACGCCGATCTCACCGTTACCGCCTGGGACGGCGATCTCCTGGTTGGCGTTGCCCGATCGGTGACTGATTTCACCTATTGCTGCTATTTGTCCGATCTGGCCGTGGACGTTGCCTACCAGCGACAGGGCATCGGCGTCGAGCTGATGGCCCGCACACAGGACGAACTCGGCCCGCATTGCAAGATCATCCTGTTGGCCGCGCCCGCCGCCGCCAACTACTATTCCCACGTCGGCTTCGAACATTACCCGCGCTGCTGGGTGCTGGATCGGGACAAACGGTTGTTGGGGTAGCGGTCGGGCAACCGGGAGAGAAGTTACAGGGAAACGGGCGGCGACCTATCCCGGTTGCCTGACCCTCTTCAGTGGCCACCCGCCCCTGCCGGCCCGTGGTTTGACACACTCCCCCGATGCGCGTACACTCAAAATATCGGCGAGATCGCGACCGGGGCCGCCCGGCATGATCGCTCCTGCCGCCCTAACCACAGATCGAATCGGAGAGATGGAATGAACGACGCAGCGATTGTCCACGAAGCCGTCCGCCGCGTGAAGGCGGGCGAATTGAAACGCCCCACCAGTTGCGTCCACGTGGATCAGATTCAAATGGTCGACCCAAACACGACGGGTTGCGAAGATTGCCTGAAGGCGGGCGATACGTGGATTCACCTGCGCGTCTGCCTCACTTGCGGCTATGTCGGCTGCTGCAACAGCTCGGCAAACAAGCATGCCGCGCTCCACGCCAGGGAGACAGGCCACCCCGTCGCCATGTCGATGGAAAACGGCGAAGACTGGATGTGGTGCTACGAGGATGAGGACTTCATCGTCCCCCGTCGTCGATGAGCGAACAGCTCGGCGACCCGCCGAACGCCCTGACTAATCCCCCCGGCCCGGCGACCGCTCGCGATGTATCCGGCGAGCGGCGCGTGATCACCGTCCTGTTCTGTGACGTGGTCGGTTCCACGTCGCTGGCCTCGCGCTTTGACCCCGAGGAGTGGGCCGAGGTGATGAACGAGGCGTTCCGTTTCATGATCGCCCCCGTTGAGGAATATGGCGGCACGGTAGCCCGGTTGATGGGCGACGCCGTGCTCGCCTTCTTCGGCGCGCCTCTGGCGCATGAGGACGACCCCCAACGCGCGGTATTGGCCGGCCTGGGGATCATCAACGGCATCCAGCCGTTCATCGCGCAGTTCAGGGAAGATTACGGCTGGGATTTCAATGTCCGCGTCGGCATCAATACCGGCCCGGTGGTTGTGGGCGAGATCGGCGGCGGTCAGACGGGCGAGTACACCGCCATGGGCGACGCGATCAACGTGGCGGCGCGCATGGAGCAGACGGCCGCGCCGGGCACGGTTCAGATCGCCGAGGACACCTGGCGTCACGTCGCGCCTCTTTTCGATGTTCGTGACCTGGGCCGGATCGAGGTGAAGGGCAAGGATCAGCCGGTGCAGGCCTATTGCGTGCTGGGGGCGAAGGTACAATCGGGCCGGCTGCGCGGGCTGGAGGACGTTCCCTCGCCGCTCGTCGGCCGCGAGCGGGAGATCGGCCGCCTGCGCGACATCCTTGCCGGTTTGCGCGATGGCCGGAGCCGCATCTGCTATCTGGTCGGCGAGGCCGGTCTGGGCAAGAGCCGCCTCATCGACGAGCTGCACCGGAGCTGGGACGAACAACCGGCCGTCGCCGGGCGTGGCGCTTCCCCGTGGCATGGCTGGGTGGAGTTCGCCGCCGTTTCCTATGGCGCGAACCGCCCCTACGACCTGATCAAGCGGCAATTGCGCGCCTATTGCGGCATACGCGAGAGCGATCCGCCGGCCGTGATCCATGAGCGATTGGGCGCGCTGGTGAACGCTCTGCCGCCGGCGCTCCACGAGCGGATGCACCGGCTGTTCGGCTTCCTGCTCGGCGACACGACGGCCGACCCCGGCCAGGGCGAAAACTTCCAGCGCGAATTACGGACGATCATGGAGCAAATGACGCGGGCACAGGCCGCGCGGGGGCCGCTGGTCTACGTGGTCGATGACGCCCATTGGGCCGATGTCGCCTCGCTGGAGACTCTCCACAATCTGTTGCCGCTGGTGCGTGCCCGGCCGATGCTCTTTCTCTTCGCCATGCGGCCGGATCGGGACACCCCCGGCTGGCAGCTCCACGAGGAGATACAGGTCGAATTCCCGGAGTACGCCACCTCGATCTATCTGGAACCTCTGGCGGCGGCCGACGGCCACGCGCTGGTGCGCGAAATGCTGCAAAGCGCCGACGCCCCGGAGCGTGTCTACGAGCTGATCGAACGCAAGGCGGAAGGCAACCCGTTTTTCATCGAGGAGACTGTGCGCGCGTTGCTGGATAGCGGCGCGTTGCGCCACACCGGCGACGGCTTCCGGTGGGATTCGGCGGTCGACGCCGGCCGCGTCGCGGAGCTGATCGGTCTGCCGGGCAACGTGCAGGCGCTGCTGACGGCGCGCATCGACCAGCTCGACCAGCCGGTTCGCCGGACGCTGCAACTGGCCTCGGTCATCGGCCGCACCTTCCCGCTGCCCGTGCTGGAGCGCATCGCCGACCACCCGGCCGAATTGCTGCATGAGCATCTGCGCCGGCTGGCGCAGGCCGATCTCGTCCGGCCGTCCCTCTCCGGCGACGGTGACGAATACGCTTTCCGCCACGCCCTGACGCGCGACGCGGCCTATGGGACGATCCTCATCCGCCAGCGCCGCCGTTATCATCGCCGCGTGGCCGAGGCGATGGAGTCGCTCTACGCCGAACGTCTGCCGGAGGAAGCTCCGCAACTGGCCTGGCACTATATTGAGGCGCTTGATTGGGCGAGGGCGATCCGCTATTGCGCGATGGCCGGCGCGGCGGCGGCCCGTCTCTATGCCAACGTCGAGGCGATTGAGCACTACAGCAGGGCGCTGGAGATTGCCCGCGCCAACCCGTCGGCCGTCGACGACGCCGGTTTGACCGATATTTTCCACCGGCTGGGGCGCGTCTACGAGGTGGCCGGGCAGCCCGACAACGCGCTGCGCGCCTATCAGACGCTGGAACAATTGGGCGCGGAGCGGGACAACCCGACGCTGCAACTGGAAGGGTTGATGCCGCAGGTCGCCCTGTTCGTCACCCCCACGCCGTTCATGGACGCCGCGCGGGGCCGGGAGCACGCGGAGCGGCTGATGGCCCTGGGTGAGCAACTGGGTCGCGTCGACGCGCAGGCGCGCGCCCAATGGTGCCTGATGCTGCTCTACATGAACGCCGCGCCGGACGCGGCCCGCGCCGTGGATCACGGCGAGCGGGCGCTGGCGCTGGCCCGCGACGGCGGCTACACCGAGATCGAAGGCTACGTGCTCAACGATATCGGCCGCGCCTATGACTCCGTCGGCCGCACGGCCGACGGCACGCGCGCCTTTGCCGACGCCCGCGCCCTGTGGCAGGCCACCGGCAACGAGCCGATGCTGGCCGACGTGCTGGGCATGGAGGCGACACAACAAATTCTCTATGGCGATCTGCCGCACGCGGTCGAGCTGGCCCGCCAGGGGATGGACGTGAGCCGGCGCATCGGCAATCTGTGGGGCATGGCCCTCAACGGTTATGCGCTCGGCTCTGCGCTCGTCGAGACAGGCGAGATCGGCGAGGGCGCGCGGACGCTGGCGTCATCCATGGAGTGGGCCGAGCAGGCCAACTTCGTCGGTCTGGAGGCCAGCGTGCCCGTTGTTCTCAGCTGGTTGTTCGGCACGTTGGGCCGCTATGATTACCAGCATGAATCGCTGGAGCGAGCGCTGGCCGAGGTCACCGCTGAGGGGAGTATGGCCGGCTCGCGAACGGCCTGGGAACTGATCCGCCGCCACTTCACCGGCGACGCGGCCGGGGCCTACGAGATGGTTTGCGCGGTGGAGCCGCCGCCCATCGTTTCCGCCGGCCAGGAGGCGATCTTCATCGGCATGATCATTCCCGAAATCCTCGTCTCGCAGGCAAGATTTGACGAGGCGCTGGCCGCGGCGGACGCCATGTTGCGGCGGATGGCGGCGCTGGGCGTGCGGGCCATGCGCGCCGACCTGCTGACAATTCGCGGCCGGGCGCTGGCCGGGCTGGGCCGGGATGACGAGGCGGCCGCCGAGTGGCGCGCGGCGCTGATCGAGGCCCGCGAGCAGGGTTCCCGCCGCGCGGAATGGCCGGCGCTGGTACGCCTGGTCGAAGTGGAAGGCGACGCGGCCCGGGTCGAGAGCTACCGGCAAGAGGCGGCGGTCGTTTTGCGCTTCATTCTCGACCATCTGGATGACGACGAATTGCGGGCGGCCTTTCTGCTGCTGCCGGATGTTGGTACACTCATAGGAACCTGACAGGTCGCCGACCCATGCGATCGGTCACAGGTGAGTGATTATGTCAATCGAAATCATCCCTTTTCACGTTGGCCTGATGCCGGCCGCGGCCGAATTGCTGGCCCGTCGCCACGCGCGCGACCGGCAGGCGTTGCCCCTGCTGCCGGCGCGTTTCGAAAACACCCGCAACGCCCAGGCCGCGGTGCGCGAGGTGTGGAACAAGCCGCACACCACCGGCACGGCCGCCCTGCGCGACGGGCGTCTCGTGGGCTATCTGCTCGGCGAGGCCCGATTCGACACCTTGCGCGGCCGCCACATCTGGATGCATCTGGCCGGCCACGCGCTGGCCGACGACGCGCCGTCAAGCCTTTACGCCGAGCTTTATGCCGCCGCCGGGCCGGCCTGGCTTCGCCTGGGCGCGTTCGACCATTACATCAAGATTACCGCCACCGATGCCGCCGCGCTGGACGTCTGGTTTGATCTCACCTTCGGCAAGGAGCAGGCCCATGCCTTTCTGTCGCTGAACGGCGCGCTGCCGGAGCGGGTTGCCGTCCCCGGCGTCGTCATCCGGCGGGCAACCGAGGCCGATCGCGATGCCTTCGTCGACGAGATGTCGCCGATTCTGCGGCAGCACATGTCCGGGCCGCCCGTCTGGGGCGTGGCGCTGCCCGAGGCGGTCGGGTCGATGCGCGAAGGGTTCGCCGATCTGCTGACCGACGCGACCGCCCTTGTCTGGCTGGCCGAGGCCGAGGGCGAGACCGAGGCGGGGCGCGTGCTGGGCTATCAGGTCTATTTTCCCGCGTCTCCGGCCGATGACGACCTGACGATCTCCATCTCGGAGCGCACCGCGCTGCTGGAGGTGGCGGCGACGCGACCGGACGCCCGCGGCCGCGGCATCGGCCGGGCGCTGGCCGCCGCCGGCCTGGCGGATGCCGCCGCCGGAGGTTACACCGTCTGTGTCGCCGACTGGCGCACGACCAATATCGAGGGCAACCGCTTTTGGCTGGGTGTCGGCTTCCGACCGGCCGTCTATCGCCTGACGCGCAAGGTCGATCCGCGCATCGCCTGGGCCACGTTCTGATGACGGGCGGCAGTTCCGGCACCTCTTTTTAGAGCGTATCAAGGACAATAGTCATGGCAAATTTCGATTTCCTGCGCAAGATTCCCCTGTTCGCGGAGCTGCCCGAGGAGGATCTGCAGAGCCTGTGCCAGATCGTCGTCGATGTTCACCTGCCCGCGGGCGAGGTGTTATTCGAGGAAGGCAGCACGGGCGACAAGGCCTATATCGTCCGTACCGGTGAGGTTGAGATCATCAAGATGAGCCAGAACCGGGAGATTCTGTTGGCCAAGCGCGGGCCGGGCGAGGTCTTCGGCGAGATCGCCCTGATGTTCGACACGGAGCGCACGGCCTCGGTGCGGGCGCGCGTGGACACGGACCTGGTGAGCATCGGCCGCGAGGACTTGCGGCTGCTGCTGAAGCTCAGCCCCACGGCGGCCGCGTCCTTGTTCGATATCATGCTCTCCCGCCTGCAAAACACGCAAAACCTGCTGAAGCAGAGCGAGAAGATGGCCCAACTGGGCACCTTCACCGCGGGCATCGCCCACGAGCTGAACAATCCGGCGGCCGCCGTCCAGCGCAGCGCCGACCAGCTCAACACGGTGCTGTTCGCTTCGGCCCACACGTTCATGCGGATGGTGCGCGAGGGGTTGACGACTCATCAGCAGCAAGTGCTGGAGCGCTATGTGCGTATGACCCAGGAGCGGGCCAAGGAGATGCCGGAGATGGACCCCCTGGTCCGCAGCGACCGCGAGGCGGTACTGGAGGAGTGGCTGGAAGCCCACGGCGTGGAGGAGGCCTGGGATTGCGCGTCGACACTCGTCAACCTGAATTTCAACGACGGCAATCTGGAGGAGCTGTCCACCGAGTTTGGTCCGCAGCAATTACCGACCATTATCGACTGGCTCAACAACAACTACACCGTCTTCAACCTGCTGAGCGAGTTGCGTCAGGGCGCGGTGCGCATATCGGGTATCATCAAGGCCCTGAAATCCTACACCTATCTCGACCAGGCCCCGATATTGCGGACGAACATCCATCAGGGGCTGGACGACACGCTCATCATCCTGCGCCACAAGCTGAAGAATGACATCAAGGTGCGGCGCGAGTATGACCCGACGCTGCCGGAGATCGACGCCCACGGCAGCGAGCTGAACCAGGTGTGGACGAACATCATCGACAACGCCGCCGACGCGCTGCACGAGGCCAACACGCCCGATGCCACCATCACCCTGCGCACGCGACAGGAAGGCCAGTGGATCATCGTCACGATCGAGGACAACGGCCCGGGCATCAGCAAGGAGAACTTGCCACGCATCTTCGACACCTTCTTCACCACCAAGCCGATCGGCCAGGGGACGGGCCTGGGCCTGGAGATCAGCTACAACATCGTGGTCGTCAAGCACAAGGGGGATATTCGCGTCAAGTCGGAGCCGGGCAAGACGGAGTTCGAGATCTGGCTGCCGAAGGAATTGAAGGAGGAGGATTAGGCAGTGATCAGTGGGGCAGTGGTCAGTATTCAGTATTCAGTGGGTCAGTGGTCAGTAGGTCAGTCATCACCCCCTTCCCCCTTTCCCCCCTTCTCCCCTTCTCTTCTTCACCAACAATGTTAAACCGCATTGACATCTATCCCACCCACCGCCACGGCGACCTGTGGCTGCGCGCCGGGCGGCCGCAGCCGCTGGGCGCGACGATTGTGCCCGGCGGGGTCAATTTCGCCGTCTTCTCGCGCTTCGCCGCCGGCTGCACGCTGGTTCTCTTTCACAAGGGGGAGCCGCGGCCATTTGTCGAGATCCCCTTCCCCGACTCTTTCCGCATCGGCCACGTGTGGGCCATGATCGTTTTCGGGCTGGACACCGAGAACGTCGAATACGGCTACCGCATGGACGGCCCGCACCGCCCGCTGGCCGGGCATCGCTTCGACCGCCACCGGATTTTGCTCGACCCCTACGCGCGGGCCATCGACGGCCGCCCGCGCTGGGCCGAGCCGCCGAACGACGACGACCCGATGCCTTTCCGCGGCCGTCTGCTGATCGACGATTTCGACTGGCAGGACGACCGCCAGCTTGAGTTGCCGGCCGAGGATCTGATCATCTACGAGATGCACGTCCGCGGCTTCACCCGCGACGCCTCGTCGGGCGTCAAGTTCCCCGGCACCTTTGCCGCCATCCGCGAGAAGATCCCCTATCTCCTGTCGCTGGGGGTCAACGCCGTCGAGCTGATGCCCATCCAGGAGTTCGACGAATACGACAACGAATTTCACAACCCCTACACCGGGCAACGGCTGGTGAACTACTGGGGCTATTCGACCGTCGGTTTCTTCGCCCCCAAGGCTTCCTACGCCGCCATGGGGCATCTGGGGATGGAGGCCGACGAGCTGAAGGCGCTGGTCAAGCTGCTGCACCGCCACGGCATCGAGGTGATTCTCGACGTGGTGTTCAACCACACGGCCGAGGGCGGCGACAAGGGGCAGACCATCTCCTATCGCGGGCTGGACAACAAGACCTACTACATGCTGAAACCCGACGGCGGCTATCAGAACTTCAGCGGCACGGGCAACACGCTGAATTGCAACAATCCCGTGGTGCGCAATCTGGTGCTCGACGCGCTGCGCTACTGGGTGTCGGAATACCACATCGACGGCTTTCGCTTCGATCTGGCGTCGATTCTGGGCCGCGACGCCGAGGGCCACCCGCTGGCCAACCCGCCGCTGCTGGAATCGCTGGCCCACGACCCGGTGCTGGGCAGCACCAAGCTCATCGCCGAGGCGTGGGACGCCGGCGGGCTATACCAGGTGGGCACATTCCCGGCCTACGGGCGCTGGGCGGAGTGGAACGGCCGCTATCGCGACGCGCTGCGCCGCTTCCTGAAGGGCGACCCGGACATGACCGGCGAGATGGCCTGGATGATCAAGGGTTCGCCCCACATGTATCTGGAGCGGGGGCCGACGGCGTCGATCAACTTCGTCACCTGCCACGACGGTTTCACGCTCAACGATCTGGTGTCCTACGCCGTGAAGCACAACCTGGCCAACGGCGAGGACAACCGCGACGGGGCCAACGACAATCATAGCTGGAACTGGGGCCACGAGGGGCCGACCGACGACCCGGCCATATTGGCCCTGCGCGAACGCATCATGCGCAACGCCATCGCCATCCTCATGGTCTGCCAGGGCGTGCCGATGATCTTCATGGGCGACGAGATGGCCCACACCAAGTACGGCAACAATAACACCTACGCCCAGGACAACGAACTGAACTGGATCAACTGGCGGCGACTGGAGGAGCGGGCCGATCTGTTCGAGTTTTTCAGCCGGTGCATCGCCTTTCGCAAGGTGCACCCCGTCCTGCGTCGTCGCTACCATCTCCACGAGAAGGACATGATCGACAGCGGCTACCCCGACATCTCCTGGCACGGCCTGCGCGAGGGCAAGCCCGACTGGTCGCCCCACAGCCGGACGCTGGCCTTCATGCTCTGCGGCCGGCACGCGACGATGCTGCCCGCCCAGACGGTCGACGACCATATCTATGTGGCGATGAACATGCATTGGGAGGCCCAGACTTTCGAACTGCCGCGGCTGCGCGACGGCCGCCGCTGGCATCTCTTTGCCGACACCTCGCGCCCCGCGCCCGACACCATCTGCGCGCCGGGCGAGGAGCGACCCCTGCGCGCCCAGCGCAATTTGTCCCTCGGCCCGCGATCTGTTGTTATACTGGTGGGAAAATGAACCTTGAACCGCTGACCCTGCCGGGAGAAATCGCTTATCTGAGCCAGTTGATGGATTACGTCACCTGGGCGGCCGCCGCGGCCGGCCTGGATGAGCAGGCCACCTACCGCCTGTCGCTGGCTGTGGACGAGATCGCCACCAACATCGTCATCCACAGCTACCAGGAGACCGGCCGAACCGGCGACCTGACGATCCGGGCCGAGACAGACGCCGACAAGTTGCTCATATACCTGGAGGACACCGGCATACCGTTTGACCCACGCGAGGAGCCGTTTCCTGATCACCTCGATCTGCCCCTCGAAGAGCGACGCGACGGTGGGTTGGGTATCTACCTCGCCCTGTGGGGGGTCGACGCCTTCCACTATGAGCAGGTCGACGGTAAAAATCGCTGTGTATTCATGATGAACCGCCCCAGCACTGCCGGCGATGCCCCTTTCCCGGAGAGCTGATGCCCCTCTCTTCCATCCATATACTTGTTATTGATGATGACGAGGCACAAAGCCGGAAGCTGACCCGACCGTTCGCCGCATGGGGCTGGGATGCAGTGATGATGAAGGGTGACCCCGGCGAAGCGCTGGCGCGACTGGCGACCGGCGCGTTCGACCTGGTGCTGCTCGACCTCAAGGCTGCCGAGCGCGGCAACTACGCCTTTCTTCGACACAGGCGGTCCAATCCGGCGTTGCATGCCGTCCCGGTCGTGATCACCGCCTTTCCCGGCGCATCTCTGGCGCGCCTGGCTCATTGCGTTGAATGGGGCGCGGACGATTATATTATCCATCCGAACTATCAGGTGTTATTCCGCGCCCGGCTGCAAAACGTGCTGCAACGCAAGTTATTGCAGGAACAGGCCGGCACCGCGCTGGAGGCGTTCAACGAGGTCGAGAAGATTGCCGACGATCTGCGGCTGGTCATCCTGCCTATCGGCGCGGCGCTTTCGGCCGAGACGGAATACGACCGCCTCATCGCCCGCATCGTGGCCGAGGCCCAACGAATCTGCAACGCGGACGCCGGGGCGCTCTATCTGGCGCAGGATGACGGTCTCCTGCATTTCGCTTTTTTGCGCGTGGAGTCGCTGGACTTCACCTACCAGAGCCAACCGGCCGTCGCGGAGCTGCTTGATCCAATTCCGTTGATTGACCCCGCCACAGGACAGCCGGCCTACGACGACCTGCCCGTCTACGTCGCCCTGACCGGCGACTCGGTGAACCTCACCGACACCCGTGGCGGCCGCTTCGACCTTGGGCGGTTGGACACGCTGGACCATAAGGCGGGCTACCATCCGGAGAAGATGCTGGCGGTGCCCTTGCGGAGCGGCCAGATTGTCGGAGCGTTGATTTTGGCCGACAGCCGTCATCCACTGAATCACCAGATCGTCGAATTTGACGCCTATCACCAGCAGGTGGCCGAATCGCTGGCCTCGCAGGCGGCGGTCGTCCTGAACAATCGTCTGCTCAGCGAGCGACAGGCGCAACTGATGCGCTACAAACGGGAGCTGGAGATCGGCCGCGAGATTCAGCTGAGCTTCCTGCCCGCTGAACTGCCCACGCCGCCGGGATGGGAACTTGTGGCCCATTTCAACCCGGCTCTTGAGGTGGCGGGAGACTTCTATGACGCCTTCCCGTTGCCGCATGGCCATCTGGTCGTCGTCATCGCCGATGTCGTCGGCAAGGGCGTGACGGCGGCGCTCTTTATGGCCATCATTCGCACCCTGTTTCGGGCGCTGTTCCAGCAGAACTATTATCAGGCCGAGCGGGAGGCGGCGGGCGAAGACGCGGGTGAATTGACGCCCGCCTACCCGGACCGCCAGTCGCTGGCCAACGCGGTAAGATTAACGAACGCCTATCTGATCGCCAATCATGGGGACACTTATACTTTCGCCACGCTGTTCGCCGGAGTTCTCAACCCCGTCACCGGCCGCTTTCTCTATGTGAATGCGGGGCACAACCCCCCTTTGGTCTTCGCCGCTGACGACGGCCGACGTTCATTGCGCGAGGAGCTGATGCCGACCGGTCCGGCGATCGGGCTGTTGCTCGGCGCATCCTACAACGTGGCCGAAGTTACCCTGCGCCCCGGCGACCTGCTGTTTGCCTTCACCGACGGCGTGACCGAGGCGCGAAACCCCGCGGCCGAAGAGCTGGGCGAGGAGCGCATGACAGAGCTGCTGGCGGCGCACGACGGTTCAGCGGCCGAGGCTGTGGCGGCCGTGGTGGCGGCATTGCGCGAACACACCGCCGGCGGCGAGGCGTTCGACGATGTGACGATGCTTGCGTTGCGGCGATTGCCTGACGATGCCAACCAGTCGCCATGATTGACAACAAATCAAAGGGAAGCGCCTCGCGTCAAATAGCGTTCCTTGTGATCGCAGCGGCGATCCTGATGACGGCAAGCATGGCGTGCGGGTCTCGGCCGGCGGCATCCCCAACCCGCGTGACCTCAAACGAAATACCGGCAATCGCGATTCCGACCGTGCCCATTGCGCTGCCGGTGACGAGCGTGCCCTTAACGGCGACATCTGGGCCGAGTGATCCAACAATATCAGCGCCGGTTACGGCTCCCCCTCCGACGCCGTCGCCAACGCCCACCCCCGACCCCTACGCCGAAATGACCATCGACGCTCTCGCCGCCCGGCACTACGGCGGCGGGCTGCTGGAGATTACCGACACGCTGGAGACCAACGACGTCTTCACCCGCTACGAGATCAAATATCCCAGCGACGGGCTGGACATCTACGGCTTCATGAACGTGCCCAACGAGGGCGACAACTTCCCGGTGGTGCTGATGCTCCACGGCTACATCGACCCGGAGGAGTACGAGATCGTCGATTACACCCGTCGCTACGCCGACGCGCTGGCCGAGGCGGGCTACTTCGTCATCCACCCCAACTTTCGCAATTACCCGCCGTCGGACATCGGGCCGAACCCCTTCCGAATCGGCTACGCGATTGACGTGCTCAACCTCATCGCCGTCATCCGCGAGCAGAGCCGGGACCCGCTGGGCACGTTACGCCGGGCCGACGCCGACAACATCCATCTATGGGGTCACAGTATGGGCGGGGGCGTGGCGTTGCGGGTACTGGCGGTTAACAACGCGCCGTATCTTCGGGCGGCCGTGCTCTATGCCTCGATGAGCGGCGACGAGGCCAAAAACGCCGGCCGCATCCGCGACTGGAGCAACAACGCGCGCGGCGTGTTCGAGCAGAACGCCGCGCCGGAGACGCTGCGGGCCATCTCGCCCATCTACCACCTCGACCGCATCGCGGCGGCCGTGGCCGTCCACCACAGCCGCGACGACGACGTGGTGCCGGTGGAATGGTCAGAAGAGCTGTGCGCGACGCTGGACGGGTTATTCGCGGCCGGGGAGATCGCCCACCCGCCGGAGTGTTATTTCTACGACCTTCAGCCGCATACGTTCCGGGGGGACGGGGATGCGGTTTTTATGGAGCGGGTGGTGGCGTTTTTTGGGCGGTATTGATCTGCCGGCTGCCTGCCCTCATCCCACCCCCACCACCAGCAACGCCATATCATCAAACTGCGGCGCGTCGCCCTGCCAGGCGGCCAGGTCGTCGAACACGGCGCGACAGAGCATGTCCGGCGATTTTTCGGCGTGCCGGGCCGCCAACATGGCCAGTTGTTCCCGGTCGCTCATCTTGCCGTCGGGGCTGACGATGTCGGTCAGTCCGTCAGTGTAGAACACAAGGCTGTCGCCCGGGCGCAGCTCGACCGTCTGCTCGACGATTGTGAAGATGCCCTTTGGGAACAGGCCGAGGGCCATGCCGTCGCCGCCCAGAGCCGAGACGCGGCCGTCGCGCAGTAAAAACGGGTGTTCGTGGCCCGCCCGCGCCCCGGTCAGCCGGCCTGCGCGCGCGTCCAGCACGGCATAGAAGACGGTGACGAACATGTTGGCCTCGCCCAGTTCCAGCAGCAGGTCGTTGACGCGATGGAGCACGTCGGCCGGCGTTGGAAAATGGCGGGCGACGGCGTGGATGAGGCTGCGCGTCTGGGCCATGTAGAGCGCGGCGGGCAGGCCCTTGTCGGCCACGTCGGCGATGACAATGCCGATGCGGCCGTCGTCCAGCCGGATGACGTCGTAGAAGTCGCCGCCCACCTGCCGCGCGGGCGCGTAGGCCGCGGCAAAGGTGAGGCCGGCCACGTCGGGAAAGGCGCGCGGCAGCATGCTCATTTGGACCTGCCGGGCCATCTCCAGCTCGCTCTCCAGCCGTTCCTTCTGGGCAAGTTCCTCATGCGCAGCCTCCAGGGCCTCGATCTTGCCTCGCAATTGCTCGATCAGGGCGGCGCGCTGCATGGCGACGCCGGCATAGCCGGCCAGCGTGCGCAACAGGGCGATTTCGCCGGGTGAGAACTTCGCCTTGCGCGTCGACTGAACCAGCATAAGCCCGGTCGGGATGCCGTGGGCGACGAGGGGGATAGCATGACCGGCGCGAATCGGCGGGCTGTCGGTTGGGGGCTGGATGCCGGGCGGCGGCCCGGTGAAGTCCATTGGCTCGCGGTCGGATATTTGATCGTAGATCAGGTCGCGGGCCAGGCCTATCTCGTCCATCGCATTCGCCCAGCCGCGCGAGGTCAGGATCTGCCCCCACTCGCTGGAGCGGACGTAGTAGAGCGCGCCGCGATCGGCCTTGCTCAGTTCCAGCGCCGTCCGCAACACCCGGTCGCCCAGCTCGCACAGGTCGTTCCAGGTGGTGAGTGACTCGCCGATTCCCTCCAGGGCGACCAGCTCGCGGGTGCGCTGGTTCAGCAGACGGTTGGCGCTGTCCAGTTGGGCGGTGGCTCGTTCCAGCGCGGCCGTCGTGCCGGCCAGCCGCGCCTCGTTGCCCATGAGCAGGCTGTAGGTGCGCTGCAGCTGCTGGGCGTCGAACTGGAGCGCGTCGCTCAGGGCCAGTTGGCCGCGTTGGGCCAGCATCCAGATGTAGGCCTCCATCGGCATCGTGCTGGGTCTCGTCCAGATATCGGCCGTCGGCTCGTCAATCCGGAAGAAATCGAACGCGGCCACGTCCCCCTTCCGGCCGGTGAAATTGCAATTCGGGCAGCTTCCCGGCGCGAAGAACGCGCCGCCGTCGGGCGAGGCGTGGAGCGAGGCCAGCGCCGGGTGGCGGCGACCGAGCTGCTCAAGCTGAGCCAACTGGTCGAGCGTCACATCGGCCGGCTGTTTGCAGATGGGGCAGAGGGCGGGCAGGCGTTGGACACCGACCACCCAGTGCAGCCCGGCGAGGTCGCCGGATTCGCTCAATAGGCCCAGGTGGTGGGCCAGTGCCTGGGCGTGGTAGACGGTATCGAGCTGGCTGAGGACGTGGGTTCCGGCGCGGGCCATGGCCAGCATCGGATCGAGGTTTTCCGGTGTCACCCGGTCCACGAACAGCAGGGCAGGCCGGCGGCTGAGGCCGTTGAGCGCCTCAGTGTAGTTGAGCGGCGGCCGGACATGGGTTAGCGAAATGCGCCCGCCCAGTCGCCGGGAAATGTGCAGGGCGTCGCGGTCTTCGGTCACGATGGCGCAGGAGGCGTTGGGGTGGGCGGCCAGTATTTCCCCGGCCAGCACGCGGAAGATCGTCGCCCGGCCGCTGGGCAGAAAACCGGCCGGCACGTTGGCCGCGTCTGTCCCACCCGGCCGGTTATCCAGTCCGGCGACGACGGTCAGCCCCGATGTCTCAGCGACGAGGCGGCCGACCAAATCGTCCAGTTCCGGCAGGTGGGAGAAATCGGAGAAGCGGAGCATGTCAGTGGGTCAGTGGTCAGTAGGTCAGTGGGTCAGTGGTCAGTAGGTCAGTGGGTCAGTGGGTCAGTGGGTCAGTGGGACTGAATACTGATCTACTGAATACTGATCTACTGATCTACTGATCTACTGAACACTGATCAACAGGTCATACCTCAACGGCTGCATGTCTGGTCGCCTCGCGGTCGAGGAGAGCCACGAAATCTTCATAGAGGCCGCGGGCGCGTTCGGGCGTGCCGTGGATGCACGTGACGCCCAGGCGGCCGAGCTGGCCGACGCTGCTGAACATGTGCAGGATCACCCCGGTCTGGCAGGTCTGGTCAAACGTCAGCCGATTGACGCTGATGATGTCGAGCAGATCTTCGGGCGTGAAGGTGCGATACGCCTCGGATTCCACGTGGTCGGAGGCGACGTAATAGCGCCGCTCGCCCAGTTCGGTGGTGAATTCGCCCGTTTCCGGGTCGTAGATGCCGTCGGTCAGGTATTGCAGCGTCAGGAACGGATGGGTTGTGCCTCCCTTGCGCAGGTTCACCTCGATGGCGTAGGGTTCCCATTCCCCCGCCTCGTTCCGCACGGTCAGGAAGTCGAGGGCGAAGCGGCCGACGATGCCCTCGCGCACAAACCGCTCGCCGATCTTGGCCGCCTCGCGGGTGATCAGCCGGCTGTACGCCGGATTGGCCGGGAAAATCGCCCCCAGATAGCTCTGGCCGCTGGGGCCGCCGAGCATCTGGTCGTGGGTCGAGAGGATCTCGACCTTGCCCAGAGGCGAGATACGCATCTGAACGCTGGGGCTTTCCTTCTCCGCGCCGTCGATCATCTCCTCGACGATGCCTCCCTGCCGGGCGATCCCGGCCATGTATTTATCATAGGTCAGGCGGGCTACCTCGAACCGCATGGCGCGCAGTCGTTCGGCGATCGCCGCGACCTCGCCGGGGTCGCCGGGGGCGGGCAGGCCGCGCAAGTCGACGACGGCATTGCCTTCGCCCGACACGCCCTCATTCTGTTTGGTGATGACCCGCGCCATGGACGGCTTGCGGCCGCGCATCCCGGCGATTGCGGCGACAAAGCCCGCCTCGTCGCGAATGTTCTCGACGCCCAGCGGATGTTGCAGCCCCTCCTCGGCGAAGACGCGCCGCGCGCCGCTCTTGCTGCCCAGCGCGAAGTGGCGCGGGTCGGCGGCGTACATCGGGATGTCGAGATGCAGCGCCAGCTCGCGCTCCAGGTCGGTCGTCAGGAAGGGGACGATGTGGGCGCGGTCAAGGTCGGGGATGCGCGCGCGGATCTGCCGGATGAACCACGGCCGGTCCAGAATCTTCTCTACCAGCGAGCGGTCGGAGCCGTCCTGCGGCGAGAGCAGATGCAGCCGCTTGCGGGCGTTGCTAACGGTCACGTCGGGCAGGTTGTGGAGGTAATAGTCGATGACCAGCGGGGTCACGGGCTGCGAAGTGAGGTAGATCATGCGCAGGTGCGGCTGGCGCAGCAGAAAGGTCATGAAGAGGAAGCGCTCTTCATATATCTTGTGCAACACGCCGGGCGCGCCGAAATCGCCCGTCAGCGAGGGGACTACGACCAGCGTGTTCCCGTCCTGCACCACGCCGCCGGGGTCGGTGCGGCCGATGAGCCGCCACAGGGGGGCGAGCTTGCCTTGCAGTTCGTCGAAACGGGCGGCGCGTTCGGGGGTGAAGAGGGTTGCGGGCGGCGTTGTGGAGTTCATTGGGTTGTTCCCTTATGCGATCAGTCGTGCGAGGCAACGCCCCGCACGACTATTATAGCATAGCCGGAAGCAACCGGATGAATTGGGCGAGGAGGCAGATCCGGCAGCGGCGAACCTGCTCCAATCGCCTCTTACTCGAACCGGAACCGCCACACGCCGATGATGAAGAACACCACCGCGAAGCCGAGCAACACGGCCGCTTCGGGCAGGATA
>JAHDWL010000011.1:72266-77905 GCA_023384355.1 Anaerolineae bacterium
GCCCCTGGCCGCGCATGGTGATGTCGGTCATGGCGCTCATGGCCCATGTCGTCGGGAAAATCTTCACGACCTGTTGCAGCGTGGGCGGGAACAGCTCCATCGGCCACCAGCAGCCGCCCAGCAAGGCCATGCCCATGCCCAGCATGATGCTCAGGTTCGTGGCCTGGCTCTCCGTCTTGACGAAAGTTCCCAGCGCCGTGCCCAGGGCGACCCCGGCCAGCCCGAAGGTCACCAGCACAACGATCAGCGCCACCGGATCGCGCCCCCACGGCACTTTCATCACCAGGATGCCGAAGGTCACCAACAGCGCCATCTGCACCAGCGCCTGCAGGAATTGGCCGCTGATCGCCCCCAGCAGGAAGGTGGATTTGCGCGTCGGCGTGATCATCAGGCGGCGCAACGTGCCCAGGAGGCGCTCCATGACGAACAGGCCCGAAGCCCCCAGCAGCGGGATAAACACCCACGTGATGAGCTGCCCGGCCGAGGATTGGGCGGTCTGGCTGTAATCGTTACCGCCGCTCAGCGCCTCGAACGTGACCCGCGCGGGCTGGTCGGCCAGGGCGCTCCCGGCGGCGGTCAGCGTACCGGCGAAGAAGGCGGCGCGGGCAGCCTCATCGGCGAACGGCCGCACGGCCTCGACGCTCTGCACGGCGTTGCGCGCCGCCAGCAGCGGCCGGGCCATATCGCCCACGACGCGGCCGATCTCCTGCTCCACGACCAGCCCGACGTTGCTGTTGGGGGTCGTCTTCAGCACCAGCTCGGCCGGTTCCCCGGCCGGCCCCGCCTCGGCCGTCAGCGCGTCGCCGAACCCGGCGGGGATGATGAGCAGCGCGCCGGCGTCGTTGTCGGCCAGCAGGCGCTCGGCTTCCGCGCGGGTGCGGGTCTCCACGCGGACGGTGTCGGACCGACCCAGCGCCTCCAGGAAAGCCGCGGCGCGCTCGCTGCCGTCCTCGTTGACGACCGGCAGAAACGGACGCTGGTCGCCGGTTCCCGGCATGCCGCCGCCGAGGATATAGGTGAACACGAGAGGCAGCACCAGGAAAAAGAGCAACTCCAATTTTCCTTCAAATCGCAGTTTGGTGTCCTTGCGGATGATTGCAGTCAATTTGTTGAGCATGATTGTCACCTGATGTTGAGAGCACAGACGGTATCCGGTGAGTTGAAATCTACCCCACCAGCAATTCGCTCTGGCGGCGGCGGAACAGCGCGGCCGAGATGATGAACAGGATGGCAGCCATCGCCAGCAGGGCGGCCACGGGCACGATGATGGCCGGCAGCCCATCCCCCGCGGCCAGCGCCATGAAGCCGTCCATCGCCCACTTGTTGGGGGTGATACTGCCGGCCCGCTCCAGCAGCGACCCCATTTGCATGCCGGGCACGAAGCTGCCGCCCAGAATACCGAAGATGAGCGTCAGGGCCATGCCGAGGCCGGCCACCTGGCCCGAATTGGTGGAGACCGCGGCGATGAGCAACCCCCAGCCGGTGGCGGCCAGCGCGGCCGACGCGATGACGAGCAGCACCCCCAGCGGGTTGCCCCAATTCAACTGGAACAGGGTCGTCGACAGCAGGATGAGCACCGCCATCTGGATGAAACCGCCCAGGAAGATGCCCGCCACCTTGCCGCCCAGCACCTGCCCGTTGGTCACCGGCGCGGCCAGCATGCGCGCCAGCGTCCCCTCGCGCCGCTCGCTCAGCAGCGTCCGCGCGCCCAGCGTCACGGCATACATCAGGAACAGGAGGGCCATGGCCGGGGCGAAATAGGCCAGCGGGTCGAAGCTCTCGTCGTCGCCGGCGGCCACGCTTTCAACCCGCAGGTCAATCAGCGAGCCGGTTGCCGCCGCCGCCCCGTCACCGCTGAAGAGCTGCTCGCCCATTGCCCGGCCGATGGCCGGCAGTTCGGCGGGAGATGCCGCCCCGCTTGTCGCCAGGCTTGTCAGGGCGATCTGCACCGTCGTCACGCCGGTCTGGGCGCGGTTGGTGAACTCCTCGGCGATGCTGCGCACGACTCCGGCGCGGATGGGCGACCCGGGATCGCCGTAGACGCGCAGTGCCACCGGGTCCGGCAGCGCGCCCGTGGTCATGTCGGGCAGGAAGCCGGCGCTGAACCCGGCCGGGATGACCACCGTCGCCGCGACGTCGCCGTCGCGCGTCCGCTCCAGCGCCGCCGCCTCATCGTTCCACATCTCCGGGGCCAACAGGTCGGCGAGGTCTTCGCCCGTCAGCAGGTCAGTCAGCGCCGTGGCGAACCGGCCGCCGTCCTGGTCGACGATGAGCACGGGGATGCGGCTGATGGCCGGGGCGTCGGACGCGGCAAAGCTGCCGGTGACGAGGCCCAGGCCGATGGTCAGCACCAGCGGCCCGGCGATGATCAGGGCCACCGCCGCCCCGTCACGAAACAGCACATTGACGTCTTTCCACATGATGGCGAGTAGTTTTTTCATGATGGTTCTTCCAGGCAAACATGAAAGAGAGAGAGGGAGAAGGGGGGAACGGGGACAAGATCGCCCCCGCGCCCGCCCGCTTGTCGCTCAATCCCGCAGGCCGCGCCCCGTCAGGTGCAGGAAGACGGCTTCCAGGTTCGGCCGCTCGATGTCGATGGAGCGGATGGCCAGCCCGGCCGTGTTGGCCCGGCCCACGACGCCGGCCAGCGCCGCGTTCGCGTCCGTGACGCTTACCACGATTTGGTGGTCGACGGCCGCCGCGCCGAGCACACCCGCCGATCCGGCGAACAGATTAACACGCCCATCGGTCGCCGCCGCGCCGCCGTCGATCGCTGCCACGGCCGCCGCTGCTTCCTCGTTCAGATGCAGCCGGAGCGTCTCCTGCTCGCCGACGATCTTCGTCAGTTCGTCCTGCGTGCCCAGGGCGATGAGCTTGCCCTGGTCGATGATTCCCACGCGGTCGGACAGCTCCTCGGCCTCTTCCATATAATGCGTCGTATAGAGCACGGTCATTCCCTGGTCGCGCAATTCTTTCACCATGTCGAGGATGCGGCGGCGACTCTGCGGGTCGATGCCTACCGTCGGCTCGTCCATGAACAGCAGTTGCGGCTTATGCAACAGCCCGGCGGCGATGTTGATGCGCCGCTTCATGCCGCCGGAGAAGGTCTTCACCTTGTCCTTTCCCCGGTCGCTCAGGCCGACCTGCTCCAGCACCTCGTCGACGCGCCGGGACAGCTCCTTGCCGCCCATGTCGTAGAGCCGCCCCCAGAACTCCAGGTTCTGCCGCGCGCTCAGCGAATCGTAGAGGGCGATCTCCTGCGGCACGACGCCGATGGCCCGCCGCACGTTGAGCGTGTCGCCGGGGATGGCGTGGCCGGCGATCTCGGCCGTGCCGCTCGTCGGCTCGATGAGACAGCTCAGCATGTTGATGGTCGTCGTCTTGCCCGCGCCGTTGGGGCCGAGCAGGCTGAATATCTCCCCGCGCAGCACGCTGAAGGAGATGCCGCGAACGGCTTCGTTATCGCCGTATCGCTTGCGCAACTCTTTGGCGGTGAGGATGGGTTCGGTCATGGGTGCACCTCGTTCTTGGATTCAACCGGATCGATTTACTTTCTGATCCACATAATACCATGTGCCCGGCATGGCCGGATGTGGCGGAAGTCATGTTGGGGTCATGGTGGGGTCATGATGGGGCGCGAGCGGCGGCTTCGTGGCCCAGCTCTACTACGCCATTAACTGACGCAGAGCCCACGGGGCTAAAAATTTATATCGCAAAATCGCTGTCGTTGTCGCCGTCGCAATCGATATTTGGGATCGAGAGCGACCGCGACGGCGACAGCGATTCTGTTTTTGCGCGACGTTTTCGACATCACTACCGGGGTGAAGGACACGAACCGGATGCCGGTGGCTGACCGGCGGCAATTCGTGTCCCCCGCGTAACCCGTTGGTGTCGACTTCTATTGCATGTCGACGACGATCGGCAAGAAGATATTGCGGAGGAACTCCTGAATCCCGTACCAGTAGCCGCTGAGGACATTGTAATTGTCGCTCGCCGATGGGCCGGTGACCGGCTGCCCAACGGTGCTGAGCACGGAATATGACCCGCTGCTCATGGTCTGACCGCCGGAAGCGATCACATGCCAGGTGAGGTCAGTCGCCGCCGGAGCGGACGGCTCCAGCGCCAGCGCGACGACGGCAACTGCGAGCAAGAGCACGATCACCGTTCCGACGACGGCGAGGCGTTTCCAGTTGCGCATGGTAGCCTCCTTATTGCCCGCCAAGCATGACCCAAACCAGGCCGGCACCGTCCACATTGCTGAGGGCGCGGGCGAAGCCATTCCCGGTGGTCGCGACCACGGCCCCATCCGGCCCGGCCGTCAGGCTCGTGCCCGGGGCCATGGCCGCATCCGCGGCCCGCGCCTGCACCAGACCCTGAACAGCAACCGACAGATAGCCGCCCGCAGCCGCCGCGCCGTCGGCACCGTCAAACCCGCCGGTCGTCACGCCATTGGTCACGCTCACCGGCGAGCGCGAAATTGCGCTCGTTGCCACGCCAATGATGGCGTCGCCCGGCCCGGTCGCCCGGCGCACCTGCATCACCGGGATATTCATATCGGCGTCGACCGTGACCCCTTCGACGGCCACGAAATCACCGGCGTTAATGGGCGCGTCGCCGACGTTTTGGGCGAGGTAGGCCATCGTGCAACCAGTGCAATTGCCTTCCACATAGATACCCAGACCGCCATTGAAGGCGGCCGAGTAATAGCCGGAGGCATCGGTCTGAACAATTAAACCACGGTAAGCGGCAGATGAAATGATGGCTCCCGCGGAGCCTGTGCTCTCGCTGACTATGCCGCCAAGGGCGCGCGCCTGGAGAGCGGCCACATTACCCCGTTCGCTGGTAGGCGCGGCCGCCCGGTTTACTGCCAACAAGCCATTGCCACCCTCGGCGGAAACATCGTTGTTCAGAACGACCATCGATGCCCCGGTCTTCTCAAGGGTCAGGTAAGTGCGATCGAGCGGTTCCACCCCCTGAACCACCGATCCGGATGCCAGGCTGAATGCGTAAGGCGCGCCCTGGAGATTTTGCCGCGGGGTCAGGACTTCGCCGTTGACGACAATCTCAAGCCATGCCGGTTGGGAGAAAATTGTCGGGGTCATCGTGCCCGACAGACCCAGGGAGGTGGTGAACAATCCATCCTTCACCGTCACGACCTGATTCTCGGTGTAAACCGGTGTGCCGCCGGTGGAAACATGGTAGATGCGATACTCCACATTGTAGTCATCATCGGGAACGATGTTACCGTTCTCATCCAGCAAGCGTCCCTGATGGCTGAACGAGGGCACGATTTCGGGCGCACAAGCCGCCGCCAGAACGAGGAACGACAGCAATAACAAAACAACCCGACAACGGGAATAGTTACCGTACATGAGCGTTCTCCTGTTTAATTGTTGACTGTTGGTGGAAGGTGTTGGAGGCAGGCTGAGGACTAAATAGGCATCTCCTTTTGGCGGGGTATATGACAAAAGTCGATATTTACCACCTTAAAACCGCCATGCCAAAGCAGTATAAATGACTATGCCGAAAGGTGTCAAGTGGATGGGCGAACGATCAGGATCAGTTTGCGCAGCCCATCGCATCTCCTTGCGACCGCTCTCACTCAACGGTATGATCCCCCTGTGCAATACGGCCGAACG
>JAHDWL010000092.1 GCA_023384355.1 Anaerolineae bacterium
CCCGGGTGAAGGTCAAGAAGAACAAGGTTGCCCCGCCCTTCACCGAATGCGAGTTCGACATCATGTACAACGAGGGCATTTCCAGGACCGGCGACGTGCTCGACCTGGCCACAAACTACAACATCGTCGACAAGAGAGGGGCCTACTTCCGTTACAACGAGATGCTTTTGGGTCAGGGTCGGGAAAACGCGAAAGTTTTTCTGGCAGAAAATCCGACGATTTTGGCAGATCTTGAGCGCCGAATCCGCGGCGAAGCAAAATTGGGGCATGCTGCCACGGAATCCCCAACCGAAGAATCCCACTCCAGCGAAGAGGAATTTTAAACCTACTTACCGGCGACAGAACAACTGTAAGGGAACCGGGGTAGGATTAAACAGAAATGCGATGCCTGGAGCCATTAAATAAGGTTGACACAAAAGGCTCGATTGCTATAATCCTACCCTATCTGGTTAACACCTTGGCAATGTTCTACCCCCCGTTGAACAACGCACAAAGCTATAACCGCGCCGCGTTACGTCCGGCGCTATTCCCAAAACGCCTTTGCAGGAGAGTTCTGTCATGAGTGCAGAAACTATGGAAATCATCCCCGAAATTACGACCGAGGCCGCACCGACCAATATCGCGGACCTGACGCCCAAAATGCAGCTCACGGGCACGGTTAAACGATTGGAGCTGTACGGCGCGTTCATCGACCTCGGAATCGATGCGACGGGTCTGATTCACATTTCGAAAATTGGCGGCGAGCAGGTCAATCGCGTTTCCGACGTATTAAAGGAAGGCGACGAAGTTACTGTTTGGGTTGAAAAAGTCGACCCGGAACGCCAGCAGGTCATGCTGACGATGATCCCTCCGCTCGCAGTTGACTGGACAGAGCTGAAGACCGATCAGGTTTATGAAGGCAAGGTTACTCGTCTGGAGACATTCGGGGCATTCGTCAGCATTGGCGCCGAGCGTGAAGGGCTTGTCCACATTAGCGAGCTGAGCCATAACTACGTTAAGCATCCCAGCGAGGTAGTGAATGTCGGCGATGAAGTACAGGTGAAGGTCCTGGGCTTCAATCGTCGCAAGCGTCGTATCGACCTGAGCATGAAAGCTCTTACCGAAAAGCCGGAAGTCGAAACGGTGCCTTCACAGCCACGCCAAAACAGCGGCGGCAAGCGTCGCCCCAGCCGCGAGCGCTTCGAGCCGGAAGAGTACGAGATCATCGATGATGAGACCGAAGAAGTGCCGACCGCCATGGAAATTGCCATGCGTCGTGCACTCGGCAATGAGACGATATCGGCCGTTAAGACAGAACAGCGCGTCGGCCACAAAGGCAAGAAAGGGCGTCAGGATGACAAGCGCCGCGTTCAGGATGATCTTCTCAAGCGGACGCTGACGATGCAGAGCGACAATTAAACGTCGTGAGCAATTGGGAATCGTAGTGTCGGGAGGCTAAAAGTAGCCTCCCGACCAATCGATCATCAACGCGGTCAAAGTTGTGCCGGCCGCCATTTCGGTGATCCCTTCCGGAACCACCAATAAGGCATTCGCCCTCACCAACGAGGTCATCATGTGGGAGCCTTGGCCCCCCGTGGTTCGGGCTATGTATCCGTCTTCATCCTTCTCGACAATCGCGCGGATATAGCTTTCCCGCCCATCTGAGTGGATTTGCTCCATCAGAACGGCTTTAACAGAGGGTCGCTCCAGCCTTGAATGGCCTCCAAGCTTGAGGATTGCCGGACGTGCGAATATTTCGAACGATACCATCGCCGACACCGGGTTTCCCGGCATGCCCAAATACGGCACTCCACGATAAGCACCAAAAATGAGCGGTTTCCCCGGCCGCATGCGGACCCGCCAGAATGTCACGTCGCCGGCTCGGTCCAGCACGGCCTTGACCACGTCATAAGCGCCGACGGACACCCCGGCCGAGCTCACCAATAGGTCAACACCCGAATCAACAGCGGCATCCAGCTTTTGGCGTACATCACTTTCGGAATCTGCGGCCACACCAAGCATAACGTCGGTGCCGCCCAGAGCGCGGACCTGAGCGGCCTGGGCATAGCCGTTGCTGTTGCGAATTTTCCCTGGGGTCAGGGAAGCCTCCACTTCGACAAGCTCATCCCCTGTGGCCAAAATACCGACGCGTGGCTGCCGCACAACGGGCACCCGTGCAACACCAAGTGAAGCCAGCAGGCCGATTTCCTGCGGACGTATCAGGTGGCCGGCCTCGAGTACGACCTCCCCAGCGCGAACATCCTCACCTGGATAACGAACAAAGTCCCCCGGTTTCACAGCGCGTTGGATGGCAATACGGTCGGGCAGAGGCCGATCAGCGCCTCGCCAGGGTTCGTCGGTATCTTCTACCGGCACGACTGCATCCGCACCGAGCGGTATCGGCGCGCCGGTCATAATGCGCGCAGCTGTGCCCGGCACGACGGTCAGCGTCGGGCTTGACCCGGCGGCGATGTCACCGACGACCCGCAATCCCACTGGCGCGTCTCGTTCGGCAGCGACCACATCGGCAGCCCGCAGGGCATAGCCGTCCATTGACGAGTTGGCGAATGGTGGCAGGCTGTCGCCGGCCACAACCGGCTCGGCTAATATGCGGCCGAGGGCACCGAGCAGCGGCACGTCCTCGGCCTTAAGGATTTCGACGCGGGCCAGGATCAACTCCAGTGCCTCGTGGACGGACAGGTCTTCTTGTCGGGTCATGCGGATATTATAAAAGAGGAAACCACAAGATTTCTTATGTAACAGTGCATGATGAGAGAGCTTTTCAGAGAACGCTGATTGCTGTCATGGGGCGCGATGATAGCGGCAAACCCGTCCAGCGGCGACTATTTGCCGGTGGTCGTAGGCCATCAGGCAGTAACGTGAACGAATCCAGCCCAATTTACGCTCTACCGCGAACATGTCGCTCTGGTGAATAAAAACTGGTTTATAATGGTCACAGTTGCTGTTTCAATTGTCTCGTGGCTCGATATATCGTTATATGGACAGGGCAATGCTACCCACATGCTACCCACCCAAAGAGGCTACAATGTCCAACCTGTCGATCCGGTTATTCGGCCCGTTCGAGGTGGTTTATGACGGTGAGCGCCTGAGCCACTTCCGCACCCTCAGGTGCAGACCCTTCTGGCCTATCTCGTCACATCATCGACCGTAACCCACCAGCGCGAGACGCTGATGGCATTGCTGTGGCCGGACTTACCCCCAGCCTCCGCCCAGACCAACCTGCGGCAGATTGTCTACCAGCTGCGTAAGACCATCCCGACTGTCGCGTCGCATGACAGCGACGATCGAATCCCCTTTCTGCTCAGCGAACAGCAAACGGTGGGGGTCAACCCTCTCGCCCGGTACTTCGTCGACGCAATCGCGTTCGACGTGCTGGACGCGTTCGTCCACCGGCATGAACATGCCTCGGTCGCCGGTTGCCCACTATGTCGCAGCCGACTGGAAGAAGCCGTCGCCCTCTACCGCTGATCGTTCCTGGCCGACTTCTATTTGGAGGACAACAACGAGTTCGAGGACTGGGCTCACGGTCGCCGAGGTGCGTATCGCAGCCAGACGACCGGGGCCATGGCGACGCTGGCCGAGAGCTACATGCGCAGCGGGGACTATGTTCAGGCCGAGCACTTCGCTCGCCGCTAACTGGAAATGGACAACCTGGGCGAGCGTGCCTACCGGCAGTTGATGGAGGCACTGGCCCGCGACGGACGCCGCAACGAAGCCACGGCAACCAATGAGATCGCCCGCCGGTTGCTGCGCGACGAGTTGGGCATGTCACCATCGACTCAGACGGCGCGGCTGGCGGCACAGATCAAGACTGATGGCCCGGGTAAGAAGTCCGGGATTGTGCCGGAGCCACCTCCGGCTGTGCGCGGCTGCAGGACGCGACGACGGCTACCTGTTGCGCGGGTCGCGCCTGGATCAGTTCGACGGCTGGCTGGAAGCCCCGATAGTGTCTCTGACAGCCGGCGAGCAGGGGTTTTTATCGGCTTCCTGCGCGGCACGCAATCATCGGCACGCCGACGAAGAAGCGCGACGGCAACGGGAACCGGACACGGCCCGTCAACTGGTCGAGACAGAGCGCCGCCGGGCCGAAGAGCAGACCGCCAACAGCCGAAAGCTGCGCCGCCGGGCGGGGCTGCTGGCTGTGGCGCTGGCCCTCGCCGGAATGCTGGCCGTGACCGCCGTCCGCTTCGCTCGCTCGTCCGGCCAAAACGCAGCGCTGGCCGCCACCCGCGCCGTCGAGGCCAATGCCAACGCCGCGCTGGCTGTCGATAACGCCAATTTAGCTTTGACGCGACAGGCGGAAGCCGTGACCTAGTCGAACCAGCGGGCCACGGCCGAAGTGGACGCCAACACGCAGCGCGATACGGCCCTGGCTCGCGAGCGCGAAGCGCTGCAATCCTTTAGCCTGTCGCTGGCTGCAAATGCCCGTCAGGCGCTGGACGTCGGTGACCAACCGCTGGCGTTGCTGCTGGCGTTGGCGGCGAATACAGTTGAAAACCCGCCCCTTAACGCCTGGCGCACGCTGCTGGACGTGGCCTATGCTCCGGGGGCGATACGGCCGCCGCGCCCTGACCGGCGAGGACACAGGCCAGCTTCACGGAGAGTTAATCCTGTGGGACCTCGCCACAGGCGAGATCATCGATCGTTTCGGCGGAGAGTTGGAAGAAGTAATCGAAGGCGTACTCGACCTGGCTGTCATCCCCGACGGGCGCACGGCACTGGTGGGGTACAGAAAGAATTCGGCCCTCGACACGCAAACGGTCGCCTATTGGGATATCGAAGCTGGTGAAGTCATCCGTTTTCTGGAGGGGTCGGATCAGGGTATCTTCGGCGTCGCGAACAGCCCCGATGGCCGGCTTGGTTACGGCGCTTCGGCCGATTCCAATATCTACGTCTGGGAGCTTGGGTCAGGCGAGCTCGTCCAGACTTTGCGCGATCATGAAGGCAATGTGACGAACATAACCATCGGCCCGAATGGCCTGAAGACCCTCTCCGGAGCGCTGGATGGCGAGATGATCCTGTGGGATCTGGCCGCCGGGCGGCCACCTCTTCGCGTCCGGCACGTACGATAGGCCGGCGGTGAATCAGATCGTCCCCGCCGACGGCCGTCATCTGTCATCGACGGGCTACGACCGTTCGCTTCTCCTGTGGGATCTGGAAACCGGCGAGTCCGTCCTGCGCTTCAGCGGCCATTCCAGCCCGGTCGCTTCCGTTGGTCTGACGCCGGACGGGCAACGGGCGCTGTCGGGCGCCTTTGATGATGTGATGATCCTGTGGGACATGGCTACCGGCGAAACCATCCGGCGTTTTCCCTTCCGGCGCTTCGCGGATGGCGGCTTCAACCCGGGCATATCCATTCATCCGTCCGGTCAGACGGCGCTGACCGACGACATCGACGGCTCTATTATCCAATGGCGACTGGCCGAACCGGAGCAGGTGGAGTTGATCGACTGGATCGCGGGCAATCGGACGCTTCGCGAGTTAACCTGTGTGGAGCGGGAGGCGTTCCGGGTGATCGCATCCTTATCAACGACGGCGCGGGAAACCTTTCACTGCTCGCCGTCGAGGGGCCGTTCATCGGGAAAACCCGCTCTCCGCGTCCGATTATTAAATTCCGATGACAACCAATAAATCGGGCTATACCGAAGCGTAGACGTAGCCGCCGAGGCCATAGTCAAAGTACATATTGAGGGGGGGCCAGATTCAGATGACAGGAATCAGGAAACACCGTCGGACCCATTCAATCCCAGTTCGGCCGCCGAGCCCTTCATTGCGTTCAGGACGTTTTCGACGTGAGCCCATAGTTCCAGGTCGCCGTTAAAGCACTCACGACTGAAGTCCTCGGTGATGGCAACGACCTCATCCCGATTGACACCAGCGGCAAATCGCCGGTCCTTCCACTTCTTGCGAACCGAATCCAGCGACACGTCAGCAATATTGCGCGACGACTTGACCAACGTGGTGGCAATGATCAGACCAGTGATCTCATCACAAGCCAAAAGTGCGTAATCGATTGGCTTCTCACGTTTTACGCCCGTCCCTTCGGTGTAGTGGGACAGGATCACGCGAATAGTCTCTTCATCCCAGCCATCGGCTCGCAATATCCCGGCGCCTTTGCCGGGATGCTCATCGAGGTTGGGATGAATCTCCCAGTCAAAGTCGTGAAGCAGGCCAACTGTCGCCCAATAATCAACGTCCTCGCCGAGCCGGCCAGCGTAGTCGGCCATCGCCACACTGACGGCGAGCATATGTCGCCGCAAGCCCGGTTCCTGGACATACCGGCAAACCATTTCCCAGGCATCGTCTCGCGTCTTCATTCGGGTTTATCTTCCGCTTCTCCACTACTCGCACCGGGTCGCTTTGCGCCACAATCGCAGCCACCGTTTTCATGCTTTGAACAGCCGGCTTCGGCTTTCCTCTTCAAGGCCTCAAGCTCATCCAGCGGCTCAAACTCATGGCGGAATACCTCATGAACAGTCTCATCAACAACCACCATAACGGAATCGCGTAGCGGCCGAACGTCGACCACCCGTCCTTCCCCGTGTGGCGTGCCGACCGTCTTGCCCACCTTGGGCAACTGCTTCTTGGCCTCGACATATTGCTCGTATTCGTATACCAGACAGCAACGCAGACGACCGCACATGCCGGTAATCTCCTGCGGGCTGAGCGATATACCCTGCTCCTTGGCCATACGGATCGAGATCGGGCTGAATTCGGTCAGGAAGGTCGAGCAACATCGTGGAATGCCGCATGCGCCATAGCCGCCCATCATCTTGGCCACGTCTCGCGGGCCGACAAGCTGCATCTCAACGCGGGTGCGAAAGATGCGACCGAGAGAGCTTTGCACCTGTCGCAGATCGAGTTTCTTGTTTTCGGTCGTATAAGCAATGGTCAGCCACGAACCGTCAAAGCTGTATTCGGCTTTGACGAATTTCGCATCCTTTATACCGGCTTTGGAGGCTTCTTCGCGACAGGTGATCAGGGCATCCAGCTCTTTAGACTCCCATACCTGCTTCATGACGAGATCGCGAGGAGTCGCTTTGCGTTGAACGGCGCGCAATCCCTTGTGACGGTGAACTTCTTGCGGATCGATGAAAGCGATGACCTGGCCCAACTGCTTGCCGCGCTTGGTTTCGACGATCACATGATCCCCAGCCACCAAGCCTTTGTTGGCACCGACTTTAAAATGGTAGAGCTTCCCAAGTTTCTGGAAGCGAACACCAATGAAGTCAGAGGTCTCGCCGGGAGCCATCACTGTGGCCATAGGCTTAAATCCTCGTAATAGTTAAGATTGTTTGCGGTGTAAGTTATACCGGAAACGCGACCACTTTGGCAAACCGACAAACAAAACAGGGCGAGTCACCACCGGCAACTCGCCCTGCAAATCGTTGAACCATCACCCGATCATGCTTATGGGAATGATATTATCAGCTTGCGATTGCAAGGTCAGCACGCTGACCCTCGCCGCGACGCTGCGCGCAATACTACGTATGGCGATTGCCGCCTCTGAATCGGGATAGGCGATAACGATGGGCCGGCCACTATCGCCCCCCTTGCGCACTTCGGCCTCCAGGGGAATTGCCCCAAGGTAGTCGGTGTTATATTGCCGGGCCAATTGCTCGCCGGCACCCGTGCCGAAGAACTCGCCGCTCATGTTCTCGATTACGCCGATAATCGGCACTTCAAGCTTCTCGAACGTCTTCAGCCCGCGCACGGCATCAGACGCTGCAACCTGCATGGGCTGAGTGATGACGAGCGCACCCGTCAGGGGTAACACCTGGGCTAAAGTCAGCTGGGCGTCACCGGTTCCCGGCGGTAAATCTACGATCAGGTAATCCAGCTCGCCCCAGTCGACATCGGTTAACAATTGACGAATGGCGCTATGCAGCATGGGGCCACGCCAAATCAGGGGTTGATCGGGCTTTACAAGAAATGCCATCGAGATGAATTTAACGCCGTAGTTTTCCGCCGGAACCATTTTCCG
>JAHDWL010000093.1 GCA_023384355.1 Anaerolineae bacterium
GGTTGGTTGATTATCCACCTTATCTCGGTGTCTACGAATTCGGGGTCAGTTCACTAATAGTACTATTAATATCGGTAACGATTTTTGGCTATTCTTTATGAACTCTTTCATTAACTCATATAAAGGCAAGATGATAATTGCAACAAACACTCCATAAAGGATTCCTGTTGAAATATACCTTGCCCTTAAAATCGTAAACGATATAACTCCGAATGACCCTAAATACAGGTTTGAGATCAAGAAACCGACAACATAAAACAGAACTGTGATAACTACACTTATTCGTGAAACGTCTAGTAATTTTTCAGTTATCTGTTTCATTCCCGTTTCTTAATTTGTATCGGCGTTGCTATCTGAGTAGATTAGGTTTAATCATTGACCGTGATTAATCAACGACACCGAGTTTGTTCAAACCTTGTCTTAACTTTTGGATTTCTCACACGGATTTGTGTTTAATATCATTGCATTCCTCACCCACGCACATTACGAGGTTGCTGCTACAATCGTGATTTCTTCTTCCATCAGGCCATACAGCCCATACACCAACCTGTCGATTTGCTGGTCGGTGGCGTTGATTTGCCGCTGGATGATAGTCTTGACCTGCGGGTTGGCTTCTGTGGCGAGACGCTGGTGGAGCTCAAGCATCTGCCGGACGAGGGCGACCATGCGGTCGTGGCGGGCAACGTCGGTGGGGTTGGTGAAGTCGATGGTGCGGATGGGGGCGTTCTCAATGTATTGTTTGGAATACTTGTAATAGCCACCTCGCATAACTGTGCTTTGAGATTCGATGATGTAACCAAATAGTTTTGAATTTAGAATCCCCATCAAATAGAACATATTCATCTGCGAGGCCTTTAGGCGGATGCCATAGAAAGGTCCACTGCCGCCACCGGTCATATAGAGGGAACGATCATCGTAAACGATGGTCGGCCTCAAGGCCATTACTTGTATGATTAGCTTCTCTCCATCCATCTGTGTCAGATTTTGTGAGCGACCGAATGCATACCATTGATCGTGATTCCATTGCCCGTTATCTCTTGACCGAAGTTGAGTTTCATGTGATTTAAGATAGGCCCAAGCGTTAGGATATTTTTGTTTCATTTCAGTAGCTGAAATGAGTTTTGCTTGGTCAGATTCCACATAATACGGAAACAGAATCCAAGCGTTAATTGATGGGGAATTGTAGGGTTTCACTGCATCAGTCTTGAGAAGAGGCTTGAGAAGATCACGCTCAAGATTCCCCGCTTCCCGCATCGTGAACACTCGGTCAGCGCTTGTTTGCAATCCAACAAAGATATTTGCAACCTCACCGAGAGTATGCGGTAGCGTCCTTAATCGTTCGATCAGTCCTGCGCTTTCACCAAAGGAGAAGTTCCACTCTTTTGCACTTACGCCGCTTGCCGGGATGAGGCCGCACAATGCACTTTCTCTCCGTTGCCATGTGATTAGATTAGGTGCTTTGACGAAGTTGAACTCATCTTGGGGCGCTTTGGAGAGGAGCAATAGGCAAGTGTATGTAGTCGCACTCGAAAATACTTGCTCTGCTCCGAAATGCACAATCTCCGACAGATGCCGCCCCTCGGCAATTACCTCCCGCAGCGGCTCACCATACTTGGCATTGAAGAACTTGTGCGGCAGGATATATCCCATGCGGCCGCGCGGGTTCAGCAGGCTCAGCGCCTTCTCCACGAAGACCACGTAGATATCGTAGTTGCCCTTGCTCGCGGCGCGGTAGGCCCGCTTGTAGAACTCCACCTCGGTCGGTGCCCATTCCTTCATCGTCTGGATGCGAATGTATGGCGGATTCCCAATCACCGCATCAAACCCACCGGCGTTCATGATCCCCCGGAACTCGCGGTTCCAGTCGAAGGCATTGACCCGCATCCGCTCGTCGAGGTCGAACAGCGTCGCCTGGCCGTCGTAGAAGTCCGGCCCGATGAGCGAGTTGCCGCACTTGATGTTGTCGCCCAGGTCGGGCAGCACCCGCTCCGGCAACAGCGACAGCTGGCCGCTCAGCGCGTCGGGCGTCTCTTCCAGCACCTTCAGCAGCAGCGACAGCTTGGTCACTTCCACCGCCTGCGGGTCGATGTCGACCCCGTAGAGGTTGTCCAGCAGGATGCGCTTGCGCTCGGCCAGCGTCAGGTGATAGTCGCCGCCGGCCGTCTGGTAGAGCGTCTTGCCCCGCCCCTTCGACCACTTCGACGGCGCGGCCAGATAGCCCCGCAGATGCCAGTCGAGCAGGTAGTCGTAGGCCCCCAGCAGGAAGCTGCCGCTGCCGCAGGCCGGATCGAGGATGCGCAGCCGCGAGGCCGGGCCGGCCGGGTCGGGCGCGTGCCCTTCCAGCAACTTGCCCACCGTCTGCCGCACGATGTAGTCGACGATATAGGTCGGCGTGTAATAGACGCCGCCGGCCTTCTTCACTTCCGGCTTGTCCTCGACTTTGGCGCTCTTGCCCGTCAGCCGGATGACCTTGCCCAGGAACTGCTCGTAGACCTGCCCCAGTATGTCGGCCGGGAACACCGAGAACTCGTAGGGGCTGACCGGCTCGTAGAGATTGCGGATGATGTCCTTCAGCGCCTTGTCGTCGATGTTCAGGCCCGGCGTCAGCCGGTCGGGGGTGTCGCGCCCCTTCTCCGGCTGGAAATGGAACAGGCCGGAGTTGTAGCGGGCGTCGGCCTGATTGAAGATGGTGAACAGGCTGGTATAGATTTCGCCGCCTTTCGTCAGATCGCGCAGGCGGCCGTATGGCTCGATGCCGCGGTCTTCGGCGATGCGCAGAAAGAGCAGCCGGTCGATGGTTTGCTGGACGGCGAAGTTGAGGTCGCGCTCGTCGAGGCCGGGGTTGCGCAGGGCGATGTTGCGCGCCAGCAGCTCGCGCCAGCGCTCGATCTCCTTCAGGAATTCGGCGTCGACGGGGGCCACGCCCTTCTTGCCGCCCGCTTTGGCGGCGTATTCGTCCAGCGACCCGGCCAGCACCGCCTCGCGGGAGAAGATGGCGACGATCTCGTCCCACTTGTCGCCGTAGTCGGCGTAGTTCCAGTAGCGCAGGCGGGCTACCTTGGGGTTGTCGCTGTGACCCGGCCGCACGCGGGTGTCGTAGACGGCGAACTCCTCGAAGTCGGTCAGGATGCTCAGCGGCAGCTTGGCGGTCCAGGCATAGCGGCGCAGCTGGTAGGCGGGGTCGTGGTTCTGGTCGAGGTTGACCGAGGGCTTTTTGGCCTCGACGAAGAAGCGGCGGCGGCCGTCGAGGTAGAAGCCGTAGTCGGGGGCCTTGGCCTTGTTGCCGATGGTGATCTTGTCCTCGTGGCGCACTTCGCCGCGGCCGTGGACGTTGGCCATGTCCCAGCCGAGGAGACGGAAGAGGGGGTTGATGTATTGGACGCGGACTTCGGTCTCGTTGTATGACGGCTTGCGCCGCTGGGGGTCGTGGTGGAAGCGGTCGATCAGTTGTTCAAGGGTGGCTATTTCCGGCATTGGCTCATTGTAACAAGAGAATGGGAAATCAGGAATTGAAAAACGGGCGATTGGAGATGGGGGATTGGGCATTGGGCCGCCGGCCCGTTAACAATTTGTTTACCTCCTGTTAAACGAACCTTAGCCATGTCTTAACCGCTTGTGCGCCGTTTCTTAACTACCGCGTGCTATTCTCCTCGTCAGTACAAAACGAATATATCACAGGAGATATACATGCGGATTAAACTATTTGGATTGTTATCGCTGATAGCCTTTTCAGCCGTTGCCTGCACCGGAACGACCCAGCAGACAATTGAACAGGTCGCCCCGACTTTGGAGGCGGTCGCAACATCTGTCGCCGTCGAGGCCCCGGCCGAAGAAGCGGCCGCCGCCGACGGCACGATGCCCCTGCCCGACCCGCTGCTGGCGACGGGCGACATCGTCACCGCCGGCAGCTCGACCGTCTTCCCGCTCAGCGAGCGCATGACCGAGCGCTACCAGAACGAGGGCTTCGCGGGGCAAATCACCGTGGACAGCATCGGCTCCGGCGCGGGCTTCGAGCGCTTCTGTGTGGCCGGCGAGACCGACATCGCCAACGCCAGCCGGGCCATCAAGGAAGATGAGACGAGGGCTTGCGCGGCCATCGGCCGCACGCCGATCGAGTTTCGCGTGGGCACCGACGCGCTGGCGGTGGTCGTGAACCCGGCCAACGACTTCGTCGAGAACCTGACCTCGGCCCAACTGGCGCTGGCCTTCAGCACGGCCGAGACGTGGGCCGACGTCGACCCCTCCTTCCCGGCCGAGCCTATCGCCCGCTACAGCCCCGGGACAGACAGCGGCACGTTCGACTACTTCGTCGAGGAAATCTTCGACGAGGATACCGCGCCCATTCTGGCCTCGACCGGAACGCAGTTCAGCGAGGACGACAACGTTCTGGTGCAGGGCATCGCCGGCGACCCCTACGCCATCGGCTACTTCGGCTACGCCTACTATCTGGAGAACGCCGGAAAGCTGAAGATCATCAGCGTCGACGGCGTGACCCCGACGGCGACTTCGGCCGAGGACGGCAGCTACCCGCTCTCGCGGCCGCTGTACATCTACAGTGACGCGGGCATCATGCAGGCCAAGCCGCAGGTGGCCGACTTCATCAACTTCTACCTGACCTACGTCAACGACGAGATCATCGACGTCGGCTACTTCCCCGCCAGCGAGGACGCGCTCAACAGCGCCCGCGCGGCGTGGCTGTCGGCCGTCGGCCAATGAGAACCGCGTGCCGGAAACGGAGGATGAAATGAGCGGTGAAGTGTTACCGGCACGCCCTGCAGCGCCGCCGTCCCCGGCCCAGGCCGGGGCGGCGGCCGGTCTGCTTGCCCGGAAGTCGCGGCCGGGGGAGAAGATTATCGAGTTCTCCCTGCGTTTGGCCGGGGTCATCTCCATTTTCACCACCGTCGGCATCGTCTTCGTGCTCGTGCGCGACGCGCTCGACTTCTTCGCCTCGCCCGCTGTCAGCCTCGTCGAATTCCTCACAAAAACGACGTGGCAGCCGCAGCTGGGCGAGTTCGGCATCTGGCCGCTGCTGAACGCGACGCTGATCATCAGCGCCATCGGCATGGCGCTGGCCATCCCCGTGGGGTTGGCCACGGCCATCTACATGAGCGAATACGCCTCGGCCCGGGTGCGCGCGGTCCTCAAACCGGCGCTGGAAGTGCTGGCCGGGGTGCCGACGGTGGTTTTCGGCTATTTCGCCCTGACGTTCGTCACGCCGATGCTGCGGACGATCTTCGGCGACGACGTGGTGAAGATCTATAACATGGCCTCGGCCGGTCTGGTCGTGGGCATCCTGACCATCCCGCTGGTGGCCTCGCTCAGCGAAGACGCCATCCACGCCGTGCCCGACGCGCTGCGGCAGGCCGCCTACGGGCTGGGGGCCACAAAGCGCGAGACGAGTCTGCGCGTGGTCGTGCCGGCCGGGCTGTCGGGCATCACCGCGGCCGTCGTCGTGGCCGTCTCCCGCGCTGTCGGCGAGACGATGATCGTCGCCCTGGCCGCCGGGGCGGGGCCGAACTTCACGTTCAACCCGTTCGACTCGGCCGAATCGATGACCGGCTACATGGTGCGCATCAGCGGCGGCGACCTGAGCTACGGCTCCATCGACTACCAGAGCATCTTCGCCGTCGGCCTGGTTGTCTTCCTGCTGACCCTCCTGCTCAACATCATCAGCCGGGTCATCGTTCGCCGTTTCCGCGAGGTGTACGAATGATCGATAACGAGTACGTCCGCAAGCAGGTAGAGCGTGACCTCTTCCCGCGCGGGCCGGAGATCGAGCGGCAGATCGGCCGTCGCCGTCGCCTGGGCACGGTCTGGCGCTGGGTCTTCCTCGGGGCGGCGGCGCTGGCCGTCCTCATCCTGAGCGTGCTGCTGCTCAAGATCGTCGGCGACGCCAACGGCTATGTGGCCGTGGAGAGCGCGGTGACGGAGAGCGAACTGTTGCCGCAATCCGGCCTGGACGGGGCGGACGGCGCGACCACGCTGGACGACCTCCCCTTCGACGCGCTGGTGAGCCTCTATCAGGCCAACGTGTCGGCCGGACGCTGCCGGGCGGTGGAGTATGAGCAACGTTTCTACGATGACCGGCTGGTGTGCGACAGCGAGGAGCGTTTCCAGACCATGTGCGCGAGCGACAACCCGCGCCCGGCCTGCACGCTGCCCGCGCGCGACGCGGCGTCGGTGCGGCAGCTCATCGAGGCCGACGTCATCAAGCCGACCGTCGTGTCCACCTGGAACCTGTGGGAATCGCTGTTCCGGCGCGAGGAGATATTCCAGACAGCGGCGACCGAGTTCCCCGGCGCCGAGGTCTATTTCCGGCGCTGGCTGACGTGGGATTTTGTCACCAGCCCCCAATCGAGCTACCCGGAGATCGCCGGGGTGCGCACGGCCATTCTGGGCACGCTGTGGGTGGTGGGCATCGCCGTGGCCTTCAGCTTCCCGCTGGGCGTCGGCGCGGCCATCTATCTGGAGGAGTATGCCTCGAAGAGCGGCCGCCTGAACCAGATCATCCAGACCAACATCAACAACCTGGCCGGCGTGCCGTCGATCATCTACGGCCTGCTGGGGCTGGCGCTGTTCGTGCGGGCGCTGGAGCCGGTCACCAGCGGGGCGCTGTTCGGCCTCTCCGACCCGTCAGCGGCCAACGGCCGCACCATCCTGTCGGCCGGGCTGACGCTGGGGCTGCTGGGGCTGCCGATCATCATCATCAGCGCGCAGGAGGCCATCCGCGCCGTGCCCGCCTCGCTGCGGCAGGCGAGCTACGGGCTGGGGGCCACACGCTGGCAGACGGTGCGCAGCCATGTGCTGCCCAACGCCCTCGGCGGCATCCTGACCGGCGTCATCCTGTCGATGTCGCGCATCATCGGCGAGACGGCCCCGCTGGTGGTAATCGGCGCGTCAACCTACATCACCACCGACCCGACCGGGCCGTTTTCGAAGTTCACGTCGCTGCCGGTTCAGATTTACCAGTGGACGGCGCGACCGCAGGACACCTTCCGCGATATCGCCGCCGCGGCGATCCTCGTGCTGCTGATCCTGCTCTTGCTGCTGAACGCGACCGCCATCTATCTGCGCAATCGCTACAGCAAACGGATTGGATAATGACAATAACCTATGACATCGGCGCGCCCGGCGGCAACGGCCATTACGCCATCGAGGCGCGCGACCTCAACATCTTTTACGGCGATTTCCGCGCCGTGAAGCATATCGACCTGCAATTTCCGGTGAGCCGGATCACGGCCCTCATCGGCCCGTCGGGCTGCGGCAAGAGCACCGTGCTGCGCGCTTTCAACCGCATGAACGACCTCATCCCCAACGCGCGCGCCGAGGGGGAAATCCTGTTCCACGGCAAGAATATTTACGATGCCGACGTCGACCCGGTGGAGGTTCGCCGCCGCGTCGGCATGGTCTTCCAGAAGCCGAACCCGTTCCCCAAGAGCATCTACGAGAATGTGGCCTGGGGCGCGCGCATCAACGGTTTCAAGGGCAACAAGGCGGACATGGACGCCCTGGTGGAGGAGTCGTTGCGCGCCGCGGCCGTATGGGACGAGGTGAAGGACAAGCTGGGCCAGAGCGGTCTGTCGCTCTCCGGCGGTCAGCAGCAGCGCCTGTGCATCGCGCGGGCCATCGCCGTCCGGCCGGAGATCATCCTGATGGACGAGCCGGCCTCCGCCCTTGACCCGATCTCGACCCTGCGCATCGAGGAGCTGATCCAGGAGCTGAAGGAGCGCTACACGATCCTGATCGTCACCCACAACATGCAGCAGGCGGCCCGTGCGTCCGACTACACCGCCTTTTTCAATATGGACACCGACCGGGCGGGCTATCTGGTCGAATACGGCCCGACCAGCGAGCTGTTCACCAGCCCGAAGCATGAGATGACGGAGCAATATATCACGGGCAGATTTGGATAGATACGAGATACGAGATACGAGATACGAGATACGAGATACGAGATACGAGATA
>JAHDWL010000094.1 GCA_023384355.1 Anaerolineae bacterium
TCGTCATTCGTCATTCGTCACTCGTCATTCGTCATTCGTCATTCGTCATTCGTCACTCGTCATTCGTCATTCCATCAGGAGTTATGATGCGATTATCATACGAACGGGAACTACAACGCCTGCAGGATGAGGTGCTGCGGATGGGCAGCGAGGTGCAGGAGAACCTGCTGAAGGTCACCAACGCCTTCATCGACCGCGACATGGTGACGGCGCAGCGGATGATCGACGCCGACCGGTCGATCAACGAGCGCCGCATCGCCGTCGGCCTGGACGCGCTGCGGCTCATCGCCACCCAGTCGCCTATGGCCGGCGATATGCGCCTCGTCGCCGCCGTGCTGGAGACCGTCGGCGAGCTGGAGCGCATCCACGACTACATCAAGGGTATCGGCAAGATCAGCCTGAGCCTGGGGCCGGGGCCGATCCCCCATTCGCTGGCGCTGCATCTGCCGGAGATGGCCGAGACGGCCGCGGAGATGCTGTTCCAGGCGCTCAAGGCCTTCGCCAACCGGGACGCTGAACTGGCCAAGCGGACGCCGGACATGGACGACCGGGTCGATCTGCTGTTCAACGAGCTGTACGGCGAGATCGTGGCCCTGGTGATGGCCGACCCGTCGCAAATCCACCGCGCCAACCAGCTGGAATGGGCGCTCCACAACCTGGAACGCTCGGCCGACCGGACGATCAACATCTGCGAGTGGGTGGTCTATATGGTGACCGGGGTGTATTCGGAGATGGGGATGGGTGGGGGGAGTTTACAGTGACCAGTGGGTCAGTAGGTCAGTAGGTCAGTGACCCCCGGGCTACTCCCCTTCACCCCTTCCCCCTTTCCCCCCTTCCCCAACCCCATGACGCAGCGCGGCACATAATGACAATCGTCACGGTCAACAGGTGACAAATATCACTGTAGTTCGCGGGGCGGCGGGCGTAAACTGACCATGTATCCGGCTATCCGAATACATGGCAGGGATCGATGGAACGGCCGACGATCGAAGAACTCAACCTGTTGCACGCGAGCGTCTGCCAGGCGCTGGGCGACCCGAAGCGACTGAGCATCCTCTACGCCCTCGACGAGCGGCCGCGCAACGTGAGCCAACTGGCCGCCGACCTCGACCTGCCGCAACCAACCGCCTCCCGCCACCTGCAAATCCTGCGCGAGCGCCATCTCGTCGTGCCGGTTCGCGACGGCGCGGCGGTCATCTACCACCTCGCCGAGCCGCGCGTCATCGCGATCCTCGACACCATGCGAGAGATCTTGCGCGATTCCCTCGCCCGCCAATCGGGACTTGTTCGCATCGACCGCAGCCCGGTCCGCCATGAATCTGCCACCTCTGGAATGGAGCCACTATGAAAGAGTTTCGCTTTATCTGGATCGCCGGGCTGCTGGTCACACTTGCCGTCATCGCGATCCCGGTGATCCTCTTCGCCTCGTCGGGGGGCGAGGCGTCGGCCGATCCGTGGGACTACGTCAAGCCGACGCCGTCCCACGTCGATCACAGCGCGCTGATGGCCGGGCCGTATGCCACCGGCGCGGAGGTCACCGCCGCCTGCCTGGAGTGCCACGAATCGGCCGCCTCGGAAGTCATGGGCACGACTCATTGGACGTGGGAGAGCGAACCGATGATGCTGCCCGGCCGCGATGAGCCGGTGACCGTGGGCAAGAAGAACCAGATCAACAACTTCTGCATCGGCATACAGGGCAACTGGACCGGCTGCACCAAATGCCACACCGGCTACGGCTGGGAAGATGCCTCCTTTGACTTTGCCGAAGAGACCAATGTCGATTGCCTGGTGTGCCACGCCGACACCTCGCTCTATGGCAAGGGGACGGCCGGCAACCCGGCTGATGGTGTCGACCTGGCGGCCGCCGCGGGCAGCGTGGGGCGGCCGACGCGGCGCAACTGCGGCAGTTGCCATTTCGACGGCGGCGGCGGCAACGCGGTGAAGCACGGCGACCTGGACGAGAGCCTCTATTACCCCGACGAGACGGTCGACGTCCACATGGGGCGGCTGGGGTTCGAGTGCGTCGATTGCCATGCCGGGGAGGATCACCAGATCGCCGGGCACATGATCTCCGTCAGCCCGCAGGTGAAGGATGAGCTGGCCTGCACCAACTGCCACGCGCCGGACGTCCACGCGGACGCGCGGATCAACGCCCACGTCGATTCCGTCGCCTGCCAAACCTGCCACATCCCCGAAGGGGCGCTGCGCCACGCGACGAAGATGGATTGGGACTGGTCGACGGCCGGGCAGGATTTGCCGGAAGACCCACACACCTACCTGAAGATCAAGGGCAACTTCGTCTATGAGCACGATTTCCGCCCGGCCTACGCCTGGTGGAACGGCGACGCCGACCGCTATTTGCTGGGCGACATCATCGACCCGACCGCCGTGACGCAACTCACGCGGCCGCTCGGCGACATCGACGACGCGACGGCCAAAATTTGGCCGTTCAAGGTCCACACCGCCCGCCAGCCGTTTGACGCCGTCAACAACTACCTGCTGGTGCCGGTGACGGCTGGAGAGGATGGCTTCTGGACCAATTTCGACTGGGATCAGGCTTTTCGCCTGAACGAGGCCAACACCGGCCTGGCCTACAGCGGCGAATACGGCTTTGCCCCGACGTCGATGTACTGGTCATTGACCCACATGGTGCAACCGAAGGAGCAGGCGTTGCAGTGCTACGACTGCCACGGCGAAAACGGCCGCATGGACTGGGCGGCGCTGGGCTACTTCGGCGACCCGATGACGTGGGGAGGGAGAGAATTAGGAATTAATAATTAAAAATTAGGAATTAGGAATCAAGCGGGGTGCTCAGGCGCTTTTCGTATCTCGTATCTCGTATCTCGTATCTCGTATCTCGTATCTCGTATCTTAACTCGTCACTCGTCACTCGTAACTCGTCACTCGCAATAAGGATGCGGCATTTATGGCACGCTTTACGACTAACGGCCGCGCTGGTCTGGCCGGCGCGGGCAGAATTATCAAGCCGGTCGTTGTGATTGGCCTGTTGGTCGCGGTCGTCTTCTTCCTGTTCGGCCGAACAATCGCCCAGGAAGGGGAACCGGCGGCGACCCCGGCCCCGTCGCCCATCCACCCCGTCTTCCCGCTGCTGGACGCGGACGGGGCGAACGTGCTGGCGAGCGGCGTGGCCGTCTCCACCATGACCACCTGCGGCGGCTGCCACGACACGGCTTTCATCGCCGCCAACAACTTCCACGCCGACGTCGGGCTGGAAACCTACGGCCAACCGGGCAGCCTGTCCGGCGGCCGGCCGTGGGACACCGGCGCGGGACTGTTCGGCAAGTGGAACCCCATCCTCTATCGCTACCTCTCGCCCGAAGCGGACGCGACCGTCGACCTGACCACGCCGGAGTGGGTGCAGCTGTTCGGCGAGCGCCACGCCGGCGGCGGCCCGGCCGTCACCAGTCGCGGCGGCGGCCCGCTGGTCGATTCCGGCCTCGCCGTGGACACGACCATCGTCGACCCGGCGACGGGCGAGGCGCGGCCGTGGGATTGGGCGGCGTCGGGCACGGCCGACCTCAACTGCTTCGTCTGTCACCTGCCGGGAGCCGACAACGAGGCTCGCGTCGCCGCGTTGGCGGCGGGGCGTTTCGCCGACGCGACCACGGCGACGCTGGCCGGCACCGGCATCGTGGAGCAGGCGGGCGGGAACGCGGGGGCGTGGGTCTATAACCCGGCCGCGTTCGACGAGGCGGGCAACCTGCTGCCGGAATACATCACCGTGGGCGATCCGACATCGGCCAATTGCGGCAATTGCCACGGCGTGGTCCACAACGAGGAGACGCCGCTGACGCTGGACGAGCTGACTGTCGCCGACTGGAACACCCTGACCACCGGCCAGATCATGTCCCCGCAACGCCTCAACGCGAGCGGGCTTAATCTGCAGGACAAGAGCGCGCTCGGCCGCTCGTGGGACATCCACATGGAGCGCGTGCTGGAATGCACCAGTTGCCACTATTCGCTCAACAACCCGGTCTATTATCGGGAGACGAGCGGCAAACAGCCGGAACACCTGACCTTCGACCCGCGACGCATGGACCTGGGCGAGTACATCTACCGGCCGCTGCACCAGTTCGCCAAGGGGCAGAGCGCCCAGGGCACGCTGGCCCCCGGCTTCGACGAGACGATCCGCCGCTGCGAATCGTGCCACAGCATCGATAACAGCCACAACTGGCTGCCGTATAAGGATCGCCACACCGCGGCCATGGCCTGCGAGACGTGCCACACACCCCGGCTCTATGCCCCCGCGCTGGAGTCGATCGACTGGACGGTGCTGACGGCCGCGGGCGAACCGGTGCGCGCCTACCGGGGCATGGAAGGCGACACGCTCGGCGCCGCCACCCTGATCACCGGCTACGAGCCGGTATTGCTGCCGCGGACGAACGGCGACGGCACGACGACCCTGGCGCCCTTCAACCTGATCAGCAGCTGGTACTGGATCTACGGCGAGGAGGAACGGCCGGTGCCGCTGCGCGATCTGCAGGCGGCCTTCTTCGCGGGCGACGGATACGCGCCGGAGATTGTGGCCGCCTTCGATGCCGACGGCGACGGCGAACTCGCGGCCGCGGAGCTGCTCATCACCACTGAGACGCAGCGCGACGCGGTCAGCGGTCGCCTGTCGGCCGCCGGGCTGGACTCGCCGCGCATCCGGGCCGAGGTGCAGCCCTGGGGCATAAACCATAACACGGCCCGCGGGGAGTGGGCGACGCGCGAGTGCCGCGACTGCCACGGCGGAGAGTCCCGGCTGGCGCAGTCGATAACCCTCTCCGACCGCACGCCCGGCGGCGAGCTGCCGGCGCTCTACGAGGGCGGCCCGGTGAGTTGGCCGGGCGGCATCGAGGCCACGGAGGGCGGCGGGCTGGCTTTCGTGCCCAGCACGGCCGAGGCGGGGCTGTATGTGCTCGGCCACAACGCCGCGCGCATCGTCGACATCCTCGGCGCGTTGATGGTCGTGGGCGTCTCGCTGGGCGTCCTCATCCACGGCGGGTTGCGGGTGCTGGCGGCGCGCAAGCGGGCCAAAACGGCGGGCGAGGAATCGGGCGACCCGGCGGCGACGCAGCAGGTCTACATGTACGACGTCTACGAGCGGTTCTGGCACTGGCTGCAAACGGCGGCCATCCTGTTGCTGCTCTTCACGGGCCTGATCATCCACAAACCCGACCTGTTCGGCATCTTCAGCTTCAGCTACGTGGTGCAGGTGCACAACATCCTGGCCCTGCTGCTGGTGCTCAATGCCGGGCTGTCGCTGTTCTATCACCTGGCCAGCGGCGAGATCAGGCAGTTCATCCCGCGGCCGCGCGGTTTCTTCGACGAGGCGTTCAGCCAGGCGCTCTACTACCTGCGCGGCATCTTCCGCGATGAGCCGCACCCGGTCGAGAAGAGCCGCGACCGGAAATTGAACCCGCTGCAACAGATGACCTACGTCATGGTGCTCAACGTGCTGCTGCCGGCGCAGATCATCACCGGGGCGTTGATGTGGGGCGCGCAGCGTTGGCCGGAGGCGGCCGCCGCGCTGGGCGGGCTGCCCTGGCTGGGGCCGCTGCACGCGCTGGTAGCCTGGACGTTCGCGGCGTTCATCATCCTCCATGTCTATCTGACGACCACCGGCCCGACGCCGACGGCCGGCATCAAGGCGATGATGCTGGGCTGGGAAGAGATGGAAATTACGAATGACGAATTACGAATGACGAATGAAGAGGCGCCGGCGATGGATTCAGCATGACCTGTCGGGTCTGGATGTACATAACGGAGTAAGTATGACGACGATTTCATCACCTACGATCGAAAAAGAACAGCCGGGACAGACGGCCGCGCGGCGGGTGGCCCAACCCTACGTCCACCCCTACGCGGGCGGCATCATTCTGGGGCTGGTGTTGTTCGCCACGTTTTTCCTGACCGGCAACGGCCTGGGCGCGTCGGGCGGCATGAACCGCTTCGTGGTCTGGATAGAGGACATCTTCGCCCCTGGCCACGTGGATCGCACGGCCTATCTGACGAGCATGGCCGGCGGCGAGACGAACCCGTTCGACAGTTGGGTGGTGTTCGTCTTCGTCGGGCTGCTGCTCGGCGGCGTCCTGTCGGGCTGGGTCTTCGGCCGCTCGAAGTTCACCACCGAGCGCGGGCCGCGGACGCCGGTCCGGGTGCGCTGGCTGTTCGCCTTCCTGGGCGGGGCGATCATGGGTTACGGCGCGCGGATGGCCCGCGGCTGCACCAGCGGGCAGGCGCTCTCCGGCGGGGCGGTGCTGTCCGTCGGCAGTTGGGCGTTCATGTTCGCCGTCTTCGCCGGCGGCTACGCCCTGGCCTACTTCGTCCGCAAACTATGGAACTGACCACTGCCTACTGACCACTGACCTACTGACCTACTGACCTACTGACCTACTGACCACTGCCCACTGACCACTGCCCTACTGATCACTGACCCACTGACCTACTGACCACTGACCTACTGACCTACTGACCACAGACCACAGACCACAGACCACTCATCTGCTCAAGGAGATACCGATCATGACCCCATTTCCACTACCACTGGCCGAGATCATGGGACATTGGGGGCAATACGTCGTCTATTTGCTCATCGGCATGGCCTTCGGCGTCGCCCTGGAGGTGTCGGGTTTTGCCAACGCGCCGCTGCCGGCCGCGCAGTTTTATTTCAGGAACATGACCGTGCTGAAAGTCATGTTTGGGGCCATCGTCACGGCCATGGTGCTGGTGTTCTTCACGGCGGCCATCGGCCTGCTCGACTACAGCCTGGTCTATGTCAACGAGACCTACCTGTGGCCGGGCATCGTCGGCGGGCTGATCATGGGCGTGGGCTTCATCCTCGGCGGCTATTGCCCGGGCACGTCGGTCGTCGGCGCGGCCGTGGGCAAGATCGACGGCATCATTTTCGTCCTCGGCGTGCTGTTCGGCATCTTCGCCTTCGGCGAGACGGTCGGCTTCTATGAGGCGTTCTGGCATTCTTCCTACATGGGCCGCTTCACCATCCCCGAATGGCTGGGGTTGCCCTATGGGGTGGTGGTCGTCGGCGTGGTGCTGATGGCGCTGTTCATGTTCTGGGGCGCGGAGCAACTGGAACACATCTTCGGCGGCCGCGACCTGAGCAAGGAGCCGAAATGGCGCTATTACGCCGGAGCGGGACTGCTCGGTCTGGCGGTGCTGACGGCGATCATCGGCCAGCCGACGACGGAACAGAAGTGGGCGCGCATCGAGGCGACGGAGACCGCGCGGCTGGACAATCGCGAGGTACAGATCCACCCGGCCGAGCTGGCGTTGACCATGACCGACGACACGCTGCGGACGATCATTCTCGATGTGCGGCCGGAGGCGGACTTCAATCTGTTCCATCTGCAGGAGGCGCGCCACGCGCCCCTGGCCGTCCTGCCCGATATGCTCGACGAGCTGCGGGACACCCCGGAGAATGCGGTGATCGTGGTCGTTGGCAACGACGAGGCGGCGGCGACGGAAGCCTGGAAGTTCCTGCGGGCGGAGAGCGTGCGCAGTACCTACATCCTTGAAGGGGGCTTGAACAACTGGATTCGCACCTTCGGCGACGAGGCGTTTGTGGCCGATAGCAGCATTGCCGGCGCGGCCGACGACCAGCTTGCGTTCGTCTTCCCCGCCGCGCTGGGGTCGAAGCTCGCCTTCGCCGCGCCCAACGACACGCTGGCCCGCTCGTTCTCCTTCACGCCGAAAATTGTGCTGGAAGTGAAGCGCGGCCCGGGCGGGGGTGGGTGTGGGTAGGAGGAAGTGGGGCAGTATTCAGTAGGGCAGTATTCAGTAGGTCAGTCCCGGCGGCCGTATCTCGTATTTCGTATCTCGTATCTCGTATCTCGTATCTCGTATCTCGTATCTCGTATCTCGTA
>JAHDWL010000095.1 GCA_023384355.1 Anaerolineae bacterium
CGCTCGGGCCGGGGGTTTTCAATTGGGAATTCCAGGGAAAACTCCATGGCCTGACCACCGGCAGCGAGAAGATCGATGCCCTTGGCCGTTACTACCAGGATTCGATCTTCTCGATCGCTGGAAATGGCAGCCTGCCTTACTATAGTGTGGCCGACGAAGATCTATTCAATTGGAGTTTTTGGGATTTTGACTGGTACCATTACCCGTGGTTTGACGGCTCGACGATCCCCGGCATGGCCGCCGAAGATATCAACGGCGTCTGGTATGACGACTGGACCGGTGATTATTACGTGGTCATCACCGGCAAGTTCAACCTCGGCGGCGTAGCCGGCAACGACGCCAGCATCGTCCGGTTAACCGATATGAACGGCCAGTGGGTGCCGTCGCTGCATAACTGGCTCGCCCCCGGCGCTCCCGCCTTCAAGGGCAAGATCGACGCCATCGAGTTGAGACGGTAATTCTTCACCGGCCTGATTGAGCAGAAGGCCCGCGGCCGAAATCGGCCGCGGGCTTTTTTCTGTGTCAGGCCCACAATTCAGATAAAATCCCCCCATGACCGACTACCAACCCCCCACCCCCGACGACGCACCCCCGGCAACCGACGAGCAGCCCAAACCCGATCCGCTGCGCAGTGTCTACACCACCTCCTTCGGCGAAATCCTGCGGCAGACGGGCGTCAGCCTCGTCGTCAGCACCTATCAGGCGGGCAAGGTCATCCTCGTGCGCTATGACCCGGAGACGGGCACGGTCAACACCCACTTCCGCTCCTTCAACAAGCCGATGGGCATCGCGGTGGACGGCTCCCGCCTGACCATCGGCGGCACCAACACCGTCTGGTATTACCGCAACATGCCCGCCGTGGCCCGCAAGCTGGAGCCGGTGGGCAAACACGACGCCGCCTATCTGCCGCGACGCATCCACGTCACGGGCGACATCGACATCCACGAGATGGCCTGGTCGGCCGACGGCGAGTTGTGGCTGGTGAACACGCGCTTCGGCTGCCTTTGCACGCTGGACCCCGACCACAGCTTCTACCCCCGCTGGCGGCCGCCGTTCGTCAGCGCCCTGGCCCCCGAAGATCGCTGCCACCTGAACGGGCTGGCGATGCTCAACGGGCGGCCGCAGTTCGTCACCGCGCTGGGCGAGACGGACACGCGCGGCGCGTGGCGCGAGAACAAGGCCAACGGCGGCCTGCTGATGGAAGTGCCCACCCGCCGCGTCCTGCTGCGCGGGCTGTCGATGCCCCACTCGCCGCGCTGGTACGACAACAGGTTGTGGTTCCTGGAGTCGGGTCAGGGCAGCCTCGCCCAGGCCGACATCCGCCACGGCACGTGGCGCACGGTCGCCCAAATGCCCGGCTTCACGCGCGGCCTCGATTTCCACGGGCCACTGGCCTTCATCGGCCTGTCACAGGTGCGCGAGACCGCCACCTTCAGCGGCATCCCGCTGGTGGAGCGGCTGGAGGAGCGGACGTGCGGCGTGTGGGTGGTCGATCTGCGCGACGGCCGCGTGCTTGGCTTCCTGCGTTTCGAGGAAGGCGTGCAGGAGATTTTCGCCGTCCAGGTGCTGCCCGGCGTCCGCTTCCCGGAGATGATGGAGTGGAACGACGAGCGCCTCAAGAGCAGCTACGTGCTGCCGGACGAGGCGCTGGCGGATGTGCCGGAGGAGATGAAGGAGTAGGGGAGAGAAGAGGGAAAGGGAGAAAGGGGGAAAGGGAGAAAGGGAGAAAGGGAGACCCCTTCCCCCCTTCACCCCTTCTCCCCTTCCCCCCCTCCCTCTTTCACTCCGCCAGCAATACCCGAATCCCCGACGGGTCCGTGAACCACTGCTCGCCGGCGGCCGCGCCGGCGGGGCGGACGATCTCGAACCACAGCAACCGGGCCGCGTCTTCGGGCGCGGGCGGCAGGTTGTCCCCGGCCCACGTGTTGGCCCCCAGGTGGTGGTGATAGCCGTTGTAGGACATGAACGTGGCGCGCTGCCCGTAGCGCAGCAGCAGGTCCATCCCCAACGTCTCCTTGTAGAACTGCTCGGTGGCCGGTATTTGCGCCACCTGCAGGTGGATGTGACCCACGAACGTGCCCGCCGCCATCCGGTGCGACGGAGCCGGACCGCCGCGCAGCTCGCCCAGGATGCCGTGCAGGTCGATCGGGTCGGTCGCCATCTGCAGCTGCCCGCCGCGATAGACCCACTCCGACCGCGGCCGATCGCGATAGATCTCGATCCCGTGGCCGTCGGGGTCGGTCAGGTAGATCGCCTCGCTGACGTTGTGGTCGGCAAAGCCGGAGATCGGCCCGTCGTTCTGCAACAGGTGATAGAGCGTGCGCGCCAGGTCGTGGCGCGAGGGCACGAGGATGGCGAAATGATAGAGGCCGGCCGCCTGCTGCACCGGCCGCGCCCCCGGCTGCCCGTGGAGCTGCAAAAAGTCGTATTCCCCCGCCCCCATTCGCGCCGTCTCGCCCTCGCGGCCGATCAGCGTCAGGCCGATCACGTCCTCATAGAAGCGCACCGAGCGCTCCAGGTCGGACACGGCCAGAGCGACGCGGCCGATGCGCGGCGGCGGCATGGTGATTGTTGTCATCGTTGGTTCTCCATTGAAATGATGTTCACAGTATATCTGATCGACAAAAAAGCGGCGGCCCACCGGGAGCCGCCGCATTTTCATATATTATTGAGGATGAGTCGAGACTCGCGGGTCAGGCGACCGCCTCGGCCACCGGCTCGGCCACCTGGGCCAGCTCCAGCTCGATCTCGATGTTGATCTGGTCGCTGACCAGCCAGCCGCCCGTCTCCAGCGCGACGTTCCAGTTCAGCTGCCAATCCTTGCGGTTAATGGTCGTCCTGGCCGCGAAACCGGCGCTGCTGCCGCCCCACGGGGTCTTGGCGATGCCGGAGTATTCGACGTCGAGCGTCACCTCGTGGGTGACGTCGCGGATGGTCAGGTCGCCGATGAGCTTGCCGCGGTTGGGGCCGTCCTGGACGACCCGCTTGCTCTTGAAGGTCATGACCGGGAACTGTTCGGCGTTGAAGAAATCGGGCGACTTCAGGTGGGTGTCGCGCTGCGCGTCGCGCGTGCTGACGCTGTCCGTTTTGATGGCGACGTCGACCGTGGTGGCGGTCAGGTTGTTCTCGTCGAAGTTGACGTCAATATCGTAGTCGGTGAATTCGCCGCGCACCTTGCTGATCATCATGTGCCGCGCGGTGAAGTTGATGTGGGAATGACTCTTGTCTACTTGCCAGGCCATTGTTGGGTTATACTCCTTTCAGAATTTGTTCTTTTCTTATGTGGACTTCAGTCCGTATTTATGGTAGAATATTAGCGGACTATAGTCCACTTGTCAAGAGATATTTGAATTTCCGACATTTTTCTAATACAACGGGACGACGGAAAACGATATGGAACGAATTGAGCTTGAACCAATGGGCGCAGAGAGATCCGGCGGGCGGACCGAACGGGCCGACGCGGCCGCCAACCGCGCCCTGATCCTGTGCACGGCCGAGCGCCTCTTCCGCGAGCGGGGCGTCGAAAACGTCTGCATGGCCGAGATCGCCGAGGTGGCCGGCGTGGGCAAGGGCACGCTCTACCGGCGCTACGCCAACAAGGGGGAGCTTTGTTTGGCGCTGATGGACACGCAGATGACGGAGTTCCAGGACAGTTCGCTGACGCTGTTCAGCGGGCTGACGGCGCAGGGCGTCCCCTACCTGGAGCAGCTGGCCCGTTTCCTGCGCTCGCTCGTCGAATTCACCGACATCCACTCCCCGCTCCTGGTCGAGGTCGAGCGGGCGGGGATGATCCAGGGCGTCGATCGCCTGAACCTGCCTCACTTCTGGCAATACATGACCGTCAGCGCCCTGCTGCGCGCGGCCGAACGCAACGGCGAATTGGCCGCCAACCTCGATCTGGAGTATCTGGGCGAGGCGCTGCTGGCCCCGTTGCAGGTTGATTACTTCCGTTTCCAGCGGTACGTGCGCGGCTATTCGATCGAACGCATCGGCGAGGGGTTGCGCGCGTTGGTGGAACGGTTGGGCGCGTAATAAGGAATCGCGGGTAGTGGCCACACCAGGCCACTACCCGCGAATCGATCAGGCACTACTCGATCGTCGTCCCCGTCGGGAAGGTGTCGATCAGCAACCACGTGGCCGCGAAGGCGTCGTTATCGCCGACGGCCATCGTCTGCGCGTAGCGGCCGTCGATGATGATCGCCGCCTCCACACCCATGACGCGAACCTCGCCGGCGGTGACGCGCAGCCCGGTGGCCCGCTCCAGTCCGACGGCCGGGGTGGCCGGGTCGGCCATCACGTGGCTCACCAGCCGCCCGTAGAGGTAGTCATAGAACGCGCGCGGCTCGATGACCGCGTTCACCAGACCCAACCCCGGAGCCATGGCCAGGTAGCCGTCGAGGAAGCTGTCGCTCGACTGGTCGCCGCTCGCCGACGATTCGGCCGACATGGAGACGCCCAGCGCCGCCGCGGCGGCATTATCGGCCAGCATCACCCCGCCGGAAGTCCACCAGCCGCGCAAGGCGTCAGCCGCGCCGGCGGCTTCCATCTGGGCCACCAGATCGGCCATCAGCGCCTGATCCTTGCCGGTGAAGAAGATCGCCCCCGCCCCGGCCAGCCGGCCGGCCAGCGCGGCAAAGTCGGTGTCCGGCGTCAGCGTCACCAGTTCGGGCCGGGCCTCCAGCCCCAGATTGCGCAGCCGGTTGCGCCAGTAGCGGGCGTAGCCCATCGCCGCCGGCTTGCGCGGGGCGGCCGAAAGCACCACCACCGGCCCGCCCGCGGCGTTGGCCTCGTCGACAAACGCCTGCATGACCTCGCCGCGCGTGTCCCTGGCCAGGTCGCCGCCGATGAAGAGCGTGCCGGCCCCGGCGGGCGCGCGCAGCCCGCTGAAGTCGCGGCCGCTGATGTCGGGCGCGTCCTGCGCTGTGCCGTCGACCAGCGGGCGGCGCGTGGTCAGGTCATAGGCATACGGGCCGGACGGGATGACGTGGAAGGCCACGTCGTGGATGGAGAGGATACCGGGGTCGCCGCCCACGTATTCGGCCGCGGCGGCCGCGCCGTAGGTCTCGCCGTCAAGGGCGATGGCCGCATACCAGCCGGTCACGTCGCGAACGACGCCCATCTCGTCGATGACGCCGCCCGTCCCCCAATCGAAACCGACGGCCAGCTTGTCTTCCGGCTTCTCCACCATCGCCTGCATCAGGCGAATCGTCCGGCCGCGCTCCAGCACGTGCTGGTCGATGACCGCCTGCGGCTGGCCGAAGATGAGACCGCGCTCGGCTACGTCGTCGGGGCCGTACCACAGGTCGACCGCGCCCTGGCGCAGGCCGTCCCAGGCGGAGTTATCGCCCACATAGCCGCCGATCATATAGCGGGAGACGACGGCCGCGCCGGCGCTGTTGCCGCCCACGGCCGCGCCCGCGGCGAACCCGGCGGTCAGCGCCGCCTCGGACGGGGTGTTGGCGATGACGCGCATGGCCACGGTCTGGTCGCCGCCGAGGATGTAGAAGCCGTCAACATCCGGCCCCAATTCGGCGACCTTCGCCGGGTCGAGGGCGTCGCTGCGGATCATCATGTCCACAACCGTCGCCTCGCACGTCTGGCCGGCGGCGGCGACGACCGCGCATGCCTCGGCGATCTGGTCGGCGCGACCCTGGGCCAGCTCCAGATTATCGCGCCGGGCAATGCCGCCGATGGCGTATGGGTCGCGGTGATAGGTGATGGGCAAAACGCGGATGAGCACGTGACCGTCGGTGTCGTGCTCGGCGGCCTGCGCGGCGAAAAGCTGAAGGGTATCCTCCTCATACGCCGCGCCGATGGGCACGAGGCGGGTATTGCCTTCACCGGCCGCCATGTTTATCATAGCCAGTATCAACAGAAGCGCGGCCGAGAGGGCCACATAGACGAAACGACGACTGCGATTTGACAGCTTCCACATCATTTTATCTCCTCATCAGGTTTTCTGTCGGACATCGACGAACAGGTGGATCAATTAGCCGTTATTTTAGCCGGTCAACCTTTAGAAAATAATTACAACGCACGAACTCGTCGGAAGGATTAGCCATGACCGAAGAACATTCATCCATCCCCATTCAGGCGATTCGCAAGGCGGCCGCGGAACTGGCGCGGCAGTGGTTGCCCATCTTGCAGGCGCGGCCGGTCGCCATGCCCGCGGAGTTGAACGACGAAAAGGCGCTGGCGGCCGTCCTGACTCCCGCCGTGGCCGCCTTCGTCGGGCGGCTGACGACCATCGCGCCGCGGCAGACGGACGCGCTGGCGACCGTGATGGCGGCTTTCTTCGCCGATGCGACGGCGGTCGCGCTCCTGGAGCGCTACGCGGCCGAAGAATGGTCGGCGACCGGCGAATGGAATCTGCCCGAAGCGATCTTTGAGCGCTTGCGAGCCGCCGGGCTGGGGGACGAGCCGATTGGCCGGTACTACCTGAGTATCGCGCTCGATTCTTTTCTGGCGACGGCCGACGCCGCCTTGAAGCAAGTTGTGCCCGGCTCCGGGTTCTCCTTCGGCAACGCGAGCGGGTTCATCGTTCCGGAGCAGGTCGACGAAATGACGCCGTTCGCGGCCGCCGTGGCCGCCGGCGAGCTTGACCACATGGAGCTGGGCCAGGCTGTGGCCGCCGACGGGACGGTCATCTTCCAATGGGATCCCGCGCCGATGGCCGGGGCCGGGCCGCCGGAAGAATTGGCCGAAGGCCCGCCCGTTGACGAGGAGGACGGCAAGGGAGCGGGGCCGGAAGAAGAAGAGATGACGGGAGCCGAGCCGCCGGAAGAGGCGATGGCGGAGGCCGAGCCGCCGGCCGAAGCGGCCGGGAGCGATCCCGTCGCGGGTGACCGTGGTGATGAGCCGGGGCCGGACGAGGCGCTACACGAAGCGAACGGCGGCAGGCCACCAACGGCAAACGGTGGGGGGACGCCGCCCCCGCCGCCCCCGCCGCCCCGGCCGCCGCTCGCACCCGCGCCACCCGGCGAGACGCTCGTCGATCTGCGCCTCGACGCGGCGCTGCCGGAGCGGGTCGTCGTCGGCCACGCCTTCGATCTGGCCGTCGCCGTCCGGCGGCCCGGCTCGCCGCCGCTGGCGCCCGACGACCTGGCACGACGCGAGAGCGCCGGTTTTGCCGCGGCGTGGCCGTCGGGGGCTTCCTTCATCCGCTTGCGCATCCAGATAAGCGCGCCGGACTGCGATATCGCGGGCGGGGACAGTCACGACGTGCGGCTGGCGGCCGGGAGCGACTCGCCGGCGGTCTATTTCCAGCTCACCCCGCGACGCGCCGGGCCGCTCAGCGTCATCATCACCGTCTATCAGGCGACCGACTGGATCGGTTCGACGCGGCTGCGCACCGAGGCGGGGACGGAGGAGCAGCGCGGCGAGCTGGCGATAACGGTGGAAAGCCGGCCGCTGGGCAACGGCGAGGTCAACCTGGTGCGGCTGCGCGATGCGCTCGACAAGCGATACAGCGACTCCGAACTGCGCGACGTGTGTTTTGAACTGGGGATCGACTACGAGGATTTGCCGGGCGACAGGCAGTCGGCCAAGGCGCGCGAACTGGTGCTCTACGCCGAACGCCACAGCATGACGGCGCAACTCGTGGCGCTGGTCATGCGCGACCGGCCGCAGGTTTTAGTGACGAATGACGAGTGACGAATGACGAATGACGAATGACGAATGACGAATGACGA
>JAHDWL010000096.1:0-2574 GCA_023384355.1 Anaerolineae bacterium
GGTGGCCAGGCCGGTGAACTTGCGGCTGGTGTCGGGGGTGGTGCCGCTCGCATCCGTCACCGCATAGCAGTGGGCCGCCTGGTCGTTGGTAATCTCGAACGAACTGCCGACTGCGCCCGGGGCGATCGTCTGCACGCTGGAGTTGCCCGGTTTTTCACATTTGACGTAGAGCGTCGTGGATTCCGGATTGTAGATGAACAACCGGGTATCGCCGCCGTTGTCGTTGCCGATCGGAATTAAGTAGCTGGAGCTCAGGCTGGCGTCGGGGAACAGGTTTACGTCACGGGAAGCGTAGTTGGAGCCGATATCGCCCGTCACGAGCACGACCTGGATCGGCTTGGCCGGATCGGTCGAGCGGACCTTGCCGCCCTGACGGACATAAGCGCAACCACCACCGGATGAGCTGGAATCGAAGTATGTCTCGCCCTCGTTCAGTGTCACCTGGCTCTCCCAGGTGCCGTTCCCCTCGGGGTCGACTTCGATCACGGTGCCGTCATAGGCGGCAGTGATCGAGAAGGCGGTGTACTCGAACATATCGCCGGCGTTGCTCGTGTTGCAACCGACGGGCGCGGTGTATACCTGCCCCCATTCCGAGGTCGGGTACATGGCGATGGCCCAGGCGAACAGCGAGTTGCTGGTGCTGGCCCACAGCGAGCGGCTGACAGCGATGGCCCGGGAAGCGGCGACCTTGTCCTTGCCGTCCCAGTCGATGGACGATGCCGAATTGGGCACGGCGACGTTGTTGTCTTCCAGGATGATGACATCGCCGGAGTTCAGCACGTCGTTGGCGTTGGTACAGGTGATGGGACCGGTCTGCAGCGCCGGCGCGCAGCCGTCGGCGGCCAGGCCGTTGCCCCAGATCTGCACGCCGCCGAGATTGCCGGGATTGGCGTAGGTCTGACCCGCCGTCGGATTGGCGATGTCGTTGACGAAACCGTTTTCCCAGTGGTCATAATACACCAGGGTGCCGTCGTACCGGATGGTGACGGAGATCTTGGTGACCATGGGCGAGCTGGCCGCCGAGTTGATGACTTGCATCGCCGGCAGCATGTCATTCTCCGGCTCGGTCAGATAGAAGACCATGACCGGCGCGGGGTTGGCCGCCGACGCGCGCGATACCATGAAAATTGAGCCGAGCAAAACCATCATGAGCGCCATGACGGCAGTTCGCCGGCCCTTGCTAAGATTTGTGATCATTCTGTCCTTTTCTCCATGCAACTTAAACACACTCCCTTGCCGCGCCCGGCGAACAAGGTTTGCTTCAAGACAAGCAGGGACAAGCGTTCATACTCCGGATTTACGCAGCACGAACACAATACACGACGGCGGAATCGCCACCGTGCGCACCTTCAAGCGAATATGGGGTACCGATCGACAGGGATCGATACGATGGATATATGGATAATCGGGTGAAGATCGGGAGTTGACGGACTTACCGACCCGCACAATACTACATCGCTACTTTAAATGGTTTCGCGTGTATATATTGACCTCCTTGCCGTTTAGGGTTGTTGGCTCAGATATTGAAAAATACCTGTCAGCACGGCACTTCATTGCTGACATGAGTATAATGTACCATAAGCCAAGGCGGGAATCAATCACCGAGTGTGAATTTCACGTATATTTGACGTGAATACATCATGGTTCACTCATAAAAACACGCAAAATTCACGGTTTATTCACGCCTGCCGGCAGACGACGAGTGTTTATTCCTGCGCCCGTGGGCCGGAAGCGCCGCGCGGTTCTCCTTAATCTTTTTGCCGACAAGCGCCGGATTTGTTACTCTCACTCTCGCGGAACGAACGAACCGGCGGCCGGGTGATGTCACGCGACGCCGCAAGTTTATGTAGTAGTGAGGAGATCTATGAATCGCAAACGAACCGGCGCGGCCGTGACCGCGCTTTTGTTGTCATTATGGCTGGTGGGTTGCGGCGGGACGCCGGCAGAGACCGCGCCGCCGGCGACAGACGTGGCCGAGGTCCCGGCGGCCACGGCGACCAAGCCGCCGCCCGTGGTGGCCGTCAACCCGCCGGCGGTCGTGGTCAATCCGCCGGGGACGAGCGGCGAATCCGGCAACGCGACGGGCGGCGACCCGGGCGCGCCGCCGGCGATGCCCACGGCCGTCCCCACCGTAGCCCCGACCGAGGCCCCGCCGACGGCCGCCCCCACCGCGACACCCCCGCCGACGGCCGCGCCGGTGGTTGTGCAGCCCGTCGCCCCGCCGCCCGCCGCCCCACCCACGGCTGTGCCGCCGACGGCCGTGCCGCCCACGGCCGCGCCGGCGGGCGTCAACGGCCTGATCGCCACCCATTTCGCGCTGCAGCCGCGCGCCGACCTGGTGACCAACGGCGATATCTGGTTTGAATTCAACGTGGCCAACTCGACCGGCAGCGATGTGGGCTTCGACGCGCTGGGAGTGATGCCCAAAAAGGACGGCGTCGACCGGCCGCAGTGGTACCAGCACAGCTGGGGCGGCAACAACGACGTGATTCCGCCTGGCGGGTTGTCGTGGGACGACCACATCAACCTGCCCGAGGCGGGCAATTACACGCTGCGGCTGGTGGTCTGCTTCGA
>JAHDWL010000096.1:2674-6213 GCA_023384355.1 Anaerolineae bacterium
ACATCAACCTGCCCGAGGCGGGCAATTACACGCTGCGGCTGGTGGTCTGCTTCGATGGCCCGGCCTGCCAGGCCCAGAAGGGCACGTGGCACACGCTGTCGCCGGAGATACCGATCACGGTGGTGCAGCGGTAGATCAGGGGGGGCAGACCTGCGTGTCTGCCCTCCGGGGGTTCGTATTTCGTATCCGGGCCTCGCGCAGAGCAGCAGCGGTAGATCGGTAGGGGCAGACCTGCGTGTCTGCCCAATTACGAGTGACGAGTGACGAGCGAAGAGTGAAGAACGCGTCTCTTTACGTATCTCGTATCTCGTATTTCGTATCTTCAAATGACGAATGAAGAGCGCGCGCCTCTGAACTCGTCACTCGTCACTCGTAACTCGTCACTGAGGCAGAGGGTCGACACGCAGGTCGACCCCTACGATCGTATCTCGTATTTCGTATTTCGTATCTCGTATGTCATCATTCAAGCTTTTCGCCGTTGAGGATTCCGGGCCGCGGGCGCTGCCCGTGCCGCCGGGCGCGACGCAGTTCGCTGACCTCTACCGCGGGCTGCCGCTGGGGGTCTATGACGCCCTGCGCACCTTCGGGCACAACAGGTTCCTCTACCTGGACCGCCACCTGGCGCGGACGACGCGGTCGATGGCCCTGCTGGGCTGGGATTACCGCCTCGACGAGGCGCGCTTGCGGCGGGCGCTCCACGCTGTCGTCACCGGCTGCGCCTGGCCGGAGATGCGCGCGCGGATCGATATCCTGGCCGCCCCGGCCGAGACGCTGGGCACGACCAGCCGCGAGCTAATCGCCCTGCAGCAGTTCACACCGCCGCCGCCCTCCTTATATAAGGAAGGCGTGATGGTCGATTTCGCCGCCGGGCTGCGGCGCGAGAACCCACTGGCGAAGACGGCCGAGTTCGCGGCGAACCGCCCGGTGACGGGAAGTCACGAATTACGGGTGACAAGTGACGATTCAAATGACGTTCTGAACTCGTCACTCGTCACTCAACACTCCTCACTCGCCCCGCCCTATGAATATCTGTTGCTCGATGACGGCGGCCGCATCCTGGAGGGGACGGGCACGAACTTCTGGGCTGTGCGCGACGGCGTGGTCTATACCGCCGGGACCGGGGTGCTGGAGGGCATCACGCGCGAGATATTGCTGTGGCTCATCCCGTCACTGGGGATCGAGGTGCGGCTGGAGGCGGTCGCCGCGGCCGAGATCGCCACGCTGGACGAGGCGGCGCTCAGCGGCTCGTCGCGGGCGTTCCTGCCGGTGGTCGGCATCGCGGGGCAACCCGTCGGCGACGGCCGCCCGGGGCCGGTCAGCGGCCGCATACTGGCGGCGTATGAGGCATTTGTGGCGGCGAATGCAAGGACAGCGGTTTAGACTATGCCATCCCGTATCCTGCTTGTCGAAGACGACGTGACCCTGCGCGAGACCATCGCCTATAACCTGCGTAACCAGGGCTATGACGTGCTGCCGGCCGCCGACGGGCCTGCGGCGCTGGAAATCGCCCGCCGCGAAGGGCCTGACCTGATGCTGCTCGACGTCATGCTGCCCGGCATCGACGGCTTCGAGGTCTGCCGCATCCTGCGCAAGGAGACCAGTGTGCCCATCCTGATGCTGACCGCCCGCAGCGACGAGATCGACCGCGTGGTCGGGCTGGAGATGGGCGCGGACGATTATTTGACCAAGCCCTTCAGCATGCGCGAGCTGATGGCCCGCGTGAAGGCGCTGTTGCGGCGGGTCGAGCTGATCCGCGAGGAGCTGGCCACCGGGCAAGGGGAGACGGCCGCCCCGCCGGCGGTCGGGTCGCCGGACGGGCCGCTGCGCTTCGACGACCTGGCGATCGACCTCGCCCGGCGCGAGGCCCGGCTGGGCGACGTGCCCCTGCGTCTGAAGCCCAAGGAGTTCGACCTGCTGGTCTTCCTGGCCCGCAACCGGGGCATTGCCCTGTCGCGCGACCTCATTCTGGAGCGCGTCTGGGGCTGGACGTTCGACGGCAACAGCCGCACCGTCGACGTCCACGTGCGCTGGCTGCGCGAGAAGATCGAGCCGGACCCGGCCGAACCGCGGCGCATCGTAACCATCCGCGGCATCGGCTATCGCTTCGACGGGTGAGGCCATGCTGTCCCGGCTCTACTGGCGCGTCGCCGCTCCCTTCCTTATTTTAATCATTCTGCTGGTCGTGGGGCTGCTGGCGGCCTTCGCGCGGCCTTCTTGCGCGGGCGACGCCGCTTGCGTCCGGCGGGCGCTGCTCGTCGCCGCCGCCCTCGCCGTCCCCGCGAACCTGGCCGCGGCCTGGCTCGTCAGCGCCTGGTTGCGCCGGCCGGCAATCGAGATGACCGCCGTCGTTCGCCGGGCGGCCGCCGGGGATGAATCGGCCCGCGTCCTCTCCGCGCGCCGGGACGAGGTCGGCGAGCTGGCCCGCGCCCTCGGCGACCTGATAGCCGCCGGGCGCGACCGCATCGACGACCTGACCGAGGATTATCGCCGCCTGGCCACGGTCATCGACCATATGGCCGACGGCGTGATCATCACCGACGAGCCGGGCAACGTGCTGCTGATCAACCCCGCCGCCTGCCGCCTGCTGGAAACGACCGGCAGCGCGGCGCTGGGGCGGCCGTTTGCCGCCGTCGTGCGCCACCACGCCCTCATCGAACTGTGGCAGCGCGGCCGCCGCGAGGGGACGGAGCAGGTCGAGGCGGTCGAGATCAGCCCCAGCCTCTTCCTGCAGGCCGTCCTGACCCCCTTCCGTCATGGCGACGCGGCCGGGACGATCGCCCTGCTGCAAGACCTGACCCAGGTGCGCCGCTTGCAGGTCATGCGCCGCGACTTCATCAGCAACCTGTCCCATGAGTTGCGCTCGCCGCTGGCCTCGCTGCGGGCGGTCGTCGAGACGCTGCAGGACGGCGCGGTGAACGACCCGCCCGCGGCCGCGCGCTTTCTTTCCCAGGCCGAGGGCGAGATCAACACCATGACCCAGATGGTGGAGGAGCTGACCGAGCTGTCGCAGATCGAGTCCGGGCAGGTTCGGTTGCGGCTGGCTCCCGTGCCGGTCAGCGAGCTGATCGACGCGCCGGTCGAGCGGCTGCGGCCGCAGGCCGAGGCGGGCGGGCTGGTGCTGGTCGTCGATCTGCCGCCCGATTTGCCGCCGGTGATGGTCGACGCCGGGCGCGTGCGGCAGGTGGTCACCAACCTGCTGCATAACGCCGTCAAGTTCACGCCGCCGGGCGGCCGGGTGACGATCACCGCCATGGAGGAGTCCGCGGCCGGGCGGGACGAGGACGGCGCGCCGGAGAGCCGGACGACCCGGATGGTGGTGATCGAGGTGCGCGACACGGGGATCGGCATCGCCAAAGCCGACCTGCCGCGGGTGTTCGAGCGCTTCTACAAGTCCGACCGGGCGCGGACGCGCGGCCGGGGCGGCACGGGGCTGGGGCTGGCCATCGCCCGCCACATCGTGGAGGCCCACGGCGGCCGCATCCGGGTGAAGAGCAAGGAAGGGAAGGGGAGCAGCTTCTTTTTCAGCTTGCCGCGCGCGG
>JAHDWL010000096.1:6313-7554 GCA_023384355.1 Anaerolineae bacterium
GTGAAGAGCAAGGAAGGGAAGGGGAGCAGCTTCTTTTTCAGCTTGCCGCGCGCGGCCTGAGCGGCCGATCAGGCCCGGGCCTCTACAATCGCGATCTCGTCCTCGGTCAACCCGTACAGGTCAAAGACCAGCCGGTCGGCGAACGGGAGTTCGCTTGGCGGTCGGTGGCGTCGATTTGGTGCTGAAGCATACTCTTTTTGTGCGGGTTCAGTTCGGCGGCGTGCTGCTTCTGCAGGTCGAGCATGGCCTGGACGAGACCAAGCAGACGTGGCGGCGAAAGATAAGATGTTCCTATTCTGAGTCTGTAACGGGATTGTACAAAATAGCTACTATTTTCGAATTTGGGATCTCAACCACTTGAACCTCTTCAGCGTTATTTAGTAAAAGAATGACACTTTCATTGGTTCGATCTAATAGATAGGTTTCCTTCATTTTATCCACGAGCGAAATAGTATTATTGTCTGCGACGAGAACATGAACTCTAATCGGTTGCCCACCCCCAAGTTGCTGAGGAATACTTCCATATAGATTGAAAGTAAATACGGGAACGGTGATTATGATTATCCATGCTAACCGCCCTGCCCATTGGTAAATTTTGTCAAGTTGGGATGTGCTTGAATCAGGAACATCAGTAACTTCTTCGCCTCTCAGCCGAGGGATGTTCTGAACGATAATAAATATAGCAATAAGACAATAAATCATGATAGCTATCCCGACAAACCTGACCCAGACTAGATCCATGTTTTCTGGGAAAGTGCTAAATTCGGTCCCGCCCAAGTATTGAATAAACTTGGGGATAAACGCAAAAACAGCTAATAGAACTGTTGCCGCAATGACTACGTTCAATGAAATTTTTAGGGATCTAATACTAAGGACTTCCTGTGTGTGTTGCCTCAACCTTTCCTTCCTGGTCGTCATAGTACCGTCCGGGTTCTTGGGGTTAACCATTAAAGCTGTCAAATAAATCGGGTATAAAATGCCGAGAATGATTAGCATGATTGGAGTCATCCTAGCCAGGAACCATTTGAAAGTCTCAACAGATTCAATAATTACGTCAGGAAAATTTCGGAGAATAAAGCCCTCCTGCAATGGTATAGGGTTAGGGGAGTCGGTAGGTGCAAAAATACTGAATGCGAAAAAGATAAAGAGAATAGACGAATATCTATAAAATGATTGCAGGACTAATTGATCTGAACCCGAAAAAGTAGACAAGCAGTTAAGATGGAAAGAACAAAGCCTCA
>JAHDWL010000097.1:0-4888 GCA_023384355.1 Anaerolineae bacterium
GCCGACTACTGAAAGCCCCTGCAACCTGATACAGGGTTTTTCAGTAGTCGGCCCAATGGTTGAAGGTGTAGAGGTCAGGCAGCGGCGAAACCCCTGTGCCGTAGCAAATGGCCTCCCTTCGCCGCTGCCTGACCCTCCGCGGCTGTTGACCCGGCCTGAACACACGGGCCACGCCCCAGGAGGGTCAGGCAACCGGGAGGCGAGGCCCTGGTTATCAGCCGACACCTCTCCCGGTTGCCTGACCTCTACGCCTCACGGCCGTGTTGTATTATCAGAGCCGACTACTGAAAGACCCTGGAAACACCTACTTGTAATACCCTATTTATCATTTTATAATGCATATTGGGATGATATCCGAGTGCCGCGGATCGCAATACCGGATGTTCAAATCAGTCACCTGTCGCCTTTAATAAATCGTAACAATCTCAAAGCAGGTTAATTTCACGGAGAAACCATGACAAACAAAGCCGTCAAAGTGTTTGTGCTTATTGCCCTTGTCGTCGCCGGCGTGTGGCTCGTCGCTCGCCCGGCCTATCCCGCGGCCGAATCGCCGGCCCGACGAGACTCACTCCGCGCGCTTGCCCCCGGCCGCCCGATTGGCAGCGGCGGCCCGGCTGTTGCCCTGCCGGAACAGACAACGGCCGATTTTGTTGAGGTGGACCTGTCGGCCGTTCCCACCGGACCGGACGAGGAAAACGGCCTCTATGCCCGCTGGCTGCGCGGTGAGGTCGACCTGTACGAGAACGAAAGCTTACTGCCCGCGGCCGAGATAGCCCGGCTGCAGAAAGAGGCTCTTTCCCTGCCTCCTTCGGCGAAAATCCAGAACGCCGCCGGCGCCGCGCCTTCATCGAACGCCCCGGTCATCGGCACCAACTTCAAGGCTATCAATTACAATAACAGTGGCGGCTTTGTGCCCCCGGACCCCGAACTGGCCGCCGGGCCGAGCCATCTGATCGCCGTCGTCAACTCGGTTTTCGCCATCTACAGCAAGACCGGCACCCAGTTACGCGCGCCGACCAGTTTTGACGTCTTCATGAACAATAATGCCAACTGCAACGGCACATTTGATCCCAATGTGCTCTATGATGAATCGACTGACCGCTTCATCATGGGTATCGACGCCGACGGGACGCACTATTGCGTGGCGGTAACCGTGAACGGCGACCCACTCGGCACCTGGCGCATCTACGCCTTCCAGACCGCCACCGGCGCGGATTTCTTCGATTATCCCCACGCCGGGATCGGCGAACAATTCCTTTTCATGGGGGCCAATATCTTCGACAACATTGGTTTCAAGGAAGCGCGTCTGTGGGCCATCGACAAGGCGGATCTTTATGCCGGGATCGCGGCCGATGTGGCGACCAAACCGCTGCCCACGAGCGAGGACACCCCCCAGCCGCTGAACCTTCACGGCTGGAATCAGGGCACCTGGCCGTCCGGCGTTGCCCACACCTTCTTCACCGACACCGACTATAACGGAGCAACATACAGCGTATGGCGCTGGGCCAACCCACTGGGCGGCACGAACCCCGTCAAGGTCGGCACAATGAATCTGGAAAGCTATACAGGCGTCTCGGCCGGCTATCCAATCGACGCGCCGCAAAATGGCAGCGCCAACGATATTCAGGCCAACGATTACCGCCCCCACGATTTTGAATATCGCAACGGCTTCGCCTGGAGCGTGCAGACCATCAGTTGCAATCCCGGCGGCGGTACAGTCAACTGTCTGCGCTGGGCCAAAATTAACCCCGCCACAGCGACCATCGTCGATGCCGGGGTCTACTCGTCATCCAATGAGCACCGGGTGTTCAGCAATCTGGCCGTCAATGCCTGCGGTGACATGGCAATCGGCTACACGAAAACCAGCAGCGCCATGTACCCCTCCATCTTCGTGAACGGCCGCGAGGACGGCGACCCGGCCGGCATGTTGCAGTCCGAGGCGCTCGTTCGCGCCGGCGAGATCGTATATACCGCCTTCGACGGCAGCCCTTTCCGCTGGGGTGACTACACCGGCATGACGATTGACCCCGACGGCGAACGCTTCTGGTATCTGGGTGAGTTCAGCCAGAACACCGGCACAAACAACGGTCGCTGGGGCACGGGCATCGCCTCCTTCACCTTCGAAGACTGCGACGGCGGCGGTGGCGGCGGGACAAACCCGAGCCTTGAGTTGTCGGCCAAGAACAATGGTACTGTCGGCGGCGTGTCGTTCACATCGGGCGACATCATCGCCTACGACGGGACGAACGGCCAGTGGTCGATGCAACTGGACGCCTCCGATGTAGCCTTGACCAAGAATTTGACCGCGTTCTATCGCCAGGACCAGACAGGTTCACCCGACATCTACTATCTCGTCTTCAGCGCCAACCAGAAAATTACCGGGCTGGGGACTGTGACGCCATGGGATATCGTCAAGTTCACGCCGACACAACTCGGCAATACGACCGGCGGGGCGTTCGCCTGGTACTTCGACGGCTCGGACGTCGGTCTGACCCAGGATGGAGAGAAGATCGACGCCATCGGCATGGATGAAGACGGGCGACTGCTGGTCAGTCTGGTCGGGTCGGGGTCCGTTCCGCGCAACGGCGGCACGCTGAAGATCGCCGATGAGGACATCGTCGCCTTCACACCGACGGTCACGGGCCAGACCACGACCGGCACCTGGGATCCCGTGTTCGACGGCTCGTCGGCCGCCGGTGGGCTGGCCTCGGAAGACGTCAACGGCTTCTGGGACGACCCGGCAAGCGACGACCTGTATATCACGCTCCTGGGAACGTTCAACGTAGGCGGAGTGCAGGGTGACGGCGACGACATCCTGAAGCTCACGCCTTCCGGCGGGGGCTACACCGTGACGAAGTTCTGGGATGGAGACACGGCCGGCTTCGGGTACGCCATCGACGGCATCGAGGTGTCGGCGCTGCCCTAGTTACCCGCAAATCACGGCGTGAAATGAGCGCTTCGCCCTGGCGCTCATTTCACGCCTTCTTCGCTGACAGGAGGGGCGCAGTGACCGTATAATAGTCTGCAGTTATGTTCAGACGCATTTTTCTGTCGCTGCTCGCGGTCCTGGCGTTGATAGGAGGGTGGCTGCTCGCTCTGATGGTCGTGGGGGACACCCGGCCCCTGCCGGTTCGTGCCGCCCCGCTCGCCCTGCCGTATCTGGCCATCGGTCAGAACGTCCCGGCCATCGGCGGAAGCCCGGTGACGGTCCCATTCGACTTCGCCAACACCGGTAAGGGTATCGATACCGTCTTTTTCGTTGTCTCCTACGACGCCACACTGTTGACCCTGAATACGGCCGACCTCGATAACAACTCCATCCCCGACGGCTTGACGATCAACGTCCCGGAAGGATATGGCGTTGTTGTGGACGCTGACAAGCTGGGCAACGAAGGGCGCATCCAGGTTCTCATCTACTACGTGAATTCCGATAGCAAGCGCATTCCTGTCGGCCGCCTGATGGAAGCCACTTTCGACGTAACACCCATCAATTTTGATCTGGTCACGGATGTGTTTTTCCTCAGCAGCCCCGCCCCCTTCTTCCTCGACGCCAAGGATGAGATCGTTGTGGGGGAATTCCTGGACGGATCGGTTTACATCGAGCCTGCCCCGGCCACGCCTACGCCGACAGCCACAGCAACGACCCCCGCAACACCTACCGCCACAGCCACACCCACTGCCACCGCCACAGCTACTACCACCGCCACCGCCACGGCCACGGTCACTGTTACAGCTACGACAGATGCCACGGCTACCGAAACAGCCACGCCATCCGTAACCCCATCCCCGTCCGTCACCACGACCGGCACACCGCCGACCCCGACCGAAACCGGCACCCCCACCGACACGCCGACGGTGACGGTCACAACAACCTCAACGGCAACACCGACGACGACAGCGACCGCGACGACCACAGCGACCGCCACCCAAATCGTTGCAACGCCATCCGCAACCGCGACAAGGCCAACCGGCCCCGTGGATTTGCACTTGCCGGTGGTGCTCGTCATCCCGCCGCCACCGCCGACCCCCACACCGACGGCCACAGCGACCGCGACACCATCGCCCACCTCCCCGGCGACGCCCACGCCCACGCCGACAAAGGTGGTTACTGCGACGCCGACTAAGGTCGCAACAGCAACGCCGACGGTCGCCCCGACGGCCACCGCGACCTCCGTGCCCGGCCAGTGTGTCGACCTCGTCGTCAACGGCGGCTTTGAGAGAAACGCCGGCTGGCAGATCAACAACACCGCCTACCCGGCCGCTTACGTGACCTTCCCGGTCTTCAGCGGCGCGCGCTCGCTGAGGGCGGGCATCGTTCATCCGCCGGACAACGTATACAGCTACTCATCGGCGCAGCAGACGATCTTCATTCCCGCCGGGCCGCCGTCGGTCAAGCTCAGCTTCCGCCTGTTCGCCACGACAACCGGCACGATGGCCGCGCGCCTGACGCCGCCGTCGATTGTGCCCACCTCGCCGCTCGACCAGACGCAGCCGGCCGACGACGCGCAAATGGTGCTGCTGTTCGACAGCAACGGCCGCCAGCACGTGCTGCTCTTCCAGCGGCAGTGGTACAGCGACTGGCAGCTGCGCGAGATCGACCTGACCCCCTTCCGCGGGCAGGCCGTCACGCTCTACTTCGGCGTGTTCAACAACGGCACGGGCGGCGTGACGGGGATGTATGTGGATGAGGTGGCGGTGGGGTATTGCTTGCCGTAAGAACCGAGGAATGAACCACCCTGGCTGTCCGGCAATCAGGTGATACCGGGCGATCTACCTACGATTCGTTCAATGCGATTTGTGGCACGTTAGCCGGGCCATTGAGGGTCATCGCCAAAGTGTTCAGCACGTCCCGGCCCACGATGCCATCTTCACCGGTGGGAATAGCAAC
>JAHDWL010000097.1:4988-7398 GCA_023384355.1 Anaerolineae bacterium
GCGAGGTGAGCGGAAGTGCAAGATGACTTCCGGCACTTGTTCTACCTTACGCCTGAGGACGGTCCGGCCGGGATAGTTCCCACGAACACGCCGAAGCAGGGCCACCGGATCGTGGTCGTGGTCAACCAGGTTGCCGTCCAAAATCGCCACATAGCGACCGGCGAATTCTTTCACGAGGGAGGGATGCAGTCGCCGAAATGCGGCCGCCTCGCGTGCCATTGTCTCACGATTCGAGTTGACCGGAAACGGCCGCACAGAGCGGGCAACGACCTCGGCAACGACATCGTTCACATCACGCTGTGATTGACGCGCCAGTGTCTCGATGCGGCGATAGATGTTATCAGGCAGGTCGACGACGATTCGAGTGGTCATGAGTTGATAAGTTTGCAACCAGGAACATCGGTCGCTTTGCATTCCAGTTATCTACTTTCCCCAATAGTGACCTGGATCATACCAAAATTAGCGAATTTTTGCGACGTTTATTAACCGACCTTCTCCGCCCCCCACACCACCACGTCAATCCGCCGGGCAAAGTGCAGCAGCGCCGGCGGGCCGCTGACCGGCAACCCGCCCGCGGCCGTCATCGTGTTGACCTCAATCTCCGCCTCGGCCCGCTGCAGCGGCCACGGCGCGTGGTGAACCTCCGTCCGGCTCACTGTGCCGCCCCGCGAGAGGGCGTAGAGGCAGTAGCGCTCGGTCAGGAAGTGCTCCAGCGTGCCCGGCGCGGCGGCGTAGACCTCCGACGTGGGGCGATGGCGACTGCGAAAGACCGCCGCCGGTCGCTCGCCGCCGGTCCCCTTTCCCCCTTTCTCCCCTTCTCCCCTTCGCACACACTCATACGACAGCCACTCCCCCTCCCAGCGCATGCGAATGTCCGCCCAATGATAGGGAACGTGGAACAGCCCCCGCGCGATGGCGGCGACCAGCGGGTTTGTCGCGTCAAGGCTGAGGAAAAACACGCCCGGCTTGCCCTCCGCCGTCACGTAGACCCGCACGTTAACCTGCGGGAAGGCCGACACCCAGGGCAAATCGGGCAGCGGCCGCCGCATCACCCCGGCCATCCGAAACGGCACTACGGCGACCCACGCCGTGCCGGCGAACTCCTGTAATTCCAGCACGGCGGGCACCAGCGGCCGGATCGCCGCCGCGGGCACAGGCCAATGGGCGAAAAGCAGGTCGCGCCACGACTGCCGCCACGACCAGCGGCCGGCGGGTAGCGGCCACGGCCGGTGATCCACCTGGGCGAAGGAAACGTGAGTGCGGGCGTCGGGATGGTCGGTAGGGGTTGTTGGCATACGCAAAATTATACCGTTGTTCTGTGCGCATACACTGCTACAATACAAACCTTTGGAAACGGACTCCGGTCACCCCAACGAGTGACCCGTTGACGGAGAACAAGCAATGAAATTATCTGAATTCCTGGAAGATTACGGCGGCTGGGTGGCGTTCGTCATCGCCCTCGTGGCCACGCTCGGCAGCCTCTATTACAGCGAAGTCGCCGGGTTCATTCCCTGCCGCCTGTGCTGGTACCAGCGCATTATGATGTACCCGCTCGTGCTCATCACCCTGGTGGGCGCGCTGCGGCGGGATGACTACCTGCCCAGCTACGTCCTGCCGCTGTCGATCATCGGCATGGGCATATCGACCTACCATTACCTGATGGAGAAGGGCGTCTTCCCCGCCTCGAACACGTGCGCGGCCGACGTGCCCTGCAACATCAGCTACGTGAACTATTTCGGCTTCGTCACCATTGCTCTCATGGCCTTGATCGCTTTCACGCTCATCACCCTGACCATGCTCGGGATGCGGGCGGCGTACCGGCGCGATGAGGCGGGCCAACTGCCCCTCCCCGGCGATGAGGGCTGATTGAATCGGGCGCTCTTCGTCATGGCGGCGCTCCTCGTCGCGTTGGCCGGCTGCGGTGGCGGGACGACGGCAACGCCGACCCCGGTTGACCCGGCGACGCTGGGGCAGCAGACTTTCACCTCCTACTGTGCTCCCTGCCACGGCGCGAACGGCGAGGGGTTCATCAACGCGCTCAACGCCCCGGCGCTCAACGCTGACGGCGAGAGCTATATGCTGAGCGACGCGGCCATCCTGGCGGCCATTATCGACGGCGGGTCCGCGAGCGGCGACACGCCACTTGGTGGCGCTATGGCTCCGCTGGGCGATGCGCTCTCGGCCGAACAGGAAGCGGCCGTGCTGCAATACGTCCACACCCTCTGGAACGATGACCAGCGCGCCGCCCACGAAACGGCCGGCGGGCATGAGGGGCAGTAGTCAGTAGGTCAGTTTTCAGTAGGTCAGTTTTCAGTAGGTCAGTTTTCAGTAGGTCAGTTTTCAGTAGGTCAGTTTTCAGTAGGTCAGTTTTCAGTAGGTCAGTTTTCAGTAGGTCAGTTTTCAGTAGGTC
>JAHDWL010000098.1 GCA_023384355.1 Anaerolineae bacterium
GACGAGTGACGAGTGACGAGTGACGAGTGACGAGTGACGAGTGACGAGTGACGAGCGACGAGTGACGAGTGACGAGTGACGAGCGACGAAGGCGACTCCTGTCGCCCGACGAGTGACAAAGGCGACTCCTGTCGCCCGACGAGTTCAGATGCGAGCGCCGGGGAGCGGAATACTTTCAGCGAGAGGGGAGAAGCGTGGGATGGGGAGCGAAATCGATTTGATTCGCATAGTCAACTTAGAGAGACCTTCTCGAGAGACCTTGGAGAGACCGAAGTGATGTCCCCAATTGAGGAAGGGCGTGGCGCTGGGCGCTTGACCGGAACGACCGTGGGAATTGATGGCACTGGGCGCTTGACCGGAACGGCCGTGAGAATTGATGGCGCTGGGCGCTTGACCGGAACGGCCGTGAGAATTGATGGCGCTGGGCGCTTGACCGGAACGGCCGTGGTGAATTCAGGCGCGGGGTGCTTTACCCGAACGGCTGAAGTGATTGAAGGCCCGGGACGTTTTCCCCTGACGGCCGAAGGGAATGCAAGGGTGGGGCGTATGACCCGCACGGCGGTGGGAATTGATGGCGCGGGGCCAATGGCCAGGAGAGCCGCGGAACCGAACGGCGAGGCGCGGCCGCAACTTGTGAGATCGACATACCAACAGGAGCGAACAGGAATGACACAGCAGACAGTGGACGGTGAATTGCGACGGGTGGCGCTGGTGCGCGGCGCGATGGTGGAGAGGGGCGCGGCCGGCGGGGAGCCGGGGCCGGAGGCGGAGGCCGGCGGCTGGCTGGAGGCGCTGCGGTCGGCCGCGGCGACGGCGGTGATTCGCGCGTCGGGGTTGCCCGCGCCGGTGCAGGATCGCCTGGACGCGGGGCGGTATGAGACGGTGGAGGCGGTGCACGATGCCGTGGGCCGGGCGCGGGCCGAGCTGGCGGCGCTGGCCGAGGCGGGCGTGGTGCAGTTGGGCGGGGCGCGCGGCGCGGGGCGGTCGGGGGCAGCCGGGATTCGCGTGCGCGACGGTCTGGACGAGGCGCGGGAGATTGCGGGCTTTTTCTTCGGCGCGGCCGATGCTCCGACGCCGCCGGCCAACATGCGCTCCTTCGCTGACCTCTACGTGGCCCTGACCGGCGACGTGCATTTCCGCGGCGTGTTCGACGGCGGCCGGGTGATGTTCAGCGGGGCGACGACGAGCACGCTGCCCAATCTGGCCGTGGACGCCATGAACCGGGTCATCGTGGAGCAGTTCCAGGCGCTGGATCATTACCGCTGGTACGAACGCATCACCGACGTGGCTCCCAACGACGGCCGCCTGCACGCCATGAAGTGGATCACGCTGGGCGGGGTGGGCGACCTGCCGGCGGTGAACGAGGGCGCGGCCTACACGGAGCTGAGCGTGGCCGACGCCAAGGAGACGGCGGCGTTTGTCAAGCGCGGCGGCTATGTGGGCATCACCCGCGAGATGATCAAGAACGGCGACATCATGCAGCTACAGGCCATCCCGCGGGCGCTGGCGGCGGCGGCGGTGCGCACGCGCTCGGCGGCCGTCAGCGCGTTGTTCACGGCCAACAGCGGCGTGGGACCGACGCTGGCCCAGGACAGCAAGGCGCTGTTCCACGCCGACCACGCCAATCTGGCGACGACGGCGCTGGGGACGGACGCGGCGGCGTGGCGGGCGGCGCGCAGCGAGTGTTTTCAGCACGTGGAGGTGGGCAGCGGCAAGCCGTTGGGCATCTTCCCGCGCTATCTGCTGGTGCCGGCCGAGCTGTATGACACGGCGCTGAGCATTCTGGGCTACGGCGAGGGCATGCCGACGGCCTACGCGCCGGAAGCGCAGGGGCGCGGCTTCGCCGACCCGCGGCCGATCCCGCTTGTCGTGCCGGACTGGACAGACGCGACGGACTGGGCCTACATCGTCGACCCGGCCCTGTTCCCGGTGATCCAGATGAGCTATTCGCAGGCCCCCGGCGGCCGCAGGCATCCGATCCCGGAGCTGTTCGCGGTGGTCAGCGAGACGAGCGGCCTGATGTTCAGCAACGACGTGCTGCCGGTGAAGGTACGCGACGAGTTCGCCGTGGGCGTCAATGGGCCGCGCGGCATCGGCAAGCGAAACGTGGCATAGAGATACGAGATACGAAATACGAGATACGAGGTTGGAGGCGCAATCTTCTTCGTATTTCGTATCTCGTATTTCGTATTTTTCGGGGGATATCATGCACGAACTCGAAAAAGCCCTGTCCGAAATCGGTCTGTCGTGGGATGACGTGTGGGCGCTGTCGCTGGACCGGCGGGCGGGGACGCTGGTGGTCGTGACGGCCGACGGGCGCAAGCTGGTCGGCCGGCTCGGCACCGCCCCGCGTCCGCCCGCGCGCCGGCCCCGAAAACCCGGCCAATCCTGATACCTGATTCCTGATTCTTAATTAACCATGACTACCTTCTCCGCCCAAGTCGCCGCATCTTCCGACGACGCCGACCAAGCCGCCGGAACCGTCGACCTCACCGGCAGCACCATGAACGCCAACAGCGCAAGCCAATACATCGGCCTGCGCTTTCTCAACGTCACCATCCCCAACGCCGCCACAATCAACTCAGCATCCATCTCCCTCAACTTCACATCAGCATCCTACGACGACCCCGACGTCACTATCTACGCCGAAGCAACCGACGACTCAACCACCTACACCACCGGCAGCGGCAACATCAGCGGCCGCACCAGCACATCCGCCACAGTCACATGGACAGCAACCGGCATCGGCACAGGAACCAAAACATCGCCGGACATCAAGACCGTCATACAAGAGATAGTCAACCGCGCCGGCTGGACGTCCGGCAACGACATCAACATCATTATCAAAGGGAACGGCGGTTCCTCCGCCTTTCGCATACGATCATACGACGCCGGCAGCGACTACCCGCAGATAAACATAGACTACACCGCCGGAGGCGGCAGCACCCAGCCGTCCCGCACCATGCACCAGTTCAGAATGAGGACGGCATGACAGACAAACCCAAGACAGGCACCGGAACCCCAGTAGCCGCGGCTACCGCCGCGGCCGAAACCGTAGTAATCATCCGCGACTACCAGCCCGGCCAGGTCATCCGCGTCATCTTCATAACGCCAGACCAAGCCAAACAACTACCCGCCATCCCCGACAACGCCCTACAGATTGCCATCGCCCCATCCGGAGGTTTGTGAAATGTTTCTCAAGCAATCTACATCTGTTACTGTCGTTCTCGGCCCCTTCGTCGACAGCACCGATGGCGTCACCGCCGAGACCGGCCTCACCATAAGTCAGGCCGACGTAAGACTAAGCAAGAACGCCGGAACCTACGCCCAGAAATCAGACACCGGTTCCTGTACCCACATGGAGAACGGCTACTACTCCTGCGGACTAAACACCACCGACACAAACACTCTCGGCCACCTGCGCATATCAGTCGCCGAATCCGGAGCCTTGCCCGTCTGGCGCGACTTTCTCGTCCTGCCCGCCAACGTCTACGATTCACTGCTCAGTACCGACAAGCTCCAGGTTCACGCCGTCGAGATTGACAACGGACTTATCACCGCCGCAGCCATCGCAACCGGAGCCATAGACGCCGACGCCCTCGCCACAGATGCAACGGCCGAAATTGCCGACGCCGTTTGGGACGAAGCACTATCAGGCCACGGCACAGCCGGTTCTACCGGAGAAGCCCTGTCCGACGCATCAGCAGGCAGCGCCACCGCCGCCCAGATAGCCGACGCCGTTTGGGACGAAGCCATATCAGGACACCTCACCGCCGGTTCCACCGGCGACGCCCTCAACGACGCCGGAGGCGCAGCGGCCGATCCCTGGACAACCACCCTGCCCGGCAGCTACAGCAGCGGCCAAGCCGGATGGATTGTCGGCAACCGCCTCGACGCCAAAGTATCGGCCGTCAGCGGCAACAGCCCCGGAGCCGGAGCCGTCGAGTTCACCTACACCCTCACCGAAGCAGGCAGCGGCGACCCCATCGCCGACGCCGACGTCTGGGCCACCACCGACAGCGCCGGAACCGTCGTCGTCGCCAGCGGCCGCACAGACCAGAACGGAGAAATAACGTTCTACCTCGACGCCGGAACAATCTACATTTGGCGACAGAAATCAGGTTGGAACTTCACCAACCCGGATGTGGAAAGTGTGGCGTAGAGGGGAAAGGGAGAAGGGGAGAAAGGGAGAAGGGGGGAAGGGGAGCCGATGCTCTCCCTTTCGCCCTTTCACCCTTTCTCCCCTTCACAAAAGGAGCAGAGCGCATGGCAATTGGAAGCGGAACAGGAACGCAGGCGGCCGCGCCTTATGCGGTGACGGCCGGGGAGCTGGTGGCGGGCGTGCGGCTGGCGCTGGATGACGCGGCGGCGGTCGCCTTCAGCGATGCCGAGCTGCTCGACTTTGTGGCCGAGGCGGTCGGCGAGTATTCGCAACACCTGCCGCGGGTCAGCGAGGTTGTGCTGGCCACCCTGGCGGGGGAGCGACGCTACGCGCTGCCGTGGGACGCGGCGGCCGTGATCAGCGTCGAGTACCCGAGTGGCGACGAGCCGCCTTCCTATATATACAGGCGTCGATACCGGTCGTCGCAGTTCGCCGCCGGGAACGCCTACGACGTGCTGCTGACCCGTGACCTGACCGACCCGCCGGGGCTGTTGCTCAGCTTCGACCCGGCGGCGGGCGAGGCGTTGGTTGTGCGCTATGCGCGGCCGCACGCGCGACCGGCGTCGGCCGCCGATTATCTGACCGTGCCCGACGACCACCACCACGTGTTGCGGCAATACGTTCTCTTCGCCGCGGCGCGGCAGTTGCAGGTCCGCGAGCAGGCCTCGCCGACGAACAACAGCAGCCTGCTGATGGGCCAGCTGGCGAGCAACACCCGCCGCCTGGAGCTGGCCTGGCTCAACGCGCTGAACCGGATTTTGTATCAGCGGTCGGGGGAGGGGGAGGTGGTGCGGTGGGAATGAAGGGGAGAAAGGGGGAAGGGGAGAAAGGGATTCCGATCACCCCATCTCCCTTTCACCCCTTCTCCCTTTCTCAAAAAAGGAAACGAATCATGAAAACGATCAAACTACCCGGCAGCGAGCCGGACGAGGCGGGCGGGGGCGGGGCGGGGACGGGCGGCCGCCTTTCGGCCGACGAGATGGGCGCGCTGCGCGACGTGGCGGCATGGTGGCGCAACCGGCTGGCGGCGGGCGACTCGGCCGAGCCGCTGGAGACGCTTATCGGCGGCGCTGATCTGCGCGGGACGGCGCGCACGTCCGGTCTGACCCCGGCGGCGGTCGACTTCGGGCGGCCGCTGCTGGCGACGAGCGCGGCCGGCAGCGGTGCGGCGTTGCTGGTGCTGGCTCTCGGTGTGCCCGATCCGCCGGTGGTGGGCGAGGTTTATTCGCTGATGGGGCTGGGCCATTTCTATCACGCCGAAGGGTCGGGCTGGCTCAGCCGCTATACGACCATCGGCCGCGCGCCGGCAGGGACGACCAGCACCGAACTCCGCACGGCCGTCGATCCCGGCGGGGCGTTGTCGCTGCTGCTGGTGGGCGTCAGCGGGCTGGTGATTGCGTGGCAGGTGGAGGCGTACCGGCTGGAGCGATGAGCGGTCGCCAATCAACCCTGCTCGCTGAGCGGAGTCGCTGCCTCCCCGTCCGCCGGACGCACCCCGCGCCCGGCGAATGTCCAGACCAGCGCGGCGAGATATGCCAGCCCGCCCAGCACGGCGGTGACCAGGACGCCGCCGACAGCGGTGATCAGGTAGATGACCTCGGCCGGCGGGGCCAGGGCGGCGGCCGCGGCATAGACGCCCACGGCCACGGCGGGCATGGCGAACAGCGGCAGCAGGCGGCGCGGCGGGACGGGGCCGTTCAGGTCGGCCAGCAGGGAGCCGGGCGGCTCGCGCCGTTTATTGACATAAAGTGCCAGCAGCGTCACGCCGAGCAGCGGCAGCAGCTTCAGCGGCGCCCACGGCGCGGCCGGCAGCACGACCGTGACGAAGAAGAAGAGCAGCCCCAGGCCGACCAGCGCGACCTCGACGCGAGACGGGCGGAAGGATGACCGGTCGCCGCGGCCGATCAGCCAGTGGGCGAGGGCCAGCGTGCCGGTGAAGGCGAAGGCGTGGAGGGCGAAATCGGCCGCCGGCCATTGCCCCAGCCGCGCCCCCTGGGCCAGCAGCGCGGGGTCGGCGACGTTTTCCGGCAGCCACCAGGCCATGGCCCACAGCCCCCAGAGCAGCCCGACGGCCGCGCAGCCGAGCCACAGCGCCCGGTTGTCCCCCGCGACCAGCCGGCGACGCAGGAAGTACCAGCCGAACAGCACGCTGAGCGGCGCGTGCCACGCCAGCGAGGTGTAGCTGACGCTGAACCAGTTCAACGGCCCACCCTCGTAGAGCGTGCCGACGAGCACCCCCTCGGTCAGAAAGCCGAAGACGGCCGCGGCCAGGAAGAGAGGCGCGAGGTGTCGCACGCGAAAGGCGTCGATGACCCACAGCAAGACCCAGGCGGGGAAGAAGTAGCCGATCAGCAGGTCAAGAAAGCTGTAGCCGGTGACGTACCAGAAGAGCTTTTCGGAAAAGACGAGCAAAATGGCGCTGGTGAGCAGGGCGAAGACGAGGCGATTGAGGGCGGGGCGGAGGCGTTCGGGCATCATGCAATATGATACGCGCGGCGAGCGGAAAAGTTCCCAAATTCGTCCGTTTTGCCTTTGAATCCTGTCCCCGTTTTTTTACATGATCGGCCGCCGATTCCGGCATCCTTCGGCTATAATCATGACACATGGACGAGAAAGCCCGCGCGCTGGCCGATCTGCGCGATATCTTCGACCGCTGGAAGGCCCTCACAATGCGGCTGCGGGAGCCGGAACTCGTCGCGCCGCTGCACGGCGGCCTGTCGGTGAAGGATATCATCGCCCACCTGCGGGCGTGGCAGACGGTGTCTATCGCCCGGCTGGAGGCGGGGCAACGCGGCGGCGCGCCGCTCTATCCCGCCTGGGCCGGCAGCGACCCGGACGCGGAAGCGGCCCGGACGGATCAGAATGCGCGCATCCAGGAGATGTACCGCAACCAGCCGTGGGCGGCGGTGTGGCGCGAATGGCGGGCGGGCTTTCTGCGCTTCATGGCCCTGGCTGAAGCCATCCCCGCGGCCGACCTGGCCGACGCGACTCGTTACCCCTGGCTCGACGGCTACGCGCTGATCGATGTGCTGCGCGGCAGCTATGAGCACCATCGGGAGCATCTGGAGGAGTTGGGGTAGGGGAGTGACGAGTGACGAGTGACGAGTGACGAGTGACGAGTGACGAGTGTCGAGTGTCGAGTGACGAGTGATGAGTGACGAGTGACGAGTGACGAGTGACGAGTGACGAGTGACGAGTGACGAGTGA
>JAHDWL010000012.1 GCA_023384355.1 Anaerolineae bacterium
TCCCGTTCCAACAGGTTCGCAATCCCCGACCGCCCTACGACTGGCTCGACCCGGAGGCGCTGGAGCGCATCCACCTGGCCTCGCTCGATATTCTGGAGAACGTCGGTCTCGACTTCATGGATGAAGAAGCGCTCGATATCTGGCAAACGGCCGGGGCGAAAGTTGATCGGGCGGCGCGTCGTGTTTGGCCCGACCGGGGGTTGGTGCTGGAGGCGTTGGCAAGCGCGCCGTCTTCCTTTCGCTGGCGGGCGCGCAACCCGGCTCACGACGTCATTATCGGTGGTGATAGCATCGCTTTTGGACCGTGTGGCGGCATGGTTTACGTTACCGACCTCGACCGCGGCCGTCGCCTGGGCACGATGAACGACTATGAAATGCTGCTCAAGCTTTCCCAATCGTGTCACGCGCTCCACTTCGCCGCCTGGGAGCAGGTGACGGCGCAGGATGTGCCGGTCAACGCGCGCCATCTGCATCGCGTTCGCGCCGGGCTGACGCTCACCGACAAGGTGGTGATGGAAGGCGCGCACGGCCGGATTATCACCGCCGATACGCTGGCGATGATGGGCCTCGTTTACGGCTCGCTTGAAGGCGAGCCGGTGACAGGCGACGTCATCAACGTCAGCAGTCCGTTGCGTTATGACGATCGAATGCTTGGTGGGTTGATTACCTACGCTCGCGCCGGGCAAGTGACCTTCATCACGCCGTTCATTCTGGCCGGGGCGATGAGTCCGGTGACGATGGCCGCGGCGCTGGCCCAACAAAACGCCGAGGTACTGGCTGGTGCGGCGTTGACGCAACTCGTGCGACCGGGCGCGCCGGTCATCTACGGCGGATTCACGACGCCCATCGATTTGCGCAGTGGCAGCCCGGCCTTCGGCACGCCGGAGGGGGCGTGGGCAGCCCTCGTGGGCGGCCAGTTGGCACGGCGCTACGGCCTGCCCTGTCGCGGCAACGGCGGGCTGACGAGCAGCAAGGCGGCCGATGCCCAGGCGGCCTATGAGGGTCTGTGGTCGCTGTGGCCGGCGGTGTTGGCCCGCACTAATCTGGTCATGCACGGCGCGGGTTGGCTGGACGGCGGGCTGACCGTCTCTTTCGAGAAGTACATCATCGACCTGGAGAACCTGGCGATGTTCCGTCACTTTCTGGCAGGGTTTGCGATCGACGATGACGCGCTGGCGCTTGACGCCATTGCCGAGATCGGATCGAGCGGCCATCATCTGGGCACGGCACACACACAGGAGCGCTATCGCACGGCGTTCTTTCCCGTCTCGGTGGCCGATCGACTCCCCCATGATACCTGGTCGCTGGCCGGGAGCGAGGACACCGCCACCCGCGCCAACCGCCTGTGGAAGGAGATGCTGGCGCACTATGAGCAGCCGCCGCTCGACCCGGCAACGGCCGAGGCGCTGGATGAGTATGTAACACGACGAGAGCAGGAGTTACGAAATGTGCGATTGTACCAGTAGGCTTGTTTTCAGGAGCTCCAGCCAACATGACCCACTTCTTCCCCTATGACGAACTCACCTGGCCCGAAGTGGCCGCGCTGCGACGGGACACGCCGCTGGTCATCCCGATCGGCGACGGCTACGACATCCCGAAGCTGGCCGAGGCCCTGGGCGATCCGGCACGTGTAGGCCTGCTACCCGCCATCCCCTATGGCTTCCCCGGCAGCGGGCTGGAGACGGCCGCAGCCCCGTTCAGTCGCATGGTGTCGAATCTTCTGGATAGCCTGCAGGACGATGGCTTCAGTCGCGTCTACGCACTCCATCCGCAGGATATCAATCCAGGATTGGGATCACGGGCAATCGTTCAACGGCACGCAAGCCAACTGCGCGACACCCCGCCACTCCCTGAGGACGACGACCGGGACAAGTGCGTCCTCATCCCTGTTGGTCATACTGAACAACATGGCTACCATCTGCCTCTCGCCACTGATACGATCATCATCGGCGCCATCGGCCGTGGAACGGAAGCAGCCGCGCCGGACGAGGCCATCTGCCTGCCACCCTTCCCGTATGGAGCCAGCACCCACCGCGCCTCGTTCGCGGGGACGCTCAACGTCGGCGGCCGGGCGTTTGAGGACTTCTGGCTGGCGGTAGTCGACGCACTGGTGGCGCGCGGTTTCCGCAAGCACTATCTCATGAGCGGCCATGGAGGCAATTGCTCCTTCCTGGTCAACGTCACCAAGTACGCCGGCGAGCGCCACCGGCGCATCTTCTGCGCTACAGCCTGGCTCCATACCAACGGCCACATCGCCACGCCGGTGCTGCAATCCACACGCCTGTCCGGCCGCGGCGGCATGGGGCACGCCGGGGAGCTGGAGACAGCGATGATTCTCGCCCTTCGACCCGACTTGACCCACATGGAGAGGGTTGTGGATGAGACAGATTTCGTGTCCACCGAGAGCTACTACATGGACTGGATCGAAGGCGGCGCGCTGGTGGCCAATCCGCCGTGGGATGACGACACGGCCACAGGAGCCTACGGTGCGGGCAGCCTGGCGACGGCCGAGCACGGTCGTTTGTGGCTGGATGCGGCAATTCAGGAAAAGGTCGCCCATGTCCGCGAGATTCACGAGCAGCATCGGCGGCGCGAGGAACGACGTATTAAAGGGTTTGGGTTGTGGGGAAAGCGAAGTGGTTAGTGTTTTGATAAACTAGGCAAGTCGACTTGTAAGGCTCTTGTTTCACCGTCGACCCGCTTGCCGACCTGCCCGATCAGGACATGATCATTCAACACATGAAATTAATCGCCGGGTTCTCCTCCTGCAATATCGGTCGGTCGATGTCGAACGGCGCGATGTCGTAGTCGGTCCGGCCGTCGAGTGCCAGTTCGCTCAGAATCTTGCCGATGAGCGCGGCGAACTTGTAGCTGTGGCCCGCGCCGATGGCCAGCGAAACATTGGGGTGCTCCGGCAGGTTGCCCAACACGAAGTTGCGGTCCGGCGGCAGGTCATAGAGACACGTCTTGGTGTAGAGGCGCTCGCCCAGCATTGTGGGGATGTATTGTGCCAGGAACGCCTCAGTTCGCGCCAGTGTCGCCGCATTCGGCTCGAAGGTGCGCGTCTCCGGCGTCACGCGCTCGCCGCCTACGTCCTGGGCCATCTTAGGTCCCGGCTCGCCGAACACCGGGAAGCCGTAGAACGACGGTTCATCCATCCAGATCCACACCGGGAAGCGATCGGGCATGAAGTCGGCCGCGTGGGGAGTGCGGTAATAGGTCACCTGCTCCTGGGTAATGGTCAGGTGCAGTTTGCGGCCGAAATGAGCCAGGATGTGGTTCGACCACGCCCCGGCGGCGATAACCAGCCGGCGACAGCGATAGAGCGTGCCACCGGCCTCGATTTCGATTTCGTCACCCACGGGGCGAACGCTCGACACCGGCGCGATGTCGCGAATGGTCGCGCCATTGGCGAGCGCCAACCGCCGGTGGGCAGCATTGCTAAGGTTAGGCGTGGCAATGCCGCCTTCGGCCTGAAAGATGCCGGTGATATCGTCGGTCAGGCGAAATTGCGGCCAGCGATACATCACCTCGGCCGCCGTCAGGGTTTCATAGGCCACCCCACAGGCCGCCATGCTCCCGGTATAGTCGCTCATCGGGTAGGCCGGTTCAGCAGGCCACAGGTCAAGCCCGCCGGTCGTAAAGACAAGTTGCTCCCCCGCGTCGGCCTCCACCTCTCGCCATGCGGTATAGGCGTGTTTCGCCAGCTCGACATAGGCGGGGGTATGGTACGAGAGACGAATGATGCGCGAGTGATCTTGTGATGAGCCGCGGCCGTGCCCCAGCTCAAATTGCTCCAGACCGAGAACCTCGCCGCCGATGCGCAGGGCCAATCTGTAAAGGGCTGCGCTGCCCAGCCCGCCAAGCCCGAGAACAACGGTGTCGAAAAGCGATTTCGTCATGGGATCTCCTGTGGGAGCGGGGATAAAGAAGAGGTTGTATCGCCGGCGTGGCGCTCCATTCTCCTCAATTTGTCCGTCGCCCCACTTTCTCCATTCCCTACTGATGATGTGGCGCGCGCGGCGAGCGGCGATCTGTCGATGGATAATCAGCCATGATCGTTGCCAGTTCATCGACCGATAACCCATAGGCCGTGTGACCCTGCCAGCCGATCATCGTCTCAGCAGCGACCACGGCGTTGACGATTGCCTCTTCCACGGCCTCAGCCACAGCGACAAACATCTGGTTCAGATGCTGGTTGGGAACCATGCGGAGCGTCCGCGGGCCTTCCGCCTGTCCCAGTTCGTTGCCGGTAGCAAAGGCGAGGAAGATGTCGCCGCTGCCGTTATGCCCCACGCCGCCGGCGCGGGCGAAGCCGACCGTGGCCCGTTTAGCCATACGCCGACACTGGAAAGGCAGGAGTGGGGCATCTGTGCCGACGATGACGATGACCGAGCTGCTGTCTGCCGGTTCTGCCCACGGAACGGGGGTTCCGATCGGGTCGACCAGTCGGCCGACGGGCACGCCGTTCACGCGGAAGTCCTCGCGCGAGCCGTGATTGGCCTGCACCAGCGCGCCGACGGTGTACGTGCCGCTTTTTGTCTCTACCACGCGCGAAGACGTGCCAATCCCGCCCTTGAATTCGTGGCAGATCATCCCCGTGCCGCCGCCAACGTTGCCCTCGGCCACCTGGCCGCCTGCCAGACTCCCAAGCGCTCGATATACATGTTCCGCCTTCAGGTGAAAGCCGTCCATGTCGTTGAGCCAGCCGTCCCACGTTTCGGCCACAACGGGCAGGCTGCCGTGTTCGGTATGGCCATACTCCTGGGCATAGGCAATGAGGGCCTCGTGGACGGTCCCGACGTGGTGGGTATTTGTGATCGCAACGGGATGGCTCAACTGACCCGACTCGTCTACCCACAGGAGGCCGGTCATCTCGCCGCAGCCGTTGAACGAGTGGTAAGCGGCGAAGACGGGACGACGCCAGATATCGCCCTCGTTAGGCATGACAATAGTCACACCGGTTCGGGCAATGCGCGGTTCATCATGGATAATGGTCGAATGGCCAACCAACGTGCCGGGGATGTCGGTAATGGCGTTGTGCGGGCCGGTGGGAAGTTCGCCAATGGCGATGCCGAGGTCGCGGAGTCGTGTCATGGGTGGATTATCCAGAAATCCGGTTGTTTCGGAAAGCGTGCAGCTTCTACACCAAATGTCGCGGGATCGCTAATTCACGCGACCGGGTGAAGACTCGCACATCACCTTCGTATGCGTTAAGGTGATTGCTAACATGAAAATGGGTGGCGTCGGCCGTCATCGTGCTGAGCGTCTCGACGCGAATACGCCACTCGTCTCGCTGAAGTTCAAGGGTTCGCTCTATATGGACCTGCAGCGAGAGCGACGCGCCGTCGCGCACGGTGTAACGCTCCATCAGCCGGTCGTCTGTTTCCATACCCGAACCAACATGGCGGCTGCGCCCGGCGTCGTCCTCGATCAGATATTCGGTCACTCCGTCGATCAGGTCATGGCGCAGTGACTTGCGTGTGGCCGGCGTGCGCAGGGTTTCCATCGCCAGCGGCGGTGAAGATTCGGCCGGCGGGAACGGTCGCAAGGCATCGTCGTCCGGTTGAGGCTCCCTGACCGGCAGGCGCAACCGGCTCGCAGTGCCGGTAAACACCGTCAGCGTCACCGGCTCCGGCGATGGCCAGGCGTGGCGCGTGTATGTCGGGGAGATCGCTACGCGCCAGCGATGCCCGGTCGCGAGACGGTGGCCGGTAACGTTCAACCGGACCGTCACCTGATACCGCTCGCCGGGAACAAGGGGTTCCGGGAATTCGTGACTATTCCGATGAGTCAGGTTGAGAAGGCCCCAACTGACAAGCGTGGACGCGCCGTCCGGGGCGACATCGCACAGGCGAGCGGCGACCAGGGCAAGCGGCCGGTCGACGCTTAACGACAGGTCCAGTTCGGGGTAGCCGAGGATGTCCATCGGTTTCTCCACCGGTTCGCAATCGAAGGTCATCGCTTCCCCGTCGGCCGCTCGCTGGTCGCCCGGCCACTCGCCGGGTGAGCCGTAGGAACCCCACTGACCGACGTCGAAGCTGTAGCCCTCGCGGCCGCGAATGGTCCGGGGGAGCGTCGTCCCCGGCGCGACATCAAGCCAATTGGCTGGGCCGGCGCCATGCAAGTGATACGACCACCACGACACATTCGGTGACGGCCACGCTGGATCGGCCACCCAACGACCGGGCCGCTCCGCGTAGAAGGTTGCCGGAGGCACGCTGTCCTGTATCCAGCAGCGCAGCATGGGTTCATCCATAATGCCGGTGTCGACCCCCTTGAGCCAGTGATCCCACCAGCGCAGGCTATCCTGCAGGAAGCCGATCGCCGGCTCGGGGCCGCCCATCTCCGGAAACGTATGCGCCCAGGGGCCAATCAGCCCCTTTCGCGGGACGGAAAGGCCGGCCAGCAGACGCGGCACGGAGTTGTTGTAGCTGTCGGCCCAACCGCCGACGGCGTACACCGGCACCTGAATGGCGTCGTAATCCTCTCCGGCCGAGCCGTGTTTCCAGTAGGCGTCTCGGGTCTGGTGGGCCAGCCACGTCTCGACGAACGGCGGCGATCCTTCCAGCCGCTCGAACCACATATCGCGCCAGCGCTCGCCGACCCAACGCGGATCGGGCGGCAAGGCGTTGTAGGCCAACATGACCGACGACCATGAGAGCATTTGCGAGGTGATGACACAGCCGCCCATGTAGTGAACGTCGTCGGCATAACGGTCATCGGTGAAGCCGATAACAAGGATCGCCTTTAATTCCGGCGGCCGCCGCGCAGCCACCTGCAAGCTGTTGAATCCACCCCACGAAATGCCCATCATGCCCACGTTGCCGTCGCACCACGATTGCCGGGCCAGCCAGGCGATGATCGCCACCGCGTCGTCATGTTCCTGCGTGGTGTATTCGTCGTCGAGAACCCCGTCCGAGTCGCCGCTGCCGCGCATGTCTACCCGGGCGACGGCGTAGCCATGTCCGGCATAGTAGGGCTGACGCATCGAGTCGCGCAGCGTCGTGCCGTCGCTCTTGCGATAGGGCAGAAATTCGAGCAAGGCCGGCACAGGGTCGATTTCGGCGTCTTCGGGCAGCCAGACGCGGGCGGCCAGCCGGGCACCGTCGGGCATGGGGATCCAAAGATTTTCAATTTCGCGAACAGGTCGAGGGAAGTCGGCGCGTGTACTCATGGCAATCCGGCGCATTATAACAGGCCGATCGCCGGTCTGTCAGGTTTACGAGGTACAATTATCAATCGCATACAGATCTGGCAGAGGGGTGGTCCACGCATCAACCGGACGAACGGTGATCCCCACCTTGCCGGGTCGACATCGTAGTGTGATACAGGAATATTTGTTATGAGTGACACGCACAATGAAAAGGGGCGCTTCCGCGAATTGCGCGCGCGCCTTCTGAACCAAAACAAAAGCCAGCGCCGCGAAACCGCCCGACGGATCGCGCGGGATTATGCCGTGATTCTGTTCGGCAGCGCCTTGCTGGCGCTCAGCATGCACCTCTTTTTCATCCCCCATCAACTCGTGGCCGGGGGTCTCAGCGGCACGGCGCAGATCATAAGCAGCTTCACGGGTTGGCCCATCGGTACTTTGTCCTTCATCCTCAACATCCCCCTGTTCGTGTTGGGCTGGTTCTATCTGGGCGGCCATCGCTTTTTGGCGCGGACGATCATCGCCTCGCTGGTGTTCTCCGTCGTACTCGACGGGCTGCAATTCGCCTGGCCGGGGGTGATCCTGACCGACGACCTGGCGCTCAACGCGCTGTACGGCGGCGTCACGGCCGGGGTAGCCGTCGGGCTGCTATTCCGCGCCCGCGCCACCAGCGGCGGCACCGACATCCTGGCTCGCATCCTTGAACGAAAAGCAGGTGTCCCTCTCTCGCAAGCTTATCTCTACACCGATGGGTTGGTCGTCTTTCTGGCCGGGTTGGCATTCGGTTGGGAGCGCGCGCTCTATGCCGTCATCGCGCTCTACGTAGGTGGCGTGCTGGTCGAGGTGACGCTGAACGGCTCCAACATCATGCGCGTGGCGACGATCATCACTACCGAGCCGCAAGCGATCGCCGACCGTGTTTTGACCGATTTGGAGCGCGGCGTGACCGACTGGACGGGGCGAGGCATGTACACCGGCACAGAGCGACACGTGTTGCTGTGCGCGGTCAGCCGGTCCGACACGGTTCTGCTGAAGGAGATTATTCACGAGGTCGACCCGCAGGCGTTTGTGATCATTGGCCAGGCGCGCGAGGTGTATGGCGAAGGGTTCCGCAATTTGAGAGAAAGCGCGTAGAGACGGGACAACCGGTAGTGTGCTCATTTTTTGGCCGTGACCTGTTCCGGTTGCCCCACCAGTACGTTATGTAATAATCTGGCACGAGGTAGATCATATGAACGTCAACAATAAAGTTATCGTCGTGACCGGTGCAGGCAGCGGGATAGGCCGGGCGCTCGTTTTGGCTCTCGTGGGCAAGGGCGCGCGCGTCGCGGCCGTGGATCTCAACCCGGACACCCTGAACGAAACCTTTGCCCTGCTTGCCGGGCAGCAGAATAAGGTGAGCCTCCATGTCGTTAATGTGGCTGACCGCAAGGCTGTTGACGCCCTGCCCGGCGATGTCATCAGCGCTCACGGAGCGGTTGACGGGATAATCAATAATGCGGGGATCATCCAGCCGTTCGTGCGCCTCAACGATTTGGGATACGATGCCATCGAGCGCGTACTGAATGTGAACCTGTATGGTGTCATCTACATGACCAAAGCGTTCCTGCCGCACTTGCTCAAGCGCCCCTCGGCTCACGTTGTGAATGTGTCCAGCATGGGCGGCTTTTTCCCCGTTCCCGGGCAGTCGTTGTACGGCGCATCCAAGGCAGGGGTCAAGCTGATGACCGAAGGCCTATACGCTGAATTGATCGACACCAACGTCAGAGTGACGGCGGTCTTCCCCGGAGCCATTGCCACCAACATCGCCACTAACTCCGACATCGCCATGCCCGCTGGAGGGGGTGACGACACCGGGCAGAGTTTCCCCATGACCTCGGCCGAAGACGCCGCTGAAACGATAATAAAAGGCATGGAGCGGGATCAGTTCCAGGTTTACGTCGGGAACGACGCAAAAATGATGAATCTCCTCTACCGTCTCAGCCCCCGGCGAGCAACCCGTTTCATGTATAACCGGATGAAGGGATTGTTGCCGGCTTAGGCAGGCAAGATCGGTCAAAAAATCAACCGCCGTCCCGGCGGGTTCCACTCACGTCCGTATTTGCGCGATAGCTGAATTAGATATATCATTTTTTGAACATCAAGTTCACAATGTGAACGTGCCGGAGTAAGCATATGCGACCGCACATCCAGGTCCTGGACGAACCGCTGCTGGAGCGGATTATTCATGAAGCGAGACATATTCTGGCCGAGGTCGGCATGGAGATCCGCGGGACGGAGCTAAGGCAACGCCTGATCGCCGCCGGACTGCCGGTCGACGCCGCGGGTCGGGTCCTCTTCCCGCCCGATGTTATCGACGCGGCGCTGGCGACTGCCCCACGTTCCTTCACTCTTTACGATCGCGCCGGCCGGCCGCACGCTGAATTGGGCGGCGACAATGTCCATTTCGTGCCGGCGTCCAGCGGGCTGAAGATCCTCGACCATCGCACTGGGAAAACGCGCCTGGCCAACACAACCGACTTCACCGAGTACGTGCGCCTCGCCGACGGCCTGCCCAACATCGCCTATCTGGCTACGGCTTTTTCGACCAACGACGATATCGAGGCCGAGGTCTCCGATGCCTGGCGATTGTTCCTGTGTCTCACCAACTCGCTTAAACCGGTCGTGTCCGGCGCTTTTACCGAGCACGGCGTCGGCCGCATGGCCGAGATGATGGCTCTCTTCCGCCAGGACAAGGCGGATTTGATCGCCCGGCCGATGTCGATCTTCACTATCACCGCCACCGGCATGTTCCGCTACAGTGAAGACTCATGCCAGAACATGCTGGACTGCGTCGAGTGGGGTATCCCGGTGGAGATCGTCCCCGTCACGCTGATGGGTCTTATCGCGCCGGTATCTCTCGTCGGCGCGACAGTCTTCCACACCGTCGACACGCTGGCCGGCGTCGTCATGGCGCAGATCATCAAGCCAGGCACGCCCGTGCTGTTCGGCGGCGCGCCGGCCGAATTCCACATGCGCGCGGCTACATCGCCCATGCTTGGTATTCAGGCGCTGCATCTGGACGTGGCCTATGCTGCTGTCGGCAAGGCGCTGGGGCTGCCCACACAGTCCTACATGGCGCTCAGTGACAGCAAGTTTCTCGATGCCCAGGCTGGGGCGGAGACGTTCGGCAGCGCATTGCTGGCCGCGCTGGCCGGCATCAACTCCGTCTCCGGGCCGGGGATGCTCGATTACGTTCTGACCTTCAGCCTGCCGAAACTCGTCCATGATGACGATCTGTGCGGTCAGGCGCTCCATTTCGTGCGCGAGATAAAGCCGCTCGACGATTTGCCTACCATCGACCTGGTGCGGGAAGTGATGGCCGAGCAGCATCTCATTACCGCGGCTCACACCATGGCCCACTGGCCGACGGAGCTTTATATGCCTTCGCCGGTGACGGACCGGGAAAACCGCGAGAACTGGGCCAAGGCCGGCAGCAAGGACCTGATGCAGCGCACAACTGACGAGGTGGAACGACGCCTGGCGGCCTACTCCCCATTGGACACAGACCCGCTTGTCGTGGCCGAGATGGAACGAATCATCACGACCGGCATGAAGAATCCCGCGCCGTTGCCGGAAGTTCCCCGGGCGCGGGAGCAGGCGGCCGACGCCTCAGGCGACGACCGGCGACGACGACGGAGGTTCGCGCGATGAACGCGCCTGCGCCGATGCCCGGCACGCAATCCATTCGCCGGGCGGTGACGATGCTGGAGGCCTTCACCGACGAGCGTCCCTCGTGGTCCGTCAGCGAACTGGCTTTGCGCGTCGGGCTTAATCGGACGACGGTCTACCGCTTGTTGATGGCGCTTGAGGGCGTCGAGTACGTGTACCGGGATCCGGCCACCGACACCTTTCGCCTCGGTTCCGGGCTGATCGCACTGGGCGGCCGTGCCCAGCGCGCCAACTCGATTCGCTCCGTAGCCCTCGATGAGCTGGAAACAATGGCCGCCGACACGGGCGAGACGGCGACGCTGGAGATCATGCACGATCATGAGATGGTCATCATTGAGGAGATCCCCGGCGAATTTGTGACCAGCGGCAGCCAGCACATCGGCAGCCGTTGGCCGGCCTACGCCACATCGACCGGCAAGGCGATCCTGGCCTGCCTGCCGCCGGGCGAGCTGGAAGCGGCGCTCGCCCGCCCATTGCGGCCGATGACCGGATTGACGATTACATCCGGCGAGGAATTGCGGGCGCGCCTGGCGGACATCCGGCGACTGGGCTATGCCGTGGCGGCCGAGGAGCTGGAGATGGGCTTCGTCGCCGTAGGCGCGCCGCTGCTGGACGGAAACGGCCGTCCCGTGGCGGCCATCAGTCTGGGCGGCACGCTGACGCGCATGACCGCCGGGCGAGTTCCCGAAATCGGCGACCGGGTGCGATCCGCGGCCGCCCGTATCTCCCACCGGCTCGGTTACCGAGACAACAATACAGCCGTGCGTCACCCGGATGCTCCCGCCGATGAGCGGGATGCTGGGTGAACCTCGCGGCTCTTAACCTTCTGAGGAGGAATATGCCGTTACCGACACCCTTTCATAGCCGGACATCGGCCGTGTGCGACAGCTACGAATGGCGCAACTGGTCGGGCTACCTGTCGGCGGGCATCTACGAGATGTCCCACGACCGGGAATATTATGCCATTCGTAATAGCGCGGCGCTCATCGATGTCTCCCCGCTCTATAAGTATGAAGTCACCGGCCCCGACGCCGCCCGGCTGGTAGACCGCGTGATCACTCGCGACGTCACCAGGCAGCGAGTGGGGCAGGTATATTACACGCCGTGGTGTGACACGCAAGGCAAGGTGATCGACGACGGCACCGTCTCGCGCCTGGACACGAACCATTTCCGCGTCACCTCGGCCGACCCGAGCGCCCGCTGGTTCCAGGACGTCGGCTATGGCCTGAATGCGACGGTAACCAACGTGACCGACGACCTGGCTGCCCTCGCGCTCCAGGGGCCTCTGAGCCGGGCGATCCTTGAACAGGTCGTCGCGGGTATTGACTTCGCCAGGCTGGCCTATTTCCATCTGGCACACGGCACGGTGGACGGCTTCCCGATCACCATCACCCGTACCGGCTACACGGGCGACCTCGGCTACGAGCTGTGGGTGCGGCCGGAATATGCCGAACGACTGTGGGATTGCCTGGTCGACAAGGGGTCGGGCTACGGCATCTTGCCGGCGGGGATCATCGCGCTCGACGTCGCCCGCATCGAAGCCGGGCTGATCATGCTCGCCGTTGACTATGTGTCGAGCCGGCATGCGGTCATTGAGAGCCAGAAATCATCTCCCTACGAAATCGGGCTGGGTTGGGCAGTGGCCCGAAAGAAGGGTGATTTCATCGGCCGCCGCGCTCTGGCCACCGAACGGGCGAAAGGCTCAACCTGGGGCTTTGTCGGCGTGCAATACGACTGGAACGCCCTGGAGCGTTTGTTCGCCGATGAGGATTTGCCGCCGCATGTCGCCGGACGGGCGTCGCGGTCGGCCGTCCCCGTCTATGAGGCGGGCAATCCCGGCCGCCATATCGGACAGATCACCAGCCACACCTTCGCGCCGATCCTGAAGCAATACATCGGCATCGGCACAGTGCTCAATCCGCACGCCCAAATCGGCAACCGGGTGGACGTGGAAGTGACCGTCGAATTCAAACGCAAATTATGCCCGGCGACCATCGTGCCGACACCGTTCTTCGATCCGCCACGGAAGAAAGCCTGATAACGCGGGCGAGCGATGAAGCAAGGGAGCCGGAGAGCAGACAAGCCTCAGGCTCGCGTGTCCTGTCGCCGCCGCAGGAGCTATAGATGAGTAAAAACAACGACTACGACGCAATCGTCATCGGTGGCGGCCACAACGGGTTAGTGGCCGCGGCCTATCTGGCCCGGGCGGGCAAGCGTACCCTCGTGCTGGAGAAGCGGCACCTCGTCGGCGGGGCATCCGTCACCGAGGAGATATTTCCCGGCTTCAAATTCACGGTCTTCTCCTATGTGGTCAGCCTCTTCCGGCCGGAGATCATCCGCGATCTGAACTTGCCGGCCCACGGCCTGACGATCCTGCCGCTGGAGAGCACGCTCACCCCTACCTATGACGGCCGGGATTATCTTTACCGCGACGGCGACCATTACCAGACGTTGCGCAATATCGCCCGCTTCTCGCAGCGCGACGCCGACGCCTATGACGAATACGCGCGCTACATGTATTTTATGGCCAAGGCCGTGCGCTATATTCTGGGCATCATCCCGCCCGATCCAACGACCTTCAACCCCAGGGATATGATGGGGATGGTGGACATGGCCCGCCACTTCCTGGACCTGCCCCAGGATCAACTGTACGTTCTGGCCAAGCTCATGACCATGAGCGCGGCCGATTTCGTCGAGCAATGGTTCGAATCGGAGCCGCTCAAGGCTACCCTGTCGGCCAGTGGCATCATCGGCACCTTCCTCGGCCCGCGCTCCCCGGGCACGGCCTATGTATTGCTGCACCACTACATGGGCGAGATCGACGGGGCTTATCGCGCCTGGGGATTCCACAAGGGCGGCACGGGTGGCCTGGCCGAAACGCTGGCCCGCGCGGCCCGCGCGCAGGGCGCAGAGATCAGATGCAACGCGGGCGTCGCCAGGGTCAACGTCCGCAACGGCCGGACTGTCGGCGTGGTGCTGGAAAACGGCGACGAGATCAACGCCCCGCTGGTATTCTCAAGTCTCGACCCGAAACAGACGTTCCTCAAGCTGGTGGAACCCACCGCGCTGCCCGACGATCTGGTGAACGCGGTGCGACGCTTCCAGACGGTTGGATCGTCGGGCAAGGTGAACCTGGCGCTGGATCGCGCGCCGGAGCTGGCGTGCCGGCCGGGAGTCGGCCGCCATCTTGCCGGAGCCATCTCCATGAGCCCTACCCTCGACTACATCGAGCGAGCCTATGACGACGCCAAGTACGGCAACTTCTCGAAAGAGCCATACATCGACGTCATCATCCCCTCGATGATCGATCCCGACATGGCCCCGCCGGGCAAACACGTCATGTCCTGCTTCGTGCAGTACGCGCCGTACAAGCTGGCCGACGGCGAATGGACCGACGCCAAACGGGAAGCCTTCGGCGATGCAGTGGTCGATGTGCTGGAGCGCGCCTTCCCCGATATCAGGAGCCTCATCCTGCACCGGCAAGTCCTGACCCCGGTCGACATTGAGCGCATCGCCGGTATCACCGAGGGCAACATATTCCACGGCGAGCTGAACCTGTCGCAACTGTTCTTCCTGCGGCCGGCGGCCGGACATGCCAAATATCGAACCCCCATCAAGGGGTATTACCAGTGCGGCTCCGGCACTCATCCCGGCGGCGGGATCATGGGCGCGCCCGGCCGGTTGGGGGCGCTGGAAGCGTTGAAGGACGGCGCATAATCGGCCGGTGATGGAAAAGAAGGGATCTCGATGAGCAATAATTACGACGCAATTATCATCGGCGGCGGGCATAACGGCCTGGTCGCCGCGGCAACGCTCGCGAATGCGGGCAAACGCGTTCTGGTTCTGGAGAAGCGCGACGTCATCGGTGGCGCGGCGGCTACCGAGGAGCTGTTCCCCGGTTACCAGGTGGATACCGGCGTCGCGGACGCGGCCCTGTTCCAGGACGAAATCGTTCAGAAACTCGACCTCCGCCGGCACGGCCTCACCTTTCATGAAAGTTCGGCGCTCCTCTTCGCACCGCAACCCGACGGCCGCGCTCTGACCATCTGGCGCGACCAGCCGCGGACAGTGGCCGAGATCGCCCGCTTCAGCGAGCGCGATGCCGCGCAATGGCCCGCATTCAAGCAGCAGGTGGAGCAGATGACCGGGCTGCTGCGTGGAATGCTCCTGCTGACGCCGCCGGACCTGGCGGGGCTGCATGGTGGGGATCTGATGGCATGGGGACCGCTGGCCCTTCGCCTGCGACGGCTGGGCGGCGACGACATGATGGAACTCATGCGCGTCCTGCCGATGGCCACCCAGGCCTACCTTGATGAGTGGTTCGAGAGCGATGCCCTCAAGGGCGCGTTGGGCGGTTCGGCCGTCATCGGCACGGCGCTCGGGCCGCGGAGCGCGGGCACAAACCTCATGTTTCTCTATCAGAACCTGGGGGGACTGCTAAATCATCGCTTCGTCAATGGCGGCATTGGCCGGCTTTCCGGCGCGCTGGCCGCGGCCGCACAGGCGCGCGGAGCCGTCATTCGCACCGGCGCGGGCGTCGACAAGGTGCTCATCGAGGGTGACATGGAACCGACGGCCGTCGGAGTTCGCCTTGATAGCGGCGAGGAGATTCGCGCCGCGCTGGTTCTCTCCAACGCCGACCCGCGCCGGACGCTGTTTGGGCTGGTCGGGCCAACGTACCTTGAGCCGGAGGTCATGAACCATGTGCGCAATATCATCTACCGGGGGACGACGGCCCGCCTCAATCTGGTGTTGAGCGGCCTGCCGCAATTTGTCGGGCAGACGGATGAGGCGCAGCTCGCCGGACGCATCCGCGTCAGCCCCAGCCTTGACTATCTTGAGCGAGCTTACGACGCCTCGAAGTACGGCCGTTATTCGGATCACCCCTATCTGGAAATCTTCATCCCGACCGTCCACGACCGCACCCTGTCGGTGAATGGCGATCATATAATGACCGTCACCGCGCAATACGCGCCTTATACCCTGCAAGAGGGCGACTGGGAAGGACAGAGGGAAGCCTACACCGAGGTCATCATGGCCACGCTGGAGGCGGCCGCTCCGGGCATTCGATCGCTCGTTCGCCACAGCCGGGCGTTCATGCCGCCGGACCTGGAATGTATCTACGGCCTGACCGAGGGCAGCATCTATCACGGTCAGATGGGTCTCGACCAGATGCTGGTCATGCGTCCCATCCCCGAATGGAGCCGTTACGAGACACCCATCAGGAATCTCTATCTGTGCGGGGCGGGCAGCCACCCCGGCGGTGGGGTGACCGGCGCGCCCGGCTATAACGCAGCGCGCGCGGCTCTGGGTTGATGGGCACTGGTGAGTTAACCGGGGCGATCGGAGTCAGGTAATTTGCCGTCACCTGCCCCGATCGCCCCATCAGTTCTCTACATCTATCCTGGACTACTGCGCAACCACCGGGGCATCACCGCGTAGAGTAAACAGAGCGATATTTTCGCTTCCAGGAGTATGGATAGATGAAACGCAGATTTTGGCTCTGTTTACTCTGTTGCGGCCTCTTGTTCACGGTCGCGGCCCAGCTTGACAAGTCCTACCGCGCCGAGCGGTTTGACGTTGATGTCCAGGCGCAGGCTGACGGCTCACTCCATGTCAACGAGACAGTGACGTTCAATTTTGTTGGTGGCCCGTTTTCCTATGTCTTTCGGGAGCCGCCAACCGACCACACGGATGGCGTCGCCGGCATACAGGCCGGGACTGACGGCGTACCATGGCCCAACGGCACCGGCCCAGGCGAGGTAGAGATCTCCGGATCGAACCCAGTGAATGTTACTTGGCACCTGTCGCCGACCTCCGACACCACTCAGACGTTCGATCTCACCTATGACCTATTGGGGGTCGTCCGTCGCGGTGAAGAGGCTGACATTCTCGATTTCCAGGCGCTGCCGGATGAGTATGAGTACGCCATCGACAGCAGCCGGGTAACCGTTCACTTCCCTCCCGGCGGACGACTCGTCGCCGAACCGGATATCAGGGCGGGCGACGCAACCGTCATCACCGAAGCCGATCGCGTCACATTCGATATGCAGAACCTGTCGCCGGGCGACCCATTGGTTGTACGATTGGCGTTTGCGCCGGGAGCTTTCACGGCCGCACCGCCGGTCTGGCAGGCAGAGCAAGAAAGCCAGAACAGCCTGGCCTGGATTTGGTTCGCGTTAGGAGCCATCATACTGGGCGGCGGAACCCTGGCCTTCTGGCGCGCGGGACGCCCCTATCTATGGTCCGCACCGAAGGTCAACACATATCTCTATAAACCACCGTTCGAGTTGCCCCCGGCCCTGGCCGGTTATCTCGCCAACCATTCGATCAATTGGAATCATGGTCTGGCAACACTGTTTGATCTGGCCACGCGCGGATTGGTCGAAATTGAGCAGACGCGCGAGAAAACAATGTTCCGCTCGGCCGAGTTCACCCTGACCCGACCCAAGCAAGCTGCGGGATTGCGACCGCACGAGCAGACGCTCATGGATCTGCTGTTCACTGACAAGAACGGTACAGAGCGGGAGAGCATCGAGCTGTCGGAAATGAGCCGCCTTATAACATCCTCGCGATGGAAGGAATACACCGATGCCCTCAAACTGGAAGCCGATCAAGGGGGATTCGCCGATCCGGCAGCCCGCGAACGACAGAAGCGTTTGACCATTTGGGGAACGGTGACAGCCCTTCTGGCCATGCCGCTCTTTGTCGCGGCGTTCCTGATGAGCGACCTCTTCGGCATGTGGACGCTCATCACGGTCGGCGCCGTTTTCCTCGTGGGCATCATTGGGTTAATCATCGCTGCGTCCATGTCGCCTCTGTCAGCCAAGGGGCAGCAGTACGCCGCAGCGTTCGAGCCATTCCGCCGGATGTTGATCGACGTCGCCAGGGGTAAGGCCGATTTACCCGATCCAACCTACTACCACGCCTATTTGCCCTACGCTACCGCCTATGGACAGGCCGTACAATGGGTCAAGGATCAGGCGAAAAGCGATTATCAGGCTGTGCCCGAATATTTCCGGGCCGCCGAGGCGAGCGGCGCAGAGATGGCCGCGTTCATCGCCGTCATTGCAACTGCGTCCAGCTCCGGCGGATCGGCCGGCGCGGCAGCAGGAGCGGCAGGTGCAGGGACCGCTGGCGGTGGGGCGAGCGGGGCGGGCTAAGAATCTATCCCGGCCGGCTCATTGGCACCCTTAACAAAATAGCCGTTAATTTCCTCTTCTCCGTCACCTGTGATATGATGCGGGCCACTCCCCATGCGGGGGTGGCCCGCCCTTTCGTTAGTCGTACTGTAAGTTCACGGCGGTAAATTGGTAAGGTTACCTTATTTCGTTTGAAAATGGGCCTTATCGGTCGACGCACATGAATCAGGCTGATTCATTTCCCAAGTCGTCGATCCTTCAGGCCTCGAAATCGTAAGGACCTCTGCATGACGAATGAAACGCGTGACAACGACCTGACCACGGCCGTCACCGCCGCGCAGGAGTTGTCTACTTCTCTACAAGAAGTCGAAAACGAAACCCTGGAACCGCCGAAGAGCATCTGGCAGAAGGTTTCATGGTCAAAGATCGGACTGTTTATCGTAAGTCTGTTTCTGTTCATCCTGGCTCTGACCCTGATGAAGGACGGCGCACGCGGTCTGGCCCCGGTCGTCCAGAACCGATTCGCGCTGGATAACGCGGCCAATACCATGGGGTTCGGCTGGTTTTTTGCCTATTTGGTGATGAGCGGCTCGCCTGTGGCCGCCTCCGCGCTGACCTTTCTGGACGCAGGCATCATCACCGATATCCAGACTTTCACGATGATCGTCGGCAGCCGCATGGGAGCCAGCTTCATCATCCTGTTCATCGGCTTCATCTATGTCCTGCGCGGCCGCAACCGTTCCACCAGCCTGAGCATGGGTTTGCTGTCGTTTACGGTAACAGGCACATTGCAAGCCGGGGCGCTCGTCATTGGTATCTTTTTGCTCTCCACCGGCGTCCTGGATGGCTTGCAATTGAGCGAGGGCATGGCGATCACGGCCATCACGGAAATGATCTTCGACCCCATATCGCAGTTCTTGCAATCGTTTTTGCCGTCATGGGCGTTGTTCATCGTCGGCATGGTGATCATTCTCGTGACCTTCAACCTGTTCGATAAATGCCTGCCGGAGATGGCGATCAAGGAAAGCCAGGTGGGGCGGGTTTCCCGACTTGTCTATCAGCCGATGATCATGTTCCTGCTGGGGGCGGGCGTGACGCTGGTATCGATGTCGGTCAGCGTCTCGCTCAGTATCCTGGTGCCGCTCAGCCATCGCGGGTTCGTCCGGCGGGAAAACGTGATCCCTTACATCATGGGGGCCAATATCACCACGTTCATCGACACCCTGCTGGCGGCCGTGCTGCTGAACAATCCCGCGGCGGTCACGGTAGTGATGGTGCAGATGGTCTCTGTTGCTGTCGTCTCGCTCATCCTGTTGCTGACAATCTATCGTCAATACCAACGGTATTCTCTCCGGCTGGTGGGTTGGGTGACCCGGAAGAACCTGCATCTCGCCATGTTCATGGTAATTATTTTCGTCATCCCGCTGATCCTGATTTTAATCTAAGACATTATGGCCGGCCCGAACATGCAACAAATTTCGCGTCGTGAGGGTAAGATTCCCTATTAAAGAGGTAATGTGCTACCATCTCGATAGGGTGAGGCAAAATACCGGATCAGATACCATCGCTTAATCCGTCAGGAGCTTTGTTTATGCGCGTCTTGCTCGCCTCTGGAGGCCCAGGGCAAACAGAAATTGGAATTCGCCAGCTTATGCTGTTGGCTCAATCGACACCTGTCATACCCACGGTACTGACGGTCATCAAGCATGCCGAGGAGCAGCACGAAGGGGACGAAATCCTCGCCCATGCTGCCCAGCTGCTGGAACCGGTTTTCAGTCAGGTGGAATACAAGACCCGGATCGGCCAACCTTGGGAAGAAATCGTTCGCGAGGGGGAAACAGGGAATTATGATCTACTGATGATGGGACAACGCCAATCCCGACCGCTCCTGTCGCGCATTCGCGGTCTGGTTACGCAAAAGGTTGTCGCTCGCACCTCGCTGCCGGTACTAATTGCCAAGCGAGAGGCGCGCCCCCTGCAGCGCATCCTTATTTGTGACAGCGGCGCACAATCTCCGTCACTGTTGAAGCTGTTCCTCATTCACCTGCCGGCGATTTTAGCCGGAGCCACGGATGTTACTGTGCTCCACGTCATGTCGCAGATCAGCGCGGCGCCGGGAATTCGCGACGAGGATCTTCTCTGGACGGCTGAGCAATTGATCGAAGCCGGCACGCCTGAGGGAGCAATTCTGGAGCAAGACCTGGCCTATCTCGACGAACTAAATCTGGACCTGCACGCCAAGGTGCGACACGGGCTTGTTGTCGACGAGATCGTGACCGAAGCGCGGTCGGATGATTATGATCTGGTCGTGATCGGCTCCCATCGCAACGAGAAACTGCCGCGCTTCCTGCTAAACGACCTGGCGCACGAACTCGTATTGGATGTGGACCGGGCAATCCTCGTCGTTCGCTAAGCCAACGCTCTCAAGGTTTGGTGCGCCAGATAGTCGCGCCAGTCAGGAAACGGGTGAAGGCGGCAAAGATCAACCCGATTGTCAGTCCCCACCAGCCGGCCAGCGCGGGAGCCAGGAGCGCGCCAAGCAGCACTCCAGCCTGCAGGGCCATATTATACCAGGTCAGGTATGATGGCCGGCTGTCGTCGGGCACTTTCTCCAACACGAAATTGCCGACCGCCCCTCCGGCCAATGCCCAACCGGTTCCGCCCATAATCGAGGCGAACAGGTACATCCCCGCCCCATTTGCCATCGCCAGCGTAGCCGGATAGAAACTGATCACCATGATGCCAAGAGCCATCGTCTTGCGGTTGCCGAACCGGCGCGTGACGGAATCCAGCCGCGCCGACGCCAGAAACAGGGCGATGTAGAAGATACCGTTTCCGAGACCGATTACCTGATCGCTCAACTGAATCTCGTTGACCAGGTAGAGAGGGAACAGCGGCGCTCCCAGATAAAGCGTCAGGTGCATGACAAAGACAAGCACCAGCACCTTGCGATAGTGCAGATCCTTTAGCGGATTGAACCAATGGCTGCTCAACGGTTTCTCGCGTAAAAGGAAGCGCAGGCCGACAGTCGTCCGCAACCCCTGCCACATGGAAGCGGTGCCGGGTTGCGCCCAATCGCCCAGGCTTTTGCCGTTGGCCGGCTTGCGATGTTCGTCGGCCGGGCGGATATACCACAAATGCAGACTGCTCATTGCCGCGCCGATAAATCCGATGAGAAAGACGACCTGATAACCGAGAGGAAACGGCAATATGTTAAGCAGGTAACCGCTGACAAGCGTGACGAGGATCGACGTGAAGGCATAGGCGGCGTTACGGATGCCCACCACTTGCGGCCGCCATTCCGGCGGAACGGTGGCGGCAAAGAGACCGTTGAACCCAATAGCCAGCGCCGTGCCGGGGATGCTCATGAGCACGGTCAGGACGACAAGCGCCCACACCTGCCCCTGTGGGGCAAACAGCCACGGCAGAAAAATCCACAGCAGGTAGAACCAGCGATGCAGCACCGCAGACAGGAACGTCGCGCGACTGATGGGTTGATCCTGGAGCCAGCGACCGGCCGGTAGCGCGAAAATCAGGTTAATGACGGCCGGAAAGGCGTTGAGCAGGCCCAGCTGGAAAGCGCTTGCCCCCAGCCGGGTGGCGTAGACGGCGACGAAGGCGATAGCGCTGCCGTTGAGCACGCCGAACCAGGCGATGTCGAGAACGAGGTGGTTGAAATTTTTGCGATGCTCGGCCGGAACGGGCCGGGCTTTAGATGACGCGAACGAAATTGCCATATATAGAATCGGCCGCGCGCACGCGGCCCTCTCTTTCGATTAGATATTTGTCTATTTTACCTTAATTAAAACACCGCAGTGTAAACCAGGTTACGATCTGTGGACGATGATGTGCGACCTGGATTGTTGCCTGGTGACCGGGGGGGTGCTATAATTCGGCGATATTGAGGGATAGTTTAACGGCAGAACAACGGACTCTGACTCCGTGAGTCGTGGTTCGAATCCACGTCCCTCAGCTGACAATGCCACCCCTCAGGGTGGCTTTTTGTTGCATTAGTAAGGTGACGAGACGCGCTTGCACCTGCGAACCGCGCATGAACATCCGACCCGCCCACCCCGAGGATACCGACGATATCCTGCAACTCGTGAACGACCACGCCCGGCGCGGTGACTTGCTGCCGCGAACGGCCGCCTCAATCCGCGATACCCTCGACGACTGGCTCATTGCACGCGACGAAACAGGCGAATTGGTCGCCTGCGTATCGCTGTTGGCCTATTCTCCCGTCCTGGCCGAGGTACGCTCGCTGGCCGTCCACGACCGCGCCAAGGGAGGCGGCTGGGGAAGCACACTGGTGAAGGCGTTGATCATCGAGGCCCGGCGGCGCGGGGTAATCACGCTGTTTGCCCTGACACGGGCGGTGAGCTTTTTCCAGCGGGCCGGTTTCCAGATCAGTAGCCGGGAGCGTTTTCCTGAAAAGGTGTGGCGCGATTGCTCCGCTTGCCCATTGATTGATAATTGTGACGAGACGGCCGTCGTGCTAAACTTGGCCGAACCACTTACCCAGACTTTTGCGGCCTCGATGACAGAGCCGCCGCCACTTCACCGACCACTCCCCACTCTTGCACCAGCCTATATTTCACCCAAACATCTATCCAAAGGAGAGAGAATTATGTCCAAACCAGCAGTGGATAAAGTCGTCCTCGCATATTCCGGCGGCCTCGACACCTCGGTGATCGTCCCCTGGCTCCGCGAAAACTACGGCTGCGAAGTCATCTGCTTCTGCGCCAATATCGGCCAGGGAGATCACGAATTTGAGGGGCTGGAAGAAAAAGGTCTGGCCAGTGGGGCCAGTAAAGTCATCATTGAAGACCTGCGTCACGAATTCGCCAGGGACTTCCTGTTCCCAATGATGCAGGCAGGGGCCGTTTACGAACGACAATACCTGCTGGGAACCTCAGTCGCGCGGCCGCTCATCGCCAAATGGCAGGTGGCCGTGGCCGAAGCCGAAGGGGCCGACGCCGTAGCCCATGGCTGCACCGGTAAGGGTAACGATCAGGTGCGCTTCGAGTTGACCTACAAGGCGCTCAATCCAACGCTCAAGGTGATTGCGCCATGGCGTGAGTGGGACATCCGCTCACGCGAAGATGCGCTTGCCTACGCGCGGGCGCACAACGTGCCTGTGACGCAGACGGAGAAGTCGATCTACAGCCGCGACGCCAACATGTGGCATCTCTCTCACGAGGGCGGCATCCTCGAAGACCCGGCCAACGCGCCGGAAGAGAGCATGTTCCAGCTAACTGTATCGCCGGAGCGTGCCCCCGACGAACCCGAGATCGTCGAGATCACGTTTGACCGGGGCGTGCCGGTGGCCGTCAACGGCGTGCAGTTGCCGCCTGCGGCAGTGGTAGAGACGCTGAACCGTCTGGGCAGCAAGCATGGCATCGGCCGCATCGATCTGGTGGAGAACCGCCTGGTCGGCATGAAGTCACGCGGGGTCTACGAGACACCCGGCGGCACAATCCTCTACGCCGCCCATCGCGAACTGGAATCGTTGTGCCTGGACCGCGAGACGATGCATTTCAAGGAGCAGATGGCTCTGCGTTATGCGGAAATGACCTATTTCGGCATGTGGTACCACACGCTCCGCGAATCGCTGCAGGCGTTCGTCGAGGAGACGCAGAAAACGGTTTCCGGCTGGGTGCGCCTGAAACTCTACAAGGGTAACGTCATCGTTGCTGGACGCTATAGTCCCAACAGCCTCTATCGCGAGGATTTCGCCACCTTTGGACAGGAAGATGTCTACGATCAGGCTGACGCCGAGGGATTCATCACGCTGTTTGGCTTACAGATGAAGGTGAAGGCGATGATGGAAGTGAGCGACGGGGGACGTACCCGTTATGCAGCGCCGGACTATTCCAAGTTCAAGCGCGACTAGACACAGGCATTGGAGCGCGGGGATTGCGTAGTTGGTTGCGCAACCTTGAGGATGATTTATTCCAAGGTTTCGGAAGTCACCTGACGCGCCCTCAACAAGCAGATACGACGCCATGACCCATAAAGAAATCAACAATGGTAGCGTGACCTCACCGCTGGGGTTTACGGCTGCGGCCGTCGCCGCCGGCATCAAGCAATCAGGGCGTCCCGATCTCGTCCTGGTCATCTCCGACCGCGAGTGCGCCGCCGCCGGCATCTTCACCCGTAACCGCGTCGCCGCCGCCCCCGTGCTGGTCGACCGCGCAACGCTGACCGCCAACCGCTCAGCGTTGCGCGGCGTAGTCATCAACGCCGGCAATGCCAACGCCTGCACCGGCACGCCGGGCCTGGCCGACGCTCGCGCCATGCAACGCGCCACAGCCGAGGCGGTCGGCGGTCGCCCTGACCAATACCTCGTCATGTCCACCGGTGTCATCGGCGTTCCGCTGCCTCTGGCTCGCGTGCAGGTCGGCATCGCCACCGCCGCGCCGCTGCTGGCCCGAGAAAACGGCCACGCCGCCGCCAGGGCCATCATGACCACTGATACCCGCCCCAAGTACATGGCCCTTGAAGTCGAGTTACCCGGTGGCCGTGTGACCATCGGCGGCATGGCCAAGGGCGCGGGCATGATTCACCCTGACATGGCCACCATGCTATGCGTCCTGACCACCGACGCCGCCGTCCCGCCCGATGAACTGGACAGCCTGCTACGCCATGCCGCCGACCGGAGCTTCAACGCCATCTCAATCGACGGAGACACCAGCACCAACGACACCGTCCTGCTCTTTGCCAACGGCGCGAGCGGCGTGCCCGTCAACGATGATGAGGGTCGCACTCGCTTCGGGGCGGCACTGGACGAGCTATGCCACGCGCTGGCCATGATGATTGTGCGCGACGGCGAGGGCGTCTCGCGGGTCGTCACCGTCCGCGTAACCGGGGCGGCCTCGACCGCCGACGCGCGCCGCGTCGCCAACACCATCGCCACCTCCCCCCTCGTGAAGACGGCCTTTGCCGGTGGTGACCCCAACTGGGGCCGCATCATGATGGCCACTGGTCGCAGCGGCGTCGACCTCGACCAGCACCGTCTGGCGCTATGGGTCAGCGCCCCGGGCGAACTCCCCCTGCCCATTGTGCGGCAAGGCACGCCGACCGACTACCGCGAGGCCGACGCCGCCGCCGTCTTCGCCCAACCGGAATTCACCGTCCACGTCGATTTGGGCGACGGGACGGAAGAGGCGACGGTCTGGACCACTGACCTGACCCATGAATACGTGACCATCAACGCCGACTATCGGACCTGATCTGAAACAAACCCGGAGACCTGATCGATCGGCGTAATAATTTGCCGGTCGATACCCCGCTTCGCCGGTCTGTCAGGTCTCTGCGAGGATAACATCACATGAGCAAGCTATGGGGCGGCCGCTTCACCGGCCAAACAGACTCGCTGGTACAGCGCTACAATGCCAGTATTGGCTTCGACATTCGTCTGTACGATGAAGACATCACCGGCAGCGTCGCCTGGGCCGGGGAACTGGCCGAAATCGGGTTGCTGACTGAGGTCGAGTCGGCCGCTATCATCGAGGGTCTGGAGCAGGTGCGGCAGGAATTCGCCGAAGATCGCTTCGCCGTCCTGCCCGACGACGAGGACATCCACTCCGCCGTCGAGCGTCGTCTGACGGAACTGGTCGGGCCGACCGGCGGCAAGCTTCACACCGGGCGCAGCCGCAACGACCAGGTCGCCACCGATTTCCGCCTGTGGATCATGCGCGCTTGCGACCGCCTTGATGACCAACTCACCGACCTGCAAATTGCCTTGCTCGACAGCGCCGAAGGCGCGCTAAACCTGCCTCTGCCCGGCTACACCCACCTGCAGCACGCACAGCCGATCACCTGGGGACATTGGAGTCTCTCTCATTTCTGGCCTTTGGCCCGCGACCGGGAACGACTGGCCGGCGTCCGGCGCGCAACGTCGGAATTGCCGCTCGGCTCGGCCGCGCTGGCCGGCACCGCCTTCCCCATCGACCGCCCGCGCCTCGCCCACCGCCTGGGTTTCGCCGGCATCTCGGCCAACAGTCTGGATGCCGTCAGCAATCGCGACTTCGTCGTCGAGTTCCTGGCCATGGCCGCCCTGCTCGGCGTCCATTTGAGCCGGCTGGCCGAGCAACTTATCCTGTTCAGCAGCGCCGAATTCGGTTTCGTGCGCCTGGCCGATGCCTACTCAACCGGTTCCAGCATCATGCCCCAGAAGAAGAACCCCGACACGCTGGAACTCACACGGGGCAAGAGCGGCCGCCTCATCGGCAATCTGACCGGCTTCCTGGCGACGCTGAAGGGGCTACCGTCCAGCTACGATAAAGACCTGCAGGAAGACAAGGAGCCGGTCTTCGACGCCTTCGACACGCTCGACATCGCCCTGCCGGTAATGGCCGGCCTCATCCGCACCCTGGAGCTGCGACCGGAGCGCATGGCGGCCCAACTGGAGGATGGGCTACTGGCGACCGAGCTGGCTGATTACCTCGTCCATCGGGGAATACCGTTTCGGGAAGCCCACCATCTGGTAGGGCAAGCGGTGCGCGTGGCGGAAGCGCGCGGAGTGGGTCTGACAGATCTGACCGCCGCCGACCTGCAAGCTATCAGCCCCCATTTCGGAGAGGACGCGGCTTCTGTCTTGACGGTATCGGCCGCGTTGGCAGCCCGCGCCGTCCCGGGCGGCACCGCCCCCGCGGCGTTGGCCGCGCAATTGACCGCCGCTCGCCAAAAGGCAGGATCGACCTAACCCATCCAGAAACCAACGGCGACAAGCAGCACCGTGAGCAACCCGAACCCCATCTCAAGGAACCCAAGCGCCTTGGCTGACGAGCGCCAGCGATAGGGAGACAGCCCCCAAACCGCGCGAGTCAACAGGATGGCCACAGCGATAACCGCCGTCAGCGGCAGCCAGCCCGGCCAAACAAGCCCGACAACAACCACCACAGCGGCCACATGAGCCAGCAGAATCCCCCACGGAGAACCCGGCTTGCCCTTGTCCAGGCGCAAGCGGGCACGGACATACAGGATCGTCGGGACGGCGCGCGCGACCATGAAGCCCCACAAGCTGAGGGCAACGATCCAGGTCAGGCCGCCGGCCAGCGCTACCGCGGCGACAACGCCGGCAAAGGCAACCGGTGCGGCCAGCTCGGCCTGCCAGTGGCGGCCGGGACGTTGGTCATAATACATGAAGACCAGCAACAACGGCATGGCTAACAGAAACGGAGCGAACGGCAACAGCCCCCCCAGCAACAGGGCGATCAAGGAGGCGGCTACGGCTATTGCGCCATAGACGACCATGATTCGCTGGGCTACTGTGGTCCGCTCGTAGACACGGCCGCGCCGCCTGTCGCCCATCCAGACCTTGAATGGACGATTGAACAGAAAAAGGGAAAACGCGGCCACAACCAGCGCCAGCCCGGCCCAGGATGGCGCAACGAACAAACCCAACAGGATCGGCTCGGAGACGAGGCTCCAACTGCCGTGTTCAGCCGGCAAGCCAACGCTTCTGAATGAAACCGAACGAGAGACATCTCGCCCGGCAGTGGTCGACGAAGAACTCATAGTTGCGTATTGTCCCGAATATCGGCCTGCCGGACAACCGGGATGCTACGAGGGAGGCGGGCTACGAACGGACAGTCCGCCCCACCGGGGTTCGAGCCGCAAGAGCAGGTCACCGGCATCCGGGCGCACGCTGCCCCCGAATCCCGGTCGACATTTACCTTCCCCTTGCGCGCCCAATGCTCCAGCATGGCCTCGATGACCCCGGCGTCGAGCTGTAGCCGGCGGCTCAATTCGTTCAGCGTAATTGGCCCGTCGGCCTCTTCTACCGCTTGCAAAACTTCCCGCAACATTCTCAACCTCCCAATGCGACGCCAAGACGAAAGACGATGAACGCGCCAACCCACGCGATGATCAACTGACCGACCAGGCTTAGGATCGCCCAGCGCCGGCCAAATTCATGTCGCTCGGCGGCAATGGTCGCCATGCACGGCGTGTAGAGCAGAACGAATACCATGAAAGCAAGACCGGCCGCCGCTGCGTGACCGCCGCTCGTTGTTTCAAAACTGCTGCGTATCGCCGCCGACAGTTCCGGCTCTCCGCTTTCCTCGGCCGAACCCAAATTGATGCCGATCATGCCGGGAATCGCCTTGAGTGTGTCGATGACCGCCTGGATGAATGACGACGCGATTTCAAGCAGGTCCCCAAAAAAGGTCGTGGGCTGCCCAACATCCTCTGTCGCTTCGGTGCCGTAGGTCTGGGCCATCGTGCTGATAACGACCTCCTTGGCCACCAGCCCACTGATGAGTGCCCCGCCTGATTGCCAGGAACCAAACCCGAGCGGTCGCAAGACGGGAGTGAGCGCGGTCGACAGGCGACCGAATGCGCTATCCGCCATCGGTGTATCGGCAAAGGATCCCTGTCCACCTGTGGGGATGGCCATCAGCAACCAGATAGCCATCGACGTCACAAGGATGAGGGATGCAGCATGCTGCAGAAACGATCGCGTCCGCAGCCACACGTTGTTGCGAATGCCGCGCCAATTCGGCAAACGATAGGGCGGCAACTCCATGACCAGGCCGGGAGCCGCGGTCGCCGGCAATATCGTGCGCTGGAGGGTCAGGCCAACCAGGATGGCGACGATGACGCCCAACAGGTATAGCCCCAGGATGACAAGGCTCGACGAGCGCGGGAGGAAAATGGCGGCAAACAACACATATACCGGCAGCCGCGCGCCACAACTCATGAACGGCACCAGCAGACCCGTCAGAATGCGATCGCGATTGTTGGTCAGGGTCCGGGTAGCGTAAATCGCGGGCACCGAACAACCAAACCCGACCATCAACGGCAGAAAGCTGCGGCCGTGAAGCCCAATCCGGTTCATCATCCGGTCCATGACAAATGCCCCGCGTGCCATGTAGCCGGAGTCCTCCAGTATCGCCAGCGCAAAATAGAGCGCCGCCAACACAGGGATAAAGGCCAGCACGCCGCCAACCCCGGCGATAACGCCATCGACCACAAGCGATTCCACCCATGTCCCGCCCATGCCCACCGCGCCAAGCACCGCCACCGCCCAGCGGCTGACGGGACCGGTCAGGACCGCGTCGAGCCAGTCAACCCAGGGGGCCGACAGGTCGGTCGTGAACTTGAACACGATCCACATCGCCAGCAAAAAGATTGGGATGCCGAATCGCCGATCGGTGACGAACCGGTCGATCCTGTCCGAACGGGAGAGGCTGTGGGCCGGCCTTGCCCGAACCACCCGCCCAACCAGCGCATGAATCCAGCGATATCGCTGGTCGGCGATGGTCAGATCGACGTCTTCCTCCAGTTCCGCGGCCAGCACCGCGCCACGCTCGATAGCCTCCGCCAGGAGGGATGAGCCTCCCGGTAGTGATCCAACCCTTTCCGCCACGTCGCTGTCTCCTTCCAGCAACCTGAGCGCCAGCCAGCGCGGCGAATAAACGTCCCGAATTGCATCATGCTCGTTAATAATATTTTGTAAACGGGCGATCTCGCGTTCAACCTGGGGAAGGTATTCCGGCAGACAGGGGTTTGCCGGTTCTGTTGCCGCCCGGCAAGCCCCGGCAATAACATCATCAATTCCCTGCTCCCTGCTGGCTACTGTCGGCACAATGGGCACGCCAAGAGAAAGGCTCAGTTCCACGGTATCGATATCCAACCCCTGCTCACCGGCGACATCCATCATGTTAAGCACGAGGAGCGTCGGCAGTCCCAGCTCCAGGAGCTGCACCACTAAATAGAGATTCCTCTCAAGGTTTGTCGCATCGACAACGGCCACAACCACGTCCGGCCGTTCCTCCAGCAAGAAGTCGCGGGCGACAATCTCCTCCAGAGTATAGGCACTCAGGCTGTACGTGCCCGGAAGGTCGGTAATGTTGAGTCGGCGACCATCCAGAAATAGTTCGCCCGTCTTCTTCTCCACGGTCTTGCCCGGCCAATTGCCGACGTGCTGCCGCGCCCCGGTCAGGGCATTGAAGATTGTGCTCTTGCCTGCGTTCGGGTTTCCCGCCAGGGCAACTGACAACACTCTGGAATCAGCGGAGACGAATCCTGTCGTGATCATCGGTGGGGTTATGATTGAGGATCGCGACTGTCCGTCGCCGGCAACTCCACCCACATGCGCGCAGCCAGGTCCCGGCCGAGAGCTACGCGCGACCCCCGCACCGAAACCAGCATAGGACCGCCGGCATCCTGCACAACCCGCACAGGCGTGCCGGGGGTCAGGCCCATCTCAAGTAGTCGATGGACAACGCACCGATCCACGTGCAGGCATTTCAGGCACGCATCGCGATCTCTTGGGCAGTCTACCAGCGGGAGCAACCCGGCGGCCAGCAGTTCAGCGGCGCGCTCGTCTTTCGGCGCGCTCCTCCGCGTGCCGGATCTCAACCCGGCCAATGCCGCAGCCCCCGCGATAAGGGAGAAAAAAATTACGAGAATCGGCCATAGAAAAGAGGTCATTACGCTTCCTCGACGGGTTTACAGAATACAAGTGCCGCAGCTTCCAGGCCGAGATACACTGTTCTTTCCCGTTCCTTAAAGACGAGCGGGCCATTAAAAGGAACAACCTCGAACAAGGATACATATGTTCCAGTGACCAACTCCAAATCGGCCAGATACTCAAGGAGTTCATCCGACTCAGGATGAACCCGGGTGATGACGGCCGAATCTCCGGGGCGCAATTCGGTCAACGGACAGTCTTCAGGTTCGGAGGGTGTGGAATGATGACGCGGGATGGGGTTGCCGTGTGGGCAGGTTGCCGGATAGCCGAGATAGGCATCCAGCGCTTCCGTCACCTTTGGATCGGTGGCATGTTCCAGCCGACAAGCCAGCGAATGCACTTCATCCCAGGCGAGGCCCAGATCATCGGCCAGAAATCGTTCCCACAGTCGATGGCTGCGTATGACTTCGGACGCCTGGCGGTATCCGCATTCAGTGAGACAGATACCTTTGTAGGGTTGGTGTTCAACAAGCCCGTGATCCTGCAGACGATGGACCATCTCGGTTGCCGAGACGGTAGACACGCCAAGCCGACCCGCCAGCGCCGAAATGGGAACCGGCCCTTCATTGACGGCCAGCTCGCTCACGGTTTTTAAATACATTTCCGCGCTTTCGTTGAATGAGTCGTGCTTCATATCCCTCAACATCCTGAAAGCACGGCTTGTTACCGGGTTTTCAGGTTAACCTTATCTTACAAGATGAGGCGTGCCTGTTGAAGTGACATCCGTCACGTCTCCTGGTGACATTCTTCTATACTTTGGCGTGGCTCTCCGACCCAAAATGCTCCCCGCACCGCTAAGGATGTCCTGCCTCCATGCCATCATAAACATCAGCCACAGCCAGGTGAACGGCGTTGAGCAGGGCGTTGACCCGCCGCATGAGCCGGACATTGGTCTCAGGCCGGATGTTGGCCGATTCCGGTAACTGGAGCGCCGTCTCGATAAGACTGTCGCGGAAGAACATCGACGCCTCAAGCGTCGCCCGCAGAGGCAACCCCTGGCGGATTGAATTCTCGGCATACTGACGGCCGATGCGACGCGCCTCTTCCAGAATGGCCTCGCCCTGTTCCTCACTCGCCTCGCTGGAGAGATATTGCAGCGTAAGCCCCATCAGCCGCTGTCCCAACTGGCGATTGCGAGTGCGGCCCTCCTCGTCAAAGTAGGTTAACCAGTTTTGCTTGTTCGAGGCCATCAACTCTTGCCGGGAATTGGCCAGCGCTTTCGTCGCCCATAGGCCAGCGTAGCCATTCACGTTTCTGATGGCGCTGCGCTCGCGGGCGAATCGTGCCAGGTCGGCCGTCGCGAACCGCCGATGGCCACCCGGCGTCACCAGCACCGGCAGATCGCCGTTGTTGGCCCACCGCCGGATCGTCGTCGGGTGAACGTCCAAATACGCGGCCGCCTCGCTGAGCGTCAGCCAGGTTTCGTCGTTCAACACTCCCATCGTATCCCTATCGGACAAAAATCTGTGCAAATCGCAGCATTATTATGCTATTTTATGTATTGGGAGGGCACTGGTCAACAATTCCAACCCTGTCAGGTAGTTGCCCACCTGACAGGGTTGCTTCTATCAACTAACGGCTGCGGAACAATTCACGAACGATGATGTTACGCTGGATCTGGCTGGTGCCTTCGTAAATCTGGTAAATTTTGATATCGCGCATCAGTTTCTCCACCGGATACTCCGACATATAGCCGTAGCCGCCGAAGACCTGCACCGCGTCGGTCGTCACCTTCATGGCCATATCAGCGGCATAGGCTTTGGCCATCGCGGCATGGATCGTGTTACGCTCGCCGCGGTCGTAATCCCACGCCGCCCGCCATACCAACATCCGCGCCGCCTCCACCTGCATCGCCATATCGGCGATCATGTGACCAATGGCCTGATGCTGCCAGATCGGCTGGCCCATCGTCATGCGCTCGCGGGCATATTTGATAGCCTCATCCAGAGCGCGCTGCGCAACGCCGACTGCGCCTGCGGCCACCGTCGGGCGGCTCTTGTCGAAGACCTTCATCGATGTCACAAAGCCCGTCCCTTCTCCGCCAAGCATCTGGCTCGCCGGCACGCGCACGTTGTCGAAGATCACCTCAGCCGTATCCGAGGCATGCTGCCCCATCTTGTCGAACGGCTTGCCGACACTGACGCCTTCCCAGTCACGATGGACGATGAAAAAGCTCATCCCTTTGTAACGGTTACGGTGGTCCTCTCGTATCTCCGGCTGGGTATAGGCCAACACCGTGTAGAAATTCGCATTTGTCGCCCCGGTGATGAACGTCTTGCCCCCGTTAAGGATGTAGTCGTCGCCATTGCGCACGGCCGTCGTCTTGATTCCAGCCACATCGGAGCCGGCCTCCGGCTCAGTCACGCAGTAGGCACACAACTCCCCATCGGCCATGCGCCCCGCATATTCGCGCTTTTGCTCCTCGCTGCCGGCGATCATGATCGGCAAGATACCCAGGCTATTCACACCGATAGCTGTGCTTATCCCCGAACATCCCCACGCCAGTTCTTCCGTTACCAGGCTCTCCTCAAACAGGCTCAGACCCAGGCCTCCGTAAGCCTCCGGGACAGCCATCGTCGTCAAGCCCAACTCTTGCGCCTTGCGGACAATCGGCCAGGGGTATTCATGTGTCTTGTCGTAATGCTCCGCCTTGGGCGCGATCTCGTTGCGGGCGAAATCGCGCGCCAGTTTTTGAATCATCGCGTGCTCTTCATTTAAATGGAAGTTGACCGAATCCTGTCCGTTGGCGCTCATATCTCGTATTCTCCTTTTTCTGGCTTTGTTCGGGTGGGAATCCCGCCTGAAATGTCGATGACCATTCACGGGCGGGAACAATAGCAAAACATTATAACGCATCGCGTTATAATGTCATTGTAGCCTACCGGTTAAAGACCGTCAAGTTAGCTATTTGGCGCGGAATTCGGGCGGCAGCGGACCGAAGTTCAACTCCGATCTCAGGGACAAATCGTTGAGCGTCGCGCCAAGGCACCAGATTTTCTCTCGCTTGTTGTCTGGTCGCTGACCCGGCGCGTGAATCTCATTGATGTAGCTATAGCCACGGTCAGAGCTTCCCCACCCAACCAGCCCAAACGTCGCTGCGTAAAAGTAGCTCTCGATCGGTTCCCCCTGCGGCGACAAGAGCCAGGTCAACTCGATCACGTTGTTCAACTTAATGCCGCTATCAAAGGTGTAGGATGGATAATATGCCTCGAACCGCAGCCAGCTGCGCTGGAAACCGCTGGCCACGACCTGGCAATTGTCCTTGCGGAAGAACACAACATACGGGTTGCGCTCATACAGATCGCCCACTCGCCAATAACGTGGACTCCAGGCAGAGCCGGCCACGCCGCTCTCGAAAAGGGTATAGTACTGATCGTTGCCCGGGCTGGTGTCCGTGCCGCGGAAGATGCTTTCGCCGTCGGCCCACAATTCTTCCCATTCGGCCTCATATTCATTGCCCTTGGTATGATAGAAATGCCCCGAATCGATTTGGGTCTGATGCCGCGCCTGGGAGCCGCCGCTATGCCGCACCTCATACAATCGGCCGTTCCCGACCATGAAGTTCACCATGTCATACACCGGCGCGGCCGAGTTGCTGAATACGGCAGGGAGAAAGGAGGAATATGTACCTGCGGCTCGTGCCGACGGCAAGCTGTCCCGTCGACGCTCGCCACCTGCAAGAAAAACAATAGCTAAACCTGCAAACGCGATCAGGCACAGAACTTGCTTCGTCGGTTTTACCGTCATACAGCGTGGTTTCGTGATATCCTTGGGCATTGATAAGCCTTACGCGTTTGCAATCCGTCACGCGCGAGGCGTGATTATTGCTGATTCCACCCCAAACACCACTGCCCCGGGTTTGTTATTCAGACTGCACTCATGCTGTATAATCGGCCGCAAAACCAGTATCCAACAGGAACAGGAGAAACACGATGATCGATCCGCACGCCCTGCGCGAACAATTCCCGGCGCTCCAGCGCTCCGTAGACGGTCACCCGGCCATTTTTCTCGATGGCCCCGGCGGCACACAATCTCCGCAGAGTGTAATCGACGCCATGACCAGCTATCTCAAGCACGGCAGCAGCAACCTGGGCGGCCATTTCCTGACCAGCCGGGAAACGAACCAGGCCACCGCCGACGCCCGATCGGCTATGATGGACCTGTTAAACGCCCGGCGACCGGAAGAGATCGTGTTCGGCCAGAACATGACCAGCCTGACCTTCAGCATCAGCCGGGCAATCGCACGGGAGTGGCAGCCGGGCGATGAGATCGTCGTCACGCGGATTGACCATGACGCCAATATCTCCCCCTGGTTGCGCACGGCCGAAGACCGGGGCGTCACCGTCCGCTGGCTGGACTTCCGGCCGGAGGACTGCACGCTGGCCCTGGACACGTTGCCCCGGCTGCTCACCACAAAAACCCGGCTTGTGGCGGTCAACTACGCCTCCAACGCCGTCGGTACAATTACCGATGTCCGTCGGGTTGCCGAAATGGCCCACAGCGTGGGTGCGCTGGTCTACGTAGACGCAGTTCACTTCGCTCCCCACGCCGCCGTCGACGTCCAGGCGCTGGACTGTGACTTCCTGGCCTGCTCCGTCTACAAATTCTTCGGCCCTCACACGGGCGTACTTTACGGGAAATACGAGCTCCTGGATAAACTGACGGCCTACAAGGTTCGCCCCGCCAGCGACGAACCACCGGGCAAATGGGAGACCGGCACACAAAGCTTCGAAAGCCTGAGCGGCATCACGGCCGCCGTGGAGTACCTCGCGGCCATTGGTGGCGAGGAAGGCAACCGACGCTCCCGCCTGGTGAAGGGAATGGCCGCCATCAAGGAGTACGAGGCCACGCTGAGCGAACGGTTCCTGCGCGCGGCAGCGACCATTCCCGGCTTGAAGGTATACGGCATCACCGACATCGAGGCGCTGGACCAGCGTACACCAACCTTTGCCATAAGGCTGGAAGGCATCTCCCCTGAAGAGACAGCCTCCCGTCTCGGCGAACGCGGCATCTTCGTCTGGGACGGCCACTATTACGCCGTGGCCGTCATGGAACGTCTGGGTGTCCTGGAGAGCGGTGGCCTTGTCCGCATCGGTTTCACCCACTACAACACGTTCGAGGAACTGGACAGGCTCATCGAAACCTTGCGTGAAATAGCGACTATCTGATGAAGTGGCGCAAAAGTGATGATTGACAGCCATCGATCACTATGCCATAATTTCGCTTATTATTCGCGGCCACGCCGCACGGCCATCTTTAACCAAGGAGGTGGTGCTAATGAGTAGTCATTTATTCACCTGCACCGTAGCGCTACCTCCTCGTGAGAGTTAGTAGCGCTACGGTGCAAAGCAAAGGCCCTGTGTGATTTACACACAGGGCCTTTGACTTTTTCCAGGTTTTGTGCGGGACTTGCCGGGAAACTCGGCTAAAAAATCTCTTCCGGCGTCGGCGTATAATCCAGGGGTGATTCGGCGGCACCATAAGGAGAGGCAGGGGCGGCAGCGGCCGGGGGTACATACTCACCCGACTGGCGGCGGACCCAATCCTCATACTTCGTTCCGTCGGGCATGGTTGCGTTGGCCAACGTCTTGGCAGTGGACAAGGCCTTCAGCGAGACCCTCGCGCCAAAGAGGAATGCGCCGGCCATATTCGCGCCATTCAGACGAGCATCGTCTAGAGAAGCTCCGCTCAGGTTTGCTTCAGCCAGATTGGCCTTCTCAAGATTGACCTTGTTCAGGTTCGCCCAACCGAGATTCGCACTGGTAAGCGTCGCGCGCTCCAGGTTGGCGAAGGCCAGGTTACTTTCCACCAATGTTGCCCTGTCCAGATTGGCGCCATTAAGCGCCGTGCGCTCCGCCTGAACCTTGGACAGATTCGCCTCTACCATTGTTGCACCGCTCAAGGTGACGCCATCGAGTGTCGCGCCCGTAAGGTCTGTCTCGTTCAATGAACACAGGCTCATATCCGCGCCACGCAGGTCAGCCTCAGACAGGTTTGCAAGGTCAAGATTGGAACGAGCCATCTGCGCCTCGGCCAAATTGGCACTGGTCAGGTTACCATAGCTCAAATCCGCATCCTGCAGATTGATCCGGCTGAGGAACGACCCACTCAGGTTGGCCCAGCCCAATTTTGCGCCTTTAAGGTTCGCGCCGGCAAGGTGGACATTTGAAAGTGTCCCATCCGTCAGCCAGCCCCTGCTGTCAAGTTCCTGGATAGCTCGTTCAGCCAGGGCAGCGTCTCCGCTAGCAACTTCGCGAATGAGCTGGCCTTTAACCAGTTGGCTCTCACGGGCCAGCTGAGCTTCCTCTTGCACTTTGCGCTGTTCTTCCAGATAAGCCATCAACTGGCTGTCACGCCGCTTGCCAAGCGAGTCTGTCAGCCATACAACCAGCGCCACGCCCAACAGGGTGAATCCCAGCCCGCGCGCATACTCATTTAGCAGTGTGCCGGGTTGATAGCCGAGCCAGCCGAAAAAGACAGCCAGCAGTATAAGGATGACTGCAATAATCTGAACACTCATGCCTTTTTGATTACCGGACATGTCGATGCACTACCTCCATGTTCTCAACCACGTCTGAACATCACTTGAATGGCCGCCTAGAATTCGCCCGGCGTCTCATCAGAGTAATCGATTGTTATCAACCCTTGCTCGATAGCATCGACGACGCTCATATCACCACGAGGCGCAGCAGACGTCGTCAGGCGGCGATTCGGGTTTAGTTCCACCGCCTTCTCGACCTCTTCCATCAGCAACCGCGGCCACTTCTTGATTGCGTCCGCCTGCGCGGCCTGCACGCGCCAGATGAGGTTGCGGTTGTCCTGTTGCAGCTTTTGGATTAATTCATCGACAGCGGCCAATTCTTCATGCCGTAGCTGATCATTACGGCGCGCGGCCGACCATTTTTGCTCGTTCTCAATCTCGAAGGTCTGCCATTTCTGGTTCAACTCAAGCTCGAAGTTCTTTAGTTTCTCCTGAACTTCCAACAAGAACCCGTCCCAACGGGACTGCATGCGATTGGACTCGACCCGCAGCATCTCGGAAGCCTCGCGCTTCTGTTGCTCCAGTTGCTTCTGCCAGTGGGCGAAGTTCTGAACCGCCATGCGCGCTTCTTTATACTGGTTGCTCAGAGTGATCCATTGCTGAGTAAACCGTTCGATGGTGTCCTTGTTCTCGTCCAGGGTAGCCTGCCATCCCTCCAGTTGCCGGGCGATATCGCTCTGGTTTCGGCGCATATCGTCGGTCAGGTTAACCATCGACTCGCGCAACTCGGCTTGATCGCTGGTCAAAGTCTGGATGCCGGCTTCCGTCTTGGAGAGGTTATTACTGAAACCGGCCATCCGATCTGCGATCGGCGTCAGTCGCCGGTTGATTTCAAGAACGGCCGGTTTCCAGTTATCGTTAAAGTCCTGCATGCCGACGCGAAGCTCATCAAGTGATTTCTCCGATTCGGCAACCCGACCGAGGAGCGCACTGTTGGATTCGGTCAGGCTTTCAAGTGAGTCGGCCAGCGGCGCGAGCCGGTTTTCCTGAGTACCAATCAGGTTGGATAGCCGAACTTCTTCCGCCTGGCGCAGTTCCAATTCCTGTTCGAGTCGATCAAGGAACGGCATTATTTCACGCACGTTTCCAAGTTTGATCAGATTCTCCTCAATTTCTATTTGACGTGAGTTTATCGGGGAGATCAGCGATTCCAGTTTTTCGTCTTGCTGTTCATATCGTTGTCCGGTTTCAGCCAATCGCAGGTCAAACCCGGCCTGACGCTCGCTAAATTGAGCGAGCTGCTCATCCACAGCTGCTAGACGCAAATTCACTTGTGACTGGAGTTCGTTCAGTTCCGGCAATTCTACGGCTCGAGACATGACCACCGCCTCATCCAGTCTGGTCTGCCACTCTGCAGCATTGGTTTGCCATTCTGCGGCGAAGGAATCCATGCGCGTCTTGTTCTCGGCCGTTATGGCATCGAGATGCTCCTGCAACCGGACGGCCAAAGAGCTGATATTCGCCTGGGATTCGGCCGCCAGGGTACCCGTCCGCTCACGAAGTTGGCCGGAAAGGATGCCGACGCTCTCTTGCAGCGCGGCCAGCTTTTCGCCCAGGTCGTTGATCGCCTGAACCTGTTCATCCTGCCTGACGGCCAATAACCTGGTCTCTTCCGACTCTTTGAGGGCGACCATCTCTTTTCGCAACCGGCTCTCCAGAAGAGATCGCTCCGAGTCTGCCCGTTCCTGAATCGAGCCGACGGCGCGGGTAATTTCCTCCTGCATGTGCGCCCGCTCTTCATCAGGATTGGGAAGACGCGTGATCTGCGAGTTCATATTGGATAGATGCCATTCCAGATCCTGCAGGCGTTGCTCCGTGACGGCCACATTGCTATCGAGATCGGGCAAGCGTTCGAACCGTTCGGAGAAATTAGCGACATGCCATTCCAGTTCCTGAATTTTCTGGTCGCGCTCGGCCAAATCTCGTCCCTGCTGGGCAATGCGTTGCTCCAGCTCAGCCATCTTTCGGCTGGACTTTCGCCGCTCTTCGTCTAACCACTTGAGGTGGTTTCGCAATTCAGTCAGCTCGCGCGTCTGTGCAGTATTAGAACTGAGAGACATCGGATGAACTCCTTGGGCATCTAGGATGTCGCGTTGAAGATACCATGAAAACTTATATCAGAAATGTCGCCGATATTGCCGAGTGGCGAATTCCAATCCTATCAGGCGTTATTCGGCGAAACAGTATCGGGCAACTGCCGTTTTGATGAGGAACGGGGCGATCACCGCTTCAATGAAATATTGCCACATGAGGCCAAAACAGAACATGAACAGGACGTGAAATGTTTTAACACTAGGCCATAAATGCCTCGTGAAATCACGCACGCAGTTCAAGCCGTGCCCAGTCTGGAATCAGCTCGCCGCTATTTTACTTAAGGGAAAAAGGGATGCGAATGGGTCGTCCGTCACTGTTCGATAAAACAGTATCCGTTCCCGGCGTTTCGAACTGTTCCGCTTCGCCCAGGTCCTGATGCAGAACCAGATACAGGTCTCCTTCAGCCGGTGGATCGGTCAGATCGACGACTACATCGCGATTGACCCCGGCCGGCAACCATGTTTGGCCCAGCACGGCGCCCGGCTGACCTTCTTCGTCGGCATAAATCACCGCCCAGACATCTACAGGAGAAATCACCGTGTCGATAGTCACTGTACCGTCATCACCAAGCGGTTGATCGAACACAAAGGCATGCGCCCCGGCATCATTGCGGAAGGCGGCTGCGACAGGCATTCGGCCGTTGTATAGGACAGGAGTATCCTGGCCAGGAAAATTAAACGCGTCACCTGGTTCTGTGTCCAGATGGATACGTGCAAAAAGTTGGGGAGTGATAGCCGATTGGCGGAGCGATACCGTCACCGCCTCATTAAGCCCGTCTTCGAGCGCCGCGGTGCCGATGATGAATCCCGGCTGTCCCTCGATTTCGTTATAGATAACCAGCCAGCCCGGCCCATCGCTGATAGCACGCTCGATTGAGACAGTTCCGTCGATCACCGGCTGGTCATAAACGAGCACTTCGGGCGGATAGGTCGCGTTGAATGAGTAAACTATCGGCTGGCCGTTCCACAAGATCGGCAAATCCCCTTCAGGATACTCCAAAAGCCCATTTTCTCCGCCATCCTCATGCAAGACGGCGTAAAGCAACGGGGTTGCCCGTCGCCAATCGATGGTCACGGGTACGTTCTCATGTTCGCCCGGTCCTATCAGCCCTCGGCCGATAACAGGCCCGATCTGGCCGTTCTCATCGGCGTGGATGACAACCCAGGTCGGCTCAAGGGCTTCGACTTTGGCCAGCGTAACCACTCCATCTTCGGTGACAGACTGGTCGGCCACTTCAAGCTGTGGCCGTGGCAGGCGCAATTCCACACCGAACCCCGTTTCCGGCTCATTGGGATATGGCGTGTCCTCCCCGGGAAACTCAAACACGCCTTCTGCGCCGGCGTCTATGTGCACGCCCGCCCATAATTGTTCCGTAGCCTGACGAGTATCGACGACAACCCGGACATCTTCGTGGACACCTGCAGCCAACGGTTGGCGACCGATCACAACATCCGGCTCGCCGTTGATTGTGCGATAGATGACCAGCCAGCCCGGCCCGGGCAGACTAACCTGATCGGCGACCAACGTGCCGCTCTCATCAAGAGGCTGATCCGCGATCACAACTCCCGGCGAAACAGGGGTCGGCTCCGGGGTAGGAGTGGCCGTTGGCGTTGGCTCAGGGGTAAAGGTAACTGCCATGGAATTGCCCGCAGCCGGCGGTAGGTCGGCAGTGGACGTTGATTCCGTGCCATCGGCGCGCGAACACGCCACCGTTAGGATGATTATGAGGGATAGGGCCAGTGCCCCGTTGATTGGTGATTTCAAGGTCAATTTAACACCTGAAAATTGATCAGGTGACGATTGTAGCCGCTAATCATGGGGTTGCCACTCCTCTATGCCGCCGCTCAGCGACATCGACTCACGGGATCGATAAATCGCCCGATCTCTCACTCGACCACCACATCCGGCGGCCGTCCGATTCAAGCTCGATAGTCCCCATCAAATCAGTTCGCAACACCGTTGCCCCGACCGCCTCAGCCCGGGCTAACATCGCGGGATGCGGGTGGCCGTAGCTGTTATCAGCACCCACGGAAATAACCACTATCCGCGGCGACACAGCTTCCAGAAACGGCGTGCTGCTGGATGTGTTGGCGCCGTGATGACCGGCTTTCAGGACGATTGCTCCCAGCGGGAAATCGCCTCTGACCATCTCCGTTTCAGCGGCCTCTTCCGCGTCGCCGGTCAGCAAGACGGAGAGGTCGCCATACGTCAGCCGGGTTACAATCGAGTCATCGTTGCGATGGTCTGGCGTGCCAGGACTGCCGGAATGCAAGACTTCAAGTTCCACGCCGTCCTCCAGCTTAATGACATCACCCTCGCGGGCTTCATGAATCATCGCGCCGCCGCTTTGAGCCTCATTGAGCAGCGCTGCGAAGATCGCGTCGTCATCCTCGTCAGCCGCGTTGGTGATCAGGCTGCCCACATCGTACCGCGCCATCACCTCGACCAGACCGGCCACATGGTCGGCGTCCGGATGTGTCGCAATCACCATGTCAATCGACCTGTCCCAAAAGGGCATATGTTGGCCAAATTCATCCAGAGTGACGCTGGGAAAGCGGCCGCCATCGATCAGGACCTGCCGACCGCCCGGCGACTGGATAAAGATGGCATCCCCCTGGCCGACATCAAGAAAAATAACGTGCAGGCGGCCATCCGGTCGGTTTGAGTACCAACCCCACAGCAACAACCCGAATAAACCGATAACTATGCCGGAATAGACCAATCGCCGGTTGAGACGCATGCCGGACGACACAAGTGAATCCCGCCGCCCACGAACGGCCGGCAGAATAGTCAAGGCCACTATCAGACCATACACGATTACCAACCCCGCTTCCGACAGCGACAAGGGAACCGAGGCAAAGGGAACCTGCGCCAGCAGGCGAATCACATTGATTGTGTAGTGGAGAAACAACCAGGCCAACCAACCGGCCACCTGTCCGGCCATGGGCAGCGCGAGACCCAGCAGCAAGGTCATCCCGCCAGTAGCCATGACGGCGGGCTGAACCGGCAATACCAGAGCGTTGGCCGGCAAACTGACCAAAGACAAGTTACCGAAATGAAACAGCAGCAAGGGCAGTGCCAACACTTGCGCGGCCAGAGTTACGATCAGGACCTCAGACACAACCCTGACAACCCGACCGCGCGCCCGTGGGTCAAGGACCGTCGACGCGCGTTGATCCAGGCGCCGTGTCCACCGCCCGGCGTATACCACAAGGCCCAGCGTGGCGGCAAAGCTTAGCTGAAAACCTACGTCCCATAGGGCGTTCGGCCTAATCAGCGTCATCAGAAATGCGGCGCAAAACAGTCCCGCCACAATCAGGGTTGGCCTTCCCAGCAGGCGCATCCCCGCCAGATACATCGCGCCCATGATCGCAGCGCGCACAACCGACGCGGCCCCGCCCACAAAAATTGCATAGAGACCAATCAGCGCCATGATCAGGACGGCCGCCCAACGACGAGGCACCAAAGGCGTGATTAGAGAGTCCAGAACCGCGATGATAACGGCAATATTAAAACCCGAGATGGCGATAATGTGGGTCATACCGGTCTCGCGGAAGTCATTGCTAAGATCGCGAGGCATGCCGCTGTCATCTCCCAGAAGGATGCCGGTCAACAAGGCGGCATGGGGTTCGGGCAGACTGGCGGCAATGACAGCGCGGCCGCGCTCCTTCAAGGCCAGCAGCTTGCGATAGAGAGCGGATCCGCCGCCCGTCTCAAGAATATCAACCCGTGGGTATTCCATCACGCTGTGCACCCCCTGACGCTCGAGGTAAGCGGCATAACCGGGGCTGCCCAATGTCGGCGGAGCCAGATCACCCGTAAGTTCGAGAGTCGCTCCGTAGGGTATTTCGGGGTAGCGGTCAGTCTTCACCTGAACCGTCCCGGCCACTGGTCGGGTTTGCCCATCTTCCGTAAATTCACGGATTCGCACTCTCAGTTGGCTACTGGTGTCCGACAAAACCGGTTCGGTCGTCACCTCGCCCAGCAGCACAACGTCTTTGACCCCGTTATAAAACTGAATCTGCCCGGGATTAACCGGCGGTTCGGCGACCTTGTAACGAATACCACCCAGAGCCAGCGCAGCAAAGCAAGCTATTACCAACCCCAACCGGCCGCGCTGCCAGAGGACGACAGCGCCGGTCACCAAAGGGACCGCCAGAATCAGCCAGAAGATTGCGTTGAGATTCAGGGCATCGGCCAGCCAAATGCCGACCAGCCATCCAGTCCCGGCGACCGGAGCAAGATAATATCGCGAATCGGCTCGCTGGTCGGACCGCCCGACCCCCATGCCCACCAACTCATTCATGGCGCAAACCCGCTGTTTATGCTGCCCAAAAAATGTTGATGTCCCAGCCCACCCCGGTCACACAACTATAACGCCCGGTAATGGACTGTCAATTTCGCCACACCGCCATTCGGAACAAACGCATTCACGGCAACGCCGCCTTTATTCGCTCCAACTTGATATCTGTTTACCGGTTCTGTTGAGCGATCCGGCTCCCTTTGCTAGAATGTTCAGGAACGGAAAAGATTTTGCAGGTTCAAACTCGCATGAATTCCGATATAGAAACGAACTCCTATCGAATTCTCGTCCTTGACGATAATTATTCGATGCAACGATTGGTGTCGACGGCCTTGCAAAAAGCAGGCTTCCAGGTGTCCACCGTCTCCTCAGCCGAAGAGGGTCTGGATAACATCAGACGCTTCGGTCTCCCCCATCTGGCCCTTGTGGATATCCACATGCCATACGGGATGAACGGATTGGAGTTCTGCGACTCCATCCTGTCCTATTCCGATCTTCCTATCATCATGCTCACAGCCGTTGACGAGGATGAAACGATTATCCAGACAATAGACCAATTCGCGGAGGACTACATCACCAAGCCCTTCAATCCCGGCGAGATGGTGGCGCGCGTGCGGCGAGTTTTGCGCAGGATAGGCGATTTCGCTTACACGATGAGCGTCGAGACGGTGGTGGATGAATATTTGACCGTCAGCTTCCCCTATCAGCGAGCCTACATCAACAAGTCAGAAGTCCAGTTGACGCCGACGGAAACGAAACTGCTCTATATCCTGATGCGCCATGCCGGGCAAACCGTCACGGCTGACTTCATCCTGCGGCGACTATGGCCATTGGAGACGGCCTACGAGGATCGGTTGCGAGTGTACATCCACCGGTTACGCAAGAAGATCGAGCAACGCCCCGAACAACCGAAGTACATCCTCTCGCAAAGAGGTGTGGGGTACAGCTTTGCCCGTGTCTAGCCAGGACGCGACGAATCGGCCGCGTCAGCACCAACTTGCATGGCCGCCTGATGATCGGCCTCAACTTTTTGCAGACCGTTCTGCACGACTTTAAGAGTACGCATCAGGTCCTCTTCCAGCTTGTTCAACACATCCATGATGTAGACGTCGGCATCCTGACGCAAGGCTTCGGCATCACGGCGTGCCCTCTCAAGGATATTTTCGGCACGATGTTGGGCAGCGTTCACGATAGCGTCACGCTTGACCAGTTCGCCGGCTTCCTGACGCGAGAGTTCGCGAATGCGATCCGCCTCTTCCTTGGCCTGGGCCAGGATACGATCCTTTTCCGCCTCAATCCGGTTGGCGCGCCTGATTTCCTCCGGAACGGCCACACGCATCTGATCCAGGATGCTGTACACCTTTTCCTCATTGACGATCAGATAAGCGCTCAATGGAACACGAGTGCTTTCATTAAGCGCCTGTTCAAGCGTATCGACGAGATGTTGAATATCCATGCGTGTGCACCTGACCCATCGTAATTCCTAAAATCTTTATCACCGCTCAGACCCGAAAAGCTGGTTCATTGAACCTGACTAATCACGCAGCGGCAAACTGCCGGAAAATACGCCGGCCTCATCATCCCGAAAGCGCGAATAAAGCAGAGTGGCGACATTGGGCGGAACCATGCTGGTCACATCGCCGCCCAAAGACGCGATCTCCCTCACGGTGCTGCCGCTGACGAACGAATTCTCCTCGCGAGTCATCAAACTAATCGTCTCAATTTCCGGAGCCAGCCGCTGGTTGGCCAGCGCTGAACGAAACTCGAACTCGAAATCAGAAAATACGCGCAAGCCGCGGACGATGACCCGTGCATCAATCCGGCGGGCGAAGTCAACCAGTAAACCGGTGAACGGCATTATCGTGATATTACCGGGATTCTCCAGGGATTCCAGAATCATCCCCACCCGTTCCTCAACCGAGAATAACACCGACTTCGTCGGGCGGCTATGGTCATAAACGCCAACAACCAGTTCATCGAACAGGTGAGCCGCGCGCAGGATTAAATCAAGATGACCATAATGCACCGGGTCGAACGTCCCCGGATAGACAGCTCGTTTAATCAATCGTGCCTCTCCTCTCTTCCTGCTTTTTGAATCATGCTAGCGGACAAGCCTATTAACTCACATCGGCCGCCTGCTGCCAAAACTCTTCCACGCTCTTGCGCAAGTAATGATGCTCGGGCAGTTCAAGATTCGGATCGGCGGCGAACAATTCCACAGCATCTTCCTGTGCCATACTCAACACATCGCTGTCATGGAGCAAGGACGCCAATCGCAGCTCGGGCATTCCGCTCTGCCGCCGCCCGAAGAACTCGCCCGGGCCGCGCAACTCCAGATCGCGCTCCGCAAGGATGAACCCGTCGTTGGTGGCTTCCAGAGCCTCCAGACGCCGCTCAGCCTCAGCTGAAACGTCCTCAGCGATCAGGATGCAATAAGATTGATATTCTCCACGCCCGACGCGGCCCCGGAACTGGTGGAGCTGGGCCAGGCCGAACCTATCGGCCCCTTCAATAACGATCACCGTGCTGTTGGGCACGTCGACGCCGACCTCGATTACCGACGTTGCGACCAGCATGTCCGTCTCGTGATTGACAAAAGCGCGCATAGCCGCATCTTTCTCGTCCGAACGTAACCGCCCGTGAACCAATCCCAGGCGGCGATCCGGGAACACCTCGCGGCTCAGGCGATCATGCTCCTCCACGGCCGCGCGGGCATCGATTGTGTCCGACTCCTCAACCAGGGGGTATATAAGGAAGGCCTGCCGGCCCTCGGTCGTCTGGCGGCGGATAAAGTTGTAGGCGCGCTCCCGTTCCGAAGCGCGTAGCCAGCGAGTCTTGATCTCTTGCCGGCCTGGCGGCATCTCGTCCAGAATCGACATATCCAAATCGCCGTAGAGTGACAGGGCCAGCGTCCTGGGTATCGGGGTGGCGGACATGACCAGCAAATGGGGACTGATTCGCTCCCCATCCACGAATGGGCCCTTATCCCGCAAGGCAGCGCGCTGATCAACGCCAAACCGGTGTTGCTCATCGATGATGGCTACGCCCAGCCGCTGAAAAGTGACCGCCGGTTGGATTAGCGCGTGAGTGCCGATGACGATCTGGACGCTGCCGTCGGTCAAACCTTCATAGACCACCTGCCGTTCGGCCGCTGGGGTACTGCCCGTGAGCAAAGCCACCCGGACACCGAGCGGCTCCAGCAATTGGCTCAGACCCCGGTAATGTTGCTCGGCCAGAATCTCCGTCGGCGCCATGAGCGCGGCCTGCGCTCCGGCCCAGGCCGCTGTCACCATGGCCGCGGCAGCAACAACCGTCTTGCCCGAGCCAACATCTCCCTGCAACAACCGGTTCATGGGACGCGACTGGGACAAGTCGGCCAAAATTTCGGCCACAACCCGCTGTTGCGCCCCGGTCATCGCAAATGGCAGCGCATCGGTGAACGCTTCAAACTGCTCAGGCGCAGTCGTGAGTGGTAGACCGTTGTGATCCTGCCAGTCCCGTCGTTGTCGCTGCATACCGAGCTGGAGCAAAAACAACTCGTCATACGCCAGTCGTTGGCGCGCACGATGCATGGCCTCGTGGCTGTCGGGAAAGTGCAGTTGCTGGATAGCATGACCGAGCGAGTAGAGGCGGCGACGTTTGCGGATTTCAACGGGCAACGGATCCGGCACACGTGAGGCCCATTCCTTGACGACCCGCTGCATGATCTCGCGCATTCGCGTCGCAGCGAGTCCGTCAGTCAGCGGATAAACGGGCACGATTCGGCGCGTCCGCAACGGCTCCAGTTCCAAAGGCTCCCACTCCGGCGAGTTGAAAACATGTCGGCCAAGGAAAATCTCCACCTTACCGCTGAGGACTATCTGCAAACCAGCCGGCAACTGTTCCGCCAGCCAGGGCTGGTTGAACCACGTCGCCTGCACCGAACCCGTCCCATCGTTAATGATCGATTCAACGATCGGCTGGTTGTTTCGCGTGCGGCGAACTTTGGTCTGCCAGATGGTTCCAATAACGGTGACTTGCTCGCCATATTGAATATTCTTGATGGGCTTCAGGAGCGTGTAATCGTCGTAGCGGCGCGGGAACAGATAAAGCAGGTCCCAGATCGTTTCCGCGCCCAGCCTGGTCAGCTTTTCGGCGATCTTCTGCCCAACTCCCTTGATAGAAGTGACAGGGCGGGCGAGAGCATCCGGATCGGGTGGGGACTGGGGTGTGTCCGGCTCCACTTCCTCGGCCGACGCCTGCGGTTCTTCCTCTTCATGCTCCTCGATGAATTCGTCATCCAGGCCCTCTGTGGCGCTCTCTTCCGTTGGCGGAGAAGGCACGGCTGCCTCAACAGTCTTCATGGGAGCGGGCGGATCGGCCGCAGGTGGCGCTTCCGGCCGCCTCGTCGGTGCGGGATCGGGCGTTCGCGCTGCATGGGAACCCGGCGCGATGTTCTCCGCGCCCGTCTGCCGCCCCCGTCGCCGCTCAAGATTGGCCATGATGGATTCGATTGCTTTGGCCCGCGCTTGATGGCCCGGCAGCTGGCCGTAATCCATCAGAACCTGCGAGATCTGCTCGGCCAGCGCCAGGTCGGCCTCATCCGTGGCTTCTTCTCGCGCCTGGGAGACCCAGAAAACTGCAAACTGGCGGATGCCGCCGACAACAGCCTTGTTCTGATACCCTTGCTGCTTTTCCAGTTCGAGCACTCGCTCGAGTCTTTTCAGTGCTCGGTCCATTATTGCTACACCAATATTCCCACAGGCGTGCAGGTTGGGCTATTTATCCAACCAGCGACACACTCGTCTACCGGCTCCGTCTTTATTCGGCGCCGATGATATAAAAGTAATGCGCCTGGCCGCCCTCGACAGCTTCGACTTCAACGTCAGGGTAGCCCGCGCGGATGTGATCGGCTGCCTCCATCGCTTGCGCCATCGTGACATCAGCTCCGTAATAGAGCGTCACAATCCCGCAATCGGCGATATCCATCTGTTCGAGCAATTCATCCAGGACGACCCTCTCGTCCGGGCCGGAACTGCACAGGCGGCCGTCGGCCAGACCGATGATAGAGCCTTCCTGCACATCCACCCCGTCGAGTTCCACCGTGCGGGTGGCCCGGGTTACCTCACCCGTCTTGACCAGACTCAATGCCCGCTCCATAGCCTCAGCGTTGGCAGCCACATCTCCATCCGGGCGCAAGGACATCAGGGCGGTAATTCCCTGGGGCATCGACCGGCTATGGACAACCGCCACATCCTTTGCGCTGAGGTCTCGCGCCGCCTCGGCCGCCAGGAAGATATTCTTGTTATTGGGCAGAATGACGACCTTGTCGGTGGGCAGTTGCTCGACGGCCCGGTAAATTTCTTCCGTGCTTGGGTTGTTCGTCTGCCCTCCGTTGACCACGTAGGCCGCGCCCAGGCTGCGAAACACGCCGGCCAATCCGGCCCCGGACGCGACCGTGACGACGGCTACCTGTCCGGGCACGACCACAGTATCCGGAACCGGCATGGCGGCCGCCGGGCCGTGGACGATCTCTTCCATCTGCTCCTGCATATTCTCCACGACGACATCGGTGACATAACCCAGGCTTGTGCCATAACTCAACGGTTCGCCGGGGTCCTTCACGTGAATATGAACCTTGATCGTCCGGTCATCCCCCACAACGACGGTCGAATCGCCCATCGCGTCGATGCGGGCGCGCACCTCGTGGACGTTAAGGTTGCGCCCCATCAGGATGAATTGGACATCATAGGGAAATTCGAGCATACCGCCCTCGGGTATCGCCATTGCCTGTGCCGGCAGCGGCATGCCGGTTGGCGCGGACTGGACAGTGGCTGTAGCCTGCCCGTCCAGCGACAGCTTGCCCTGCGCGTAGCGCATCATGCCCTCAAGGATGTAGACCAGGCCTTGACCGCCGGAATCCACGACACCCGCCTGCCGCAAAATCGGCAACTGCTCCGGCGTGCGCTCCAGCGCCTGCTGGCATCGTTCCAGGATTCGCTCCAGCATGAAGCGCAGATCCTCGCTCTTGCGGGCTGCGTCGGCCGCCTCGGCCGCTCCTTCGCGAATAACCGTGAGGATCGTCCCCTCGACCGGGCGCATGACGCCTTTGTACGCGGTGTCGGACGCACCCTGAAAAGCCAGTGCCAGGTCGGCAGTCGTGAAGGCCTCGATCCCGCTCAGGCCGGCAGCCAGCCCGCGCCATATCTGGCTCAGGATGACGCCGGAATTCCCGCGCGCGCCCATCAGAGCGCCCTGCGCCAGTTGTCCCGCGACCTTGCCGACGTGGGTTTCCTCACTTGCCTCCACCCGCGCGTAGGCCGAGCGCATGGTCAACAACATATTGGTTCCCGTGTCACCGTCGGGCACGGGGAAAACATTCAGCGAGTTCACATGGTCCCGGTTCTGCTCAAGCCATAGCAATCCGGCATGGGCCATTTTGCGCAACTGGGAACCGGTACAGCGCAACCATTTCCCGCTGGTCATGGTTTGAGCTGTGGGTGTATCAAATGCCGTAGACAATTCTCTCTATTCCTCCGCAACGTCATCCGCTATTGCTCGTTGCTCACCCGCAACCCCTGCACATACACATTCACCGCGTGCACGGGAAGCCCTAGCGCCTTCTCGACGTGGAATTTAACCGTATTCTGAATACTCTCCGCAACCACTCTGATACGGACACCATATTGCACGATCACGTAAACATCGATGACGATTTTGTCGCCATCGACCTTCACATCTACGCCGCGGCGATTCTCGCGAGACAGGAGTTGCGCGATGCCGTTGACGAGGTTTTTGCTGGCCATCCCGACCACACCATAACATTGATTAACAGCCTGGTTGGTAATCGTCGCAATGGTCGCCGAGGAAATATCAATTTTCCCTTTTGAATCCTCTTGGATTGGCATAAATCGTTCTGCTCCTGACCCGGCGCGCTTGCATCAAACGCACCAAATGTCTATAATCAAGGGTCGTTCTTAATAACGTTGGAATCTGCGGCGACCATCTGGTCGCCTTTCAATTGGACGCCGACAACAAGGCGTCGGGTAAGGTGAAATTATGGCGAAATGTGATGTATGTGGCAAGGGGCCGATGAGCGGCCAAAATGTGAGCTTCTCCCAGCGCAAGACCAAGCGGCAATTTAAGCCGAATATCCAGCGGACAACCGTCCAACAGGGCGGTCGCAGCGTGCGCCTCCACATTTGTACCCGCTGCCTCAAGACGATGGCAAAAGTTTGATTCTCCCCTTCAATTTGAATTGAAGGGAGTATTGTCGCTTTTTCACCATCCACTCCGACTGTTTGTAAATATCGATCTTGCCGGCGCAACCCGCCGGCTTTTGTTTTTATGGACGGCGCGAGCGAGCCACACCAGGATTCTACCCGATAATATCGCCAGGCCCCACCTTCGGGCACTTTCAATCCGCTTTAGCCCACATCGCTGGTGAAGACGCGCACGGCCCCGGCTGCCAGCAGCGCTTCCATCACGGCCGCTTCAGTTTCCGGCGTCACCAGAGCGATCATATTGCCGCCGCGGCCGCCCCCACTCAGCTTGGCCCCCAACGCCCCGCCTCGTCGCGCCGCCGCCACCAGCCTGTCCAGCGCCGGCGATGATACAGTCATCCGCACCAGGCACTCATGATTCTCGTCCATAAGCGTCCCCAATACGGACAGACGGCCCGCAGCCAGGGCAGCCCGCCCTTCCTCGGCCAGACGTCCACAATCGTCAAATATCGCCTCAAAGCGATGGGGATCGGCCGACCATCGGCGGCGAACATCGCCGACGACATCCTTGGTCGCGCTGCGTATTCCGGTATCACCAATGACCAGCCGCAACGGTTGGGCAACGACAAACGGCTCGATGACGGGCTGCGGTTCGCGCCGCACGAAATAGACCGGCTGCTCGTAGGCAATCACCGTGTTGTCGATGCCGCTGGGCGTCCCGTGATGCAGACGCTCCACCTCGTAGGCCAGTTGCGAGGTCTCCGCGGTCGAGAGGGATCGGCCGTCACCCATATAGACAGCCAGGGCGCGAATGACGGCAACCGAGATCGCCGCGCCGCTGCCCAGGCCGCTGGCAATCGGAATCGCGCTGGTCACGCTCAACGAGTAGCCGTCGGAAAGCGAACAGCCACAATATTGTTCGACTACGCGCACAATCGCCGCCAGGGGGTTGTTGGGGTTCACCTGCGAGAGGATCGCCTGCCGCCCCAGATCGGGAGCAATGAGCGCGACGTCCGGCGCGCCGGTCTCCTCAATAGTAGCCCGCGCTCTCAGATGGGTGACCGGAGCAGCCAGGGCCGGTCGGCCATACACGACCGCGTGCTCGCCAAATAAGATGACCTTGCCGGGGGCAGTTGCTTCAATCATTTAATGGCTCTGCTCACTGCTGCTGGTGCAGGGTTTGTTTAACGTATTCAGGCCACATTGATGTGTGTTTAATTGATCAAATATAACGCCACGAATACCATGGCCCCATAGAGTACCAAAGTTATCTGCAGCGGCCTGTCACGCAACAGGATTTCCTCCGGCGCGCCGCCTTCGTTGCGAACGTGTATCAGATACAGATAGCGGAAGATGCCGTACAGCACAAAAGGGATGGTCAGCATCATCGCGTGATTCTGTGGCAGCCCGTCGGCCAGAAATGTGTAGAGGCTATAGGCGACCAATGAACTGGTAGTGACAATGCTCTGCAGACGGTCGATGAGGTCAAGATTGTAATCTTCGAGAATGGCCCGATGACTGCCTGCCTCCCCTCCCAACAGGGTGATCTCCGCCCGCCGTTTGCCCAAAGCCATGAAAAGGGCCAGAAATCCGCCGAACACGTAGAGCCACGGCGAAAACCGTTGAACGTCAATTACCGCCACGCCGGCGGCGATACGCAGAATAAATCCCGCCGCAATGGTCAGCACATCCAGCAAAACGACGTGCTTCAGCTTGAACGTGTAGGCGATCTGCGACAGGAGATACAACAACAGGATGACAGCCAGTTGCGGTGAAAGAAAGTAACCGGCGACGAGGCTGGCCCCGGCGAATAGTACCGATGCGACGGCTGCCAACCGGGGATCGAGTTGGCCCGAGGCCAGTGGCCGGTTCTTCTTCACCGGGTGCTGCCGGTCGCTCTCCACGTCGGCGAGGTCGTTCATCAGGTAGACCGCGCTGGACATGAGGCACAGCAGCAGAAACGCCTCGGTCACGGCGATGACGCTGGCCGGGTCAAACAGCTTCCTGTCGAACAACAGCGCCACGAAAACAAAGCCGTTCTTGGGCCATTGCCGCGGCCGCATCGACTTGATCAGGCCGGATAGCATGCGTCACTCCGTAGATCCATAACCCTGCTTTTCTATCACGAATATGGGGGGAAGGCTAATCGCACAGCTTGATGTTATTGCCCGGCATGTCAGGCTCGCCAAAGAAAAAGGCCCCCTTCCAGGATTCGGAAGGAGGCCTGATGAATGACGAAGGTCGATATCGTCAGCAGACCGTCGCCGTGTTGTTATAGAACCAGTTATAGGCGAAGAACGGACTTGCCTGCGGCGTCTGGGCACGAATGGCGATGCGGCCGAGACCGGCTAACTGCGCCGGGATCGGGTAGGTAGCCGTCAATTGCCCGCCCGCACCTGAATTAAGCGTTCCAACCTGATATCCGCCAATACCCTGCGTGCCGAACGGACCCATCGTGATCTGGAAAGTCTGGTTCGGCGGGAAATCCTTGGTCCGGATGGTGACGCTGGTGTTCTGGACAACTCCGCACACAGTGAATGTCGGCGTGCCGGCGTATACCGGCCCGGGAGTTGGTTGCGGCTGGCCACCAGTCCCGGCGCCGGTCGTGTTGTTATAGAACCAGTTATAGGCGTAGTAAGGCGCAGCATGCGCCGTCTGTGCGCGTATGGCGATCTGGTATGCCGAGGCGAGTTGCGCCGGGATATTGAAGGTGGCTTTCAGAGCGCCGCCGGCGCCGGAATTCAGGGTGCCGACGACAATGCCGTTCACGCCCTGCGTCCCCATCGGCCCCATGGTGACGGTAAATACCTGGTTAGCCGGGAAGTTGCCGGTCTGGATGGTGACCGTCTTGCCCGCCTCAACGCTCACAATACTGAACGTCGGCACACCCGAGTAGCCAGGAGTACCGCCCGGCGCTCCGGACCCAGTGGTGTTATTCCAGAACCAGTTATAGGCATAGTAAGGATAGGCGTGCGAAGTTTGCAACCGAATGGCTATCTGAGCTGACCCTTTCAGTTGATCCGGGATATTGTAGGTGGCGCTGAATGAACCGCCGGCCCCGGAGTTGGTCGTGGCGACCACAATACCATTGATGCCCTGGGTTCCGAATGGTCCCATCGTCACAACGAAATTCTGGTTCGCCGGAAAATCGTGGGCCTGCACTGTCACCGTCTGATCAGTCACAACACTGGTAATGCTGATCGTCGGCAACGTGCTGGACCGCGCCGGCACGGCCCAGGCAAATATCGCCGCAGCCATGATCACGAACGCGAATACGAAAAAGAGTGGGCGCGTGGGAAAGCGACGTGTGCTGCCATTCTCGCCGCCCATTGACAACTGCGAACTCATTTGATACCTCCTGGGCACTAATCCATTCAATAGTATTAATTCAATAGTGTCACGACGGTGGCTCATCTCTCCGATTATTCTCATGAACCGCTACGGCTATTAGCAACAAACCACCGTCATATTAACATCACCCTAATTCTGACAGTATACATAACTATTTTATGGATATCTATAGAACACGAGTTCTTTCTTGTCATAATGAACGCGATTTCCCATTATTTTTACACGGTCAGGGGGTGGTCTATTCTCCGGAAGATGTGAACCCACTTGTTACATAGCGGCGAGCAGTCTCGGCCAGCACCGCGGCACCGGAAGCGAGAACGCTTTCGTCGATGTCGAATATGCTCGTGTGATGGTGCCGCACCGGCCCTTCGGGGATGGCCGCGCCCAACATGAACATGGCCCCTTTCGCTTTTTGGGTCATGTAAGCGAAATCCTCCGCGCCCATCGCCGGTCGGGAGCCGACAACCGCCGCCGGGCCGAGCAAGTCACTTGTCACCTGCCGCATCCAGTCGTTCGCCTCCGGATCATTGACCAACACCGGGTACCCCTTGTCGATGACGAGTTCATAGCTGCCACCCATCAGCTCGCTCATGCGCAACGCATTTTCTACCTCAACCCATAACTGCTCCCTGACTTCCGGCAGCATGGAGCGAAGAGTGCCCGAAAGTGCTACCTCGTTAGGTATGACGTTGCTCGCGGAGCCGCCACAGACGCGGCCCAGGCTGACGACGCAGGGATAGATGGGGTTTATCCGCCGCGAAGGAATGGCGTAGAGCGCGGTCAGGATCGGCGCGAGCATATACAGCGGATCGCTGCCGGTATGGGGATAGGCCCCGTGAGCGCCGTCGCCGCGAATTCGCGCCTCGAAGGAGTCGACCGCCGCCAGACTCGGCCCATCATGAAACATGAAATGGCCGGAGGGTTTGTCGGAAGCTACGTGCAGCGCGATCACCGCGTCAATTCCGTCCAAAGCATGGTCATCGATCATGGCCGTTGCGCCGCTGATATTATTCTCGTCGGCGGCCTCCTCGGAAGGCTGAAAAAGCAGGCGCACGCGACCCTGCCAGTTTTCTTCGGCGTAACTTTGCCGCAGAAGATGGGCCACTCCCAGTAAAATGGCCGTGTGCGCGTCATGCCCACAGGCGTGCATAACGCCCGGCCTGGTCGAGCGATAGGGGACGTCGTTCGCCTCGACAATCGGCAGCGCGTCCATGTCGGCCCTGATGGCGATGAGCGGTCCCGACTCTCCCAGCTCGGCCACAACGCCTGTTTTTCCCACCTGCGTGCGCACCTTGTAGCCGCCGATCTCGGCCAGCGTGTCAGCCACCAGCGCGGCCGTCTGATACTCCTGGAAGCTCAACTCCGGATTGGCATGAATCGTGCGTCGCAACCGGACGATCTCATCCTGCAACGCGAGTGCTTTTGTGAGCATATTTTGTTTTCTCCTTCAGACTGATCTTGAAATGTCAAAATCCGACCTCGCGCGCCGGTCGATCAACACCGGCGGCGACGCGGCAGCCTTAGAATGAGTTGTGGGGCGATGACGAGGCGACGGTCAGCGCAGTGACTTCATCCGCCCGCAAGGCCATGCACGCCACCCCCTGAACGACGCCCTCTTTCGGGGGAATCTCATCCGCCGCAAAGCGAATCAGCTTGCCCAGGCGCGAGATCACGAACAATTCATCGCCGGGAGTGACACTCATTGCTCCGACGAGCCTGTCCGTCTTCATAGCTACCTTGCCGCCCGCGGCCGGAGCCTTGTTGGCCGTAAATCCGCCCATCAGTCGAATAGTCCCCTGACCGTCCTCGCCAATCAGCAAAACCCCGCCGGTCTCGCTCACCGTCGTCACCGCCACAGCATCATCCGCCGGGTCAACCCTGATGCCCAAACAGCCCCGGGCTGGCACCTGCGTCTCCAGAAACCGGATCGCTTTCCCTTCGCGTGTCGCGATGAACACGTCGCCGCCGCCTGATGACCAGCACGCGGACACCAGAGGGCCGCCTTCCTTGAGGTCGTGGAAGCTGGTACCGGGGATGAGGTTCTTGCCCAGATAGGCGGCGGGGATGCGCCTGACCCAGCCCCTGCGGCTCAGCAACAAGGCATATTTCCCCCCACCGTCCGGCAGTGCAGCCACAACCCGCCCATTAGGGCGTAGCGCCAAGGTTTCGCGCAAGTCCTGACCTCTGGCCCGCACGGGGGATTCCGGCAACGTGGCGAGCGCAAAGCGGAATACCCGGCCATCGTCAGTGAAAATTAACAACGTATCGTCCGCGTCGGCGTGGGCCAGAACTGCGGGCGCGTCATCTTCGGCAGTATCGAGATCAAAGACGCCCATACCGCCGCGCCTCTGCCGGCCATACAGGTGCCGCGCCGTGCGCTTGATCATGCCTTTGTGGCTTATCGTGATGATCGCGTTTGTCGTCGGTGGTTCATCCGGCAGCGCCATTGCCGCGCGGCCGGTCGCCGGAGGTTCCTTGCGCTCCTGCAATTGTTGTTCCAGGCTCTCAATATAAGACACAATTTCGGCGGGGATACCGGTTAAATCAGGACGCGACAGACTCATTGCTCGCCTTCCTCCAGGACCTCGCAGATCGGAAGAAGGACGCCGAGATCGACCGGGTTGGTCTCAAAGTTCTCAAACGTGAGGTCAGCAAACGGCAGGTCAAACGTCCGGCGGCAGAGGTCCATTAAACCGAGATAATTCGCCAGCACCCGCCGCGACCAATCCAGCCCCAGCGCGGCCGCCACCGTTTTCAGGCCGTCTTCCGAGCCTTCCAGTTCGACAAAATTTCCGTAGGGTAACTCATCGAGGACTATTTCGATATTGCCCCAGCGGTAAGTCTCGCGATACTTTTCGTAGACCTGCATCGGCTGAAGACCCAGCCGTTCGAGGATGAGCGCCATCCGGTCAAAGTCGCCGACCTCCAGTTCGATCTCCTCGCGCACTTTGGCCTCGCTGATCGCGTCCTCGGCCGCGGGGCCTTTAAAAGTGAGGCGAACCCGCGCATCCTGCCGCAGCCGCAGCAACTCCTGCCGCCGCAACAAAGCCTCATCGGGAGTGTCGAATCGCACGTTGCGCTCGAAAACGCGCGGCGCGATTACATCTGCCCCACCCCGGTTTAGTCGCTCGCGAATCGGCCCAAGGGCAGCCACCAGAAACTTGACCTCAACCTCCAGCAGATCGGTCGACCTGCGTCCCCGAGATGATTGGGCCATAGAGCCACCGGCGAAGGCCGGCGGGTCGTCGACAGGCCGCTTCGTCATGTCGCGGGTTCCTCGTCATCGGTCGGAATCTCTGCGCCGGGCTGGCTGATGCCGATCAGTTTTTGATCCTTCTCGACGCTTGCCCCGGCGGTAACCATCACGTGAGTTACGACGCCGTCGCATGGCGCGCGCAACTCATTTTCCATCTTCATGGATTCAAGGATCACCACCTTGTCTCCATTGCGAACCACGTCACCGACCGACACCGGCACGGCCACGATAATCCCCGGCATGGGCGAAGTCACCATTGCCTCGCCGTTGACCGACACCCCGGTAGAGCGCATATGCTTCAGGCGATAGGCGCGTTCATCCTCCACCTCGACGGCGTACAGCTCGCCCATGATGAGGACGTCCCAGTAATCTCCTCTCTCCTCGATGACGGCCGAAATCGAGCGGTGGTTCATCAGCAAGGAAGCGACCCCTCCGGACGGCATCCACCGGAAATCGACTTCCTGCGGCACATCGTTGATCAGAATGCCCCCATCAGGATCGATCTCGATGATATATTCGTTATCCTTTACTTTCGCGATGTATTTCATGCCGATCGTTGCCTCGCTACACTATCGCCGCAGTCGTTCCCATCGGCTGTACCATTTCCAGTTGCTCGTGTCGCGCGCGCCGGGCGCGACGATTTGCGCCGCGCGCTGGTACTGCTCGTGCGCCGCCAGGGTGGCCAGCAAGGCTGCCTCCAGCTCGTGCGCCGCTTCCCGGTCATCCATACTGAAACGTTCCTCGACGAACTTGGTGTCAAATTGTCCCGACATGAAACGGTGACTGTCCATCATGTGCTGGTGGAACGGGATATTGGTCTTGACCCCCAGCACCCGGTATTCCGCCAACGCCCGGCGCATACGCAGAACGGCCTCGGCACGAGACTCACCATAGCAGATGAGCTTGCTGATCATCGAATCGTAATATGGCGTGATCTCATTGCCGACGTAAACGCCTGTGTCGACGCGCACCCCCGGCCCGGTCGGCAGATGTGAGGCGGTGATGGTGCCGGTCGACGGCAAATAATTATTGTAGGGGTCCTCAGCATTGATGCGACATTCGATCGCCCAGCCCTTGACCCGGACATCCTCCTGCCGCAGGCGCAGGCGACGACCCCGAGCTATGCGAAGCTGCTCCTGGACGATATCGATGCCGGTCACCAGTTCCGTCACCGGATGCTCGACCTGCACGCGGGTGTTCATCTCCAGGAAATAAAAATTCTTGTCACGATCGAGCAGGAATTCGATGGTTCCTGCGTTGACATAATTCACCGCCTTCGCGGCGGCCACCGCCACCTCCCCCATCCGGCGGCGCAAATCAGCGTCAACCACAAACGATGGCGCTTCCTCAATGAGCTTTTGATGCCGCCGCTGGAGCGAACACTCGCGCTCACCGAGATACAGGGTGTTGCCATGACTGTCGGCCAATAACTGAATCTCAATATGGCGCGCGTCGGTGATCATCTTCTCGATGTAGACGGTGTCGTCGCCAAAGGCGGCCTTGGCCTCGCGTCGGGCACTCGCAAAAGCGTCGGCCAGCTCATCGGCGTGCCGAACGGGGCGCATGCCTTTCCCACCGCCGCCGGCGGCCGCCTTTACCAGTACCGGGAAGCCCATGCGCACGGCCGCCGCCATCATTTCCTCATCCGATTGACCCGGCTCCGTCCCCGGAACCACCGGCACGCCGGCAGCCATTACCGTGGTTCGTGCCATGAGCTTGTCGCCCATGATCCCAATGGCGCGCGCCGGCGGACCAACGAACACGATCCCGGCATCAACACACGCCTGCGCAAAGGCCTCCCGCTCGGCAAGAAAACCATAGCCGGGGTGAATCGCTTCAGCGCCTGAGCGACGAGCCACCTCCAGCAACTTCTCCATGACGAGATAGCTCTCTCGCGCAGGGGACGGCCCGATGTGATAGGCCTCGTCAGCAAAGCGGACGTGAGGCGCGTTGCGGTCGGCGTCCGAATACACCGCAACCGTCGCGATGCCCAGCTCGCGCGCGGCGCGCAAGATGCGCATGGCAATTTCGCCCCGATTGGCGATGAGCAGCTTGTCAAATTTTTTCACCAGGAGACCGTCTTCTCTAAGCATTGCGCGCTCCTGTCAACCTATAGGGGCATGTTGCCATGCTTCTTGGGCGGGTTCTGATCCCGTTTGTTTTGCAGCATATTCAGGGCGTTGATCAGCCGCGGCCGGGTTTCGCTCGGCTCGATCACGTCGTCGACATAGCCTCGTTGGGCGGCGATATAGGGATTGGCCAGGTGTTCGCGATATTCGGCCGCCAGCTCGCTCCGTTTGGCTTCGGGCTGCTCTGCCTCGCTGATCTCACGCCGGTAGATGATGTTAACCGCCCCCTCCGGCCCCATGACCGCGATCTCGGCCGTCGGCCAGGCCACGTTGAAATCGGAGCGGATGTGTTTGCTGTTCATGACACAATACGCGCCGCCATAAGCCTTGCGCGTGATGACGGTCAGCTTCGGGACGGTGGCCTCGCAAAAAGCGTAGAGCAGCTTGGCTCCGTGGCGGATGATGCCGCCGTGTTCCTGATTGATTCCGGGCAAGAAGCCGGGCACATCCTCAAACACGATGAGAGGAATATTGAAGCAATCGCAAAAACGAACAAACCGCGCCGCCTTCTCGCTGGCGGCGATATCAAGAACCCCGGCCAGCACCATCGGCTGGTTGGCCACAATGCCCACACTATAGCCTCCCAGGCGGGCAAAGCCGACGACAATGTTCTGGGCATAATGCTGTTGGATTTCGTAGAATCTCCCCTCATCGACGATCAGGTTGATGACATCCCGAATATCGTAGGGCTTGTTGGGGTTGTCGGGGACGATCTCGTTGAGCTTCTCCTCAGTCCGCAAATTGTCGTCGGAACCAGCCTTGAACGGCGCGTCCTCCATGTTATTGGAGGGCAAATAACTCATCATCTCCCTGATCAAAAAGAGGCAATCTTCCTCTGACTCGGCCGCCATGTGAGCGACGCCGCTGATGGTGTTGTGAGTCATGGCGCCGCCGAGTTCCTCAAAGGTCACATCCTCGCCGGTCACGGCCTTCACCACGTCCGGCCCGGTGATGAACATGTGGCTGCTGTTCTTGACCATGAAGATGAAGTCAGTCAGGGCCGGCGAATAGACCGCCCCGCCGGCGCATGGCCCCATGATCACGCTGATCTGGGGAATGACGCCGGACGCCAGGGTATTGCGCAGGAATACATCCGCGTATCCCGCCAGGCTGACCACGCCCTCCTGGATTCGCGCCCCACCGGAATCGTTGATGCCAACGATCGGCGCGCCGTTGCGCATGGCCATTTCCATTACCTTGCAGATCTTCTCCGCGTGAACCCCGCTCAGGCTGCCGCCGAAGACGGTAAAATCCTGGCTGAACACATAGACGAGACGGCCGTCGATCGTGCCCCAGCCCGTCACCACGCTGTCACCGAGGATCTTTTTCTTCTCCATCCCGAAGTTTGACTCGCGGTGAACCATCAACGCGTCTATCTCCCGGAACGAACCGTTATCCAGCAAGACCTCAATCCGCTCGCGAGCGGACAACTTGCCCTTGGCCTTGCGGGCCGCCATTTTATCCTCGCCGCCGCCGGCGTGAGCCTGTTGTTTCAGTTGTCGCAGGTGTTCAATTTTGGGGTTCATAGGTGTCCGGCTGAGCGCCCTCCGTTGATAACGATTGAAAGAAAATGCGAACCGATGGCCGCCATAATGCCCGTCCTGAAAAGCTGGGTGCGCTGTTCCCTGACCCGGCGCGCGAAGCCAACGGCCAGGAAAGTTGCGACGACACTCACATGTGCGGCCATTATATGCGATGGACATGGGCCTTCCAAATGGGCGCACAACCTATTTACCGTCTCCATGGCCGGCACGCTTGCCGCCGGCCGCGAAAACAGCTACCTTTTGGGCATGAGCCACGAGACTAGGCCGGATTGGGATTCGGCATGGCAGGGAATGGAACCGCGGCAATCCCGACCGCGCCGCGGGATATTCTTCATCGCACTCGCCGCGGCGTTGTTCCTTCTTTTCGGCGTGTGCGCGCTCGCCTATTTTGCCCTGCAGCAGAGCGCGCCGGATGAGCCGGGATTATCGCTGCCGGCTGAGGTGACGGATACAGCGGCGGCCGAGGCCACAGCAATATCGGGGAACGCGATAACACCGGAGAGTGACAATCCAGCCATTGCTCCAACCGTCACCCTGCCCGGAGGGGACGCGGCGCCGGCCGATCCGTCGGCCGCGGCCGACGTCGTGGCCCAAAGGGTCACCGCTCCACCAACCATCGACGGCAACACTGCCGATTGGGCCGGGTTGGCCGTCTATTCCTCGCCCCACATCGTCTTCACCAGCGACACATGGGACGGCAGCGACGACGTGGCCGCATCCTGGCAGGTAAGTTGGGACGACAATTACCTCTATTTCATCGCCAGCGTAGCCGACGACATCCACGCCCAGAACCAGTCCGGCAACCAGACCTTTCGCGGGGACAGCATCGAATTGCAGATCGACGCCGGTCAATCGAGCGCCTTCAGCTCATCAATAAGCCCTGACGATTTCCAGATCACCCTGTCGCCGGGCGATTTCGCCGGCCTGCCACCTTCAGCCTTCCGCTTTCAGGGGACCCCGGACGGGTCAATGCTGGACGCCGCGACGCCCCACGGCATCATGGTGGCCGCCACACCAAGCAGCGCCGGCTACCTGCTGGAAGCGGCTATCCCCTGGCGCGATATTGGCCTGACGCCGGCTGCCGGGCTTGTGTTAGGGTTAGCGGTTAACATCAACGACAACGACCATCCCGGAACGGCAATCCAGGAGATGATGAAATCCAGTTCGCCCAACCGCCGCTTCGGCGACCCGACCAGCTGGGGGACGTTGACCCTTCAATAAGGACGTCCTTCCCGCGCCAAGTTAAGTAATTGTGACAACTTTAGCGCTTCTAACGCTTCTCCAACGGTCGGAGAGTACGATCGGTTGAGTTCAGAAAAGGAGTAAACGATTGTGGCTCTAAAAGTTCAAAAAACAGACGCTGAGTGGCGCGCCGAGTTGACCCCCGAGCAGTATCACATCATGCGCGAGAAAGGGACTGAGCGCGCGTTCACCGGCGCGCTGTATTACAACAAGGACAAGGGGATTTATTCCTGTGCCGGTTGCGGCGCGGAGCTGTTCAGCTCGGAGCAAAAGTTTGATTCCGGTTGTGGCTGGCCCAGCTTTTGGGCGCCGCTTATTGATAACAATATCGAGGAACAGGTTGACCGCAGCTTCTACATGGTGCGGACAGAGGTGCATTGCGCCAATTGCGGCTCTCACCTCGGCCACGTATTCGACGATGGCCCGCAGCCGACCGGATTGCGTTACTGCATCAACTCAGCCTCGCTGGGTTTTCAAAAGGACAATGAATAACAAAAACACGGCTGCCGATATGGCAGCCGTGTTGCATATTCAGCGTTGTCCGCCGTTCCTTAAGAGCCGGTTTCCTCGTTCGAATCGGCCGATTCAAAAAACAGTTTCATGACCTTTTCGCCGTCATGAATTTCCCCCGTATGGACAAAACCCAGTCGGGTATAGAACGGCTCCGGGTTTCCCTCTTCCGGGACGTAGCTGACCATCAGCTCCGTCGCTCCGGGCAAGGCGCGAACGTAATCGATGAGGAGTTTGGCCGCCCGCTCGCCGAAGCCTAACCCCTGATAACGGCCGTCAATCATGAGCCGCCAGAGGAAATAGTCTGTCGTCTCCGGATCGTCGTAAAGCATCAGGAAGCCGACCGGTGTGTCATCGGCGTAGATTGCCCTAAACCACGCCTTTTCCTCGTAATGCGCCTCGGCGATCGATGTGGCATTGGTGGCGACAAATTTCTCTTGTCCCGGTTTCACCCTGAGCCGAAGAATTTCGCCGAGATTGTCTTTTGTCACCTCGCGCAAGCTGACAACCGCATCTTCCGTGAGTTGAATATTCTTTTCGCTCATATGCCATGACAATATCGCAATCGCCCGTCCGTGCAAGAGTGATCACGCAGGAAAAAGCGTTTGACCACTGGAGAAATGGATAAATGTCGCTTGTCATTGACCTCCATCTGGCCTATATTCAAAGGTCGTATGGTGAAACGTATGAGCCTGGCCGTTCTGTGCGGCCTCTTTTTTCTTGCCTTCGGCTTCACGAGCGCGGCCAAGGCACAGGGTGGGCCAACAAACGATATTCTGCAACTGGTGAATCAGGTCCGGGCGGAATATGGTTTGCCTCCGGTTTCCTATAACGCTTCTCTGGCCACCGCTGCCCAGAATCACGCCAATTTCATCGCCGCCAACGCCATCTACAGCCACATTGGCGTGAACGGCAGCACCTGGCAGGATCGAGCCGAGGCGGCCGGCTACACCGGGTACGCCGGCGAAAACCTCGTCGGCGGCACGCGCCTGACGCCGCAACAGGGCGTGACATGGTGGCGAAACAGCGCTGTGCACTTCAGCAATATGTTGAACCCGCGCTGGACGGAGGCGGGCGTGGGGTTCGCCATTGGTAGCGGACAGAATTTCTACGTGATGGTCTTCGGCACGCCAAATGACGCACCGCCACCGCGCGAAAGTCAGCAGGTCGTCGACGTGCCATTCATCGTCGCCCCCATCGAATTGGCCCAGCCGAACGAAGACGGCTCCATCATCCACACCGTGCTGGAAGGTCATACGCTTTGGGCCATCGCCGCCCGCTATGAAGTCTCGCTGGCCGATCTCTACCTCTTCAACGGTATGAACGAGGATAGCGTCCTGAATCCCGGCGACAAGTTGACCATCCGCCTGGCTGACGGGCAGCCGCCTCCACCCACCCCGACCCCACCGGTTTCCCATATCGTGCGGGAGGGTGAATCATTGTGGTCCATTGCCGCCAATTACAAGACTGACCTCGCCACACTTCTCTGGCTCAACGGGTTGCCGGATGATGCGGTCGTCCACCCGGGCAATGAAATCAAGGTGCGCCTCCTGCCCGGCGAGGCTCCCCCGCCGACTCCCACCCCGCAATTGACCCACATTGTCACCAGCGGGGACACCGCCTGGGGCATCGCCCTGCAATACGGTCTGACGCTGGACCAGTTAGCCGCCTTCAATAACATCAGCCCTGACACCTTGTTGCAGATCGGACAGGAGTTGATCATCCGGCCGCCGACGGCCACCCCGGAACCAACGCCCACCCCGGAGCCGACATCGACACCCGAAGTGGTACAACTCGCGGCCGCGCCCACGCTAACCCCATCACCGACAGTAGCGACGACCGCCATCGCCATGGCCGCACCAAAAGCCCCGGTCGAAGAGGAGAAGGGGCGCGACTGGGGGAATCTGCTGGGGTTTGGCGCGCTAATCGGCGGGCTGGCATTGGCGCTTTTGGCCGGAGTCGCTATCCTTGTCCTGTGGCGCAACGACGCCTGAGAAATCCCGGGCGAATGCTCGAATGAAAAGCGTCCGCGGGGCGGACGCACAAATAATTACCTGGAGGAGCCAACCTGATGGATACAACAACTGTCGCAGATTATGGCATGCGTACCCGCCTCGATATGCCTTACGAGCAGGCGATCGAAGCCGTGACGGCCGCCCTCAAGACGGAAGGATTCGGCGTGTTGACGCAAATCGACGTCAAGGACACACTGAAGCAGAAGATAAATGCTGAATTTCGCCGCTACATCATACTGGGAGCGTGCAACCCGCATCTGGCCCATCGCGCGTTCACAACCGAGCTGGAGATTGGCTTGTTGCTGCCGTGCAATGTCATCGTCTATGAAGATGGCGATGGATCGATTGTGTCAATCGTCGATCCCATCGCGATGCTCGGCGTCGGTCTCAATCCTGACCTGGCTTCAGTCGGCGAGGAAGCCTCCGCCCGTCTGCGGCGCGTGCTGGCGGCGCTCGAATGAGCAATTCACCGGCAGGGTCGGCTTTCGAGGCGACGTTAGCCACATGATGCATCAGATCGCGCCGGAACTTGTGATCCGGCGCGATTTTTTTACTTTCTGCCGGCCTCATCAACAGGTCTTCGAATTTGTTAAACCGCCGTGAATTGGGGACAATTGAGCCATTCCGTCACTGGCGATCATTGACTCTGTCACACACAGACCAAACACTCATTGAGCCGGCCAATCGTCGCACGCGATGAGTCGGACTCGGACGAAGAGCATCACTATGGCCGAATCGTTACGCATCATGTTCCTGACAGCCGAAGCTGTCCCATTCGCTAAAGTCGGCGGGCTGGGCGATGTCGGCGGGTCGCTGCCCAAGGCGCTCCGCGCCATGGGGCACGACGTCCGCGTCTTTATGCCGGCATATCGCAACATCGAGAGCGGTTATCCCGGCGTGCAAAGCATGCCCCTGCGCCTGGACGTGCCGACCGGCTCCGGCGTTATTCAGGCCGGCGCGTTCGAGGGCACCCTGCCGGGCAGCGAAGTGCCCGTCTATTTCATCGCCCAGCAAAACCTGCTCAACCGGGAAAATATCTACGGCTACTGGGACGATCCCTATCGCTTCGCCTTCTTCAGCCGGGCCGCTTTCACTCTAACAGAATCGATTGACTGGCAACCCGACGTGCTCCACGCCCACGACTGGCACTCCGCCCCGGCCATCGTCTGGCTCAACACTGCCGGCCAGGGGAACCCACGCTATCAGGATGTGGCCAGCGTCTTTACCATTCATAATCTGGCTCATCAGGGCCTGACAAGCTGGAACGTCTTCGATTACCTGCAACTTTATACCCATTCGCTGACCGAAGAGGCCTACGGCCAGGTCAACTTCATGGCCCGCGGGATCTATCACGCCAACATCGTCAACACGGTCAGCCCGTCCTATGCTCGCGAGATCATGACCCCGGAAGGCGGCGTCGGGCTCGACAGCCTGCTCCGCTACCGCCAGCGCGATCTGCACGGCATCCTGAACGGTCTGGATTACGATGAGTGGAACCCCGCAACCGACAAGCGCCTGTCGCACCATTTCGATCAGGACTCGCTGGACCAGCGGGAGGAAGCCCGGAGGGCATTGCAGGCGGCCGTCGGCCTGCCACAGGTGCCGAATATTCCCATACTGGCGCTAATCTCACGGCTGGACATGCAAAAAGGGCTTGATCTCATGGGTCACCCGATTCATCTGTTGTTGAACGGCTACTCCGGGCCGGCGCAGTTCATCGTGCTGGGCACCGGGGCCGCTCAATACGAGGACATGTTCAGCCAGTTGGCCCGTTATCATCGCGGCAAGATGGCCGCCTACATCGGCTATCACGCCGGCCTGGCTCCGCTCATCTATGCCGGCAGCGACATGTTCCTGATGCCTTCTCTCTTCGAGCCTTGCGGCCTCGGTCAGATGATCGCCATGCGCTACGGCAGCGTGCCTATTGTCCGCGCCACAGGAGGGCTGGCCGACACGGTTCACGACGGGATCACCGGCTTCTCGTTCTACGAATTCAGCGCCGGCGCGCTGTGGGATGCCATCCAGCGGGCGACGTATATCTACAACGTCGATCCGGATAGTTGGCGGGATATCCAGTTGAACGGGATGAACGCCGATTTCTCCTGGTCGCGCTCCGCCCAAGGCTACCGGCAACTTTACGAGTGGGCCATTGCCCAGAAACGATATCGCGGCTAGAGCGCCTGTGGCTCATTGCTTTCGCCAGCCAGTCATATAAGGTCGGCTGTCGTAGTTCAGGTAGGAAGTATCAATGCCGGACGACAACTCGACGCAATTTACCCTGACCAATCCGGTGATCGCCGGATTCTATATAACCGATCCCTTCAACAGCCCGCGATCCTACGCCAACGGCCTCCACGAAGGCATCGATCTGCGCGCTGTGGTCGGCGGCAAACCAGCCGAAGTCGTCGCCGCGCAGCGCGGGATCGTTGACCTGATCAAAACGGGGACAACAGGCTATGGGAACCATGTTCGCATCCGGCACGAGTGGAGCGACGGGACGGTCTGGGTGACCTGGTATGGGCACCTCTCATCGATCAACCCGAGTCTTCATGTCGGCGCTACGGTCGAGGCCGGACAGCGCCTCGGAATCGCCGGCACCACGGGTAACTCCACCGGCGTCCATCTCCACCTGACCTTGCAGCATCTCGATCACGGTCTGAAAGGATACGTTGTCGCCGATGTGGTCAATCCGGTCAGTTATTTCAGCGATGTGACGATCCCCGTCGTCGACGAGATGAGTTATGAGGCCGACGAGACCGTGCCCGACGGCTCCACAATAGAAGCGGGCAAGCCGTTCGTCAAGACCTGGCGGGTGCGCAACACCGGCACCTCGACCTGGAAAGATTACACCCTGGAGCATTTCGGTGACGACCTCATGGGCGGCCCGGAGAGCGTCCCGCTGCCGCCGCTCAAACCGAACGAAGTCGCCCTGGTCAGCGTGACCCTCATCGCGCCGGCCACCCCCGGCCGCCACCGCAGCACATGGAAGCCTCGCAACAGCCGCGGCCGCTGGTTCGCCTTCGGCATGTTCGCCGACATCAATGTGACGCCGGTGAAGAAACGCAATGACGCCATATTCGTCGCCGACGTCACCCTGGCCAACGGGCAGGAAGTCGAAACCGGCCGGTCAGTCCTCAAGACCTGGCGGATTCGCAACAGCGGCGACACCACCTGGGACAGGACATACTCGCTGGCCAACGTCGAGAACCCGCTCGGCGCCGATAGCTCGTGGAAATTACCGACCACCCGACCAGGCGCAACAGTCGAGCTTTCCGTCCCGCTCACGACCCCACCCACTCCGGGCATCTATCGCTCCCGCTGGACTCTGAAGACGCCCGATGGCGAGGCTTTTGGGCCGGAACTGATCGCCGAATTGCGCGCCATCACCCTGCCGGGACGTCCGAAAGACGGAGCGACCTTCGTGTCCGATGTGGGCGTGACGAACGGCGCGCGACTGTCGCCCGGAGTAGCCTTCACCAGGACATGGCGCGTCCGCAACACCGGCCGGACGGCATGGGTCGAAGGTTACCAGCTGGCATTCCTCGGTGACAGCCCGCTCGATGGGCCGGCCGCCGTGCCGCTGCCCGCCGCCGGTCCGGGCGATACAGTCGAAGTTTCCGTCGCGCTTAAAGCGCCGGCCGCGCCGGGTATATATCGCTCCTCATGGCAGGCCAAATCGACCGGCGGGCAGCTGTTCGGCGACATCCTTACGGTGGAGATCGAGGTGATGCTGATCGGCGCGACGGACAACGCGAGCTATCAATCCGACGTCACCTATCCCGCGGGTCAGATCATCCCGGCCGGCCGGCGATTCATCAAGAGCTGGCGCATCCGAAATTCGGGCACATCGACCTGGTCCGCGGGCTTCGCGCTGGCGTTTGCAGGCGAACAGCAGATGGGCGGGCCGGACAGCGTGCCGCTGCCCGCGGCACTCCCCGGCGAGTCAGTTATCGTGTCGGTGCCGCTTGAGGCACCGTTGGCTCCCGGCAACCATCGCGGCACGTGGCGGCCGCGCAACTCCGAAGGCAATCTCTTCGGCGATTTACTGGTGGCGGAAATCCGCGTACCCATCTCCACGACGCCCGGCTCCTCCTCCCTTGAGGATGCCCAGCTGGAGGAACATATCACCTACCCCGACGGAAGCGAGGTGCGGGCCGGGACGCAGTTCACAAAAACCTGGGCTATCCGCAACACCGGGTCGATCGCCTGGTCAGCCGGCTACACGCTTACTCGTGTCGGCGGCACGGAAATGGGCGACACGCAGCAAATAGAAGTCACCGGTATCGCCCCACAGCAAATCGCATATGTAACCATCGAGATGACCGCGCCGGAGACCACCGGTCGCTACATCAGCCGCTGGCGAATGCGCAACCCGCGCGGCGAATACTTCGGCTCCACATTCTTCACCTCCGTGGTAGTCGTCGAGATTCCGACCAGGTATGACATGCTGCCCTATTTGCGCGGCGACGGTCGGTTGTATGAGATGAAACATATCTTCGATATGCCCAACGGGTCGATGATCGGCCAGCAGCGCGTGCAAACCCAACGACAGGGTAACCGATTCTATCAAACCAAAAACAGCGAGTGGGAAGAACTGTGGGCCGACGACCGCTTCATTTTTCGCGGCACCGATACCTCGCCGGGGTCGGGCAATTTCTATACACTAATGGATGGTGACACCTACGGCACTGCCTGGATACCCCGGCACATGGCGGTCGGGCAAACCTACCGGCGCAGCGTGATCGTCGTCAGCCGTCGCAAGGGGAATTGCATGATGAATTCCCACCTGTCCGGACGGCACATCACCTGGGTGCGTCTGGAGGCGATCCATAACAGCCTGATATTGCCCGACGTCGAGGGCCGCCCGGGACGCGGCTACAAATTGCGCGACGTCGTGGTTCTGGCGGCGTATAATGAAGTCAAGGGTCGCCCGGCCGGGAAACCTTTCGAACGTTATTATTATGCAAAGGGATACGGGTTGGTCATGTGGGAAGGTATCGAAACGGACCATCGGGGCATCTCCTTTCTCGTTCAGGTTCACAAACCCGGCGATCGGCCCGATAACGTGCGCGAGAACATCCCGTGTCTGGACAAGTTGCGGCCCAGATGACTAACATAGGCAAGGCAATCAAAGTCGCGGAGTATCTCGCCACCCAACCTGCTGCCCGTTGCACAATCGAATTCATTCAGCGGTTGGCTCGCCCCAAGCAGCGACCGGTTCAGGGATAATTACAAAAAAACGTACAGGAGAACCCATCCATGAGTTTCAATCGTTCCGCCGGTATCCTTCTTCATCCGACAAGTTTGCCCAGCCGGTACGGGATTGGCGATCTGGGCAGCAGCGCCTATCAATTTGTCGATTTCCTCGTCGCCGGCAGACTGAGCCTCTGGCAGATGTTGCCGCTTGGCCCAACGGGCTATGGCGACTCCCCCTATCAGTCGTTCTCCGCCTTCGCCGGCAACCCCTTGCTGATCAGCCCCGACCGGCTGGTGGCTGACGGCTTTCTGCCGGCAAAAGCGATCGAGAAGGTTCCCGACTTTCCTACAGGCCAGGTTGATTTCGGGCCGGTCATCGACTACAAGCGCGACCTGCTGCGGGCGGCCCACGACTACTTTCAGGAGAATGCCACCCCCGCCCAACGCGACGCCTACAGCCGCTTCTGCCTCAACACATCCTATTGGCTGGATGATTACGCTCTGTTCATGGCCCTCAAGGAGCATCACAAGGATCAGGACGGCGGCGTCTGGAACACCTGGCCCAGGCCGATCGCCAAGCGGCAAGTCAAGGCCATGAAGCAATGGACCAGGGACCTGGTCAACGATATTGAGTCACACAAATTCCAGCAGTTCCTGTTCTATAAGCAATGGCTGGAGCTGAAATCCTACGCCAACAAACAGGGCATCAAAATCATCGGCGACATCCCCATCTTCGTCGCCTACGACAGCGCCGACGTCTGGTCGCACCCGGAACTGTTCCATCTGAGCAAGGACGGTTCTCCCTCGGTGGTGGCCGGAGTGCCGCCGGACTATTTCAGCGCGACCGGCCAGCGCTGGGGAAACCCGCTCTATAACTGGGAGAAGATCGCCGCCGAAAATTATGACTGGTGGGTGAAGCGCATCCATATGAACCTCGTCCAGGCCGACATCGTGCGCATCGATCATTTCAGAGGCTTTGAAGCCTACTGGGAAATCACGGCGACCGAGCCGACGGCCGTCATAGGCCGTTGGGTCAAAGGCCCCGACGCGGCCTTCTTCGAGGCGATCCAGGCCAAATTAGGCGAGCTGCCGATCATCGCCGAGGACCTGGGCGTCATCACCCCCGAAGTCGAGGAACTGCGCGATCGATTCGCCTTCCCGGGCATGCGGATTTTGCAGTTCGCCTTCGGCGGCGAGCGCAACAGCAGTTTCCTGCCCTACAACTACATCAAGAACACGGTCGTCTACACCGGCACCCACGACAATGAGACAACGTTGGGCTGGTATCTGAACGCAACCGAGGACGAGCGTGACCACGTTCGCCGCTACACAGTTTCGTCCGGCCGCGACATAGTCTGGGATCTCATCCGGCTGGCCTATGCCTCGGTCGCCGATATCGCCGTCATCCCGATGCAGGACGTTTTCGTGCTGGGCAACGAGGCGCGGATGAATTTCCCCGGCAAGGAAGGCGGCTGGTGGCGGTGGCGTTACACGCGGGAGATGTTCAGCGCGCGCGCTTCGGGGATCGCGCTGGGGCTGGCCGAACTGGCCTATCTCTATGGCCGGGCGCCGGAAAAGGTTGCGCCACCGGTCGACGCGACAGCAGAATAGCCGATAAACGACACAACGGGAATCGGATCCATCGAAGAACCGATTCCCGTTTTTTGATCCCACCGCCGGGGCTTGTTATGAATAATTCAATCCTGTTTGTTGATCTTGGATTATCCCAACAGATTGTAACATCATCTATAGGATCGCGTTTTTATACACTGGGTAATTTGTTAAACCATTAAATTTATTGCATTACATCCCGGTGTTCAATCATCTGTCTAATAGTGAAGGAGATAGTGTAATTTTCTTTCTGTAAATTGGTGGCAAGAGGTAGGCCACGCTGTA
>JAHDWL010000013.1 GCA_023384355.1 Anaerolineae bacterium
GTGTCAATCGGGCGTTGTGGGACGAAAACGCCATCTGTGGCACAATATCGGGCGGATGAACGGTTTGCGATTGCGAATACTCACGCCCCTGGCAGCCTTGCTCATTGTGTTGGGCCTGACGCTCGCGGTGAGCGCCCAGCCTTCCGGCCGCAGCTATCTGCCTATTATACAGGGCGCTCCGGTCTCGATCGGTAGCCTGGTGACGCGGATCAACTTCCAGCCGGCGACCGCGCAGATTCCCCCCGGCTATCTGCCGGACAGCGGGCAGGTGTTCAATAATCGGGGTAACGGGTTTTCGTATGGCTGGAACGCCGACAATAGCACTACCGCCCGCGAGCGCAACTCGCCGATGGCTCCTGACCAGCGCTACGACACCCTGATCCACCTGCAAAAACCGGAGAACCCCGACGCCGTGTGGGAGATCGCGCTCCCGCCCGGCGTCTATGACGTGTACGGGGTGGCCGGCGACCCGGAGTTCGTTGACGGAATGATGCAGAGCCTCGCCGAGGGGCGGGGGTTGCTCAACGGCGTGCCATCCGATAACCAGCGGTTCATTTCCGGTCTGGCCGCGGCGGTGGCAGTGACCGACGGCCGCCTGACGATCCGCAGCGGGTCCGGAGCCGATAACAACAAGCTCCTTTTCCTGGAGATATACAAGCTGGCCGATCTGCCGACGCCTCCGCCCACCGGCCAGGTCGAGTTCCGCGGCCTGTGGGTGACGCGCTTCGACTGGACGCGGTCGAACGCCCCGGTCGACAAGGGCAAGATAGACGAGATCGTCAACAACGCCGCCACGGCCGGATTCAACGCCATTCTCCTTCAGATCCGCGGCACGGCCGATGCCTATTACTCGTCAAATCTGGAGCCGTGGGCGCTGCGAATCAGTGGTCAGGCCCTCGGTCAGCCACCGTCACCGTTCTGGGATCCACTGGCTTACTTTGTCGAGCGGGCGCACGCGCGCGGCCTGCAACTGCACGCTTATGTCAACGTCTATCCGGTCTGGGACAACTGCACCAACGCCCCGCCGATGACCTCGCCGACGCCGCTCTACTACCAGCTGCAGAACGCGCACGGGACGACAGGCGGCAAGCTCAACGGCGCGCAATGGACGACAACGGGCCAGGTCTCATGCGGCGAATATCTCTACGCCACGCCTTCGTCGCCCATGGTGCGCGCCCATGTGAAAGCGGTCGTCGCCGATCTGGTCAACCGCTACGCCGTCGACGGCATCCACCTCGACCGGGTCCGCTATGCCGGGCGCAATACTTCCTGCGATCCGGTGAGCGAGGGGTTGTACGGCGCGCCTTGCTTCTCGAACAACGGCATCCCCTACGGCGATTGGCAGCGCGAGCAGGTGAACACCCTCGTGCGCGAGATTTATCAGGATGTCATCGTCCCCACCGGCCGCGGCGTCTGGCTCAGCGCGGCCGTCTGGCATACCTATCAGGATAAATGGGGCTGGGGATATAGCCAGGGATACTCTGACTATTATCAGGATTCCCGTGCGTGGGTCAGGGACGGCTATATCGACGCGCTGGCGCCGATGATCTACTCCTATCGACCGCCGGCCGAGAACCCGTTTCCCATCGAGCGCTGGCGGATTCTGGCCGGGGACTTCCAGGCCAATCGCGGCGATCGTTTCATCCTGCCCGGCATCGGCGGCATCGGCCCCGGATTGCTGACGTTCGATGATGTCGTCGAGCGCATCGAGGCCGCCCGCGAGATCGGCGCGGCCGGGCACGCCATCTATTCCTACGGCGCGTTGCTGGCCAATGACTATTTTGATGACCTGGCCGCCGGCCCCTACGCGATACCGGCGAGAGTGCCCGACATTACCTGGCATGACTGAACGACCCCCGGCAAACTCATGAAAACCGAACGGACTGAGGTCGACAGCCTGGCGGAGCTGCGGCGACAGGCTACGCTGGCGGAATACCGCTTCACATCGACCGCGCCGCTGGTCGGCGGCCTCGTGGCGCGTCTGCGTGAGGCGTGGAACAGCGTGGCGACGAAGTGGCAGGTGCGGCCGCTGATGGAGCAGCAATCCGAATTCAACCGGGCGCTGGTCGAGCGACTGGCGCGGCCGCCGGGCGACGAGGCGAGTTGCGAGCTGCTTGCCTCGCAGGATCGCGCGTTGACCGGCATCAACCGGGATGTGGCGCTGCTTGACGCGGGGATGCGGGCAATGGCGGCCCCCCGCGCGGGTCAACGACTGAAGATCGCCTTTTTTAGTCCTGTCCCGCCCGCCCGCAGCGGTATCGCGGATTACACCGCCGAGCTGCTGCCCCATCTGGCCGAGCTGGTAGACCTCACCGTCTTCGTCGACGATCCTGCCGCCGCGGATCTGCCCGGATTCGCGATCCGACCGGCGCGCGAATTCCCCGGCCGCCGGGCCGGGTTCGATTTGCCGCTCTACCAGATGGGCAACAGCGCACATCACGAGACGATCTACGAAATGGCGCTGCGATATCCCGGAGTCGTCGTGCTCCACGACTATTTCATCCACCATTTCATCCGTCATCACACCGTGGGCAAGGGGGACTGGGCCGGGTATGGGCGGGAGATGGGGTACGCCCTCGGCTATGACGGCCGCCGCCTCGCCCGCGACATCAGGGCGGGTAACGCTCCATATCCGTTGTTCGATACGCCTCTCAATCAGCGGTTGATCGACGCCGCCGCGGGCGTCATCGTCCACAGCGGGTATGTGGCCGAAAAGATTCGCCGCTACAGGCCGGGGGTGCCGATGGCGACGATCCCGCACCTTGTCAAGATGGAAAGCGGCCGGAACTTCAGGCAAACGCTTGACATACCTGACGGGGCCGTAATCTTCGGCAGCTTCGGGCAGATCACATCTGAAAAACAAATCGATGTGGCTCTGGCTGCGTTTCAAAAGGTTCATCAGCAACACCCGGACACGCGCTATCTGCTGGTCGGCGAGACGCGGCCGGATGTCGATCTGGACGCCATTCTGTTTGATTTGGGCCTGCGTGATTGCGTCATCCACGTCGGCTATGTCGATAATTTCGATGATTTCACCGCCTGGTTGCGCGTGCCTGATGTGGTCGTCAACCTGAGATATCCCACCATTGGTGAGACGTCGGCCGTCGCCCTGCGAGCCATGGCTGCCGCCCGGCCGGTGATCGTCTACGATCATGGCTGGTACAGCGAGCTGCCCGGAGACGCCGCGCTGATGGTGCCGCCCGGCGACACGGCCGCTCTCGAAGGCGCGATGGAGGCTCTCGCCCAATCGACCGATCTCCGGCAATCCATGGGCCGGGCGGGTTACAAGTACGTGCGCGAGCAATGCGATCCTGCTCGCGCGGCCCAGGCCTACGCGGAGTTCTTGCGCGCCACGCTGGAGGCTGCCCGTGCTTGACTGGATCGCTGCTGCATTACTGATCGCGCTGGCCGTTCTGGCCGCCGGCCTGCTCGTGACCTGCTTCGTCCCGCGTCCGACGCGATGGAATTTGCCGCTGCTCTTCGCGGTCGTGATCCTCGCCGCAATATTGACGGGATGGCTCGCGCTCGTGACGGCAGAAATCGGGGTGTTCAGCGTCCCGGTTCTCATTGCGGCGCTGGCAGGTTCCCTGTTGCTATTACTGGGGCTAAGGCGGCGTGTTGCCGCCACAGACAGGCCCGGGGCCGGGACAATCGGAGAATTGAGCTTTGCGCGATGGGAGTGGGCGATGCTGGCGATCTGGATCGCGGCGGCGCTGTGGCTGTTCTTTCGCCCCCACGAATACATCTATGGCGGCGCGGATGCCGGCGTCTACGTGAGCCTGGGAGCGGAAATCGCGCAACACGGCGGGTTTCGCATCACGGATGAGACCCTGGCCAATATGACGCCTGCGATGCGTGACGTCGTTCTGCGCCCCCTGCCCAACACGCCGCGAGCCTCAACCTATTTGCTACCGGGATTCTATGTGACCGACGCGGCGGCGGGCGAGGTGACGCCGCAATTCTACCCGTTCCATCCGGTGCTCCAGGCGGTCGCGTTCGGTCTGGCCGGCGGGGGCGCGGCCGGCATCCGCGCGGAACTGCTGCTGACGGGGGTCTGGATGCTGCTGGGTACGCTGGCCGTCTATCTGACCGCCAGGGATATCGGCGGGCCGGTCGTCGGCGCGCTGGCGCTGGCCGGCCTGTCGATCTCGGCGTTGCAGGTCTGGTTTGGCCGGTATCCGACGAGCGAGGCGTTGACCCAATTCCTGCTGTGGAGCGGCATCTGGAGCGGCGGCCGCTGGCTGGACGCGCGCCGGCCGCCGTCCCTGTGGGCGTTCACGGCCGGCTGCGCTTTCGGGGCTGTTTTCCTTGTGCGCATCGACAGCCTGGTGTTGCTGCCCATCTTCGGGGTGTTGCTCCTGTGGCGCTGGTTTCGCGGGTGGGAGCGGCCGGACAGCTGGTTCGCTGCCCCGTTTGCGCTGTTGGTGGTGCATTCGCTGCTGCACGGCCACTTTCTGAGCGCTCCCTATTTCTATGAAACCCTGGGCTACGGGTTCATGCTGTTGGGGCGACTGTGGCCGTTCCTGCTGATTGGGCTTGCGGGGCTGGCGCTGGTCCTCTACTGGCTGCCGCGACGAATCGGCCGGCTGCGCGCGCCGGATCAACTGCAACGAATTGTGAAGGTTATTTTGATCGGGATGTGGCTGATATATGCGTTCTATGGCTGGTTCATCCGTCCCGAAATCAACGCCACAACGCTGCGGCCGGACGTTTTCAGCGCGGGCGAAATCCCGGTCACGAACCACGAGAACTGGCTCCGGCTGGGCTGGTATCTCTCGCCGATCGGTATCTGGCTGGGGGTGGCCGGGTCGGCCTTGATGCTGTGGCGCGTCAACCGCTGGACGGTGCTGGCCCTGGCCCTGGGCTTGATGTTTTCGGGCGTTTATCTCTGGAATATCAGCGCCAATCCGCACCATGTCTACGTGATGCGGCGCTATGTGCCGGCCGTGATGCCGTTCTTCATCCTCTGCGGGGCTTATCTGATTGGCGCTGTGATCAACCGGCTCCGGGGAAGGGGCACGATTCGGGCCGGGAAGGCGGCCATCGCTCCGGGCATGGTTTTAGGTCTCTTGGCGGCGACGATATGGCTGGCCGGAATCGGGCTTGCGGCGCGCGGCTTCGTGTCCCAGGTCGATCATACCGGCCTCGTCGCGCAGGTGGACGACCTGGCCGCGATGTTGCCGTCGGGGGCAGTCCTGCTGTTCAACGACCAGTCGCCCGTCGGCGAGGGGGACGTCTGGGGCACGCCGCTTCGCTTCGTCTATGGGTTCGATGCGTTTGCGCTGCGGCGGCCGCCGGACTCGGTCTCGTCCACGCTGGTTGAGGCGATTAAAACGTGGCAGAATAACGGCCGTCCGGTGATCTGGATCGGTGGATCGGGCTGGCTGGATGCGGAAGGCATGGCCTACGAGACGACGCAGGTAGAGTTGGCCCGGCGGCGGCTCGAAAGCAGCTACACGCGCAAGCCCACCCTGGTCGACACCGAAATGACGACACTAACGCTACATTATCTGGAACCTGAATTCGATGAATCAGAGTGAAATCGACGGCTCCACGACCGACACGGTCAACATCGAGCACGTCATGCAAGAAGTTAGGCGCGAGATACTGGATCGAAAACTGCCCGGCCAGGTTCGACTGCCGCCCGCCTCAGCCGGCAACCAGCGCCCCGAATATTACGAGGAGCTGTTTCGCGCTGCTCTGGCTCAGAGCCGCGTGGAGATCGATCTCCTCGTGACGCCGTCCCGCGTGCCGATCGTCGGGCCGCTGATCGATCTTCTGCGCGGCAAGTTCCACGAACTGGTCGTTTTCTACATCAACCGGTCGACCATGAACCAGGCGAAGGTCAACAGCCACATATTGGCCGCGCTCTCGATATTGGGCCAGGCCGAGCCGCCGGACAACTCTTCCGTTCTGTTGCCGCCGGAGACCGGCGCGACATGGGCCGCCGCCGGGAATCAGCCGGCAGGCCTGGACGATGTGCGCGCCGCCTATCGCCTTTTCCTGGGTCGCCGGCCGCAACCGGCCGAACTGGAACACTGGACGAACCTGCTGGCAGCGCAATCCATGACCCGCCAATCCCTGATCGACTCCTTTCTGCGGCAGGAATTGCCGGACCTGACGGCCGATCGCTCCCTTGCTCCATAGCCGCCTGGAAAGTCCAATGAACGAAACCCAATCCCCACGATCGGCGGACGCGCCCTGGATCGTCATCCACGACGAGCAAATCACTTCCGAAGAGCTTGTGCGCCTGGTGGAAGAACGTGTGACGCGCCGCCGCGCCGCGTTGGGCCCCATCTCGGTCGTTTTCCCGTCTTTCGGCTATGTGTCGACCTATCCTGATGTGCCTCTTGAAAAGCGCGTCAATCCACACCTCTACTACTATCTGGAGCAGGCCAACGCCGCCGCGCCGGCGGCGGTTGAGCCGGTCCTGGCGCCTTCTCCCGCCACCCGCGCGCCGGTGGTCGGTCGGGTCTGGGGAAAAGTTCGCGCCGAGATGCACAATCTGGTGCTGTTCTACGTGAACAAGTCGGTCAGGGAACAAAATCGCATCAATGCCGACCTGATCAGCACGCTCAACGAGATGGCGCGAGTCATTCAGGATCAGCAGGATGAAATCGACACCCTGCGCGCAGAGATCGAGCGCCGCGAGCGATGATCGCATGGGCGCGAGTTGAATGAGATGGCGCAGGGCACAATCCATCAATTCCTGACCGGCGCGACCGACGGCGACGCTATTACCGATCAGGCCTTCCTCATTCGACGATGGCTCCGCGAAGCGGGCTACGAATCGAACATTTACGCCTGGCACGTGCACCCCAGCGTGGAGACCGAAGTTCGCCCGATGAGCGCCTACCGGCCGCCCCACCGCGGCAGCCGGGGGATTTACCACCACAGCATCGGCTCTGATGTCCCGCCGTATCTCTCTGATCACGGTTTCAGGTTGCTGCTCATCTATCACAACATCACGCCCCCGGAATATTTCGCGACCGTCGATCCCTTTCGGGCCTGGCTGGCGCGCCTCGGCATCGAACAACTGGCGCTGTTGCGTCCTCTGGCGGACCTGGCGCTGGCCGATTCCGGCTACAACGCGGCGGACTTGACGAGGGCCGGATTCGCGCGAACGGCGGTGCTCCCGATCTGCCTGCAGGCGGAACGGTACGAACTGTCGCCGGACAGCATGCCGCCCGGCGGGACGAACGAAGCGCGGCCGCGTCTGTTGTTCATCGGCCGGCTCGCCCCGAACAAGCGTCAGGAAGACCTGGTCAAGCTCCTCTTTTGCCTGCGGCGAATTCGTCCTGACGCCCACCTCACGTTAATCGGCGACAGGTGGGAAGTCGGCTATGATCGCTGGGTCGAGAAGCTTGCCGCCGAGTTGGGCGTGGGCGGCGGGCTGACCCTTACCGGCAAAGTCGCGCAGGCGGAGATGGTCGCCCATCTGAAGACGGCCGATCTGTACGTCTCAATGAGCGACCACGAGGGATTTGGTGTGCCGCTGGCCGAAAGCATGCTGCTTGGCCTGCCGGTGATGGCCTATGGCGCGACGGCCGTGCCGGAGACGATGGGCGGAGCGGGGCTGGTGTTCTATCGCAAGGAATTCGAGGAGTTGGCCGAACTGGCGGATCTGGTGCTCGGCGATGAGCCTTTACGACGCCGGCTCATTGCCCGGCAGCGCGAGCGGGTCGAGGCGTTTCTGGAGCCGGAAGTGAAGCGGCAGTTCCACTCACATTTGCGGGATATCGGATGGTAATGGACAAGAAGCGGGTCGCAATGGTCGTCCAGCGCTACGGCGAGGAAGTGAACGGCGGCGCGGAGATGCTGGCGCGCTGGCTGGCCGAACATCTCACCGGTCTGGCGGAGATGCACGTGATCACCACCTGCGCTGTGGATCATCACACCTGGGCCGACGTGTACCCGCCCGGCGACAGCGAGCTGAATGGCGTGATCATTCACCGATTCCCCGTTGACGGCCTGCGCACCGATCGCTATCAAAATGAACTGTTCACTGGTGCCCGCTCTGTTTTCACCCAATTGCAGTGGATGAGAGAGCAGGGGCCATACTCCACCGGTCTGCTCAACTACGTCTACGATTCCTACGATTCCATCGACCTCTATATTTTCGTGACGTATCTCTATCCACCCGTCTTTTTCGGCCTGCCTCTGGTGTCGGACAAGGCCATACTCATCCCCAACGCCCACGACGAACCCTATCTCCATTTGCCCATCTTTCGCTCGTTGTTTCATCTGCCGCAAGCCATCGTCTATAACACAGTGCCGGAAAAATTGCTGGTCAACCGGGTGATGCACAACAACCATGTTCCCCAGATAGTCGCGGGGGTCGGGGTAAATGTCCCCAACGACGTATCGGCCGCGCGGTTTCGCCAAAAGTTCGGCATCGAGGGGCCTTTTATCCTCTACGTTGGTCGTGTGGAAGAGTCCAAGAACGTCCCGGAGCTGATCGATCAATTCATTCGTTATCGCGAGGAGACCGGGCGCGACCTGAAGCTGGTGCTGGTGGGCAAGGTCAAGCTGCATATCCCCAACCGCCCCGACATTGTGCCGCTGGGCTTTGTGACCGAAGAAGACAAGTTCGACGCCGTCAGCGCCGCCGAAATTCTGGTGATGCCGTCCCTGTTTGAGAGCCTGTCGATTGTAGCCATGGAAGCGTGGCTGATGGAAACGCCGACATTGCTCAACGGCCGCTGCGAGGTCCTTGAGTATCAGTCGCGACAGAGCAACGGCGGCCTTTACTATTATTCGTATGAAGAGTTCGCCATGGCGCTCACGATGCTGCTCGATGACGAAGCGTTGCGCCACCGGTTGGGGAGTCAGGGCCGGGCCTTTGTCACCGCCAATTACAGCTGGCCGGTCATACTGGCGAAATACCGGGCCATCATTGATACCCTGACCCGAACCGCGAACGACGAGCAGGACCATGCCTGAGCGCGTGCTGCACCAATTTACCGAAGGCGTCTACACCGGCGACGCGGTCAGCGACCATGCGTTCGCCATTCGCCGCTGGTTGCGCTCGCTGGGATTTGTCTCCGACATCTTCGCCGAGCGCATCCAGCCCGAACTCGCGGCCGACGTTCGCCCGGCCGGGACCTACCAGCCACGCCCGGCCGAGACGTGCGTCATCCATCATCACGCCGTCGGTTCCCTCATCGCCGATCGCCTCGCCGCGATTGAACTGCCCCAAATACTCATCTACCACAACATCACGCCGCCGGAGTTTTTCGAGGCCACCGATCCGGCGCTGGCCGAGGGCCTGCGCCGCGGCCGTAGCCAGCTGCAAGACATGCGCCCCCGGACGATACTGGGCCTGGGGGTTTCCCCATATAACCGGCAGGAATTGGTAGAGCTGGGTTATGACCCGACAGGCGTGCTGCCTATCTTTCTCGATGAGTCCCATTTGCAGCAACCTGTGAACGAGACCCTCGCTTCTGTGCTGGGCGCAACTCATCCGACGTTGCTCTTCGTCGGCCGCTTCGCGCCCAACAAGCGGCAGGAAGATTTGATCAAGCTGCTGTATTTCCTGCGCAGGGCGCGACCGGATGCCCGCCTGATTCTTGTCGGCAATACCAGTAATGAAAATTATGTAAACTGGATTCGCTCGTTTGCCCGGGAACTGGGGCTTGATCAGGTGGCTGTCCACATCACCGGTCATATATCGGGCCAGGACATGCTGACCTGTTACCGTTGTGCTGATGTCTACGTCTCCATGAGCGAGCACGAGGGTTTCGGCAAGCCATTGATTGAAAGCATGTATTGCGGGTTGCCCGTTGTGGCCTATGCTGCCGGCGCGGTCCCGTCCACCATGGCCGGCGCGGGGATTTTGTTCAATAATAAGGATTATGAAGCTCTGACAGAGTTGATCGACTTGTTGATGGCTGATGATTCCTTGCGCCGCCGCGTCATCGTCCGCCAGATGGAGCGATCGCAAGTCTTCCTGGAACCCAATGTCCGCCGGCAATTTGAATCGTACCTGCATCAACTTAATCTTCTGCCGGATCATCCCGCCCCATGAATGACCACAAGCTCCACGTCGTCCTGGTGACGCCCGCCTACCCGCCCCTCCCCGGCGGCGGCGAGCGCTACGCCGCCGCCCTGGCGCGTGGGCTGGCGCGCGGCGGGGCGCGGGTGACGGTCGTCACCAGCTCGGCCGCCACCGAAGCCGACCTCTGGCAAGGTGTGGCGAGCCGCTCGGATGCCGTGGAAGACGGCGTGCGCGTGATTCGCCTGCCGATCCGGCCGATGCCCGGCGGCCGCGACGGGCTGCTGGCGTGGCGCAAGGGGATGGTCCTCCTCTCGGCCCTGCCCGGCGACCAGTCCGGCGTCCTGGCGCGCATGGCCCGCCGCGTGCCCTCAATCGAAGGCCTTGAAACGACGCTGGCCGAACTGGGCGACGGCGATGGCGGCGAGGTCGATATCGTCCACGCCTTCAACGTCTCATGGGAACACGGGCTGGTGGCGGCTCACGAATTCAGTCGCCGGAGCGGCAAGCCGCTGGTCATGACGCCGTTCCTCCATCTGGGCGAGGGGGGCGATCGGGTGGCGCGCAATTCGACCATGGACCACCAGCTGCGGATCATGCGCCAGGCTGATTGCCTCATGGTGCTGACGCGCGTCGAGGCCGATGGCCTCGGTCGCTACATGTTCCAGCCCGAACGCATCGCCGTCATCGGTGGTGGCGTCGATCCGGTGCCGGAAGATTTCACGGCCTCGCCCTACTTTGCCGCGGATCATCACGAGGCGCGCGGGGACTTTGGGGTATACATCGGCCGCCAGTCGTTTGACAAGGGCGCATTACACGCCGCCGACGCCATCCGCGTTCTGCGCCGGCGCGGCCGTGATATCGCCCTGTTGCTGATTGGATCGTCCGCCCCGGAGTTCGAGCGCTTTCGCCGCCGGCTTTCCCCCGAAGACCGCGCCGCCGTCCGCACGCTCGGTGTCCTGTCCGACCGGGACAAGCACGCGGTGCTCAGTCGCGCCAAATTTCTGATGTTGCCGTCGCGCAGCGACTCATTCGGCATCGTCATTCTGGAAGCCTGGTCCCACGCCGTGCCGGTGGTCGCCGCCCGTGCGGGGGGCATCCCCGGCGTTGTCGACGACGGCGCCAACGGCCTGCTCGTGCCCTTTGCTGATGTTGAGGGATTGGCCATGGCCGCTGAACGGGTGATAACTGCCCCGTTGTTCGCCGAACGGCTGGGCAAACAGGGGCAGGCGAAGCTGAAGACCGACTACAACTGGGATGTGGTGGTGGGACGTGTGTTGTCCCATTACCGCAGCATGACCGGCAAGGAGTAGCGGCGCGGCCGGCCATGCGCATCCTCCACGTTGTCCACCAGTACCCGCCCGACCATGTGGGTGGGACAGAGCTTTATACCCGGGCCATGGCGCAACGGCAGGCGGCCGCCGGTCACGAGGTCGCCGTGTTCTGTCCGGAGAGCGGGCCGGGAGCGGCCGGCGCGCCGGTTGAAGAGGCCGGCGTGCGCGTCTATCGGGCCGGTCGGGGTCGTCGCGGCCGGGCGTCGGTCTTCCTCAGCACGCTCGGCGCGGCCAGACTCGCGGCCGCGTTTGACACGGTTTTGGCCGCGGAGCGCCCCGACGTCGTCCACCTGCAACACCTGATGGGCCTGCCGGCGTCGATGGCCGATCAAATCGCGGCCGGTGGAATTCCCTACATCATCACCCTCCATGACTACTGGTACGGCTGCGCCAACGCCCAATTGCTGACGAATTACGACGAGACTCCCTGTGTCGGGCCGGACGCGCGCTTCAACAATTGCGGTCGTTGCGCCCTGGCTCGTGCCGGGTTGCCCGCCCCGGCTGCGGCGGCGACGTTTGTCGCGCCGCTGATGGCGCGACGCAATCGAACCCTGCGGCCGATCTTCGACGGCGCGGCCGCTGTGCTGGCATCCACGCCGTTCGTGCGCCAGGCGCACGCGGCGATGGGCTTTCCGGCCGGGCGCATCGACATCCTGCCGCTGGGCGCGGACGTGTCGCCGGCGCAGATCGCCGCCGCCCGCGAGGCGCGTCACCGCCGGGAACCGGATAGCTCGTTCCACATCGGCTACGTCGGCGGGCTGAGCCGCCAGAAGGGAGTCCACGTTCTCGTCGCCGCGGTCAACCGCCTGCCGGAGCGGGCAACTCTCTCGCTATACGGCGATCCCGCGGCCGACCCGGGGTACGTAGCCGAACTGCGCGCCGCCGCCGGCCATCCCGGCATACGTTTCGAAGGACGGCTGCAGCGTGAGGCGTTGTGGCCGGCGCTCGGGGCGCTGGATGTGCTGGTTCTCCCTACGTTGTGGTATGAGACCTACGGGCTCGTGGTGCAGGAGGCATTCGCCGCCGGCGTGCCGGTGATCGCTTCACGGATCGGCGTCATGCCTGACGTCGTGGCGGACGGCGTCGATGGCCTCCTCTTCCCGCCCGGCGACGCGGCCGCCCTGAGCCGGCTGCTGCTGGAACTGTTGGAGAATCCCGCGCTGGTCGACGATATGCGCGCCAACATCCCGCCGGTGATGCGCATGGACGACCACGCCGCGCGGCTGGAGACGATCTATCGCGCCGTCAGGGCGAGCGCCGGCCAGGTGGCCGCTCATTAATATTAGGAATCGTTAATCGGCATCCGGCCTGAATGGGCTATAATCGGGCATCATCGTCCGATTGTTGCGGCCGCGCCGCAAATTTCATGACCATCGGAGAACGAGCAACGAATGAGTGTTGGTAGCCGGCCGAAGGCCGACAGCATGGCGTCTTCATATAGTTACGACGCCGACAACCGTCTGGGAAACTGGCGCGAAAAGCTGGATGAGCTTTGGCATTATCGCTCCCTGCTGCGCAACCTGGTCGTGCGAGACCTGAAGGCGCGCTACAAGAATTCCGTATTGGGCATCCTGTGGAGCGTCCTGAACCCGCTGTTCCTGATGGTGGTCTTCACGATCCTCTTTTCGGTGTTGGCCAACAACCAGATTCGGGACTATCCCATCTTCGTGCTGGTTGGGCTTATCCCCTGGAATTTCTTCAGCGGCTCGCTCACCGGCGGCACAACGGCGGTAACGGGCAATGCCGGATTGGTGAAGAAAGTCTATTTTCCCCGCGAATTGTTGCCGGCGTCTTCGCTGCTGTCCAACCTCGTCAACTTCGGCTTCGCCTTCGCGGTACTGGTCATCTTTCTCTATGTTTTCGGCATCGGCCTGACCGTCCACGCCCTCTGGGTTCCCCTCATCCTGATCACGCAACTCATCTTCACCCTGGGGCTTTGCCTGTTGCTCGGCAGCCTGACGGTCTTTTACAAGGATGTGTTGATGATCCTGGAAGTGGTCATGCTGGCCTGGTTCTTCCTGACGCCGGTCTTCTATTCGCTGGAAATGTTCGGGGACACGGCGACCCTGATGGGGGTAACGTTTAGCCCAGGCCAGGTCATGCGCTGGATCAACCCGATGGCCTCCATCATCGACGGCTACCGCACCGTCCTGTGGGGAACCTACGACAGCCTCGGCCCGGCGCCCATGAACCCCGCCTATCTCGCCCGAACCTTCGTCACGGCCGTCATCACCCTGATCGTCGGCTATGCGGTTTTCCTCCGGCTGAACCCGATGTTTGGCGAGAAACTATAGCCGGAGCTTCTCGACCAATTTTGAATGCCTATGAAGTCCTTGAAAATTGCCGCTCTTTGGGTCGCCTTGCTCGCGGCGCTGTCCACGTCAGCCTGTAATCCGACGACCCCGACGGCCGTGGTAACGCCATTCCCGACCGTCGAACTCGAAGCCACGGCCACCAGCGAGCCGAAGACGCCCACTCCTGAACCCCCGGTTTCGCCCACTGTCGCGGTGACCGACACCCCGGCGGCCGAAATCGCCGCCGCGGATACCGCAGAGGCCACCGCACGTGCCACGGCAACCGCCCGTGCCACGGCCACTGCCCGTGCCACGGCCACCGAAGAGCCGACCGCCACGCCGACCAGCCTGCCGCAGGTGAACCCCACCGCCGCGCTCAACATCACCGGCTCCATGCGCGAGGGCGAGCCGACTCCGCCGACGGCGATCCCGTCACCCGTGCCGGTCTTCGAGCTGCCGGACGGGACGACCAACATCCTGTTGCTGGGCAAGGATGTCGATGTCGACCAGGGCGGCGACGGCCGCACCGACACGATGATCATCGTCTCGGTCAACAGCAAAACGCGCACCGCGTCGATGATCTCCCTGCCGCGCGATCTGTACGTCTACATGCCCAACCGCATCATGAGCCGGCTCAACACGGCCGTATCCCTGGGCGGCGTAGAGCTTCTTGAGCAGACGATTCTCTACAACTTCGGCATTCCCATCCACTACTACGCCCAGGTCGATTTCGCCGGCTTCAAGCGGATAGTCGACCTGCTGGGCGGGGTCGAAATGGCCGTCAGTTGTCCGCTGGAAGATTGGCGGCTCATCTCGCCCGAGCTGGACCCCAACCTGGAAGAGAACTGGGAGCGGTTCAAGCTGGAAGCGGGGATCCACCAGATGGACGGCGATCTGGCCCTGTGGTATGCCCGTTCGCGGATGACGACGACCGATTTTGATCGCGGCCGCCGTCAACAGCAACTCCTGCAGGGGATGCTCGACCAGGGCATCGATCTGGGCCTCGTCGCTAAGGCCCCGGAGCTGTGGGCCACTTTCAGCGATGTCGTCAAGACGGATATGGACATCGGCCGCATCCTGCAGCTGGCCGCCATGGCTCCCGACATCAGGAACAACGGCATCCAGCATCTCTATCTGGCGGGCAAGCTGCAGGCGTGGTCAGTGCCGGAAAGCGGCGCGTCGGTGCAGCTGCCGATTTGGGAGGGCGAGAACATGATGAAAGACACGTTCCGCCGCCTCTTCCTGCCGCCGGCCCTGAACCGGGCCGACCGCGCCCCCATCACGGTGGAGCTAATCAACGCCAGCCAATACCCGGCGCAGGCGTTGCTGGCGGCCGATAACCTGGCCTGGTACGGGTTCGCGCCCGTCATCGGCGAACCGCGCGAGCCACAGGACAACACCGAGCTGACGTACTTCGCTGATAACTTCAAGGGTTCCTACGACTGGCTGTTCAGCTGGGTCATGGGCAAGCCGAAGAGCGCCATCGAACTGTCGGGCGAGCAGGCCGGGACGAATTACCGCGTGATCATCGGCAACGACTACAATCCCTGTCGCCCGGCCTTCGACGCGCCCCAGGCGAATTTGCCTCCGGAATCATAATTGCGGGATTACACCGGCACGGGCATAATTCACCCACCATGAAATTTGCCCGATCTGTGACTTCACAAGGACGATGGCCCGCCGGCAAGGCGGCCATCGTCCTTTTTTGCAGACGAACGGCGTAGCGGGAGGAAATTTTGAACGACAAGCGCGAAATTAACGGCTGGATGATGTATGACTGGGCCAACTCGGCCTTCTCCACGACCGTCGTCACGGCGCTCCTGGGGCCTTATCTTCAGGCTTTGGCCGAGGCGACCACGGAGCCGTTTCGCATCCTCGGCACGGCCATTGAGCCGGGGGCGATCTATCCCGCGGCCGTGTCGTTGTCCGTCATCCTGCAAGTCCTCTTCCTGCCGTTGCTGGGCACAATCGCCGACTACACCCGTCTGAAGAAACGGTTGTTGCTGGCCTTCGCCTACACCGGCGCGTTCGCCACAATCCTGCTCTTCTTCGTCAGGATGGACATGCCGCTGGTCGGCACCCGGGGCGCGGTGGTGGTCGCCAGCCTGTTGTTCATCATCGCCAACCTGGCGTTCGGCGGGGCCATCGTCTTCTACAACGGTTTCCTGCCGCAGATCGCCTCGCCTGACAAGCGCGATGAGGTGAGTTCCCGCGGCTGGGCGCTCGGCTATTTGGGCGGCGGTCTGCTGCTGTTGCTGAATCTGGTGTTGTTGCTGGTGATGGAGGATACCGCGCTGGCGGTGCGCATCAGCATGGCCAGCGCCGGCGTGTGGTGGCTGGTGTTCACCTTCCTCTATCCCCATCAGCGCCTTGTCCAGCGCGATCCCGGCCGCGACCGTCCCGACGTCAACCTGTTCACCCACGGCATCAGGCAGATCGGGCATACATTCGGCGAGCTATGGCACAAATACCCGATGACCTTGCGCTACCTCATCTCCTATCTGGTCTACAACGATGGCATCCAGACCGTCATCGTCGTAGCCGCCGCCTTTGCTGCCGAGGAGCTGGGCGTCCCGGCGCAAACGATCCTGATCCTGGTGCTGATGATCCAGTTCGTGGCATTCGGCGGCGCGCTCCTTTTCGGCAATCTGGCCCGTCGTTTCGGGGCCAAGAAATCCATCATGCTGAGCCTGGTCATCTGGTCTGCCATCGTCATATACACCTATCTGTTCATCAATACTCAGGTGCAGTTGTTCGTGATGGGCGCGGTGCTGGCCCTGGTGCTGGGCGGGTCTCAGGCCCTCAGCCGCTCGCTCTTCTCGCAGATGATCCCGTCCGACCACGAGGCGGAATATTTCGGCTTCTATGAGATCAGCGAGCGCGGGACGTCCTGGCTGGGAACCTTCGCGTTCGCGCTGGCCGTGCAATTGACCGGCTCGCAGCGCATCGCCATCGTCAGCCTGATCGTCTTCTTCGTCCTGGGGCTTATCCTGTTGAGCACCGTCGACGTGCGACGGGCCATCACCGAATCGGGCAACGACCCGAGCGGCGTTGTCATCTGATCGGACAGACGCAGCTCGCGGAATGTTCGCCCGCACGGGCCGGGAAACGTTGTCATGAGTGAGATAGATATCCAGGCCGCGGCCGGGTTTGTCCAGCGTCATGCTACGCCGATCGAGCGTGCCCGGCTGCGCTACGTGCTCGATCAGCAACCGGCCCCAGAGGACATCCGGGAGCAACTTGAGCGCTCGCAGCGAGGCGACGGGGGGTGGGCGGCGTCCTGGTCGCCGGATTACAGTTCGCTCGATGCCACTTGCTACCAGCTGAGTCAGGCCGACCAGCTCGGCATCGACCGGCGTTCACTGATGGTCGTCGACGCCATCCGCTTCCTGGCCGAACGGCAGCAGATGGACGGATCGTGGGAAGAGGAGCCGTCCGAGGTGGATGCCGCGCCGTTGTGGGCCACGCCGGGCGATGTTGCCGCGGGCCTCTATGTCACGGCCAACTGCGGCTTTTGGGTGGCGCGATCCGCGCTTGTGCCGTCCGCGGCTCACGACGCGGCGCTCTACCTCTCTTTTCACCTGAGCCGGTTTGGCGCTTTGCCCTCCTTTCCCCACACCCACTGGCTGGCGACGGCCTTGTGGCAGCATCAGGGAATGCGCGACGAGGCCGGGAAGGGCCTGGCCTATCTGGGCGACCGCATCCCCCAACTCTCCGCCGGAAACCTGGCCTGGATGATCATCGCCCTGTTGCAGGGCGGCGTCGCGGCCGGGCACGAAACCGTGATCGAGGCTCTCGATCAGCTTGTCAACCTGCGCGATCGGGCCGGGCACTGGCCCCCGGACGAGGACGCCAACAATGCCGTCCACGTCACCATTGAGGCGCTGCTGGCCCTGCGTCTGGGCGGCCGAATCGGATGAGGGCAGGCGTCCGGCGGCGCGACCCCAGCGCGGGAGCCTTGATCCCGACGCTATTTGCCGGCCAGCACGGCCGCGGCCGCGGCGCTGAGCGATTGCCGCTCGCGGCGGGCGCGGTCGTGGATGGCCTGATACGCCTCCTCTTCCGATAGCCCGCCCTGCATCAGCTTGCCCTTGGCGCGGTCGATGAGCTTGCGCGCCGCGAGGTCGGCCTCCAGCCGCGCCGCCCGCTCGGCCAGCGCCTGCGCCTCGCCAAAGCGCTTGACGGCCAGGGTGATGGCCGCGCCCAGTGCCTCCGTCTCGACCGGCTTGATCAGATACCCCTGAATGGGCAGGTCGGTGGCCCGTTCGATGAGTTCCTGCTCGCTGAACGCCGTCAGGATGAGGATGGGCAGCTGCCGGTCGGACGTCATCGCCCGCGCCGCCTGCAGGCCGTCGGTGAAGGGCATGCGGATATCGAGGATGGCCAGGTCGGGCTGCTGTCGCTCGGCCATGCGGATCGCCTCGCGGCCGTTGGTCGCCGCGAGAACCTGATGCCCCATGCCCTCCAGCATGGATTTGAGGCCGAGCCGGATGATCGATTCATCGTCGGCGATCAGGATCAACATAAGTGCCGCCCTCGCCGAATGGAGATTTTGCCGCGCTTCTTTTCAGTCATCAAGGAATAACAATTATAAGGACTGGAGCGCCTTGCCGAAAGGCATGGGAACACCCTCATTCCAGCCCCACATCATCGGGCCGTTCGGCCGCGCGGGGCAGCCGGATGCACGCCTCGGTGCCGGCCGGCAGGCGGTTGAACAGCAACTCGCCGTTCAGGTCGTCGGCGATCAGCGTCCCGGCGATCTCCAGCCCCAGGCTGCGGCCGATCTCGTCGGGCAAGCCGATGCCGTCGTCGCTGACCAGGATCATCAGGGCGTCGGGCGTGCGGGCCAGCGAGATGTCGATCTTCCCGGCGCGGCGGCCGACGAAGGCGTGCTCCAGGCTGTTCTGGATCAGCTCGTTGACCACGACCGCCAGCGCGGTGGCCGCCCGGCTGGGCAATTGCAGGTTGTCGCCGCGCACGGCAATCTCCACGTCCTGATTGGGCCGGGCCAGACCCGTCATGGTGGTACGGGCAATCCGATCCAGCACTTCCCGCACGTTGACCAGCCGGAAGCCCTGCTCGGAGAGAATCTCGTGGACGGCGGCGATGCTGCGGATGCGGTGGATGTTGGTCAGCAGCACGCGGCGCGTCTCCAGCCGATCGGCGTCGGGCAGCTGCAGCTGCATCAGCATGGCCACCGTCTGGAGATTGTTCTTGATGCGGTGGTGCATCTCGCGCACGACGGCGGCGCTGGTGACAAGGCGGGCGTTCTCGATGGCCAGCGCCGTCTGGTTGGCCAGCGTCGTCAGGAGCGCCATCTGGTCCTCGTTGAAGGTGTGACCGGGTGGGCCGAGGCAGACGAGGACGCCGATGACGCGATCCTGAATGCTGAGGGGCACGATCAGCGTCGCCCCCTCGTCCGGGGCGGCCGGCGGCCGGCTGATGACACTGTGAGCGTCGTCCAGGGCCTCGGCCAGCGTGGCGGCGTCGGGCAGGGGCGCGCCCGCGCCGGCCGGCGTGGTGAAGGCCGGGCCGCCGGCCGGGCGACCCAGATCGTCGCCGCCGCTCTCCAGCAGATGAATGGAGCAGGCCACAGCCCCCACCGTGCGCGCCGCCAGCTCCGTGACCACCGACAGGATCTCATCCAGATATTGCGGCGAGGTAATTGCCTCGCTGACCTGGGCCAGCATGCGCAGGTCGTCCAGCTGCCGGCGCTGCCGGTCATAGAGGCGAGCCTTCACCAGCGCCCCGGCGGCCAGATCGCTGATGAGGGCCAGTATCTCGATCTCCTCGCGGGAATACTCCCGCGGCTCGGCTGTCTGCACGTTGAGCGCGCCGATGGGCCGCTGCTCCAGCACGAGGGGCACGGCCAGCAACGATCGGAACCGCACTTCCTCGGTGTCGTCGACCCATTTGAAGTGGGGGTCGTGCTGGGCGTCGGCGGCAAAGACGGGGCGGTTTTCGGCCACGGCGTGGCCGGTCATCCCCTCGCCGATCAGCAGGGTGGCGCGCCCTAACGCCTGCCGCGCCAGGCCGGTGGAAGCCCGCAGGCGCAACGTCCGGTCGTCAGCATCCAGCAGATAGATCGTGCAGGAGTTGACCCCCATGACCTCGGTGGTCTTGCGGGCGATGAGGTCGAGGGTGGTGTCCAGGTCCCAGGCGGCGCTGAGGGAGCGGGCGATCTCGCGCAGGGCGGCGAAGGAACGGGAGCGCGGGAATCGGCCGGCGGCCTCGGCGGTGTTCATGCCGGATGATTATAACGAAACCCCCGGCAGAAACCGCGCATTTCCGAAAAACCCGGTTTCTATGCTATACTTTCCAGGCTATCCGCCCGCGGGGAGCGAGAGCCGGACGCAACGCGAAAATCATGCGGCGACGCCCGAGAGCGCGCCGGTCAGGAGTTGAACTGCTAACGTGAAAGTATCGGTCATCATCCCGGTCTATAACGAACTGTCCACCGTCGAGCCGGCCGTCAGGGCCGTGCTGGCGGTGAATGAAGCCGACGAGATCGTCATCGTCGACGACGGCTCCACCGACGGCACGCGAGACCTGTATCCCGCCATCCAGGCGCTGGACGATTCCATCCGCATCATTCTGCACGAGAAGAACAAGGGCAAGGGCGCGGCCGTCCGCACGGGCTTCGCCAACGCCACCGGCGACATCTTCCTCATCCAGGACGCCGACCTCGAATATGACCCGCGGGACTATCCCGCGCTGCTGCGGCCTATCGTCGAGGGGCGGGCGGCCGTCGTCTACGGCTCCCGCTTCCGCGGCGGCCCGACGAAAACGATGTTCTTCTGGCACATGGTCGGCAACAAGATGCTGACCTTCATCACCAATATCGTCTACAACACGATCCTGACCGACATGGAGACGTGCTACAAGGTGTTTCGCGCCGATGTCGTGCGCGACATCCCGCTCCGCTCCAAGGGCTTCGAGTTCGAGCCGGAGATCACGTCCAAGGTGCTGAAGCGCGGTCATCGCATCTACGAAGTCCCCATCTCTTACAACGGCCGCGAATTTGAAGAGGGCAAGAAGCTGAACCCATGGCGCGAGGGGCCGAAGGCGCTGTATTACTTGCTCAAGTATCGCTTCGTCGACTAGCGCGCCCGGGTTCGCCGTTCGGGGAGACGCCTGACGGGTTCGTTCCTCGGAGGAACCCCGCGATGAACCGGTCAGGTTTGTCATGATGCGAGCCGGGCGGCTGGGCCTGTTGGCGTGTTGCTGGGTCGGGGCGGCGCTCCGGTTTCGCGGCCTGTTCGCCAACAGCTTCCACGTCGACGAGGCGCTCTTTGCCGCCTGGGCGCGGCAGATCGCCGTGTGGCGCGACCCGCTGCTGGCGATGCAGCCGGTGGACAAGCCGCCGCTCCTGTTCTATCTCCAGGCGCTGTTCTACCCGCTGCTGGGGCCGGTCGAATGGCCGGCGCGCCTGCCGTCGCTCATCGCCTCGCTGCTGTTAATCCCTCTCACCGCCCAGCTCGCCCGGCGACTGACCGGCGACCGCGCCGCCGCGCTCGTCGCCGCGGCGATCGTCGCCGTCGCGCCGCTGACCGTGCAGTTCAGCGCCACCGCCTTCAGCGACCCGCTGCTGACGTTCTGGCTGACGGCCGCGCTCACCTGCGCTGCCGGGCGGCCCGCAAGCCGGGCGGGACGATCCGGCCCACTCCTGGCCGGGTTGTTCTTCGGTCTGGCGTTGGCCACCAAGTATCAGGCGGCCCTCTTCCTGCCTCTCTTGCTGGGGCTGGGCTGGCTGCGCGGCTGGCGGCGAGGGGACTGGGCGCGCGGGCTAATAGGCGGGCTGATCGCCCTCGGCCCGGTCATCGTCTGGCTGTGGGCGGCCGGCGAGGGGGTAATCGCCCGCCAATGGCTGAACATCGGCGGCATCCGCCCCGCCCGATCCTGGGAGCTGTGGCCCCGAATGAATCAGGCGGCGGCTCTCTGGCGGGTGGCCCTGGGCCTGCCGCTGATCGCGGCCGGTCTCGGCGCTGGGCTGGCGTGGCTCCTTCGCCGGCGGGGCCGCTCGCCGCTGCCGGAAGTCTGGCTGGTGGCGCTGTTTGTGGCCGGCTACCTGCTGATCCACTGGTTGTGGGCCGTGCCGATCTGGGATCGCTACCTGCTGCCGGTCATGCCGCTGGTCGCCATCCTGATCGGCCGGGGCGTGTCGGCGGCGCTCTCCCCCGGCGATCGTCGCCCGGCCCGGCGATACGCCCTGTGGGGGCTGGTCGTGGCTCTGGCGTTGGCCCACCTGCCCATCGCCGCGGCCGCCCGCGCCGGTCGCTACCCCATCGGCGGCCGACCCGACGCCGACGGCGGCGCGGCGGCGGCCGCCCGGCTGCTGGAAGATGCCCCATACGGCACTGTCCTGTATGATCACTGGTATAGTTGGCAATGGCGCTATCATCTCTTCGACGGGCGAGTGTATGTGAGCTGGTTTCCCGATGCTGAGGCCCTGTTGGGCGATCTGGCGGTCTTCGCCGGGAGCGGCCCGGCGCGATATATCGCCCTGCCCGCTTCCCCGGCGGCGCGGCCGGTGGCGCGTCGGCTGGCGCAGCACGGGTTCCTGCTGGAGCCGCTGGCCGGGCAAGACGGGCGAGCGGCCATGACGATCTACCGGATCGTGCCGGGGGCGGCCGAATGAACCGACCGGGCGGGACAATGCCCGGGCGCGGTTGGGCGGGCAGCCTGGCGGCCGGCGTCGCCCTGGCGGGGCTGGTCTTGCTGTTCTTCAACCGCATGGCCTTCAGCAATCTGATCCTCGCCCGCGGCGACACCCTGCTCTATTTCTACCCGTACTGGACGGCGGCGGCCGCCGCGCTGCAAGGCGGGCGAGTTCCCCTGTGGAACCCCGACATCTTCATGGGCGTCCCGTTTCTGGCCAACAGTCAGGCGGGCTTCTTCTACCCGCTCAATTGGCCGCTGTGGCTCCTCGTCCCGACGCCCTGGGCCGTGAACGGGGCCATCATGATCCACATCGCCATCGCCGGATGGGGCGCATACCTCGCCGGGCGGCGGACGCTGGCGCTGGAGAGGGTCGCGGCGTGGCTGGCGGCGGCGCTGTTCGCCCTCGGCGGCTACCTGACGGCGCAGGTCGAGCACATCAACCAGTTGCAGGGGCTGGCCTGGCTGCCGTGGTTCTTCGTCGCCGTGGCGCCGATCGCCGGCCCGGCGACGGGTCAGGATCGGCGTGCGCTACCGGCGGTCGTCGTCGTCGGCGCGTTGTTTGCCCTGCAACTGCTGGCCGGGCACACGCAGACGGCTTTCATCAGCGGGGTCGCCGTCGCCCTGTGGCTGTTCTTCCACGCGCTGGGCAGCTTCGGCCACACCGGGCGCAACCGGACGCGCGTGATCCTGCGGCCGGCGCTGGTCATGCTGGCCGGCGCGGGGCTGGCGGCGCTGATCGCGGCCGTGCAGCTGCTGCCGACGATCGAGCTGACCGGTCAATCCAGCCGGCAGGGCGGGCTGTCGCCCAACGAGGTGCTCTCGTTTTCCTGGAACCCGCTCCACCTGACGCGGTCGTTGCTGCCCGGCTATGGCCAGTCACTTTTCAGCGAATACGTGGCTTTCCTGCCCCTGACGGCGCTAGCCCTCGCGTTCGCCGGCGGCTGGGTCTGGCGCAGGAATCCAGCCGTCCGGCCGTGGCTGTTTCTGCTGGTGGCCATGCTGTTGCTAGCCCTCGGTCGCTTCACGCCGCTCTATCACGTGCTCAGCCACGCGCCGGGCTTCGACCTGTTCCGCGCGCCGGCGCGCTGGCTGGCCGTGGCCGCCCTGGCCGCCGCCCTGCTGGCGGGTCACGGCTGGCAGCGGCTATATCAGTTCGCTGCCTCGGACTACCCCACCGCCGCGGCGCGGGACAGGGCGCGGCGCGATCTCGTTCGCCCGCTGGTCGCGGCCGGGCTGTTCCTGGCGCTGGTCATTGCCTGGGGCTACGCGGCCGGCTGGCCGGCGCGATTCATCCCCGCCGGGTCGGAAGCGCCGTTTGAATACCCCCACCCCCTGACCCTGCTCGGCTGGCTGATCGAGTTCGCGCTGGGGGCGCTGCTGCTGTGGGTCATCCTCGGCGGTCCGTCGGATAGGGCGCGCCGGGCGACCCGGGAGCTGATCGTCCTCATGCTGGCCGCGCTGTGGCTCGGCTCGCGGGGCCTGCCGTACAATCAGCTGACGACACCCGAAGCTTACTTCGACCTGCGGCCGCCGCAAGCCCGACTGGTCGCCCTGGCCACGTGCGCCGTCCCGGACTCGCCGTGCATCGCGCCGCCCGGCCGCTTTCTCAGTCTCTCCGGCATCTTTTTCGACACCGGCGATCTGCCGGAGATCGAGTTGATGTACGCCGACCAGCTAGACCCGCAGGCCATCTACGATTACGTTGTAGCGGTCAAGCACAAGGAAGTCCTGTCGCCCAATCTGTCGATGATCGCCGCCGTGCCCTCGATTGACGGCTTCGACGGCGGCATCCTGCCCCTGCGGGTCTACTCGGAAGCGATGCGGCTCATCCTGCCCGACGGCGAAACGACGACCGACGGGCGATTGCGCGAATTCCTGACGGCCTCCCCCGAACCGCGCTGGATGAGCCTGTTCAACGGCCGCTATCTGATCACCGACAAGACCGGCGACGTGTGGCGCGACGGCGTGTTCTTCGACCAGCAACACCCGGTCGAGGCCGGGCCGGATCCGGTTGAGATCGCCGCGATCCCCGCCTACGAGGCGACGGAAATCCGGCTGATTGCCGACGGGGCGGCCCCTGACCTCAGCGTCCGGGCCGGCGGCGAAACGTGGGCGATCGCGCCGCAGGCGGGCGACGAACCCGGTCTCTACACGGCGACCCTGCCGCAGCCGGCCACGCTGGAGAGCATCACGCTGCGGCCGTGCGCGGAACCATGCCTTGTGCGGGCCATGACGCTTGTCGACGGCCGCGACGGGACGTTCCAACCCCTGACGATGCCGCCCTACCGCCTCATCTTCTCCGGCGACGTGAAGATATATGAGAATCTCGCATCCCTGCCGCGGGCCTTCGTGGTCCATGAGTGGCAGCAGGTAGCTGACGAGTCCGCCGCCGTCACCGCGATGCGCCGGGAGACGTTCGACCCCGCAGCCGCGGCCGTCGTCGAGGGCGGCGGGCCGGTCGCCGCGCCGCCGGGGAGCGGCACGGGCGAGGTGGACATCACCCATTACTCGCCGGAATCCGTCAGCTTGCGCGTGACGAGTGACGTTCCGGGCCTGCTCGTCCTGACCGACGCCTATTACCCCGGCTGGGAGGCCACGGTCGACGGCCGGCCGGCGACGATCGTGAAGAGTGACGTGATGTTCCGCGGGGTCTTCATCGATTCCGGCGAGCATGAAGTGGTTTTCCGCTACCGGCCGCAGACCGTGAGGGTTGGAGCCTGGCTATCGGCGATGGGCGTCGGCCTGCTAATCATCGCGGTTGTGGTCATTTTTCGTTACACCAGCTCCGACAGATCTCCTGCCCGCCGGAATGATGATGAAGAGGAGGGATGATAGTGCCGGTCATGAGCACATATATCAAACAATTATCGCCGATAAACTGGCGCGAGACGTTGCGCAACTATCTGCTTCTGACCCTCGGCGCGATCGTCATGATGTTCAATTTCAACATCTTCTGGGCGCCCAGCAACATCGCGCCGGGCGGCGTGGGCGGGCTGTCGCTCATCCTCAACTACCACACCGGCATCCCGCGCGGCATCGGGATGCTGCTGATTAACATACCGCTGATCGCGCTGGGCTTCTGGAAGCTTGGCCGCTTTCGCTTTCTCGTCCGCACGTTGTATGTGACCATTATCTATACCGTCGGCGTCGACGTCACCGCCCGCTTTCTGCCGCCGGAGGGCATCGTCAACGACCTGTTGTTGGCGGCGCTCTATGGCGGTGTGCTAGGCGGCATCGGCTACGGCCTGGTCGTCCACGGCCGGGGCATGGTCAGCGGGACGGGCATCATCAGCCGCATCATCCAGTTGCGCACCGGCATCCCGCTCAGCCAGCTCTACATCTTCATCGACGGGTTCATCATCATCGCCCTCGGCTTGACCTTCGGCTGGGAGCGGGCGCTCTACGGGTTGATCATGCTGTTCGTGATGGGTCTGGCGTCTGATTACGTTCTGGAAGGCCCCAGTGTCATCAGGGTGGTCTTCATCGTCACCGACCAGCCGGAGAAGGTCGGCGAGATGCTGATGAAGCGTCTCGGCGTGGGCGTGACGCGCTGGATGGGGGAAGGGATGTATACCAACGAAGAACGCAGCATCCTGTTTTGCACGGTGGCCCGGCCGGATGTCGAGATACTCAGTTCGGTCGTCTCGGAAATTGACTCAAGCGCCTTCGTGGTAATCGGCCAGGGGCATCAGACCAAAGGCGGCATGGTGCGGCCGCCCGTGTTCGGCAAACCCAGGACGGAAGGGTCGCGGCAGGCGATGGCGGAGCTTAATCAATCCTCAGGGGATGTGCGCGGCGAAGGCGGATAGGTTATTCTAACCAGCCGTAGATTATTGGAGCTTTCCGTTCAGGTCCAGATAGCTAGTGGTAAAGAAAGTATTCAGTCTCATCGTCGTCATATTGCTGCTGTCCGCCACGGGTTGCAGCCTGATGAAGCCGCAATCGGACCTGATTATCCCTACGCCGCCGGCCGTTGACGCCACGCCGGGGCTGCTCGTTCCCAATGAGGCCGGCGAACTGGTGACCGACCCCGTGAGCGACATCGTGCCGACGGTCGACCCGGCCGTGGAATCGCTGATCACCGAGGTGTCGCAGCAGCAGCTCATGGCCTACGTCCGCCAGCTGGAATCCTTCGGCACCCGCAACGCGTTTAGCGACACCCAGTCGGAGACTTTCGGCATCGGCGCGGCGCGACGCTGGATCTTCAACGAGTTCGTGCGCGTCGGCGGCGGCCGCCTGACGGTCGAGTTCCAGGATTTCCCACTCACCTACAACGGCTTTTCGACCGAACAGAGCAATGTCGTCGCCACGCTGCCGGGCAAGGGCGGGGGGGACGGCGTGCTGGTCCTGATGGCCCATTACGACAACCGTTCGGTCGACGTCACCGACGGCGTCAGCCGTGCCACGGGCGCCAACGACAACGGCTCCGGCGTTGCCCTGCTGCTGGAGACGGCGCGAATCATGAGCTCGCGTGACTGGAACCAGACGATCGTGTTTCTGGCGACCTCGGCCGAGGAACAAGGATCATTCGGTGCGCGCTACTATGCCGAAAACGCCTTCCTGGACAGCAAGAACATCATCTCGGCTCTCAACTACGACGGCGTCGGCGGGCGGGCGGGCATCCCCCAAAACGTGCGCCTGTACGCGGTCGATTTCCTGACGTCGGTCCACGGCGCGCTCGGCCGGTACTATGAATATGTTGGCGGCCTCTACCTGCCGACGTTCCCGGTGGTGATCTACGACGCTCTTGACCGTGAGGGACGCTGGGGTGACCATCGCGAATTTGTAGTGGCCGGGTTCCCCGCCATCCGCGTCATCGAGTCCGTCGAGGACCCCGATCTGCTCAACTCCAACCGCGACACGTGGGACCTTATCGATTACAGCTACCTGCAGCGCGTTGCGCAGTTGAACGTAGCCGTCGCCGCCAATCTGGCCGGCGGGCCACAGCAGCCCGCGCCGCCGATCATCGTGCCAATGGCCGAGCCGGGTGCGTATTTGCTGACCTGGCCGGTCACCCCGGACGCCGCCGGCTACGCCATCTCCTTCCGGCCGGTGAACTCGCTCTACTACCCGACCTTCCGGTTTGTGAAGGCCGTCCATGCCGGCAATGTCGCCCTGACCGGGCTGAACCCAAACGAGACTTACGCCGTCAGCATCGCCGCCCTGAACGAGCGGGGACTGCTCAGCGGTTTCTCGGTCGAGCAATTCGTCGGCCCCGAGGCGGCGACGCTCGGCGGCGCGCTTCAAGGGGTCGCTCAACCGTAGGTTAGGGGTTGGCGGCGTTCAGCAGCGTGGTCAGATAATAGACGCGCTGCAATATCGGGGCGGCCTCCCACGTCTCGGCCGGGCGGGGCTGGCCGTGTTCCTGGATGATGGCCGGCACCAGCTCCATCTGCCGCACGCCGTTTTTGTCGAGCCAGACGTTGAGGATCGCCGTCTCCGGCGGACCGTCGATGTTGAACAGGAAGTTCCCCAGCCCGTAGGCGATCACGCCGTCGTTGTAATTGTGGATGCCCTGCAGGATGTGGGCGTGATGGCCGACGACCAGATCGGCCCCGGCGTCGACGGCGGCGCGGGCAGCGGCCACCTGTTCCTCGCTCGGCTCCTCGATGTACTCGTAGCCGCTGTGGAGAATGACCACAACCAGATCGACATCGGGACGGACGGCGGCAACGTCGGCGCTGATTCGCGCCGGATCGCCCCAGGCCAGCCCGGGCGCGTCGGCCGTGGCCGCCCAGCTCTGCGTATCGAAGTGGGTAATGGCCTCGACGGGGACATTTACATAACCCAGGAAGGCCACAGACAGGCCATTGATGTCGGCGATGTGGGGCGCGTGGGCGGCGGCATCGTTCGCGCCGCCGCCGACGGTGGCGACACCGGCGGTATGCAGCAGGTCGATACCCTGCAGCAGGGCTTCCGGCCCGTAATCCTGGGCGTGATTGTTGGCCAGCGTCACCAGATCGACGCTGCCCAGCGCCAGGGCCTCGGCCGATTCCGGCGGCGAGCGGAACGGGTAGCGCTTGGCGGCCGGCTCGCCGACATCACCCAGCGCGGTCTCCAGATTGCCGATGGTGTAGTCGGCGGCATCGAAGATGGGTTTGACGCGCGAGAGCGGGTAGGAGAGGTCGCCCGTGGTCTGCATGATGTAGGCCGGGGAACGGTCGAAGTTGATGTCGCCCACGGCCGCCAGCCGGATGGTGGGCAGTGGGGCCAGCGCCTCCGCCAATATGGCTGACACCTCGCGCGCGGCGGCCTCCTTTTCGGGGGCGGCCACGATTGACCACGATTCGCGATAGGGATAATCGGGGTCGGTGGGATGCAGGCCGTCGACGCGCAACGCCTTGTTGTCGCGGGTCATCGCGCTCCAGGGGATAACCCGCACAACCCGGTGGCCGTCGGCGAGGATGGCTGCGGCGTCGGCGGCGCTGATCAGCTCCCAGTTCGTCGTGAAGGGGACGCTGAACGCGAGGGGTTCTTCGCGCACGACGATCCCGCCGTCGCCGCGAACCAGGGCGAGATCGGCGCGGCCGTCGTCCAGCGCGAGCTGCGCGTCATCCGCAACCACCACGTTCCAGCTGAAGGGAGCGGCGTCGCCCGGCGGAGCGCCGGCCAGAGCGGCGCTGACGTCCGCCGCCCACTCTTCGGGCACGGCCAGCGTCACCGGTTGCGGGGTCGGCGTGGGGGTTGGGGTGTCGGTGGGTGCCGGGGTGGGGGTAGGCGTGTCGGTCGGCCGTGGCGTCGCGCTGGGCGTGTTTTCCGGCGTCGCCGTGGCGGTCACGTCAACCGCGACATTATCCACCTGGGCCGGCGGGACGGACGCGGCCGGCGACCCGCCACCACAGGCGGCCAGTAGAGCGAGCGATAGCGCCGCGAACAAGGCGAGCAGCGTGGAGCGGAAGAAATTTTTTCTCATTTTGGATCCGGTATGCAGGGCGGCGGCTCCGAAGCCAGCTGGTACTCGGTCAGCGAAATGCCCTTCTCGTGCAAGAGGGTGGCCATCTCCACCCCGACGTAACGATAGTGCCACGGCTCATAGAAAAACCCGGTGATGTCGAAGGCCTCGAATGGGTAGCTGAGCGTGAAGCCGTATTTGTGGGCGTTTTCGAGGAGCCATCGCCCTTCGCTGGTCTTATAGAAATAGGTGTGAAATTCGATATCTTCCTGCCCGACGATGTCCGGCAGCTCCGGCGAGCCGAAATCGACGACCGTGCCGAGCTGGTGTTCGCTGAAACCCGGCGGGGCGCTGAGAATATTGGCGCGCTCCGGCTCTTTCTCCAGCCATTTTTGCCGGGCGATGGCCTGGGCGGAGTAGCTGCGATAGCCGGAGATGATCATCGGCTTGAGTCCTTCGGCCTGCATGGCGGCGATCATGTCGACCAGCGGGTTGATGACGATGCGGCGCAATTGGGTCGGATAGCCCAAGGTGACATCGCCCGGCAGATAGCCGGACAGGTCGACCAGACCGGCCGGTTCGTAGTCCCGACTCAGCCCGTAGGTCAGGGTCACGATATTGAGCAAGCCGTTATCGGGGATGCGCCGGCTGCACAGGATATTGCGGTCGGGCGTCGGCGAGGGGGTGATGGTGGCCGTCGGGATGGGGGTGGGCGACGAGACGGCGACTGTCGGGGCGGGCGTGGCAGACGCGGCCGGCGCGGTTGGCGGCGGCGCGGTCGGCGGCAGCCCGGTACTGATGACCGGCGGCCTGACCGGCGTAGATGCCGGGGTAACTTCGGCCGCGACGACGGCCGTCCCTGTGGTCGCTGTTGGGGAGCAGGCGGCGGCCGACAGCAGGGCGGCAAGCAGGATGAGAGCGCCGGGCAAGCGGCGGCGGTGTTTCAATGCCATGCGTCCCTTTCAGCCCGTGAATGCCAATCGGCGCGGTCTCGCGGACATGGCTTGGCGTGCGGCCGCGGACGGCCATTTCCGAAGATCGTTCATAAGGCCTCAGGGCGCGGGCTGGATGTCGACGATACTCCCGAAACCGTTGATCTCCAGCTCCCAACTGCTGCCCGGCGTGAATTGCATGTATTCGTCGGGGTTCGTCGTCTCGTAGACCACATCCTTGCCGTCGACATTGAATGTGATCTGGTAGGTCTCGCTGCGCTCGCCCAATTGCTGATCCTGCTGGAGCCTCGTCTCGGGCCACAGCGGGTTCATGTCGGTTCCGGTGTCGTTGATGACGCCCACCGGCTGAAGCTCGATGACTGAATATTGGCAATAATCATCGTAAACGATGTATTCGCAATCCTGCACCATCTCCGCAAAACCCGATCCCTGATCGACGAGATAGGGCGTGCCGCAGACCTGCTGCGAGTTGTCGGACGGGAACGAGGAGCGGCCGCGCTCCCGCTCGCTGCAGGAGCTGACTTCGGCGTCCTGGGGAATCTGGTCGATCCAGTTGCTATACGTGACCGGCGCGTAACCCATGATGACGATGCTGCGCTTCCAGTTGACGTTGCTGACGCGGGCGATGTTGCTCTCCGTGCGCGTGCCCTGCAGGAAGAACATGCTGAGCGCGCCACAGATGAGCAGCAGCACGATCGCGCCGATGATCATGAATTTGGGATTCATTTTAACCGGCGCGGCGGCGGCCGGCTGGGGCCGCGCCGTGACGCCCAGCGGCGAGCCGCAATTCTTGCACTTGGTGTTTGTGGCAGGATTGACGGTGCCGCAATATTCGCAGGTGATATCGGGGGCGCGCCCGGTTTGTTGCGCGCCGATCACCTCGCCGCTTTCGCGTTTCTCGCCGCCGGTCAGATCGCCGCCGCAACGCGAGCACTTGACGGCCGTGCCGGGGTTGCGCGTATTGCAGAACGGGCAATAGATGTCCGGGCCGGACTGGGCCATCTCCAGCCCTTCCTTGTCCTCGACGATCTTGTCCTCGGCCGCCTGATGAAATTTAACGTCTTTCGGCTGTGGCGCGCCGCAATTGGTGCAAACCTTGACCCGCCCCGGGTTGCGGGTGTTACAGAACGGACACGTCCATTCGAGTTCTACGTAGCCCAGGGATTGTTTTGCCATATCGATCCTCAATTCCGGTTATGTGGCTCATGAAAGCGGGCGTCTCGCCGGGACGCCCCAGGCACACGCTCATGCTGGATTTTACTGGCCGAAGCGTTTGATGCAATAATTCATATGGGAAGCTAAACACGGCGCGGCAACGGTTTGAGGGGTGGGTGATCAATGCCGCGCCCGGACAACCGCTATTGTTGCCCATCTATCCCGTCTCAATGCTGCCCCACCCGCCCCCGCCGGGGGTTTCGATGCGCACGATATCGCCCGGCTGGATGTCCAGCGTCGTTTTACCGGGCAACCGGGTCAGCGCGCCGGCACGCCACAACAGGTTGCGGCCGCACTTGCCGGGCATACCGCCGGAGAGGCCGTAAGGCTCGCGCCGCCGCCTGTCGGCGGTGATGGTCACAGTGGCCGCGGTCAGAAATTCAATGGCGCGCACCAGCCCATCGCCGCCGGCATGAAGACCGCGGCCGCCCGATCCCTCGCGCAGGGCATATTCGGTGATGCGGATAGGCATGCCGTATTCGAGCGCCTCGACCGGAGTGTTGCGGGTGTTGCTCATGTGCACGTGAACGCCAGACGCGCCGTCGCCGTCCCGGCCGGCCCCCGCGCCGCCGCCAATCGTCTCGTAATAGGCGAACTGGGCCGCGGCCGCGTGCCATCCGTCGGGATAGTCGCCGCCGAAGGTCAGGTTGTTCATGGTTCCCTGCCCGGCGGCGGGCACCAGGTCGGGGAGGGCCTGGGCCAGCGCGCCGAAGACGACGTCCACCAGGCGCTGCGACGTCTCGACGTTTCCGGCGGCCACGGCGTGGGGCGGCCGGGGATCGAGCAAGGAGCCGCGGGGCACGTGGATCGTCAACGGCGCGAACCCGCCCGCGTTCATCGGCAGATCAGCCCCCAGCAGGCGAAGGGCGACGCAGCGCAGGCAATAGGCCACGGCGGCATCGACGATGGCCGGCACGGCGTTGAGGTTGCCGGTCACGGCCGCGGCCGTCCCGGTGAAGTCAACGGCCAGGGTGTCGCCGTCAACGGTGATCGCGACGGCGATAGGGATCGGCTCATCAGTCCGGCCGTCGTCGTCCAGATAGTCCGTAAACGTGTAACGGCCGTCCGGGATGAGGCGGACGGCGGCCCGCGTCAGCGATTCGGTGTAATCCAATAGCGCATGGGCCTGGGCCAGCGTCTCGCGCAGGCCATACCGGCCCACGATCTCGTTCAGGCGCGTCGCGCCGGTGGCGTGGGCCGCCAGTTGTGCGGCCAGGTCGCCGTCCCGTTCCCACGGGGTGCGGACGTTGCGCAGGATGAGTTGCCACACGGCTTCGTTGCGCTGGCCCCCATCCACCAGTTTGAGCGGAGGGATGATGATCCCTTCCTGGTACAGCTCGGTCGAGAGGGGCATGGAGCCGGGCGACATGCCGCCGACGTCGGCGTGGTGGGCGCGGCTGGCGACGAGAAAGTAGGGGTCAGTGGTCAGTAGGACAGTATCCAGTAGGTCAGTGGTCAGTAGGTCAGTGGGGGACCGGCCTACTGAATACTGATCAACTGAATACTGATCCCGGTTCAGGAAGACCGGCGACACCAGGGTGATGTCCGGGAGATGGTTGCCGCCGAGGTAGGGGTCGTTGAGTATGACGACGTCGCCGGGGCGAAAGGGGGCGCAACGCTCGACGGCCGCCCGCACCGAGGCGGGCATCGCCCCCAAATGCACCGGAATGTGGGCCGCCTGGGCCAGCATCTTCGGCCGCTCGCCGCCCAGAAAGACGGCGCAGCTGTAGTCCAGCCGCTCCTTGATGTTGGGGCTGTAGGCCGTGCGGCCGAGCGTCACGCCCATCTCTTCGGCCACAGAGGCGAAGAGATGGTTGAAGATCGTCAGGGTGGCGGCGTCCATGAAGTGACCGGTGACGAATGGCAAGTTCAGATCGTCGCCGCGGTCAGCTCTTGAAGACGGGCAAATTGCCCAACGCGATGATTCGCGACCAGTCGTCGTCTCCCTCTGTGAAGATGGCGGCGATCTGGGCCACTTCCCCCCCGGCCTTGAGCACCAGCTTCTCCATGCCGTTGAGCGTGCTGCCGGTGCTGATCACGTCGTCGACGACGATGACGCGCTTGCCCTTGATGAGCGCGCGGTCTTTCTCATCGAGGAAGAGCGTTTGCGGCGCGCCGGTGGTGATCGACACGGTCTCGGCGCTGAGCGCCTCACCCATGTAGCTCTTGTAAGCCTTGCGCATGACGACGTAAGGCAGGCCCATCAGGGCGCTCATCTCGTAGATGAGCGGGATGCTCTTGGCTTCGGCCGTCACGAGCACATCGGCGTGAACGTCGCGGAGCCGTTCGGCCAGCCCCGCGGCCGCGGCCTTGACGACGTAGGTATCGCCCAGCATATTGAACACGGCGATGCGTACGCCGGGCGCGACCTCGAACAATGGGAAGTGGCGGACAAGGCCGGCCACTTCGACCGTGTAGGTATCTCTCTGGCTCATGAGATAGTTCTCCTGATGACTGAATATACGATCTCGCTGGAGTGATTCCAGGAGTGCCGGTAGAATGAAGTTTACCGCAGGGAATTGCCCTGACAAGGAGTGAGCGATGAAAGTGATCGGCGTGCATGGCGACCGGACGAATCCGGTGCTCGCGTGGGAAGACGGCGAGGATGTCGAATACGGGCCGGGAGAGGTGTTGGTTAGGGTGCGGGCTACGGCAGTCAACCGGGCCGACCTGTCGCAGGCGCGCGGTCACTACCCGCCGCCGGCAGGAGCCAGCGAGGTGCTCGGTCTGGAGATGGCCGGGGTCATCCTGTCGGTTGGGGTGGATGTTACGGGCTGGGAGCCGGGCGATCGCGTTTGCGCCTTGCTGCCCGGCGGGGGGTATGCCGAGCGGGCGGCCATGCCGGCGGGTATGTTGTTGCGGCTCCCCGATGACTGGTCATTTGCTCAGGGCGCGGCCGTGCCCGAAGTTTGGTACACGGCTTACATCAACCTGTTCGACGAAGGCCAACTGAGGGCGGGTGAGACGGCGCTCATCCACGCCGGGGCCAGTGGCGTGGGCACGGCGGCCATTCAGCTGGCGCTCGACGTTGGGGCACGGGCCATCGCGACCGCCGGCAGCGAGGCGAAGGTTGCCTTCTGTCGCGAGCTGGGAGCTGTTGCCATCAACTATAAGGAGCAGGATTTCCTCGCCGAGGTCAGGGCAGCTACCGGTGGGCAGGGAGTAGACGTGATCCTCGACCCGGTGGGCGGGGCCTATCTGGCGCACAATATCAGCGCGCTGCGCCGGTTTGGGCGGTTGGTCAACATTGGCTTGCTGGGCGGCGCGAAGGGGGAACTGGATATGGGGCAAGTGCTCGGCAAGCGGCTGCGTATCGTTGGCTCGACGCTGCGAGCGCGGCCGATCGAGGAGAAGATCGCCATCACCAGCCGCTTCACGGCTGAAGTTTGGCCGAAGCTGCTCGACGGACGGCTGCGGCCAGTCATCGACGCAGTCTTCCCGATCGAGCAAGCCCAGGCCGCGCATGAGTATGTGCGGGCCAACCACAATATCGGCAAGGTCATTCTGGAAATGTAAAGCCTGTGCGGGATTAACGGCGCCCTGGCCGGTGATCGGGCGAGGTCAACTGCCCGAGAAGGTCAGCCACTTGTCGAGGTCTTCATCCTCCGGTTCGGTCAGGATGATTTTTAGCTTGCCTTCACCGAACACCAAGGTTGGCGTACTGCGAAAGCCGGAGTTGATAAAGATGACGAAGCGTTCGGCCGCTTCATCCTCGTCGATGTTGATTTCACGATAGGCGACGCCCAGCGCGTCGAGATGATCACGAGTCCGCTCAGTATCGTCACAATCAGTTGCTCCAAAAAGTGTAAGGGGCAAAGCCATTCCAAATCTCTCCTGCGATTCACGCTCATTTGGGTTGTCCGTTAAAGCGCTGATCATAGCGGATTCCATAGAGGTTCCCAAAAATACCGTCGGCGGATCTGACCGATTGTTGGGCTTTGACGTCCATTTTCGGGAGAGATATACTCACCTGTTATGCGACTTTCTCAATCATTTGGAAAAACCCTGCGTGAGGCTCCGGCCGAGGCCGAAATGGCCAGCCATCAGCTGTTGATTCGCGCCAACTACATCCGCCCGGCCGGCGCGGGCGTATACACCTTCATGCCTCTCGGCTACCGCGTCATCCGCAAAATTTGGGGCATTATGGCCGAGGAGATGGACGCCATCAGCGGCCAGGAGATGTGGATGCCCAATTTGCACCCGGCGGCGCTGTGGCAGGCGACCGGCCGCTGGGGCCAGATGGATGTGCTCTTCAAGCTGAAGGGTAGCGGCAACCGCGAGTACGCTCTCTCGGCCACGCACGAGGAGATCGTCGTCGATCTTGCCCTGCGTGATATAGAGAGCCATCGCGATCTGCCGCGCATGATTTACCACATCAGCAAAAAGTTTCGCGACGAACCCCGGCCGCGCGGCGGCCTGATCCGTCTGCGCGAATTCATCATGAAAGATGCCTACACGCTCGATCGCAGCGAGGAAGCGCTGGACGAATACTACCCCAGCATGCTCCAGGCCTACTTCAACATCTTCGACCGCTGTGGCGTGAAAACCACCGCGATCAACGCCGATGTGGGCGCGATGGGCGGCAAGACCTCGCAGGAGTTCACTGTACCCCATCCGCAGGGTGAAGACGTCTTCATTGATTGCGACAACTGCGACTACGCGGCCAACGTCGAGGCGGCCGAGTTTGTCCGTGAGGGCGAGAAGCCGGCCACGCTCGCCGAGCTTATCAAGGTTGAGACGCCTGATTGCAAGACTATCGCCGACGTGGCCGCTTTCGTCGGCGTGGCCACCACCCAGACGCTGAAGTGCGTCTTCTACTGGTGGCGGCCCAGTTATGTTGAGAAGCCCGGCGAGGGCCGGCTGGTGTTTGCCATGACGCGCGGCGACCTGGCGATCAATGACACCAAGCTGGTCAACGCGCTGGGCGGCGGCTTTTTGCGCGCCGCGACCGAGGACGAGATCAAGGCGATCGATGCCGTGCCCGGCTATGCCTCGGCCATCGGCATGACCCCGGCCAGGGATATGGCGTCGCCGGGCGTCATGATCGTCGCCGACGAATCGATCAATTTCGGCGGCAACTACGTCGTCGGCGCCAATGAGGATCCCTATCACTACACGGGCGCAAACCTTGGGCGTGATTTCGAGGTCAGCCGCATCGCCGATATCGCTCAGGCGGACACGGGCCATAAATGTCCGGTCTGTGGCGGCCGCATCGAGGCCAAGCGGGCGATAGAGGTCGGGCATTGCTTCAAACTCGGCACGCGGTACAGCGCGGCCGTCAATGCCACCTATCTGGACGAGAACGGTCAGCCGCAACTCATCTACATGGGCAGCTACGGCATCGGCCTCGACCGGCTGATGGCCGTCGTCGTGGAGCTCCACCACGACAAGGACGGCATCGTCTGGCCCGACAGCGTCGCGCCTTATCAGGTGCATCTCGTCCACATCGGCAAGGAGGGCGACGGCACGAAAGAGCAGGCTGAGGCGCTCTACGCTGACTTGACTGCCGCCGGCGTCGAAGTGCTTTACGACGACCGTGACGGGGTGGGGGCGGGCGTCAAGTTCAAGGACGCCGACCTGATGGGCATCCCGTGGCGCGTCACCGTCTCGGCGCGGAGCCTGGAGCAGGGCGGGGTTGAGGTGAAGCGGCGCAGCGAAAGCGAGCGGCGGATCCTGCCCATTGAGGAATACCCAATCCTGTTGAATCCGGCCTTGTTGAACAGCTAGAATCGGCCGGCCACAATTTAATATTGTTTTGACAGCGACCCGCGACATGCGGGTCGCTTTTTTGTGCGGTCAAGCTGGTCATCGGGAATTATTCCCGTTTTCAACCGGGCGAAGTTCCCGCCTGTTTTGAATCTCGCGCCTCATGACAATCTCCTTTCCCGTCCCTTAAAATGCGGGTCATAGATTTGCCGTGGAGGTTCAACAAATGAATATGCCAAATTCACAACTTGTGGGCTGGACGGCGATCCTTGGCGGCGTGATCGCGATCATCGGCGTCATCTCGCTCATGCTGATGTTCGTCGTCGGCGAGCCGTTTGGAACGATCAATGACATCCTCGCTATACCCGTCGCCATTTTAATGCTGCCCCTGGTTCTGGCGCTTTACCGACTCAACGCCACCGACCACTCCTGGTTGAGTCTCCTCGCGATGATCGCGGGGAGCGCCGGGTTCATCGCTACGGCGGTCGGGTCGATCTTGCTGTTGTCGGGCCGAATCAACTTTGAACAATCGCTCGTCTACGGCATCGGTGGATTTGGTCTGATCGGTCTCTGGGCATTGCTGAACTCGGCGATGGGAGTGGCCGACCATACGCTGCCGAAAGGTTTGACCTGGGCGGGCATCCTGCTTGGGTTGACGCCGACGCTGGCGTTGGCCGCTGTGCTCCGCGCAGACAGCATCGCGAACGCCCTGAGCGGCATGGCCGGCCAGACGGCCGCCGGAGGTCAGACCAGCCCGCTGATATATGTGCTGTTCACGCTCGGTTTCATCAGCTATGCCGGGTTGCCTGTCTGGTTCATCCTGATCGGCCGGCTGTTTTTAGTGGGGCGGGCGTCGATTTCGGCAGCGGCCACCATCGCCTGACCGCGCACGATCAGCCGGCGCCCGGCGAACTTATCTGATCATTCATCGAAATATGGAGTGTAAGCAATGAAAGCATCTCGAACCGTCTATGTAATCGCTGCCTGGGCTTTCGTCATCGGCGTCCTGGTCCAGGTCTTCTTCGCCGGGATGACGGCGGTGGCCGGCCGCTGGGGGTGGGACAATCACATCAGCCTGGGCCACTTCCTGGCCGTACCGCTCCTGGTCATGCTGATCACTGCCTACGTGGGCAAGTTGTCGGGGCACATGAAGCGGCTGACCTGGCTGCTGTTCGGCGTCTACGTCCTACAGGCCGACGTGCTCATCTTCCTGCGGGCCAGCGCACCGGTCTTGTCGGCCTTTCATCCGGTCATGGCTCTGATCGATTTCGCTCTGGGTCTGATGTTGGCCCAGCAAGCGATGGCTATTGTTCGAGCGGATAAAACAGCGGCCGCGCCACAATCGCAGCCCGAAAGCATTCCGGGGGACTAATTGCTTTCCTCAAATCTGAACTGGTGACTGTTTACTGTCTGAGGACGGGATCGAACATGACTAACGGATATAGCCCTACAAGTCCCTACGTCTTTCTTGCTGTTGCTGACCGGCGGGTCGTCCGTGCCGAGTGTGTCGGAGATAACTGGCGCGTTGAAACCGTCCTGGACGGGCCTGAGCCGGTGACGCTGGCCGCCGATCCCAGCGATTCCAACGTCGTCTATGCCGGTACTCAGGGGAACGGGGTCTATCGCTCGGTCGATTGTGGCCGGAGTTGGGCCGCCTTGGGACTGGCCGGGCAGGTCGTCAAGTCCCTCGCTGTCAGCCCGCATGATTCCGGGGTGATCTATGCCGGCGTGAAGCCGGCGGCCGTCTATAAGACCAGTGATGGAGGTCATAGCTGGGCCGAATTGGAAGGCTTTCGGCGCGTCCCCAATCGCTGGTGGTGGTTCTCTCCGGCCGAGCCGCCCTTCCGGGCCTACGTCAACGACCTGGCCGTATCGCCCACCGAGTCGGACGTCGTCCTGGCCGGGATTGAACTAGGCGCAGTATTGCGGAGCGACGACGGCGGCCGCACCTGGTCGGGCCACCGCTCCGGGGCTATGCGCGATTGCCACTGGCTCAGGTTTCACGGACGCGACGGGCAGTGGGTCTACGAAGCCGGCGGAACCGGTGGTGGGGCGGCTGTCAGCCGGGACGGCGGCCAGACCTGGCGGCAGCCGCGAGCCGGACTGGCTAAAAAATATGGTGTGACCTGCGCCGCCGACCCGGAGCTGCCGGAAGTCTGGTACGTCGCTCTGGCTCCCAGTCCGGGTAAGGCCTATGGGAAAGGCGCGGAAGCCTATCTCTACCGGGTCTCGGCCGGGGCCGACTGGCAGCCCATTGGCTGGGAGCCTCATCCGATGAGCCAGATGCCGAGGGCGTTGGTCACCCGCCCCGATGCGCCGGGCCATCTCTATGTCGGGACGACCTATGGGGACGTGTGGCATACGGCCGACTATGGCGATACCTGGCGGCGGTTGCAGTTCGATCTGGGCGGCGGGCTGTCGCTGCTGGTTCTATAGAGCGTTCCAAACAGGAGTACGAATATCGTGAAGAGAGTGCTCAAGTGGACGGGGATTGTTTTGGCTGGATTGATTGGAGTCATCGTACTGGTTGCTTTGGTTGGTTATTTCATGAGCAACCGCCGCCTCAACAAGCGTTATGATATCGCGGTTGAACCGATCTCCATTCCAAGCGACGCGACCAACCTTGAAGAAGGTCGCCGTCTGACGGTTATTCGGGGTTGTGGGGCCGGCGATTGTCACACCTCGGACTTTGGTGGCGGAGTGCTGCTCGACGATCCATTGATTGGTCACATTTATCCCCCCAATTTAACATCTGGCGCGGGCAGCGCCACAGCGGGCTACTCAATCGAAGATTGGGTGAGATCCGTTCGTCACGGCGTTGATCCTGATGGGAAAGCTCTTTTGATCATGCCTAGCAGCAAATATGCCGGACTGAGCGACGAGGAACTCGGTTTGATAGTCGCCTATATCCAATCTCTTCCGCCGATAGATCATATCCAGCCGGAATCACAACTTGGCCCGCTGGGACGCGTGTTGCTCTTGACGGATCAGGCACCGTTGCCGGTTCTCTCGACCGAAGTGATCGATCATGACGCAACAGCTCCAAAAAGCGTCACGCCTGTAGTATCAGCCGACTTTGGCAAATATATGGTTGGCGTGTGCCAGGACTGCCATCGCCAGGACCTGACCGGTGGCCCTATCCCTGGCGCGGCCCCCGGCTCGCCACCGGCGGCCAACCTCACGCCTGGCGGCAATCTCGCCAACTGGACGTATGAGCAATTTGCCACGACGATGCGAACCGGCCTAACGCCGGAAAACAAAGTGCTCGACCCATTAATTATGCCCTGGCCGGTTGCGCTGGAGATGACCGATGTTGAACTTGAGGCGATTTGGCTCTATCTCAGCAGCCTGTCGCCAACGTCGGCAAACTGACTTATTAGCCGGGTGATCGCTACTATGGCAGGCTGTTCGGCGCTCTGGTGGCGATCTGTTTGCCCGATTACTCACAATTGGAGGTTGAAGTGAGGACTCCACTCATAACCGCCCTTACCTTTGTGGTAATTTTCGAGGCCCTCGCGTGGGTCTTTGGCACCCTGCCCGTCCTGAAATACGCGCTGGCCCATCGAGAACTGCCGACCGTCGGCGGCATCAAACTTCTGAGCGGTCCGATTGAGTCGCTGGGCATCGAAGCCGTGATCGTCACCGGGCTTGTGTTCGTTGTTGTCAGCGGCCTGAAGCTGCTGGCCGCCTACTGGCTATGGCACATGCGCATGGACGGTGCAATTCTGGAGATCATCCTGCTAAGCCTCAGCGCGATCTTCTGGTACGCGTTTGAACTGCCGTTTGGCCCGCTTGGCGGCGTTATCGTGGTCGTCCTGTTGGCGCTGACCTGGGGCAGGCTCGGTTAATGAACCTGATTGCGGTAGATCGCCTCACGTGTTGATTGTTTATCTTTATATCGACTTGCTGCCATAAATGACCGGTCGAATATCAAAATTATGAGTAGAAAATAGCCCGTCATGTATCCAAATTTACAGACAAAACTACGGATTCTCTGCTATTATGTTGGGCGGCAAATCTGTATAATGCCATGAACGGATCAGGATAAATAGCAAGAGGAGGTTGATCAATCCGCCGACAGGTAGACCATATGAGCAAATGAAAAATCCCGTATCTTTTCATTGAGGGGCAGAGCCGGAATGAAAGCAGCTTTCGATTTTGACGCATTCTGGAGATAGAAAACGATGAAGACTGTATTGAAGTGGTTAGGGATTTTGCTGGTGGTACTGGTTGTAATTGGGCTGTTAGCCGGAGCCGGTCTTTTTTTCACCACCAACAGCGATATCAACAAAACCTACGATGTGGCCGTTGCGCCGATAACCCTGCCGACGGACGCGGCTTCGATTGAAGAAGGCGCGCGAATCGCGACGATTCGCGGTTGCAATGGCTGTCACACCCCTGATTTCGGCGGGGGCACGTTTCTTAACGATCCCATGCTGGGCGTAATCGAAACCGCGAATATTACTCCCGGCGAGGGAAGCGCGGTCAGCGGATACACTGTCGAGGATTGGGACCGGGCTGTCCGCCGTGGCATAAATCCCGAGGGCAAGAGCCTCATGATCATGCCCAGTTACGAGTTTGCCGGGCTGAGCGACGAGCAATTCGGCCAACTGATTGCCTATATGCAAACGGTTCCGGCTGTTGACCGCGAGCATCCCGATCCCAAAGTCGGCCTGTTGGGGCGAGTGTTGTTGGCGACCGGTCAGCTGCCGTTGTTACCTGCTGCTTTGGTCGATCAAACGGCCAAGGCTCCCGCAAGTGTGGCCCCCACCGCCTCGGTGGAATACGGCGCGTATTTGAGCACCGCCTGCATAGGTTGCCACAAACCGGACTTCTCCGGGGGACCAAGCCCCGACGCAGCGCCCGGCGATCCCCCGGCAGCCAATCTGACCCCGGCCGGCCCCCTGTCGAAATGGACGATGGAAGAATTCAAGACCGTCCTGCGCACCGGGGTCTCGCCGGAAGGGCGGACACTCGATCCCGAAGTGATGCCCTGGATGATGACGCAACACTTTACCGACACGGAGATCGAGGCGCTGTGGCTCTATCTTCAGAGCATTCCGCCCGTCGTCCCCAAGAGTTGATCCATACCCATCAATAAAACGCCATAGGGCCAGCAGAATTTGGAGGTAGTTGAGGATGTATCCCTGGATGGTTTATGTTCATGTCCTGGCGGTGTTCGCTTTTCTGCTGACCCATGGCGTCAGTAGCGCGATTGCCTTGCGAATGCGCGGTAATCGCGATCCGGATCTGGCTCGCGCCTGGATGAGAGTCTATCTCGAAAGCCCGTATTATTTCGCGGGACTCTACATCCCCCTGCTCATTCTCCTGATCACCGGGATAATTTCCGCCTTTATGGGTCAGTGGTGGGGCCATGGATGGGTGTGGCTATCGCTGGCGATACTAATCGGTATCATCGTCTCAATGTTCTATTTTGCCTTCGGGTATTTCACCAAACTACGGAAATCGTTGGGAATGCCATATATGGAAAACAGAAAGGTGCAACCCCCGATGGCGCCGGCCTCGCCCGAAGAGATTGATGCGATAATGGCGGATTCGCCGGCGATTCTCCTGACAGTAATTGGCTTCGGGGGGATTGCCGTCATCCTGTGGCTGATGATGTTCAAGCCGTTTTAATTGCAGTCATGATCCGGTCATGCGTGATGCCCGACCTGTGAACTCCGGCCCGTTCGCGGGCCAAATGACGGGGGCGACCGGCGCGCTCTCCGACTCGCAACAGCGAGTGATTCGTTTGGCGCGAGTGTGGGCGGGCATCGCCGTGGCCGTGATGCTGATAAATGTGGTGCTGGTCGTGCGCCACGTGGCGGCAACCGGCGATACGACCAACCTCCTCTCCCACCAGTTTTTTCTGCCGGTATCGGTGCTGGTCTATTGCCTGTTGGCCGTCATGGTCATAACCCACCGGCCGGCGAACCCGATTGGCTGGCTCTTTCTGGTCACCGGATCCGCCTACGCGCTCACCGCATTGTCCGCCGGGATCATCGTTTACGGCTCGTCCTCGTCCGTCGTTGGTTTCTCAACCTTCACGGACCTCGCGCTGTGGCTGAATAACTGGATATGGATTCCCGCCACGATCTTGCCGACGACCTTCGTTTTTCTGCTCTTTCCGGATGGCCATTTGCCGTCACCGCGCTGGCGGCCGATCGCCTGGGCTGCCGGACTGGGGCTGGCGCTGGTTGTTTTCGGCCTGGCGTTACATCCGGGGCCGGTTGAAAGCTGGGTGACGGCCAGGAATCCCTATGGCCTGACCGCCGCGAAGGTCGCTCTTGACGCCGTCATCAACCTGGGAACGTTTTTGTTGCTGATCGGCGGAACCGGTTCGATTTTGGCGATCCTGTCTCGCTATCGCCGATCGCGCGGGATCGAGCGGGAGCAGATGAAATGGCTGGCCTACGCCGCCGCCTTAATCATGATTTTTGCGGTCGTGGCCATCCCCTTGACGATTACCGGCATGTTGGCCGAACCACAAACCCTTGACGCGAGTATTATCCTGACCAATCTGGCGATGCTCCTGATCGGGGTGGCTGCCGCCATCGCCATTGTCGGCTACCGGCTCTACGATATCGATGTCATTATCAGCCGGACGCTGGTCTACGGCGTGATGACCGGCATCATCATCCTGATTTACAGTCTGGTTGTGGGCGCGGCGAGCGTGCTTTTTGACTCACAGGGCAACTGGTTGCTGGCGTTGCTGGCGACCGGTCTGGTGGCCGTCCTCTTCCAGCCCATCCGCGACCGTTTGCAGCGTGGCGTGAACCGGCTCCTCTACGGGCAGCGCGACGAACCGATTGAAGTGCTGACCCGTCTGGGGCAGAGTCTGGAGCAGACGATAACGCCCGATTTAGCCTATTCCACGATTGTGGAGACAGTTGCCCAGGCCATGCGCCTGCCCTATGTCGCCATCCAGATTCCCCAGGGGGGCCGGCGTTGGACAGCCGGCGCGTATGGTGTTCCCGGCAACGAGCCGGTTTCGTATGAATTGACCTACCAGGGTGACGTCGCCGGCTGGTTGCTGGTTGGTCGTCGCGCGCCGGACGAGGCGCTTAACCCGGCCGATGACTTGCTGTTGCGCAATATCGCCCGGCAGGCCGGGGCGGCCGTCCACAACGCCCAACTGACGGCCGACCTGCAACGTTCGCGGCAACAGATCGTCGCCAGTCGCGAGGAGGAGCGCCTTCGCCTGCGGCGCGATCTGCACGACGGCCTCGGCCCATCGCTCGCCTCGCTGTTGCTGGAGTCGAGGGCGCTGCGGCGGATGATCCGCGACGATCCGGACGCGGCCGAAAAGCTGGTCGATGAGATGCAGGGCGATATCCGGGCAACGATTGACGATATTCGCCGCGTTGTGAACGAGCTGCGTCCCCCGGCGCTCGATGATTTGGGCTTTGTGCCCGCGATTCAGGTTTTAGCCGGCAAGCTAAGCCGGCCGGCTTCGGGGGCGTCCGCCGATCTGGTTGTCCACGTGGAAGCGCCGGAGAACATCCCGCCGCTGCCGGCCGCGGTCGAGGTAGCCGCGTACCGGATTATTCAGGAAGCCCTGACCAATGTGACTCGCCACGCGGAGGCGCGACAGGTGTGGGTATGCTTGCAACTTGGCCGGGAACTGGATATCGAGGTCAGCGATGACGGACGCGGCATCAACGGCGGCCGTCAAGGCGGTCTGGGGCTTCGTTCCATGCGCGAGCGCGCCGCGGAGTTGGGCGGCAATGTAACTGTGAGCCGCAGACCTGAAGGAGGTACGAAGGTGCGGGCGAGTTTACCGTTGGGAGGAGTCTGAGAGCCATGCCGCCGATCAACGTCCTGATTGCTGATGACCACCCGCTTTTTCGCAAGGGGATGCGCACCTTGCTCGATTCCATGCCCGAAATTGCCGTCCTCGGTGAGGCGACCAGCGGGCAGGAGGCTGTCCGGTTGGGAGTGGAATTGAACCCCGACATCATTCTGATGGATCTGAAAATGCCGGATGGGGGTGGACTGTGGGCGATCAGCCAACTGTCGCAGCGAAAGCCTGACGTCGGCATCCTGGTGGTGACCCTGTTCGAGGATGACGAGTCGGTATTCACCGCGCTGAAGGCGGGGGCGCGTGGCTATGTGCTGAAGGATGCCGATGAGGTTGAGATGATGCGCGCCATCCAGGCCGTCGCCCAGGGCGAGGCTATCTTCAGCCCGGCCATCGCCGTGCGTTTGATGGACTATTTCGCGGCGACCAAAAGCTCGCCCCACGCCGAGGCCTTTCCCGAGCTGACCGAGCGCGAGCGGGAGATTCTGGTGTTGATTGCGCGCGGCCGCTCCAATTTCGAGATCGCCGAAGCGCTGTCCATCAGCCTGAAGACCGTTCGCAACCACGCCTCGAATATCTTCAACAAGCTCCAGGTCGCTGACCGGACCCAGGCGGCGATCCGGGCGCGCGAAGCGGGTCTTGCCTGACCACTCATAAATCGTGCAAAGTTATCCCCGTGAGGCTAAAATCAGGCTATTCACACGGGGGTATTCCGCATGAGCCTTCACAAACACTGGCATGAACTGACACAAGACCTCGTCGCCGTGGCGATGGGGCGCAAGCCTGCTGATACTGTCATCTGTAACGGCCGCTGGGTCAACGTCCATAGCGGCGAGATTCTGCCCGGCACCGACGTCGCCATCGCCGGCGGCCACATCGCCTATGTCGGGCCGGACGCGAGCCATTGCATTGGGCCTAATACAAAAATAATCGAGGCCAAACAGCGCTATCTCGTCCCCGGCCTGTGCGATGCCCATATGCACGTCGAGAGCGGTATGGTGACGGTGACCGAATTCGCCCGGGCTGTCATCCCTCACGGGACGACGAGCATGTTCATCGACCCGCACGAGATCGCCAACGTGTTGGGGCTGGACGGCGTGCGCCTGATGCACGACGAGGCGATGGCCATGCCGATCAACGTTTACGTCCAGATGCCGAGTTGTGTGCCCAGCGCGCCGGGGCTGGAGACGCCCGGCGCGTCGATTGGCCCGGAAGAGGTGGCCGAGGCAATGGCCTGGCCGGGCATCATCGGCCTGGGGGAGATGATGAACTTTCCCGGCGTTTTCAGCGGCGACGACAAGATGCACGCCGAGATGGCGGCGACGATGCGCGCGAACAAGGTGATCGGCGGCCACTACGCCTCGCCCGATCTCGGCCGCGCCTTCCACGGCTATGTGGTAGGCGGCCCGGCCGATGACCACGAGGGCACACGCCTTGAGGACGCCGTGGCCCGCGTGCGGCAGGGCATGAAGGCCATGTTGCGCCTCGGCTCAGCCTGGTATGACGTGGCGGCACAAGTGAAGGCCATCACCGAGATGGGGCTGGACAGCCGCAACTTCATCCTCTGCACCGACGATTCCCACTCCGGCACGCTGGTCGGCGAGGGGCATATGGACCGCGTCGTGCGCCACGCTATCGCCCAGGGATTGCGGCCGATGGCCGCCATCCAGATGGCGACGCTCAACACGGCGATCCATTTCGGCCTGGAGCGGGAGATCGGCAGTATTACGCCCGGTCGCCGCGCTGACGTGGTGATCACCAGCGATCTGGCTACGCTGCCTATCGAGGTGGTCATCGCCGGGGGGCAGGTAGTCGCCGAAAACGGCCGCATCGCCGTCGACATCCCGCCCTATCCCTATCCCGGATTGGCGGTGGGGACGGTGCGACTGGGAAAACGGCTGGTGGCGAGCGATTTCGAGGCGAGCGTGCCCGTGGGCAACGGCCAAATGCCGGCAACCGCTGCCGTTCGGGTGATCGGGGTCATCGAAAACCAGGCGCCGACGAAGGCGCTGGAGCGAGGGCTGGCGGTGGTCGATGGCCTGATACAGCCCGACCCGGAGCAGGACGTCTGTCGCATCGCGCTGGTGGAACGCCACCGGGGAACGGGCGAGGTGGTCAACGGCTTCGTCAGCGGTTTCGGTTTCAACGTACCCTGTGCCGTGGCCAGCACGGTGGCCCACGACAGCCACCACATGATCGTCGTGGGCACGGACGCGGCCGATATGGCTCGCGCGGCCAATCGTCTGGGCGTTGTCGGCGGCGGGGTGGTGGTGTTCCGCGAGGGGCGCGAGATCGCCCTGGTGGAACTGCCCATCGCCGGACTGATGAGCGACGAGCGGGCCGAGGTCGTGGCCGCCAAGGCGGAACGGATGGTCGAGGCCTTCGCCGAATGCGGCTGCACGCTGCACAACGCCTACATGCAGTTGAGTCTGCTGGGTCTGGTGGTCATCCCGGAGTTGCGGATATCGGACAAGGGGATTGTGGATGTGAGGACGTTTGAGGTGGTGGGGTTAATGGCCTGATCTTTTGCGATCCGATCAAGCTAACCTTAGCATCACAAGACAATGTTATAATCAAAACCGATGCAACCTTTTAGGAGAATGACGTGTACAACCGGATTCTGCGCCAGATGCGCGAAAAGGTTCGTTTACGACAATACGTGATGACCTTGCACGCAGAGGAAGAAATGAGTGATGACGGTTTTACTGTCTTCGATGTGGAGCGCGCATTACTAACCGGGGAAATAATCGAGCGACAACCTGATCGCCTATCGAATGAGTGGAAATATTTGGTTGCGGGGCGATCGGTCTATGAGCGCCATCTTGTTGTTGTGGCGAAAATTGGTGTTACCGGAAACCTGGTCATTATCACTGTCTATGGCACGGAATGATTATGAGTGAATTACAGGGAGAGCTAATTTGTGATATTTGCGGTCAAATAGGAGCGAAAATTCGTCACGTCTCTCGCAGCTATGGCAAGGGAGAGGATCTCCTTGTTATTGAGAATGTACCAATAATCAGTTGCCCACATTGCGGTGAGAGCTATTTGACGGCGGACACGCTTCTGGAGATCGAACGGATCAAACTACATCGACAAGCTATGGCCGAGGAAAGGCCAGTACCTGTTGCGGTGTTTGCTTGAAGGTTCTAGAACTTGTTGGGCGATGACGGAAGGCCGAGGAGTCGTCCGGACCTAGTTGCCTGACTGGACGGCGACACATGTATCAGTCGGGCGACTACGTGATCGCCGATCTTTCAGGCCCGGCAGAATCCAAATGAAAACATTACCGAGCATCGATCAGCTGATTTCACTGAGAGGCAAAAAGGCACTCATCACCGGCGCGGCCGGTGGCATCGGCAAAGCCATGGCCAATCGCTTCGCTGAGGCGGGCGCCGCCCTGGAACTTGTCGACTTCAACAAAACGGCCCTGATCGCGGCGGCCGATGAGCTATCCAGTCTCGGCGCGCGCGTCCGGCTCCACGTCATCGATCTGGCGGAAAAGGATCAAATTGACGCCATGTGGGGCACACTCGATGGAGATGAGCCGGATATCCTTGTCAATAACGCCGGCATCTATCCCTTCCGGGAGTTCATCGACAGCGACGAGACATTCGTTCGCCGTATGATGGAGGTCAATCTTTTCGCGGTATCGTGGATGTGCCATCAGATGATCCGCCGCCGGCTGAAACGAGGCGGGGTGATCATTAACCTGGGATCGATTGAGGCGGTGTTGCCCTTCAAGAATGACCTGGCCCTCTACAGCACCAGCAAGGCCGGCGTGATCGCCCTGACCCGGGCGTTGTCGAAGGAGCATGCCCGGCATGGCTTTCGCATCAACGCCATTGTGCCGGGGGGTATCCTGACGCCGGGGACGAAAGCCGCCGCCAAAGAAGTCCTGCGCGGCCGGTTGACTCATATCAGGACGGGGATCGAGTTCAAGCAACGTCTGCCGATTGGCCGGATTGGCCAGCCGGACGAGGTCGCGCGCATGGCCCTCGTGCTGGCCAGCGATCTGTCCAGTTACGTCTACGGCGCGGCGATACCGGTGGACGGCGGTTTCCTGGCGGCATAGTGGCGATCAAGTGTGATGATTGTGTATGCCCAAGCAACCGAGCGATATGGCGCGCTTCTGGACCATCTGGTTAGAATAAACGGACAGGCTGATTGAGCGGGGATTATATGGATGGTTCCGTCGATATTCGCCCGGCCCGGATATTGGAATGGCTGGCGGCCGTCATCGGCGCGGCCAATTGCGTGATCGTGCCGCTTCTGTTTGCCCAGCCGGGAGGACGAGATTTCCCGTTTCCGGGCCTCTATTTCATCGAGATTGCCCTGCTGGGCGTGGCAGTCGTCCTCTACGTTGCCTTGCGATCGGCCGCGCCCGGTCGCTGGAGTGTCGTGCCATGGGCCGCGGCCGGGATCATCCTGGCATTTGTCATCCTGGGCGGGTTCAGTATTGGCTACTTCCTCATCCCCGCCTTCCTGGCCTTCACCTTTGTCGGCGTGGTGGCGGATAGACAGACCGGCGGCCCGATCGCGCGGCACTTTGGCTTGCTCCTGGTAGCGGCCATCGCGCAAGCCGCTTTCATGCTGTTGGCTATCCAGTTTGGTTGATAACCCGGATTCCGGTTCACAACGAAAGACACTTGGACAATCGCCCGGTTTCGTGGTAACTGTTTGAGCGCCTATGACCAAAACGACTCCGCTGGCGGCCGAGGCTGCGCGCCTGTACGATGCCTACCGGCTGGACGACCTGCCTCGCGCGCTGCGGCGAAACAGTCTCGATTACTATTATCTGAGCATCTACCCGTCGCTCTCCGGGTTGCGGCCGATCGCATCCGGCGACGAACCGCAATACCCACAGGCAATCAGTAATGCCTACATCCACATCCCGTTCTGTTCGGGCGTGTGCGATTTTTGCAGCTACTATCTGGTGGCAGTCAATCCCCGGCGTCGCGCGGCCATCGCCCGTTATCTGGATGACGTCCGGGTGGAGCTGGATTATCATGCCCGGCGCACCGACCTCGACATCACCTATCTCTATTTCGGCGGCGGCACTCCCAGCCTGATCCCGCCGGATGCGCTCGAAGGTTTTCTGGATTTTCTCGCGGATCGCCGCTACCTGAACCCGGCCGTGATGGGCACGCTGGAGCTGCACCCGGAGTTTTTCGACGACGAGGCGAATTCGTCCCGCTTTCTGGACATCCTGAAGCGCCACGGCATCGGCCGCGTCAGCGTCGGCTATCAGGTGTCGGATGAGGATATTCTGCGCGAGACAAACCGGCGGCACACAGCCGGTTTCATGGGGCGGGCGATGTCGTTCCTGCGGGCGCGGGGCTTTCTGGTGAACCTTGACCTGATCTACGGGCTGGCCGATCAATCGATGGCGAGCTGGGAGCGTACACTGGCTGACGCCGTTGGCTTTGAGCCGGATTCGATCTCGACCTATTTTTTGTTTGTAGACCGGGGAACGGGCCTCTATGAGCAGGTTCGGCGCGGCCGCGTTGAATTGCCCCCCCACCGGCACGCGCAAACCCTGCATTTGATGGCGCAACTCGCCCTGGAGGCGGCCGGCTATCACGAGCTGCCGAACGACTTTTGGGCGCGCGACGTGGGCGACCCGGCGACATTCAAGCCGGAGCGATTGCCGTCGGCGGCCGCGACGTTGCCGGTGGGGTCGGGAGCCTATGGCTATTATCATCGCGCGCAAATCGCCAATGTGTTCGATCTGGGCGAGTATGGGCGAAGGATGGCGAGCAACCGGTCGCCCGTCTGGCGTGGTTACACCCTGAACGACGATGAATCATTCCACCGCGACGTGATGTTCGCGCTCAAGAACGATCCATTTATCGATTGTGCCCTGTTCCGAAGCGCCTATAATAGAAGCCCGCTGGAGCATTTTGCGAGCATTTTCGTTCGCCTTGTGGAGTATAATCTGGTCACGGTGGCGGGCGACCGCATCCGGCTGACGCCAAAGGGGCGGCTGTGTGTCGAGGAGATAGCGTGTTTGTTCCGCCATCCCGGCATCGCTGCGGCGAGCGGCGAAGGGAACGAATCGGCAGTATTGGCCAAGCATAATTATGCGCCGACCTATCCGGCGATTTCATGGTGAGACGAGAGGAGAGAACGGCATGAGCGAGCGGCGACCGCGCGTATTAATCGGCAAGCCCGGCCTGGACGGACACGACCGGGGGGCCAAGGTGACGGCTCGCGCCCTGCGCGATGCGGGCATGGAAGTGATCTATACCGGTCTGCGCCAGACACCGGAGATGATCGTGGAGGCGGCGTTGCAGGAAGACGTGGACGCCATCGGCCTCAGCATTCTTTCCGGCGCCCATATGCCGCTGGTGGCGCGAATCATGGAATTGATGGCCGAGAACGACATGACCGACGTCCCGGTTTTTCTGGGGGGGATCGTGCCCGATGAGGACGTCCCGCGGCTGCGCGCGATGGGCGTGACAGCCGTGTTCGGCCCCGGCACCAGCCTTGATGACGTCATCGTCCAGTTCCGGGAAGCTATCGCCGCCCGCCAATCCTGAATAAATACGACCCGGTTCATCAGCTATCCCGCACGCGGCCGAAATTTGGGGCGTAGAGCTACCTCATGCGAAACCTCATGAGCCGGGCTACACGTTGCCGGCTGGTGAGATGCGCCTTGCCGGCGTCGGGCAGATTCTCTCTAACGATAGATTTCTGATACAATTCACATCGATGATTTTCGGCCGGATCATGGCCGGCCTAGCGACGGAGTTTTGAAGTATGGAAAAACCAGGCCGCAACGACCCCTGCTATTGCGGGAGCGGAAAGAAATACAAGCAGTGCCACATGGCGGCCGACCTCGCTGCTGACCGCGAACAACGCGCCTGGGCCGATGCGGCGCGCGATTTGCGGCTGGCTATCTTCGAGTTCGCCGACGATGAACGCTTCGACGCGGAGGCAGGTGTCGCGGCTGCCCATTACTGGAATAACCTGTATTCGGCCGAGACTTTCACCCAGATGAGTCCGCCGGAGGCCGAGCGCTTCCTGGACTGGTTTGCGTTCGATTACCCGCTGCCTGATTCCGGGGACAGGGTTGTGGAACTCTTCCGAAAGGAGAAGGGCGACAGCCTCTCCACCCACGAGGTCGAATTGCTCGATAGCTGGGCGGCCGGCGCGCCGATGGGCGGGTACGAGTTGACCGGCTACGACAGGCAGACCTTGCGGCTGAAAGAGGTCGCCTCGGGGGAAATGCTGGATATTTATGAGCCGGCCGGCCACGGGGCTGCTCCCCTGGGCGCCATTATCCTGGGGCGGCCGGTGGCGGTGCAGGGGCATTACGAGTTTTTCTCCTTGCCTGCCTACATCCCGCCCGGCGAAGTTGCCGATCTCCACGAGAAGATCGCCGCGGCACAAGCGGCCGACGGCTCGGCGAATCCGGCTGATTTCATGCGTCGCCACAACGTGTTGCTCGTCCACCACGCGCTGGAACAGGCGAAGATAGCCGGACGGCCGCCGGTTTCCTGGCTGGATCCGCGACACGCGCGGGACGGCATGCAGCAGCGCCAACGCCATCAGCGTGTGCGCATCAAGGGGCCATCAGGGCAAACAGAAAACGCGCCGCAACAAGTCCAGGCCCATCGTAAGGCGATCTGACCGTAATGACATCTTCGAAGCAAGCGATTGTCAGGTGTCAGGCGACGCCGCTCAGCGGTGTGGTCACGGTGCCGGGCGATAAATCCATCAGCCATCGCGCCGTCATGCTGGCCGCACTGGCCGAGGGAGCCAGCACCATCCGCAACTGGCTGCCGGCCGGGGATACCCTGGCCACGCTCGATATCGTTCGCGCCCTCGGTGTCGCGGTTGAGGTCGACAAGCGTACCTCGCATTCGTGGGATTTGCGCGTCGAGGGTCGTGGGCTGCATGGCTTGCGCAAGCCGGGCGGCCCGCTGGATTGCCGTAACGCCGGCACAGCCATTCGGTTGTTGGCGGGCATCATGTCCGGCCAGCACTTTCCGTCGGTGCTGGATGGAAGCGAGCAGCTCCGCAAGCGGCCGATGGGCCGCGTGACCGAGCCGTTGCGCCTTCTGGGAGCGGATATCAAGTCGGAAGAGGGCCGCGCGCCGCTGACGATACGACCGGCCGCGCTGCACGGCATTGAATACAAAATGAATGTCGCCAGCGCGCAGGTGAAAAGCTCCATCCTGCTGGCCGGGCTGTATACCGATGACGCGATGCGGGTCTATCAGCCCGGACCGGCGCGGGATCATACCGAGCGGCTGCTCATGGCGATGGGGACTATCATCTCGCCGTCGCAGGACGGATGGGTGACATTGGGCGATGCGCCTCCCGGCGGTCGTCGCTTGTTGCCGCTGAATATGACCGTGCCGGGCGATTTCTCGTCGGCCGCGTTTCCGATGGTGGCTGCCGCCATCGTGCCCGGTTCACAGATCACGATCCGGCAGGTGGGGGTCAACGGCACGCGGATCGGCTTGCTGGAGATGCTGCGATCCATGGGCGCGGACATCACAATCAGCAATCAGCAGGTGACCGGCGGCGAGTTGATCGCCGACCTGACAGTCACCTATAGCGCGCTCCAGGCTTCCGACGTGGGCGGCCCGACGGTCGTGAAGGCGATAGACGAGTTGCCCGTGTGGGCTGTGGCTGCGACGCAGGCCTCGGGCAGCAGCACCGTTCGCGACGCGGCCGAGTTGCGCGTGAAGGAAGTAGACCGGATCGCCGTGCTGGCCGAAGAGCTGCGACGCATGGGCGTGGCCATGGATGAACACGACGACGGCTTCACAATACACGGGCTGACACCCTTGCAGGGCAACACAGTGGATAGCCACGACGATCATCGTCTGGGCATGGCGCTGGCGGTGGCAGGTCTGGCGGCCGAGGGGACGACCATCGTGAACGATGCAGCCTGCATGGCCGACAGCTTCCCCGGCTTCGTCGAAACGATGCAGCGCCTCGGCGCGTCGATCGAGTGGGCTGCCACCTCCTAGGAACGCCTGAACAAGCCGATGCTCTACCTGGTCTCGACGCCCATCGGCAACCTCGGCGACATCACCTTGCGCGCGCTGGAAGTCTTGCGCGCGGCCGATTATGTTGCCAGCGAGGATACGCGCAAGACCGGCCTGCTGCTGAAGCATTTCGACATCAAAAAGCCTCAAATCGCCTTCCACGAGCACAACGAGGAAAAAGCGAGGCCGCGCATTATCGGCCTTGTTCAGGCCGGGCAATCGGTCGCGGTTGTCTCCAACGCCGGCACGCCGGGGATTGCCGATCCCGGTTACACGCTGGTCAGGCGCGCCATCGACCTTGACCTGCCGGTGACGATGGTCCCCGGCCCTTCGGCGCTGGTCATGGCGCTGGTGCTCTCCGGGTTGCCTTCCCACAGCTTCACCTTCCGGGGCTTTCCGCCGCGCAAGAGCGGCAAGCGGCGCACTTTCCTTGAGGTCGATCGCGATTCGCCGCACACGCTCGTCTTTTACGAGTCGCCTCACAGACTGCGTGATTTCCTGGCGGACGCGCTGGCGGTTTACGGCGACCGACCGGCGGCCGTGGCCAACGAGCTGACCAAGATGTTCGAGTCGGTACGGCGTGGCGCTTTGTCCGAATTGATTGCCCAATTGGAGGGGACGGAGCCGAGAGGGGAGTATGTGGTGGTGATTGAAGGGGCAGTGGATCAGTGATCAGTAGGACAGTATTCAGTGGGCGTTAATCAGTGGGGTGGTTCGTCAGTGGGGTGGTTAGTCAATGGTTATGTCAATATACGGCATGGGTTGACGTCGATTATCTGAATACTGCCCCACTGCTCTTCACTGAACACTGACCTACTGCTCCCCACTGAAAACTGACCTACTGCTCTTCACTAACACTGACCTACTGCTCTTCACTGAACACTGACCTACTGTTCTTAACTGAATACTGAATACCGCATCACTTATGGTACGGCTCGCCGTGGAGGATGGTGAAAGCGCGGTAGAGCTGTTCCAGCAATATCACGCGGGCCATCTCGTGCGTGAAGGTCATGCGGGACAGCGACAGCCGGTCATGGGCGGCCGACACGACAGCGGCGTCAAACCCGACCGGCCCGCCTATCAGAAAAGCCAGTTGCCCATGTGATTCCAGCCGGGTTTGCAGATAGGTCGCCATTTCCGGGCTGCTCATCTCGCGCCCCTCGGCCGACATCAAAATGACGTGCGCGCCACGCGGCACGGCCGCCAACAACTGCTCTCCCTCGCGGGCTACAGCTACGGCGTCGGGCAATGACTTGCCGACCGCGTCTTTAACCTCCACCAGTCTGATATCGGTGTAGTTTCTCAGCCGTCGGGCGTATTCTTCCTGCGCGTCCAGCCAGTGACGCTCGCGCAGCCGGCCTACGGCGGCGACGGTGACGTGTCCAATAGAGCGAGGCATGGCCGTGTGGGCCGGGGTCGGCTAATTCAGGCGGCCGAGCAGGGCGGTTCTGGCCCATGTGGCGGGCAGATACAACGGCGCGCCGGCCAGCGCCCGGTCGTAGGCGTTAATCGCCTGATACGGTTGTCCCAATTGCTGATAGGCCCGGCCGAGATTGAAGTAGGCGTAATGGGGTGTGTCGTATCGCGGCGCGATAACCGCTTGGGCCAGCCAGGGGATGGCCTCTTCAGCCCGATCCAGATCGATGAGGTAAGCGCCGATGTCGTTGTAGGGGTTGCCGAAAGCCGGATCGATGGCGATGGCCTTCTCGCATTCGGCGATTGCTTCCTCATAACGATCCATCATGGAGTAGGCCCAACCCAAATAGGTGTGGGCTTCGGCCGTGGGAAAGGTGGCGATCGAGCGCCGGTAGAGGGCTATCGCGTCGCCCAGTTCGCCATGAAGCTGGTGACGATAGGCGCGGTCAGTCAGGATGAGCGCTTGATCGCGCATCAGGTCTTGGTCTTCCATAGAGTTGTAGTTTAACGCCTGTGGCGGTTGGTGTCTAGCGGGAGATCTGTCCGGCCTGCCTGCTCGTTGTATTCAGCGCGGTGGGCGACAGGGAGCGATCGGACGACCACGGCGCGTAGGGGGCCATGGTCAGCATGGCCAGGGATATCAGCTCCTTGTCGTAGTTGACCCGCCAGCCGGCAAAGTCGCGCCAGCATTGCTCGCGATCGGGCAGAAGGGGGACGCCTTGCGACTCCAGATAACGACAGGCTTCCTCAAATTCATCGCGCTCGATGGCGATGGGATCCGCGGGAGCCGGATCCTCGCTGTGGGGCATCTCGAAGAATATCGCGATCTGCCGGAGCGCCAGGTAGCCGCTGCGAATGCAGAACGCCGCGCGTGGCTCGCGGTAGGTGTCGACAGTTGAGAGGAAGAGCGAGGCGGAGTCGAGGACGACGCCGGCGGCCGTTACCCATGACAAATCGGGTCGTGGCGAACGGAAGAAGGCCAGCGCTGCCAGCGACGTGTGGCTCTCCTCGATCTCGGCAAACCACACTTGCCAGTCGGCCCAGAAATCGCGCAAGTGGGTCAGCTCGCCGTTGCGGTGGGAGCGGGCGATGAGTTCCCAGGGCGAGGGCGGCGTGCCGGCGCGAACCTCCAGCAATTGCACCTGCGTTTCGCGGCGGGTGAAGGCGCTATAGATTGTCGGCAGGTAGGCGATGAGCAAGGCGACCAGAACCATCCCCAGCAAGGCTTCGGTGAACTCGAAGATCATCAGCAGAGGCGCGGCGTTGGTGAAGCTGCCGAGCGTCAGGAGCGCCGACCCGCTGAGCTTGAGCGACTCAACCAGCGATAGCGGGCTGATGGCCCAATAGACAGCCATGAAGCCCAGCAGCACGAGCGACATCAGCACAATCGGGATGAAAAAGAGCGAGACCGGCGCGTAGAGCGCCATGACCCGATCCCGGTCAGCGTAGGTTTCAGCCTTTCTGGCGCGCATGTCGAACAGGCGACGGAACCCGTTGAAAACAAGCTGAAAAACGAGGACGCGGGCCGGTCGCGGCAGGACGAAAATACGGATGCCGGACAGCACCGTATAGGTGACGAGGGAGATGCCGCCCAGAAAGACGGCAAGCCGCAACAGCCAGTAAGCGATATCGGGTATTCCCATATTCATTCCGTGCCGCCGAGCGAGGTTGGCTTGATCATGAGTCTAAGCTAGAATGTTGCACGCGCAATAAAATGATCGCCGGCGACCGGGCGACCGCCGGCTGAAGAAAGAGACCTCCCCAAACCATGAACTACTCCGATTACCAGCACATTCTGTTCGAGCGACGCGAGCCGCATATCCTCTGGCTGACGCTCAACCGCCCCGAGGTGCTCAACGCGGCCGATGCCCGGCTGCACACCGAACTGGTCGAGGTGTGGAACACGATCAACCGTGATCCTGATGTTCATGTGGCCGTCATCACCGGGGCCGGGCGGGCGTTCTCGGCCGGAGGTGATCTGGCGTTGGTCGAGAATGCCTACCGGAACCCGGAAGAGATAGGCCGCATTCTCGACGAGGCCCGCGACCTGGTTTACAACATCCTGCGCTGTGACAAGCCGATCGTCTCGGCCATCAACGGCGCGGCGGTGGGGGCGGGGTTGGTGGTGGCGCTGTTGGCCGACATCAGCATCGCCGCCGAGAACGCCCGGTTGGGCGACGGCCATGTGCGCATGGGCGTCGCCGCCGGCGACCACGCGGCCATCGTCTGGCCGCTGCTGGTGGGCATGGCCAAGGCCAAGTATTATCTCATGACGGCCGGATTTGTGGACGGCAAGGAGGCCGAGCGCATCGGTCTGGTGAGCCTGTGTGTGCCCGACAACGAACTGCACGACCGGGCAATGGGCGTGGCGACGAAACTGGCGACCGGCCCGCGCCACGCTATCCGCTATACCAAGCGAGCGCTCAACCAGTGGTTGCTGCAGGCCGGGCCGATCTTCGACCATTCCCTGGCGCTGGAGATGCTGGGATTTTTCCATGAGGACATGGCTGAGGGCGTGGCGGCGCTGCGGGAGAAACGGACGGCGAAGTATCCGTCGAGCGAATAGATAAAAGCAGATTGAACCTGTTGCCTCAATATGATCCTTGCTGAGAGAATCATCGCCACCTCGAGTTAGAGTTTCCTGAAAGGGCCAGTAATAAATCTCAATGCGACGGTTGTTTTAACCCCTAAGGCATTACCGATCGCCTTTTCCGTCTGTCACTGTAAATGCAACGGTTTGACAGTCAATCCCGGCATATGATACTATTCATCATAATGCGCTGCGTCATGAGGGGGCAGCCTCTATACCCTTCCACTTGCCGGTAAACTGCCGCTTTCTGGTGTCCGGCAAGAACAGGAGTCTATCCAATGACGGATCAGATAGAATTTACGGAAGAAGTCGTCGAGTCGTCCAATTCCTTTCTCAACGGATTGCGCCGCGTCCTTATGGCGGGAATCGGGGCAGTTGCCCTGACCCAGGAGCAGATTGAAGATTTTGTTAACAAGCTGGTCGAACGGGGGGAGATCGCTGATGGTGATGCGCGAAAATTGATCAGCGACGTGAGTGAGAAACGGAAGCGGATCCTGACGGACCAGCGCAAGAAGGCCGAGGGAGAGTTGGATAAAAGCATCGAGGGCATACTTTCCCGGATGAATATTCCCACAAAAGGCGAAATCGATTCTTTAAGCCGGAAGATCGTTGACCTGAGCGACAAGGTCGATGAGTTAACCCGACTCAACGGCCGTTAATCCAACCCGCGGTTATCCGGTCGGCGGCTATAATAGTCGCCCATCCGATTGGTCCGTAAGTCGACTGCGTGTCTTTGGCAACGTATTTGCAAAGGCATATAATGGGTTATCCTTCAAAGAAAGAAAACCCGGACAGGTTCGTATGCCCGTTATCAAGAGATACCCGAATCGCAAGCTATACGATACGGATGCCAAGCGATACATCACGCTGAACGAGATCGCCGCGCTCATTCGTGCCGGTGAAGAGGTTGTTGTGACGGACCATGCCACAGATGAGGACATGACGGCCGTCATTCTGACCCAAATTATCTTTGAACAGGAAAAGCTGCAAAAAGGGTTTTTGCCGAAATCAGTCCTCACCAATCTGGTGCGCGCGGGGGGAGATACCCTGGGCACGTTGCGTCGCAGCCTGACGTTGCCACTGGATTTGTGGCGCCATGTAGATGAAGAAATTGATCGCCGGGTGCAGGCTCTGATCGCCAGAGGAGAGCTTGCCAGGGAAGAGGGCGCGCGCCTGCGCGAGAAGTTGCTCTCGCCTATTTTCACCTCTCCTGAATCGCATCAGTCAGAACAGGAGGAGTTGGAGCAAATGCTCACTGACCGTGGAGTGCCCACTCGTGAGGAGCTTGAGCGACTACATGCCCAGATCGATTTACTTTCGACCAGATTGGACAGCCTTATCGCCCAGGGTCAAAACGGGGAATAATAGATAACCCTTTTCATTTTCCCAACACACGATTTACTGTTACGCAGCACCCATTGCCTGATGATCACCCTAAACGGCACCATCCAGCGTAGATTTTATTTTCCGGCCGATCCGCTCACAGCCCTCATCTACTTCAGCGACCTGAGTCGGGTCACTTATCTCCTTCCTCATATTTCAGTCGTGGAGACATATTCCAGCGACAGGGTTCGTATACGCTACCAGACGGTTGAGCTGGGGGCTTATACCATCAATATCTATTGCGATCTGGAGAGCACCGTCGACGTCGAGAAGATGGAAATCGTTATTGGCCCGATGAACGGTGGCGCGGAAGTGAAGCAGGAGTGCACGCTGAACGCTACGACCGGCTACGGTTTTTATTCCAGCTATGCCAAACTATTTCCCGAAGATGATGGCACTGGAATCGATTACAGTTTTCAGTTTCAATCACGGCTCCTGCGGCCGCGCGGGTTAAGCATGATGCCCAAGCGTGTTGTAGATCGCATCGCCCATAGCATCTCTTTGGGCCGTGTTGAGGAAATTGCTGAAGGATTTATGGAAAATGCCATTGAGGCATTTGATGAATGGTATGCAGACCAGTCCAGAGACCTGGCCCGCCAGTGGTTGGCTGCCAGAGAAAGTGAAATGCTTGAGATCGATCGAAACCAGGGGAAAGTGAGAAACGGATCGTGAAGATCAGTGGGCAACAAACTTTTTCTGCCGGCAGTGAAATCATCTGGTCGCTTCTACATGATCCACTGATTTTGCCGAAAATTATACCCGGTTGCAGATTCGTCATTCCCGCCGGGCCTGATGAGTACCGTTTGGCGGCTGATGTACGCATCGGTCAACACCTGGAGCCACTCGAAGGGAGTCTGCGCTTCGAAAAAATCGTTCCCTATCGAAATTACAGCTTTATTGCCGAAGGCAGCAACCCGGACGGTACAGTGAGTTGTCGTGGCGACATCGTCTTGGAAGACAGTGGACCGGCTCTCGCCCTTTTGACTTACGTGATCGACGTGGAGACCAACGGTCGCCCGGCAGCAATCACTGATCGGATGATGCAGACGACGACACGCTCCTTCATTCGTCGCAGCTTTGAAGCGCTGGAGCATCAGGTTGCCGTTCGCACCCGCGTGTATACGACGACGGTCGTGCCCGGCAGGGAAAGCGATCACCAGCCATATCTCCCCATGACCCCCGACCGATCTGACATACGACGCCGACTATTAATCGTTATGATGGCCACTTTGGTTATCTTGCTCGTAGGGCAACGTGTTGGCAGAGGTCGGGGTGAGTCGGCGAATGATTGATGGCAATCCAGATAAAACTATTGCGCGTGGCACTCTCCTGAATCGCCTGTGAACGACGTCGGCCTTAAATCCGCAACGCCCCAGGGGGCCAATGCGGGACACAATCCGTCACCGTGGGGGCCGCTGGGAATACTTGACTCAGGTGTAGGAGGCCTCTCCGTCCTCAGACACCTGCGAAAGTGTTTGCCCGCCGAGAATATGCTTTATTTCGCCGACCAGGCACACATCCCCTATGGCCCTCGTTCTGCAGCGGAAATCCTGTCGTTTACGGCCGAAATCACTCGTTTTTTACTGCGGCACGGTGCAAAACTAATCGTCGTAGCCTGCAATACAGCGACTGCCGCTGCACTCGACGATTTGCGCGCGATGTTCCCCGGCGTCCCGTTTGTGGGCATGGAGCCGGCCGTCAAACCAGCGGCCATAGCCACCCGGACGGGCAAGGTCGGGGTGCTTGCGACTCCCAGCACGCTCAACAGCCATCGCTATGCCGGGCTGATGGCCCGCTTCGCAGGCGGGATACAGGTCTATGAGAATCCCTGTATCGGCCTGGTGCAATTAATCGAGGCCGGCGCGCTGGTCGCGCCGGAAACGCGAGAGTTGCTGCGCGGTGTGGTTGAACCGATGCTGACTGATGGCGTCGATACGCTGGTCTTGGGGTGTACCCATTATCCGTTTATCCAGCCCTTGCTGGAGGAGATTGTTGGTGGAAACGTCACCATCATCGATCCCGCCCCGGCTGTTGCCCGCCACACCCGATTTGTGCTACAACAACGTGGGCTGATTATCCTGGACGAACAAACTGGCTCGCTACGCTGTTTCACCAGTGGCGACCCGCGACGGCTTGAGTTTCTTTCGGCCCTCGCCCTGGGTGAAGATTGTCCGGCCGAACAAGTGCACTGGCGGGAAGGTGAACTTACCGACATGCCTTGAAGTTGCTTGCCCAGACGCAACACAAGATGAGACGACGCAACCCCGCCCGCTGGCGAGCCATCGAAGCGCGATTGAGCCGCGAGAGTACCATCTGGCTGGCCACAGTACGTGGTGACGGCCGCCCCCATCTTGCCCCTTTGTGGTATATCTGGCTGGATGAGAAGATCTACATCTGCACCGGCAGCGAATCCCAAAAATACGTCAATATGTTCAATAACCAGAACGTTGCCCTGTCCCTGGCAGACACGGCCAACGTTCTGATCATCGAGGGAGAGGCTCATTCCTCTCCTCGGTCGAGCATCGAACCGCTGGCTGAACATTTTTATAACAAATACGAGTGGGATTTTCGCTTTGACGAGAGTGCCGATTGGCGGTTGATCGAGATAACGCCTTTCAAGATCATTGCCTGGGGTGATGGTTACGACTCACAGGAGGGGATTCGCGTATTGTAGACAGGTGGCCGATATGCCAATCGAGGATTCCCAAAATTCTTCCGGCCGTGTCTTATGTGAATCCTATCATTCACTGCTACACTACTAATTTGGTGGGGTATTATTACGATTGCCGTACCCCCCTAATCAGACAGATTTATTGAGGAATATGGATAATAGCAATCATCGCAAGTTACGACGATTCTTCCAGAATCCTGTGCGGTGCGAAACCTGTGAGCATATCCTCGAGGACAATAGATAGATGCGATTTGATCGTTTTACGGAACGGGCGCAAGACGCGGCCACACGGGCATATGAGATCGTGCGCCGCTACGGCCATACCCAGGTTGACACTGAACACGTCTTCCTGGCTTTGCTGGAACAGCAGGACGGGGCCGTTCCCCAGATTTTGACCGCTCTCAACGTTGAGAGCACCGCATTGATAGACCGCCTGGACGCTGAATTGCGGGCCAGCCCCAAGGTGTCGGTCTACGGCGGTGGTGTGGGACAGGTGTTTTACACCCCTCGCATCCGCACGGTTCTGGAACTTTCCCAGGGGGAAGCCAACCGCCTGAAAGATGAATTTATCTCCACAGAGCATATCTTCCTGGCAATCCTCAGCGAGCGGAATACGGCCTCGGCACGGATTGTGCAGGAAAACGGCATCACCCGCGAGCGCGTGCTGGAAGCCATCAAGGACATTCGTGGCGGTCAGCGTGTCACCAACAGACAGGCAGAGAGCCGCTATCGGACGCTAGAGAAATACAGTAGCGACCTGACCCAGATGGCTCGTGACGGTCGCCTGGACCCCGTCATCGGTCGGGATGCCGAGATTTTGCGCGTCATCCAGGTTCTCAGCCGCCGCACCAAGAATAATCCAGTTCTCATCGGTGAGGCGGGTGTTGGCAAGACAGCTATCGTCGAGGGTCTGGCGCAAAAGATTATCGTTAGCGATGTGCCCGAGAATCTGCTTAACAAGCGCGTCGTGTCTCTGGACCTCGGCGCGATGATCGCCGGCAGTCGGTTCCGGGGAGAGTTTGAGGAACGTCTGAAGGCGGCCATGGAAGAAATCCAGCGCGCTCAGGGCGAGATCATCCTGTTCATCGACGAGCTGCACACAGTCGTCGGTGCGGGTTCAGCTCAGGGCGCGATGGATGCCAGCAACATGTTGAAGCCCGCGCTGGCCCGCGGTGAATTGCAGTGCGTCGGCGCGACCACGCTGGATGAGTACCGGCAATTCATCGAGCGCGATGCCGCACTCGAGCGTCGTTTCGCACCTGTTTTTGTCGACGAGCCATCGCCTGAAGAAACCATCGAGATGCTCCAGGGTTTGCGCGAGCGATATGAGACGCATCACAGCGTCAAATTCTCGGATGCGGCAATCGTCGCTGCCGTCAAGCTTTCCTCGCGCTATGTGACCGATCGCCGCCTGCCGGACAAGGCTATCGACCTGATGGATGAGGCTGCGGCCAAGTTGCGCGTGGCTCTGCATACGCTGCCACCAGAATTGAAGAAGTTGAAGACGGAGATCGACCAGTTGCTGGCGGGCGAGGAAGAGGCCAGTGCGGCCCGCGACTATGAAAAAGCGCAGGTCAGCAAGGCGGATCGACTGCGGCTGGAATCCGAGTTCAACGAACTGCGCGACGCCTGGCGAGGCGAGCAACGGCTCGATGAGATTGTCGATGAGGAAGATGTCGCCGAGGTGATCTCCTCGTGGACGGGCATCCCCATCTCGCAAATGATGGAGACAGAAGCCTTCAAGCTGTTGAACATGGAAGAGCGCCTGCACGAACGGATAGTCGGCCAGGAGCGGGCAATCGCCGCGCTCTCAGATGCTATCCGTCGCAGTCGTTCGGGTCTGAGCGACCCGCGAAGGCATATCGGTTCGTTTATCTTCCTGGGCAGTTCCGGCGTCGGCAAAACGGAGCTGGCAAAGGCGCTGGCCGAGTTTCTCTTTGACGACGAGGACGCGCTGATCCGCGTGGATATGAGCGAGTATCGCGAGCAACACACGGTCAGCCGCTTGTTCGGTGCGCCTCCCGGTTATGTGGGTTATGAACAGGGTGGCCAACTCACCGAGCAAATTCGTCGTCGGCCGTATTCGTTGGTGCTGTTCGACGAGATTGAAAAAGCGCACCCTGATGTGTGGAACGCGCTGCTGCAACTGCTTGATGATGGTCGTTTGACCGACGGGCAAGGTCGCGTGGTCAACTTCCGCAATGCGGTCATCGTGATGACCAGCAATGTCGGTACTTCGTTCGTCAAGAAATCTGGCGCGCTCGGCTTTGCCGGCATGGCCGCGGCCGAGAAAGAGAACCACAAGCGCATCGAAGAGGCATTGAAGCAAACCTTCCGCCCGGAGTTCATCAACCGCATTGACGAGATCATCATTTTCGAGCCTCTGTCTGAAGCGGATGTGGTCGAGATCGTGAAACTACAGGTCAAGGATGTGCAGGCGCGGCTGGCCGAACACGGTAGCTTGAGCATTGAATTGACCGAACCGGCTGAGCATTGGCTGGCCCAACAGGGCATGGACAAGGATTTCGGCGCGCGGCCGCTCAAGCGAGCTATCCAGCGTTATGTCGAGAGCGCCCTTTCCATGAGCCTTCTGAAGGGCGAGTTCAAGTATGGCGACAGGATTCGTATCGATCTCGCTGAGGACGGCGATAGTTTGAGTTTCACGCTGCTGGAGAGCATGCCCACGCCGCCCGAATTAGCCGATGAAACGGTGGAAAGCCTGCCTGAAGCGTTGACATCCTAACGCGTGGTCGACACCGGTTATATCCAGTGAACAAACAGGGCAGTGTATTAACTGCCCTGTTTCTTGTCTGTATTGCGGCGTTGCCAGTATTCTCTCGCGGCTCCGACACCGGAAAGACTGTTATCCGTCCCAACGCTTTTGCCGGTCACGTTTCACCTGACTGCGGCGGCGCTTGTCCTCAAGGCGTTCCTGGCGAGATTGGCGCGTGGGACGGGTGGGCCGACGTTTGGCTTGCTCTTCAAGCGCTTCGGCCACCACCTTCTGGAAGCGAGCGATGGCTGTGGTTCGGTTCTGCCACTGGCTGCGCGATTCATGTACATCGATGTGGAGCACTCCGCGCTGGTCAAGGCGCGGTGCGAGCCGGTCGAGCAACCTGTTGCGCGTTTCCTCATCCAGGTTGGGCGAGGTGGCCACGTCGAATAACAGCGTCACTCGCGTGGCCGTCTTGTTGACATGTTGGCCGCCCGGCCCGCCACCGGTCGAAAAGCGGAACTGCAATTCCGATTCCGGCAGGGCCAGGGATTCATTGATGACGATGACGTTGGTATCAAACATAGAATAAACAGATCTGGTTGGATTTTATTGTAATTCACCGGGCAGTCGGGTGATCAGCTTAAAAATCCCGTCGGGTTTTCCGGATTTCGAATTGAGGTTATGCTACGATTATCGGTAATGCGGTGATGAATGGCAATGGCGAATAGGGAATCGTTTGTCCATATTTTATTTCTGGATGGCGTAGGGCTCGGTCACCCTGATACGAATGATAATCCATTTGTACGGGCCGCCATGCCTAATCTGACCCGCTTGCTGGGCGATGGATGGTATCTCGCTGGCCACGAGCCGATTTATGCACCTCACGCGTCTTTGATGCCCACTGACGCTAATCTCGGCGTTGATGGCCGACCGCAGAGCGCCACCGGACAGGCGACTATCCTGACCGGACGTAACGTGCCTCAGCTCATTGGTGAGCATTATGGTCCCAAGCCCAACCAGGCCGTCGCCGGCGTCATCAGGGAAGGCAGTCTGTTCAGTGAAGTGACCAACGCGGGCAAGAGAGCGGCACTCATCACGCCATATCCCAAACGTTACTTCGAAGCGATCGAGAGCGGGCGGCGATTGCTGTCGGCCGTGCCGCTGGCGGCGACAAGCGCCGGATTGCCCCTGATGGGCGTCGATGACCTGCGGGTCGGCCGAGCCGTCAGCCCTGACTTCACCGGTGCGGGCTGGCGTGATCATCTCGGCTATGAGGACATCCCGATCCTGTCGCTGGTCGAAGCCGGCCGTCGGATTGCCACTGTCGCTTCCGGGTACGACTTCTCATTCTTCGAGCACTGGCCTTCGGATCAGGCCGGCCATCGCGGGACGATGGACGAGGCTATAGCGCATGTGGAGACTATCGACGCTGTGGTCGGTGGTCTCATTGATGCCTGGGATGAGGCAAGTGGCTTGCTCATCATTACCAGTGACCACGGCAACCTGGAAGAGAAAGATCACCGGCAACATACGCGTAACCCGGTGCCGACGATTTTGTTTGGGCGGGATCATGCTCGCCATGCGGCCGCCGTCCACGACCTGACCGATATCGCCCGGGTTGTGCGCGATAGCCTGGGATTGCCCCCAATTGCCAACAATTAACCATTGTCTTCTGAAGGAAGTAGTAAATGCCTGTTTCATCTGAGAGTTTTCGCGACGTGCTCCGTCATTTCCCATCCGGGGTGACGGTTGTCACCATTAAGTCCCCGGCGGCCGACGCAGTTCATGGTCTGACCGTGTCCGCGTTCGCTTCGGTATCACCTGACCCACCTCTCATCCTGGTTACGATTGACCATCGCGCGTCGGCCTGTGCATTGTTGGAGAGGGCCGGCGCTACCTTTGCCGTCAATATATTGGCCCATGATCAAATGGAATTATCCAATCGCTTTGCCTGGCTGAAGGATGAGGATCGGTTTGCTGTTGGAGAATGGGATACGGCCGTCACCGGCGCGCCGATTCTTAAGGACGCGCTGGCCTGGCTGGATTGCACCGTTTACTCGCGCTTCGCGGCCGGCAGCCACACCATTTATATCGGCGAGGTGCAGGCCAGCGGTGTGCCGCGGCCGGATGAAAAACCTCTTGTCTATTGGAATCGAGGTTATCGCAAGCTGGTGCTCAAATAGGCGTCAATTGCTCTCGTCGTCGATCACTTCCAGCCCGACGGCCATCAAGTAGCCTCGGGCGCGTTCGGTCAGCGGGAAGCGGTTCACCAGCTCCCAGAATTTGGGACCATGGTTGGCCTCGACCAGATGGGCCAGTTCGTGGATGAGCACATAGTCGCGCACCCATGCCGGCATAGCCGCCAGCCGGTGACTGAGGCGGATGGTGCCGTCGGCCGGCGTGCAGCTGCCGAAGCGGCTGTTCTGGTTGGTTACCCAGCGAACGGATTGCCACTTCAAGCGGCCGCCGAAATATTGCCGGTTTAGTTCTCGCGCTCGTTTCTCCAGCGTCTCATCGGTTTGCGAGACGGAGCGTGCGCTGCGTCGCCGCAAGCGTTTCTTCAAGCCGTCGATGATTGGCGCGAGTTCTTCATCGCGCATAGATGCCGGAGCGCGGATGATGAGCACGCCGTTCTCCAGCTGTGCGCTGACTGTCTTTCGCCGTTGCGCGCTGCGAATGACTTGCACAGGCCAATCAGGTTGAGACTCTTTCATTTCGGTGGCCAATTGTATCATCCACGCGCCGGAAGGCAGTCGTACCGCATTTCGATTCAGGCCGTGAGGCCTATCTCGCCGGTTTTGGGGCGCAGGCGCTCGTAGTCTTCCGGCCGGTCGAGATCGTGGAGGATGACGTCGCTTTTAACATCGACCAGCAGCAGATCGTCAGGGTATTTCTGGAGGAGAAAACGCGGCGCGGCCGACGCAGGCAAGGCGAGCAATTCAGCGAAATAACGCCGGTCGATGATGACCGGGTTGCCGCGCCGCCCCTGAAAAGTGGGAGCGACAAGACCGTGGGGGTTTTCCGCATAAGCGGTGAGCACCTTGTCAAGGATGTCCGGCCCGACTAACGGCTGATCGCCGAGCACAACCAGCGCAGCTTCGACCTCAGAGGGCAGGGCGCGAACGGCCGTCTGAACAGACGACAGCATCCCATTCGCATAGTCTTGATTAATAGTCGTTGGCCCATATCTCACGGCTATTGGTTCGGTCGCTTCCCGTTCGTGCCCCACGACGGTGATCATGCCGGTTACACAAGACAAGACTACATTGCCCAGTGTCCGCTCCAATACGGCAGAATCGCCCCAGGGCAGGAGCAGCTTGTTGTGGCCCATCCGGCTGGATGTTCCGGCCGCCATAACGACGGCCGTCACCCGTCGCCAAACTTCGCGGGCGGGCGCATCCTTCCGCAATGCGCCCAGGATCACGCGCGCCACGCGCGGTTCGCGCAGCAATCGCCCGGCCACTTCTCGCGCCGCTGCCAGTCGCTCGGCCGTCTCGACCTTGTTGAGTAATGGCACGATTCGTGCCGTATCCGGCGCGTCCTTCAAGCCACCTGACGGGTGAGCCAGCAAGCGTGCCAGTCCGGCCGACGTCAGACGGTCGTCAACAATCAAGCGCTGATCGCTGACTGCCTCGGGCCGATCTTCATTCGCAATTCGCCTTACATTCTCCGGTCTGTGGGCGACATCCTCGATTATGTCCTCCAGCGCGTCGATGCCTGCTACCGGCACCAGCAGGGTCGTCCCCGGGGGAATGACCGGCTCGTGTTCGGCCGGAGCCTTGACCGGCCGCATGCGCGAGCCGTCGGCTTCCACCAGCACATAATCAACATCCGTTCGGGCCAGCAGGCGAGCGGGCAACTCGGGATCGACGCCGACGGCCTTGTCTCCCTCGACGTGGCCGACAACGAGGCAACGACCGTGGGCATCCAGCGCGTCGCCCAGCGATGCGAGATCATTCTCGTAGATCACCGTGGGGGCATGGTTCATCTGCGCGGCGAAAATGCGCGTTGTTGTCGTCATGACAACCCGCCCGGGTAATTCGGCGGCCAGGGCGAACATCAGGCTCGACTTGCCGCCGCCGCCCACGATGGCGATCAGTTCCGGCCTCTTGCCGATACCCAGCGCGGCGGACAGCGTCCACAGGGTAGCTGTCATGGGGCCGGTTCGCGACCGAAACCGGGGACGTACTGGCTCAGGAAGTCGTCGACCAGTTGCTTATAGGCGACGGGATCAGTAGAGAGGCTGCGCGCGTGGGGCGCGCCCCAGTCGGTCAGATGCAGGACGGTGCGGCTCTTGTCGCTGTTAGCGAAAATATCCTCCGAGTGAGTCGAGAAGGTGTATTCGTCGGTGAGCGAGTGGATGAGAAGGACGGGAACCTGGATGTTGGCAATCGATCGTTCCGGGGATACCTCATCGACCTTAAACCCGGCACGCAGTTCAGCGACGCGCAGCACGCCCGGCAGGATGAACGGCGCTAGGTTGGGGAATAGCTCGCGCGCCTGATAATCGACGATTTCTCTCAGGTCGCTATAGGCTGCGTCGGCACCGACAAAGGCGATCTCAGGCGTCATGGGTGCCATCTGCAATGCCGTCGCCGCGCCATAGGACACACCGAATACCCCAATCTGTGATCGCTCAAGCCCCGCGCGATTGGCAAACCAATCCAGCGCAGCCACCGCGTCTTCCTTCTCGAAATAGCCGTAGGTATGATAGGCGGGCGAGCTGTCGCCGTGACCGCGATGATCATAGGCTAATACGTCGCATCCCCGGTTCCAGAACAGTGGTGCCCAGTCCAGTACATGATAGCGGGTACCCTTATATCCGTGCAGGAACATCAGCCCGCAACCGGCCGGGTCGGGGTTGTCGAAATACCAGCCGGATAGGGTGATGCCGTTGCCGGCGTCAATGGTCACAAGTTCCGGTTCCGGCAGGCCGAAATCGGCCGGTGTGTCACCCTCTGCCGCGGCTTCGGCCAGGCTCTCCGTATCATCATCAATGAGCATACTGGAGAATACCCAGCTTGCTCCGCCGTAAAGGATCAGCAGACCGATGAGAATCCCGATGATGAGCCACAATCCTCTTTTTTTCATTCGCTGTGCCTCTCTTGTTGATTAACGTGGATCAACACCGCTTCCAGCACGCCGCCGCCGATGGCCAGCGCTTTGTCCGAGATGGTGAAGGCGGCTGAAACGTCATCGCGCGGGTCCACATCGCCGATCTTAAGCCCGACCGGAACGATCGTACCGGGAGCGATGAGGCCGCGCACCACACCGTCGAACGGGGCCGCGATGGCATGTCCGGCCACGTCACCCATGATTTCTTCCGCACGCACACGATTACCGATCGTCACCTGCCAGGAAACGGTGCCTGCAACAGGCGCACGCAGTACGCGCTCGCGCCCTTTGCCGGCGACGATGCCCGGCGTGCCGGTATTGGGTTCGGCCGCGCCGCGCCAGATGACCCGGCCCAGGCGGTGGCCGCGGTTGGTTTCGATGACGGCGTGGCAGTCGGTCCCGGCGATGAAGCCCGGCCCCAGAGCGATGACGAGAGGGGCCTGGCCGACCGTGGTGTCGATGTTGCGCTTGGCCATGCGAGCATCAACCAGGATGAGTGACGAGTTGCGAGTGACGAGTGACAAGTTCAGGAACGTGCCCGGGTCTGGCGCGACGAGGACGGGGATAACGCCGGTGTGGGCCAGCGTCCAGGCGTCTTCCGGCGATTCGACGCGAACGCCGCGCAAGGTTTCGACGGTGATTTCCCCTTCCAGAACGGCCGTGGCCAAGGCCACCCGCCGCCGAACGACGAGCGGATTGGCCAGCTCGGTGACGATGACCGGGAAGCCGGCGTGATGAAGCCGATAGGCCACACCGGTGGCCAGGTCGCCACCGCCACGGATAAGTATCGGGTGATTGGGGAAGAGCATGATTGAACTAGATCTGTCTCAGTCTCTCTACCACCTTCCACGGCAACAACGGTATCTCATCGAACCATACGCCTGTCGCGTCATGGAGCGCGGCGACGATAGCCGGCGCGAGAGGCATGAACGGCATTTCGGCCATACCGCGCGCGCCCCACGGGCCGATGGGGTCAGGAATTTCCACGAGTACCGAATCGACCCGCTCAGGGATATCCTTGATGCCGGGGA
>JAHDWL010000014.1:0-48180 GCA_023384355.1 Anaerolineae bacterium
GCCGCCCGGATCATCTACCTCAACAAGACCTGCTACAACGGCCTCTATCGCGAGAACCGGCGGGGCCAGTTCAACGTGCCCTTCGGCCGCTACAAAAACCCGACCATCTGCGACGAGCCAAACCTGCGGGCGGCCGCGCGCGCGCTGCAGGGGGCCGACATTGCCCGGCAGCACTTCTCGACCGTCCTCGACCACGCCCAGCCGGGCGACTTCGTCTACTTCGACCCGCCCTATCACCCGCTGTCGCCCACGGCCAACTTCACCGCCTACGACCGCCACGGCTTCGGCCCCGACGACCAGCGCCGGCTGCGCGACGTGTTCGCGGCGCTGGGCGGGCGCGGCGTGCGGGCCATGCTGTCCAACTCCGACACGCCGTTCGTCCGCGAGCTGTACAGCGGCTTTCGCGTCGATCAGGTATACGTGGCGCGGGCGGTCAATTCAAAGGCCAACGGGCGGGGCAAGGTGGCCGAGGTGATTGTGTGGAATTACCAGCCGGAATAAAAACGGGGTTTCCCATTCGGAAACCCCGTTTTCGTCGTTACATATCCGGCACGCTCCGTTGCAGCACCGGCAGCTCGGCCAGCGCCTTGCCCGCGCCGAGGGCGGTGCAGGCGATGGGGTTGTCGGCGACGTAGGCGGGCACGCCCGTCTCGCGGGTCAGCAGGGTGTCGATCTCGCGCAGCAGCGCGCCGCCGCCGGTCAGGGCCATGCCGCGGTCGATGATGTCGGACGACAGCTCCGGCGGGGTCTTGGCCAGCACGGCGCGGGTGACGTTGATGATGGCCTGCAGCTGCTCGCTGATGGCCTCGGTCACCTCGCTGGAGGTCATGGTGATGGTGCGCGGCAGCCCGGCCACCTGGTCGCGGCCCTGCACCTGCATCTCCAGCCGCTCCTCAAGCTCCACGGCCGCGCCGATCTTGATCTTGATCGCCTCGGCCGTCGGTTCGCCGATGGCCAGGTTGTATTTCTTGCGCACGTAGCTGATGATGGCCTCGTCGAGGTGGACGCCGCCCACGCGCACCGATTCGGCGGAGACGATGCCGTTCATGGCGACGACGGCCGCCTCGGTGGAGCCGCCGCCCATGTCGACGACCATGTTGCCCGTCGGGGTGCCGACGGGCAGGCCCGCGCCGATGGCGGCGGCCAGCGGTTCGGGGATGAGGTTGACCTCGCGCGCGCCGGCGGCCAGGGCGGCCTCGCGCACGGCGCGCCGCTCCACGCTGGTGACGCCGTAGGGGACGCTAATCATCAGCGACGGCTTGCGCAGGGGGAAGCGGCCGGCCACCTTGGTGATGAAATATTCCAGCATGCCTTGGGTGACGAAGTAGTCGGCGATGACGCCGTCGCGCAGCGGGCGCATGACCTCGATCTCGCCCGGCGTGCGGCCGTACATCTCTTTGGCCGCGCGTCCGACCTCGACGATGATCGTCCGGTTGCCGTCCTCGCGGATGGCCACGACCGACGGCTCCTGGAGCACGACGCCGCGCCCCTGGACATGCACCAGGACGTTGACTGTGCCGAGATCGATTGCAATGTGTGGTGTGAATAAAGACACGTTAGGCTGTTACCTCTGAGGAGTAGAGATTAACGCAAAGCCGCCAGGATGCAAAGATGCTAAGGATCCCCTCCTCCGGCGGATAAATTCGGGCCAGACAGGCCGGCGAACAGGGCCTTGGCCGGGCGGTCATCCGGGTCGCCGGCCTGTCTGGTCGATGAGGGTTCGGGTTAATTCTTGTCCCTGTCGGCGGGATGCCCGCCGCCCATGGGCTGGGCGCGACGGCGACGGCGGCCGACTTCGACGCGCGCCTGCGCCCGCAGCAGCGAAGCGCGGACGGCGGCGATGCGCTCGGGGTCGTCCTTGACGCCGGTGCGCATGATCTCCTCGGCCTGCAGGCGGGCGCGTTCGGCGCGCTCCAGGTCGATCTCGTCGGCCTGCTCGGCCGAATCGGCCAGTATGGTCACGTGGTCGGGCTGCACCTCGACGAAGCCGCCGCCGATGGCGAAGAACTCCTCGCCGCCGTCCCGCCGGATGTACACCTCGCCGAAGTCCAGCGTGGTCAGCAGCGGGCTGTGGTTGGGCAGGATGCCCATGCGCCCCTCGGCGCCGGGCAGGTTCACCGAATCGACCGCGCCGCTGAAGACGATGCGTTCCTGGGTTATGATGTCACATTGGATTGGCATATCGCAACCTTCCAGATACGAAATACGAGATACGAGATACGAATCAGGAGCACGCTCTTCACTCGTATTTCGTATCTCGTATCTCGTAATTTAAGCCATGGCTCGCAGTTGTTCCGCCTTTTCAATGGCCTGGTCGATGTCGCCTACCATGTAGAACGCCTGCTCCGGCAGGTCGTCGTGCTTGCCGTCGAGGATCTCGCGGAAGCCGCGGACGGTCTCGGCGGTGGGCACATATTGACCCTTCAGGCCGTGGAACTTCTCGGCCACGAACATCGGCTGGCCCAGGAAGCGCTCGATCTTGCGGGCGCGGGCCACGAGGAGCTTCTGATCCTCGCTCAGCTCGTCGATACCGAGGATGGCGATGATGTCCTGCAAGTCCTTATAGGTCTGCAACACCTGCTTCACCTCGCGGGCGGTGCGGTAGTGCAACTCGCCGACGACGTCGGGCTGCAGGGCGCGGCTGGTGGAGGCCAGCGGGTCGACGGCCGGGAAGATGCCGCGGGCGAAGACGCTGCGCTCCAGGGTGATGATGGCGTCCAGGTGGGCGAAGGTGGCCACCGGCGCGGGGTCGGAGTAGTCGTCGGCGGGCACGTAGATGGCCTGCATCGAGGTGATCGACCCCTTGCGGGTGGAGGTGATGCGCTCCTGCAGCGCGCCCATCTCGGCCGCCAGCGTCGGCTGGTAGCCGACAGCGCTGGGCATACGGCCGAGGAGCGCCGACATTTCGGAGCCGGCCAGCACGTAGCGGAAGATGTTGTCGATGAACAACAACACGTCGCGCCCTTCGTCGCGGAAGTATTCGGCCATCGTCAGGCCGGTCAGGGCCACGCGCAGGCGCACGCCGGGCGTCTCGTTCATCTGGCCGAAGACCATGGCGACCGAGTCCTGCACGCCGTATTCCTGCATTTCATAGTAGAGGTCGGTGCCCTCGCGGGTGCGCTCGCCCACGCCGGCGAAGACCGACACGCCCTCGTGCTCCTGGGCAACGGTGCGGATGAGTTCGGCGATGGTGACCGTCTTGCCGACGCCCGCGCCGCCGTAGATGCCCGTCTTGCCGCCCTTGATGAAGGGGGCCAGCAGGTCAACGACCTTCAGGCCGGTCTCGAAGGTCTCGATGACCGTGCTCTGGTCCTGGAAGTCGGGCGCGGGGCGGTGGATGGGGTAGTAGATGTCGGATTTGGGCGTGGGGCGGCCGTCGACGGCCTCGCCGGTGACGTCGAAGATGCGGCCGAGCGTGACGGGGCCGACGGGCACCTTGATCGGCGCGCCGGTGGCCACCACGTCGCGGCCGCGCGGCACGCCGTCGGTGGAACCCATGGCGACGGCGCGTACATCGCCGCCACCGAGATGTTGCTGCACTTCCAGCACCAGCTGCCCCTGGGGGGCTTCCACGTGCAGCGCTTCATAAATCTCCGGCAAGTGGCCTTCGGGGAACTCTACGTCCACCACTACGCCCCGGATGGCGGTAATTTTTCCTGTTGCCATGTGTTATGTCTCTCCTGATGTGACGAGTAGGCCGGTTTGTCAGTAGGTCAGTAGGTCAGTGGGTCAGTGGGTCAGTGGGTCAGTGGGTCAAGTTACTGGTTACTGAATACTGATTACTGAATACTGGTTACTGAATACTGATTACTGACAACCGCCCCTTCTTACATATTCTTCAGCGCTTCGGCGCCGCCGACGATGTCGAGTATTTCGCTCGTGATGCTTGCCTGGCGCGCCTTGTTGCGCTCCAGGGTCAGAATGTCCACCAGCTCGGCAGCGTTGTCGGTGGCGTTGTTCATGGCCACCATGCGGGCGCTGTGCTCGCTGGCAAATGCTTCCAGCAAGGATTGGTAGACTTGCAGCCGGGTGAAGCGCGGGACGATGTCGTCCAGCAGGACTTCGGCGTTCGGCTCGTAGGTATAAGATTGCTGCGACGCCTTGACCACGTCGACGCCGCTGACGTACTCCGCGCCGGGGATCTCGTCGGCGTTGGCCGGGCGCAGGGGCAGCAGCTGGCGGATGACCGGCTGGCGCGTCACCAGATTGACGAACTCGCTGTAGCCGATGAATACCTGATCGACGTCCTCGTTCATCATGCCGTCGATGGCCACGCGGGCGATGGCGGTGATGTCGAGGAACGACGGCGGGTCGGGGATGCGATCGAAGGTGGCGACGACGTTGCGGCCGCGCCGCACCATCGCGTCGCGTCCCTTGCGGCCGACGGTGATGACCCGCGCCGGCTTGCCGGCGGCGGTCAGGAAGCGATCGGCCAGGGCGATCATGTTCATGTTGTAGGACCCGGCCAGACCGCGGTCGCTGGTCATCAGGATGAGGCCGATGGTGCGCACTTCGGGGCGGGCCATCATCAGCGGGTGGGTGGCGGCCGACGCGCCGGGTTGGGCGGCGAGGTTCTGGATGATCTCGAACGCCTTGCGGGCGTAGTGGCGGGTGGCCTCGGCCTGGCGCTGGGCGCGGCTGGCTTTCGAGGCCGACACGGCCGCCAGCGCGCTCGTCACCTGGGAGATGTTCTTGACGCTTTTGATGCGTTTGTTGAGTTCGCGTTCGGTAGCCATGATTCAAATTACGAATTATGAATTACGAATGACGAATTCAGAACGGTTCTTCATTCGTCATTCGTCGCTCGTCATTCGTTATTAATTAGTTGCTCCAGGTGTTATTGAAGTCGATAAGGCCCTGCTTCACTGACTCCTCGATCTTGTCGTTCCAGCCGCCGGTCTCCAGAATGGTGCGGCCAACTTCGGGGTAGGTCGTGTCCATGAAGCGGGTCATCTCGGCCTTCCAGCGCTGCACCTGTTTCACATCCACGTTGTCCAGCAGGCCGCGCGTGCCGGCGTACATCATGAACACCTCATGATCCAGGCGGATGGGCTGGTACTGCGGCTGCTTCAGCAGCTCCATCTGGCGCTCGCCGCGGGCCAGCTGGCGCTGGGTGGCCGGGTCCAGGTCGGAGCCGAACTGGGCGAAGGCGGCCAGCTCGCGGAACTGCGACAGGTCGCCCTTCAGCGTGCCGGAGGACTTGCTCATGGCGCGGGTCTGGGCGGCCGAACCCACGCGCGACACCGACAGACCGGCGCTGATGGCCGGGCGCTGTCCGGCGTTGAACAGGTCGGTCTCCAGGAAGAGCTGGCCGTCGGTGATGGAGATGACGTTGGTCGGGATGTAGGCCGACACGTCGCCGAGCAGGGTCTCGATGATGGGCAGGGCGGTCAGCGAGCCGCCGGTGCCGGGGACCTTCTTGGCCTCGTATTTGTCTTTCGCGCCCTCGCCCAGGGCCGCGTACGCCTTATGAAGCTCTTCATCGACCAGGTTGCCGAAGTAGCGATTGCCGTCGACGCCCTTTGTATCGGCCGTCACCTCGGTGCCCTTCTCGACGATGACGTACTCATCGCGCAGGCGGACGGCGCGCTCCAGCAGGGTGCTGTGCAGCGAGAAGATGTCGCCGGGGTAGGCCTCGCGGCCGGGCGGGCGGCGCAGGATGAGCGACATCTGGCGGTAGGCCCAGGCGTGTTTGGAGAGGTCGTCGTAGACCACCAGGGCGTCCATGCCCTGCTCCATGAACTCCTCGCCGATGGCGCAACCGGAGTAGGGGGCGAAGTATTGCAGCGGGGCGGGGTCGGCGGCGCTGGCCATGACGACGGTGGTATAGTCCATCGCGCCGTACTTCTCCAGCGTGGCCACGACCTGCGCCACCTGACCGGCACGCTGGCCGACGGCGACGTAGATGCAGATCATGTTCTGCCCCTTCTGGTTGATGATGGTGTCGAGGGCGATGGCCGTCTTGCCCGTCTGGCGGTCGCCGATGATCAGCTCGCGCTGGCCGCGGCCGATGGCGAACATGGAGTCGATGGAGAGGATGCCCGTCTGCACCGGCGTGTCCACGCCCTTGCGCTCGATGACGCCGGGGGCGGTGCGCTGCAGCGGGCGGCGCTTGCTGGTGTTGATGGGGCCTTTGCCGTCCACCGGGTTGCCCAGCGGGTCAACGACGCGGCCGATCATCGCCTCGCCAACGGGGATGGATGCGATGTTGCCGGTGGCGCGCACTTCGTCGCCGACCTCGATGGAGGTGTAGTCGCCCATGACGACGATACCGACGCTGTCGGCTTGCAGGTCGAGGGCGATGCCGGCCACGCCGGAGCAGAACTCGACCAGCTCGTTGGCGGCCACGTCCGCCAGACCGGTGGCCAGGGCGACACCGTCATAGACGGCCGAGACGGTGCCGACGCTGCGCGGCGTGACCAGGTGGTCAAATGACTTGATCTGATCCAGCAATGAATCAGCGATACGCTGAAAATCCGGGGCAAGGGTTGGGGCATGTGATGCCATGCAATCGACCTCCTAGAGTGTCAGTGATTTGTGTTCGTAATTGGGGCACAGGCGGGGGAGCCGGAGCGCGACGGAGCAAGGGCGAAACCCTCTCGTCGAGGCCTCTCCCTTTCTCCCTCTCTCCCTTTCTCCCGGGCGCTTGTGCACAGGTTTCATTATAAATGAATGATCGCGCTTATTCGGTCAGACCGGCCACGGTGACCGCGTCGAGTTTGGCCACCAGCGCCGCCACCAATTTTACCGTGTTGTCGTAATCGTCACGATGAATAATGGAGCCGTGGCTGTGGATGTGGCGCGACGGCACGCCGACGACGACCGTCGGCACGCCGATCTTGTTCATGTGGATGGCCCCGCCGTCGGTGGCCCCGCCGGGCATGTTGGAGAGCTGCAGCGGGATGTCGAGCGCGGCGGCCGTGTCGATGACCAGATCGCGCAATTTTGTGTTGGGAATCATGCGCGCGTCGAAGACGGACAGGGCCGGGCCGCCGCCCAGCCGGGTGCTGGACTGCTCTTTCCGGATGCCGGGCACGTCGCCGGCGATGTCGGACTCGATGATGATGGCCACGTCGGGGTCGACGGCGCGGCCGCTGGTGGTGGCCCCGCGCAACCCGACCTCTTCCATGACGGTCTGCACGCCGTAGAGGTCGTTGGGGTTCCCCCCCGCGGCGGCGAAGTGGCGCAGCACGTCGATGACCACGGCGCAGCCGACGCGGTTGTCGAACGCCTTGGACAGGTAGGTCTTGCCGTTGGCCATGACGGCGAACCGGCTGTCGGGCACCACGGGGTCGCCCACGCGCACGCCGGCGGCCTCGGTCTCCTCCTTGCTGGTGGAGCCGATGTCGATGTACATGTCTTTCTTCTCGACCATTTTGGAGCGTTCCTCGGCCGAGATGAGATGGGGCGGCTTGGCCCCCACGACGCCGACGACGTCGCCCCGATGGGTCTTGACGATGACCCGCTGCGAGAGGATGGTCTGATCCCACCAGCCGCCGAGTTGCAGGAACTTGAGAAAGCCGTTGTCGTCGATGTGGGTGACGATGAGGCCGATCTCGTCCATGTGGCCGGCCAGCATGACCCGCGGGCCGTCGCCGGCGCGCCGGCAGATGAGACTGCCGAGCTTGTCCCGGGACAGTTCGCCCAGCGGGGCCATGTAGTCGCGCAGCACGGCGCGGACTTCGGTCTCGTAGCCGGGTACGCCGTGGGCCTCGGTCAGGGCCTTCAAAAATTGTTCGGTTTGATCCACTTGGTTCGTTTTCCCTGGTAATTGGTAGGCCCGACAAATCGCCGATCTGTCAGGCTCGCCGATCGTATCGTACCTGTCGCGAATTGTCCACTGGACGCGCAACGATTTTTGTGAAGTGCGTCACAAGCTGAGGAGGATTTTAGCGGATTGGGGCGGGGAAGGCAATGTGGGATGGGCAGGCTCCGCCACACAGATCTGCCCCGTCCACCGGCGTTCAATTCCCATTGACACCTCCTTCCGAAAGGATTAGAATGAAAAATATAGCCAGTCGAGCAGGATAATTTTTCAGGGGATGTGAGCCTGCTCCTCATCATTAAGTTTAGCGGGTAAGTATTGACGCAATCTTCGCTTCGCATGCGAAGGAATTGGTTCGTGGCGGGTTGCCATGCCCGCCGTTGACGACCTGTTCCAGGTAGTCAGGTGGTTATGCGGTAAGGTCCAGTTGCAAGGCAACCGGTGCCGGAAGCGAAATCCCGGTGACAGGTTGCTGCCAGTGTTAGGCCACAGGGAGGCATGTCGTGGTCACGCTTAAATCGCTCATATATCGTAAACGTCTGTGGTGGTCGGCCATTCTGTTTGTGCTTCTGATCGCCGGGGGCTGCCGTCCCGATGCCGCGTCCGGGGATCCCGCGGCCGTCTTGGAGATGGACAATAACAGTGGTGTCGATCTGTCGGCTGCCGGCGCTGAAAACAGTTCGTCCGGCGGGTATCCGTCGAAGGTTTCCGTCGTGCCGGGCGAAAGCCTCGATTTTCACATCTCCAATGGTTACAGCGCCAAGTACACCCTGTCGATCTATCGCGAAGGGGCGACTCGCGAACTTATGGGGACGATCCCAAACGTTAGCACGGCTAACTATGGCTGTTCCGGTGGCTATGCCCGGGGGTGCAACTGGCCGGTGGCGGCTGGGTTCAGGGTGCCGAACAACTGGCCGAGCGGCATCTACACCGTCGACATCCCGCGCTCCGGCGGCAGCGCGATGAAAACGTTGTTCTTCGTCCGCGCCCCCAAACCGGAGGCGCGCATCCTCTTTCTGACCTCGATCAACACCTACCAGGCCTACAATGACTTCGGCGGCGGCTCGCTCTACGGCTTTGGTTTGGCCGAAAAGTCCGAACGGGTCAGCTTCAATCGACCCTATATGTACGGAGTCGGCTTCCTCGATCGCTGGGAAGGCAAATTCGTCACGTGGGCCGAGAAAGCCGGTTACAAGATGGACTACGCCGCGACCTACGACCTGGAGTTTGTGCCCAACCTGTTGGACGGATATGACCTGGTCATCATCGCCGGCCACAGCGAATACTGGACCTACGACATGCGCCAACGGGTGAAGTCGTACATCTACAACGGCGGCCGGTTCATGAACCTGAGCGGCAATACCATGTGGTGGCAGGTACGCTTCGAGGATAACGGCCGTACCATGGTCGGTTACAAGTCGTGGCGCAATGACCCGGAGAAGAGCGCCGAGCTGTCCACAGATGTCAACTGGGACCGGCCAATCTTCGACAGTTCATTCACCATCACCGGCCTGCACTGGCCCTACGGCGGCTACCCCGGTGGCAACGGCGACGGATATTACGTCATTAACGCCGACCACTGGCTGTTCCAGGGGACGGGGTTGAAGGAAAACGAACTGTTCGGCAAAGGAGCGGGCAGGGACGACTCGATCCACGACAAGGAGTCGGACGGGCTGGCCTTCAACTGTGCGACCGACGGATCGACTATCCTCGGCCCCATCGCCGGCACCGGCACGCCCGGCAATTTCACCATCCTGGGCCTGACGCCGGTTGCCGGCAAGCAACGCAAACTCAATGGCCTGGCGATGATGGGCCTTTACACGACGCCATCCGGCGGAGCGGTCTTCTCGGCCGGCACCACCGGTTGGGTCTTGGGGCTGCAACAATCGGCTGTGGACCGTATCACGCGCAACGTGATGGATCGTTTTCTGGCGGGCAACTTCCCGCAGGAGCCGGCCGCGCCGGATAGCAACTATCTATTCGCCGATCGGTTCAATTGTGACGCGCTGAACCGCGACCGTTTTTCGGCGCAGATCACGGATGCCGCCCGACTTAACTACATCACTACGGCGAAAGTGAAGGGCGCCACACTTGAACAAAGCTGCGGCGTCGACGGCGCGGGTCTGCTGCTGCCCGCCACCCCAACCGGCATGCGCTTCGTCGCCGGACTGGGTCCCAACTGGGGGTCAACCCCGAAACTATACTCCCGGCTGTACCTCAATCTGAAGGATCTCAATGTCAAGAATGGCTCGATCCTCACCCTGGTGCAGCAGTACGCCGATAACCGGGTGGAAGCGCCGGTGGCTGTGGCGGCGCTGCAGATCGGCATGATCAATAACACCCTCAGCATGCGTTACCAGCCGGTGGGAGGGGCGGAGATGCCGTGGGTTCCCGTCCCGGCGAACAGCTTCTTCCGGGTTGACACAACGTGGGATGCCGGCCAGAACAAGGTGGGGTTTCGCGTCAACGGCAATCAGGGATACGAGCAATCGGTGAATCTGGGTGTTTTCCCACAGCCGAACCGGGCCGACTTCGGCATTTTGGTCAAGAAGGGAACCAGCGGTGGCCGACTCTGTATGGATGAACTCATCTACGATGATCAGTCGATCACAGCGCCGGTATTCGCGACAGGCCCTTAAGGCAAGACGAACCCGGCCGCAGCGGTGTTTCATTTCCGCTGCGGCCGGGCTAATTGCTTAGCCGGGCAACGTGCCCACGACGCTGAACGTGCTCAGGATTTGATCCAGCGCGTCCAGATCGGCATCTGTGACGGCTTGCACCAGCACGATCATCGAATAGGAACGGTCAGCCGGCTCTGCGCCGAGCACGATGATGACACTTCCCTCGCCGGCGCAGTCGGTATACAGATCGTAGACACCGGTATAGACAGAGTCATCATAATCGTAGCGACCGTCCAGGGTGCAGTCGGTGCTGAAGTCGAAGAAATCGACCAGCGAGGCCTGGTCCTGTTGCGCCAGCCCGGATGAGGCGATGATCTGCACGCCTGGCGTAGTGTATGTATTGCTGAAGCCATCCAGATCGGGGGCAGCCATCAGCTCGCTTCCCAATACGCTGCCGTCATCTCCCAGCCAGTTGGAACCATCAACTTCGCTCCACTCCGCGGGGACTTCGACGTAGACCGCTCCGGCGTCGTCAGTGATGCCCACAAACTCGGTATAAGTCGCGCCGCCGCCGGTGTCGCCGCTGGTAGCTCCCTCTTCGGGCGCAACCTCAACCGCCTGGGCGAAGGAGAAGGACTGCTCCAGTTCGGGGCCGTTCAGTTGCCCTTCCAGGATCTCCGAGGTGGCAAAGCGCAGCACCTGGATGTTCATCGGGTCGGTGAGGTTGCGGCTGCGCAGGATGTCGCAGTAATCGGCCATCGTCCCGTCGACCGACAGAACAAGCCCTTCCAGCTTGGTGATGATATCACCCGGTTCTACGCCGACCTTGTCGGCCGGGGAGCCGGATTCCACGGAAGCGACCCAGATGCCGGTGTCGCCGTCGCCGGTGATGACCGCTTCGCCGTTAATGCCGATGGAGTCGAGGTCAGTTCCCGCGCGCAATTTCTCGACGATACCCCTGGCGTCTTTGGCACTGATCGAGAAGTATTGATTGACATCCGACGCGCCGGCGTAATTGACACCGACGACCTTGCCGTCGGCGGAGACGAGCGGGCCGCCGGAGTTGCCGGGGTTGATGGTCGCATCGTGTTCCAACACATTATTGACCGACGCCCAGCTTGTCTCGCCGCCGGCCTGTTCCTTGGAGATGACGCCGCGGGTGAGGGTCGGCTCCGGGTCGCCCAGCGGGTAGCCCAGCGCGTATACCTCGGTGCCGAGCTTGGTGGGCACATCGCTCCACGCGAGGAACGGGAAGCCGTCGCCCTCAATGTCGATGACGGCCAGATCGTTGCACTCGGAGACGCCCAGAATCTTGGCGTTGAGCGGGCGGTCCTGGCCCTGAACGTAAACCTGCAGAAAGGCCGCGCCGGTGACTACGTGGTTGTTGGTGACGGCGATGCCGGACGGGTCGATGATGAAACCGGAACCGCGACCTGCGGTGTTCAACTGCATTCCGAATTCGGGATCCATGAAGCTACCCTGGGCCTCAATTTGAACTGTGGCCTTGATAGCGTCCTGAAATGAAGATTCGGCAGCCGGGCCGGCGGCGGTGGGTTCCACGGTCGGGGCGGGGGGTTCGGTCGCTTTGGCTTCTTCTTGCGGCACGGTCGCGATCGGCGCGATCGTGACTTCAGCGCTTTCCTCTTTATCGCCACCGCCGCAGGCGACGAGGGCGATGGTCAGGAGTGCCAATGCCATGAACAGGATGTGTCGACGATATCTCTTCATTCTTTCCTCCACGATGGTTGTTGGACAATTGGTCCGATTACTTGGATGGGCAGCCTGCTCGCCCATCATCGGATGAAATTATAGCAAATGAAACCCTTAAAAGAAGTTAAGCAAACGACAAAATGAGGTACAAATTGGCGACATTTTGCATCTGGGTAATAGATAAGGTTCAGTGATAACACGATGGAGTAAAATTACTCAAAACCGCCCGATCTAGCCTATTGACTTTTGTTATCGGCTTATGCTAGACTGCACTTTTGATCCGCTGATCTTCTTAATATGGAAGAGGGGTGTGGAACGATAACCAATCCGTGGTTGCCGCTGAGACATATTATTCTTTTTAATTAATCATCATCGCTGTCTGCCCGAGTCTCAGCTTCGTTTTGCACATGATTTGGCCCAAAGACAGACCCGACAGGTCGTTGAGGTATCTACCCAACCAATAATTATCTGCCGGCCTGTCAGGCTCGTGAGGGAGACCACAAGGAATTATTGACCCATGAGTGATTTGACTGATCCACTGTCCGATGAAATGGAAATCCTCAATGCCTTGATCAACGACGGCATCGAGCAACGATATCTAACTTACGATCAGATTCTGGAAGCCTTGCCGGAGATCGAAAATAATATTACCTTGCTGGAGACGTTGCTTGAGGAAGCCCAGACACTCGGACTCGCGATTTATGAGAACGAGGAAGAAATCGTGACAGCGGCTCTTTCGGCTGAAGGCGATGAGGCTGACGATGAAATGATCGTGGCTGAGTTGCTGGAAGAGGAACGTGTCATCCGTCCTGCGCGCGTCAAGTCGCATGACGCGCCGCTCTTTGACCTCAGCAACGTGCCGATCGACGACTCGGTCGGCCTCTATTTCCGCGAGATGGGCCAGCAATCGTTGCTCTCGGCCGAGGAAGAGGTGCATCTGGCCATGGAGATCGAAACCGGGCGCGCCGCGGTGGAACTGCTGGAGGCCGGGCAATACAAGGACCTGGATGAGCGGGACCTGCTGGAGCGCCAGCGCGAGGTCGGCGACGCCGCCCGCGCCCATCTCATCCGCGCCAACACCCGCCTGGTGGTCAGCATCGCCAAAAAGTATCGCGGCCGCGGGCTGCAATTCCTCGATCTGATCCAGGAAGGCAACGTCGGCCTGATGAAGGCGGTCGAGAAATACGATTACCGTCGCGGCAACCGCTTCAGCACCTACGCCACATGGTGGATTCGCCAGGCAGTCACGCGGGCGCTGGCCAACCATGGCCGAACCATCCGCATCCCGGCCCATCTGGGCGGGCGCATCAGCAAGCTCTATCAGGTGGCCCAGGAACTTGAGCAGGAATACGGCCGGCAGCCGACGCCCGAAGAGATCGCCGAAAGTATGGAGCTGCCCGCGGATCGCGTGCGCTGGATGTTGCGCACCAGCCGCCAGCCTGTCCACCTGGAGCGGCCTGTCGGCGACGAGTCCGACGCGGAGCTGGGCGATTTCATCGAGGATATCGAAGCCCCGGCCCCGGCCGAGACGGTGGCCCAGACGATGTTGACCGAGGAGATCGGCGACATCCTCGACCAGCTGACCCCGCGCGAGGCGCGTATTCTGCGGTTGCGCTATGGCCTGCAGGACGGCGAGTCGCGCACCCTGAAAGAGGTCGGCGAAATGTTCGGCCTTTCCCGCGAACGCATCCGCCAGCTGGAGAAGGAAGCGCTCCGCAAGCTGCGCCACCCCAACTTCGCCGGACATCTGCGGCAATATTTGAATTAGTTCACCATTTGGTTCAAACTAACACCCTCTCGACCACGGGAGGGTGTTTTTGTTTCCCGGGGTCGGGTAGTGGGTAGTCCGGATTGTTTTACGCAATGTTCACCGGGGATTCACAATGCGTTTATCCTGATTTGTTGGTGATATGATAAGTTGGTATGGGCGAATGAGGCGGCTTGTGCTGCCTGCCCAATCCGGCCGGCGCGCAAACCAGCCGGATGGTCGACGAGGGGGATTTTGTCCGGGATAGTAGGCACATGAAGTCAGAACAAATTGTGATCGAGCCGGTTCGCGGCTGGCAGGTGATCGACTGGCGAGAGTTGCGCGATTATCGCGACCTCTTCCGTTTCCTGGTCGACCGCGACATCAAGGTTCTCTACAAGCAGACAGTGTTGGGGTTCGGCTGGGCCATCCTGCGGCCGGTGCTGAGCATGGTCATCTTCACCATCATCTTCGGCAACCTGGCACAGGTGGACAGCGACGGCGTGCCCTACGCCATCTTCAGTTATGTGGCCCTCGTCCCGTGGCTCTATTTTTCCACGGCGCTGTCGGCCTCGGCGCTGAGCCTGGTCAACAACACCGAGATGCTGACCAAGATCTACTTCCCGCGATTGGTCTTTCCCATGACGCCGGTTTTCTCCAAACTGGTGGACTTTGCCATCTCGTTCGTCATCGTTTTTGTATTGATGGCCTGGTTTCGCATCATGCCGACAGCGCGGATGATCTTTTTGCCGCTGCTGGTCGCCCTGATGATGCTGACGGCGGCCGGGATGGGGCTGTGGTTCGCGGCCATGTCGGTGAAATATCGCGACGTGAAGCACGCCATGCCCTTTCTGACCCAGATTTTGATGTATGCCGCGCCGGTCGTCTGGTCCGGCACGCTCATCGCCGAGCGGTTTGGCGAGATCGGGCGCATCCTGTTCGGCCTTTACCCCATGGTCGGCGTCATCGAGGGTTTTCGCTCGGCGCTGTTGGACACCGGCCCCATGCCGTGGGACATGATCCTCATCGGCACATTCTCGGCCGCGGTCATGTTTGTGACCGGCCTTTTCTATTTTCGGCGCATGGAAGCGACATTTGCCGATGTCGCCTAGGCGAGCAGCGCCGCCTGCAAAACGAACCACATGAACGCGAGCAGTAACGGACAAGGGGCGGAAAAGGCGATTATCGTCGTGGGCCTCGGCAAGCAATATCATATCGGCGTGCAGGAAGCCCGCCACGACACGCTGCTGAAGTCGGCCGGGGCCTGGTTGGCCTCGCCGGTGAACAATTTCCGCCGGCTGCGCCGCCTGAGCGCGGTGGACGAGGGCGAGGCCGCCGACGTCATCTGGGCGCTGCGCGATGTCTCGTTCACCATCGACCGGGGCGAGGTCGTCGGCATCATCGGCCGCAACGGCGCGGGCAAGAGCACCCTGCTGAAGATTCTGTCGCGCATCACGCCGCCGTCCGCGGGGCGGGTCATCCTGAACGGCCGTGTCTCCAGCCTGCTGGAGGTCGGAACCGGCTTCCACCCCGAACTCACCGGCCGCGAAAACGTCTATCTGAACGGGACGATCCTCGGCATGCGCAAGGGTGAGGTCGACCGCAAGTTCGACGAGATCGTGGCCTTCGCCGAGGTTGAGAAGTTCATCGACACACCGGTGAAGCGCTATAGCAGCGGTATGCGCATGCGTCTGGCGTTTGCCGTGTCGGCCCATCTGCAATCCGACATCCTGCTGGTCGACGAGGTGCTGGCCGTCGGCGACGCGGCGTTCCAGGAGAAGTGCCTCAACAAGATGGAAGGCGTGACGCGCGTCGGCCGCACCGTGTTGCTGGTCAGCCACAACATGCAGGTCATCCAGAGGCTGTGCAATCGGGCCATTTTGATGCAGAAAGGCCGTCTGACGGCCGAAGGCGCTCCGTCGGCCATCGTCGGCCGCTATTTGAACGACGCCCTGGCCGCCACGACCCTGGAGCCGGTGGAACTGGGGCAACAGGTGCGCATGAATCGTCTGACCGTCACCCAGGACGACATTCCGGCCGGTGAGTACCTCGATAGCGGGCGGCCGTTTGAGGTGCATGTTCACTACGACATACTGGAACCGGTGCGCAATCTGTTGCTGGGCTTCAACGTCGTCGCCGGGGACGGAATCGCCCTGTTTCGCACCTACGACATGTTGACCTACGGTCTGGGCGAGCGCGCCCCCGGCCCCTATGAATCAGTCTTTCAACTCCCCGGCGGATTGCTCCCGGCGGGACAATATTTCTTCGAGGTCGTCGTCGGTATCCATCGCCTGCGCTGGCTCAGCAAGGGGGATATTCGCCTGCGGCTGAATCTGGGCGGCGCGCGCGAGACGGATGTCGATTTTCCCGGCGTGGTGTCGCCCGTGGGCAGCTGGACTGTCCATCACAACGGCGACGCGGCAGGTGAACATGTCTGATTTCTATTGGCTCTCACACCGTCGTTACGTCGAGGCCGGGCGGATGCGCTGGCACGCCGAGCAGGCCGACGAAGCTTTCTGGGATAATTACTGGCGCGAAAAGGTGACGCCGGCCTATTTCAGCAATGCCTTCGCCGCTGACCTGACCGGCGACGAAATGGGGCGCATTTTGCTGGCCGCGATGCCCGCGCGCGGCCGCCATCTGGAGGCTGGATGTGGCGCGGGGTACTGGGTGGCGGCCTTGCGTGGCGCGGGGCTGGACGTCGAGGGGATCGAATATGCCCGCGACCTGGTCGAGCGGGTCAACGCCGTTTGCCCCGAGTTGCCGGTGCGTTATGGCGACGCGTTGGCGATTGATTGCCCGGACGACACCTATGCTTCCTATCTCTCATTCGGCGTTGTGGAGCACCGGCAAGACGGCCCCGAACCCTTCCTGGCTGAGGCCTGTCGGGTTGTCATGCCCGGCGGCAAGGCGATCATCTCCGTGCCTTTCCTGGGGCCTACGCGGCGCACTCGCGCTCGCCTCGGCCGGTACGAAGCTGCCCCGCCCACGCCGCCTTTTTTCCAGTACGGCTTCACGGCCGACGAGTTCACGACCTTGATCGAGCGAGCGGGATTCGTCATCGACGCCACCCACCCGCTATATTTCCACCGCATGTTGCTGGAAGAGAGCTCCGCCTACCGCTGGCTCTATGACCGGCGCTTTGGGCGCGCGTGGCGTCGCGCGCTTTCCGGGCTGTTCGGCAATCGTGACGGGCACATGTTGATGGTGGTTGCCCACAAGCCGGTTGGCGGCGAGAAGTAGGCCAGAGGGAACTATGTGCGGCATCTGCGGCGAATTGCAATTCCACGACGCTCCGGCGCGCGACGACGCGGTCATCGCCCGGCTGGGCGAACTGATGGCTCGGCGTGGGCCTGACGACGCCGGGGTGTGGCGCGACGGCGGGCGCGCCTGGCTGGCATTCCGCCGCCTGGCCATCCTCGACCTGTCGCCGGCCGGCCACCAGCCCATGCTGACCCCCGACGGCCGCTTCGCACTGGTGTTCAACGGCGAGATCTACAATTTCGGCGAATTGCGACGTGAGCTGGAGAGTCTGGGGGTTCGATTCCGATCGACCGGCGACACTGAGGTTGTGCTGCACGCTCTGGTTCGCTGGGGAACAACAGCTCTCGACCGTTTTAACGGCATGTTCGCCCTCGGCTTTTACGACCGGCAGGAGCGTAGCCTGCTGCTGGCCCGCGACCATGCCGGCATCAAGCCGCTCTACTACATGCTGGACGATCGGGGGATATTCTTCGCCTCGCAATACGACCAAATCCTGGCCCACCCCTGGCGCGAGGGTCTGCCCGTGTCGGCCGAAGGCCTGGCCCTCTACCTGCGCCTGGGGTACATCCCCGCGCCCTACGCCATCCTGGAGAGAACCTTCATGCTGGAGCCGGGGACGTGGCTTCGCGTGAACGGTGACGGACAGGCAAGTCGCGGGATTTATTATGAGTTCCCGATGCAGGTAACGCCCGACTTGCGCGGCGAGGCGGCATACGAGGCCGTCGACGCCGCCGTCAGCGCCGCCGTGCGTCGCCAGATGATCAGCGATGTGCCGTTGGGCGCGTTTCTGTCCGGCGGGGTCGATTCGCCGCTGGTCGTGGCCATGATGACGGCCGCCGCCGGACGGCCGGTGCGAGCTTATACCATCGGCAGCGCCGGCAGCGCCGTGGATGAATCGGCCGACGCCGCCGCCTTTGCCAAACAAACAGGCGCGATCCATATCCTCGAACAGTTCACTCCCGATCGGGTGCTCGAACGGCTGGATGATGTCGTGGCCGCCGTCAGCGAGCCTTTCGCCGATTATTCCATCTTCCCGACATTGCTGGTCTCCGGGTTGGCCCGCCGCGACATGACGGTCATGCTCTCCGGCGACGGCGGCGACGAGCTGTTTTGGGGCTACCCACAGCGGTTCGGGTCGGTGCTGGACGCCGCGGCCGACTTTCGCCGTCCCCACTGGCAACGCTCCGCTCGCTGGGTCACGCGACGTTTCACCGGTCTGGGTAACGGCCACGAGAATTTGCGCTGGCCGTCCATCGGCGACTGGTACCGCCAGAAGCATATGCGCTATACGCCCGGCATGCTGGACGAACTTTTTCCCACCCTTCCGCCGTGGCCGGCGGGTTTCGGCCTGTTTGATTACGACGGCTGGCAGCCGGATGAGACGGCATACTGGTTACGCTGGAACGAGTTTGTCGGCCACCTGACGATGGTCTTGCTGAAGGTTGACCGTGCGAGCATGTACAATTCGCTGGAAGTTCGCGTGCCGCTGCTCGACCGCGAGGTTATCGCCGTGGCCACCCGCGTCGATTGGCGCTCTTGCCTCGATCTGCGGACGGGCACGGGCAAGCTGCCGCTGCGGCGATCGCTGGCGCGCCACGTCGCCCACCAGACCACGGCCAAACGCGGGTTCGAAGTGCCCATGGTTGATTGGTTGCGCGGGCCGCTGGGCGAGCTGTTCCGCGATGTGGCGGTCCCGCGACAGGAATTGCTCGGCATGCCCATCGAGCGGTCGGCCGTCGAGCGGTTGCTCGGTGACCATCAGGCCGGGCGCGCCGACAACAGTCGCAGCTTGTGGACACTGTTGAGCCTGGTGTTGTGGTCGGAGAGACATTTTGAACCGTCGGGTCGATTCCAGATCGCCTGAACAATAGCGGCATTACCCTGATACAATGAAGGTTGGAGCAATACATGACCAAGGCCGATACACCCCGCACAGAGAATGAGTGGCGCAACGTGGCCCGATCGCTGAATCGGGTTCTCCGGCCGACGGCCCGGGTAGACCTGTGTGGGGTGACATATACCCTGCGCAGCGAGGCGCGGCCCAACGGCAGCGACCGGGATTATTACGTCCTCAGTCAATTGGCCCGCGGCAAGCGTTGTGTTTTCGATATCGGCGCGAATGTCGGTCTGACTTCGCTGGTCATGGGCAAGAGCGGGCTGGATGCCGATGGGCGGATATTTGCATTCGAGGCCTCGGAAGCGGCCTGCCATTTGATCCGCGACAACGTCGCCCTGAACGGTCTCGCGACGGTGATAACCGTGGTCAACGCGCTGATAGCCGAGCGATCCGGCATGGCGATCGATTTTTACGGGGACGCGGCTTCCGGCAGTGCGTCAATTATCCCCGGCTACCTGGCTCATCACGAGCCGCTTCGCAAGGCCACGCTGGCCATCGATGATTTTTCCCGGGATGCCGGCTGCACGCCGGACCTCATCAAGATCGACGTCGAGGGGGCTGAGTTGCGCGTGTTGGCCGGTCTGACGGCGACGCTGCGCGAGGCGCGGCCGCTGGTCTTCATGGAGCTGCATAGCTGGGGCGATCTCACCGTGGTGGATACGGCCCGGACGTTGCTGGAACAACTGGCGCCTTTCGGGTATCAGGTGATCTACCTGCGCACGAAGGAAATCATCTCTGATCCGGCCGTGCTGGCCGGCCGCGGGCGGTGCCATGTGCTGGCATGCCCGCAAGAATCGGAGTTCATTGCCGATCTGGCGACACTCGATACCCAGGGTCTATAGGCGGCCGTCTTTTCCCGCGAGAACGATAGAGCGAGCGAGGCTTGAACCGATGAGTCGGGGCGAATCCCACACACTGAAACAAACCGGCAATGCCGATGCCGCCGGGGCAACGCCGGCGATATCGTCGCGGCTCGGAAGTTGGCCGATCCTGGCTCTGGTGTTTGGGTTTCTTGTTTTGGTGTTGCGCATTCTGTCGCTGGGGTCAGGATTGACTTATGTCGTCACAAACCCGGTGTTATTGAAAGAGGCCATGCGGGCCGCGGCAGGACAGGCAGTGTCGACGGTTGATACGGCCAACATGCTGCCCACGGGTGTGCCTGTTTCGGGCTTTCAGGCGCGAGCCATGGGCGAGATCGCCTGGCGGGCGGGTCAAACGACCACGGCCGAAGCCTGGTTTGTTCAGGGATTGACCGGCTCTCCGTCTGCTTTTCTGTCGCAGTTCGAATTGTGCCGGCTTTATTGGGACAAGGGGGAGCGCGATAAGGCTCGCGAGGATTGTCGCGGGACCAAAACGTCGGCCATCTACTGGCTGAACCGGGGCTATGAGGCCGATCAGGCGGGTGACCGCGCCGAGGCTTTGGCCGCTTTTCAGATGGCCGGCTCGGTTGACCCCGAGTTGACCGCTGCCTGGCAGCAGGCAGGCCACACCTTGTTCGCTCTGGGTCGATTCGAAGAGGCGATTCCGGCCTATGAGCGGGTTGTCGCCCTTGAGGAAACGCCGCCGGCTGATGTCATCCAGTCGTTGGGCTGGTCATATCTCAAATTGAACGAGCCGCTGGCGGCCCGCCGGATATTGACGCGCGGTCTGGAATTATACCCCTATCAGCAGCTCCTCTTTTTGGCGATGGCGCAAACATATCGGGACGCCGGCGACATGGATACGGCCGACGAATGGTACGCCCGGCTGCTGGATCGTTGGCCCCGCGATGCCCGGGGCTGGGCCAGCCGGGGCGAAATGGCTCTGGCTGACGGAAGATATGGCGACGCGGTTGATTACTTCCAGGAGACAGTCAATATACAGCCGGATGATGTTGGCTATTGGGTCAGCCTGGCCACGGCCGCCGCGGCCGATGGGAATTTGTCGCTGGCAGCCACCGCCTATAAAAAGGGAATGGCGCTGCGACCTGATGACGCGGCGCTCTGGTTGCGGTCCGGTCGTTTTCTGGTCGAGACGGGTCGTGGTGAGGAGGCCGTCGCCGTCCTCGAGCATGTCCTGGAGCTGGAACCGGACAACGGCGAGGCGGCGGCCTTGCTTGCCGGGTTGAGAGGCACAACGCCATGAGCGACATCAGCCCGCCTGGAGAAGGGACAACGAAGGCAGGAACGGCCGTCGCGCAGCCGGGCGACGCATCCGACACATGGATCGGCGATTGGCTGCTGACCTTTGGCACCGACGACGCCGTCCTGCCCGCCCGGCAGTCTGCCGCGCCGTGGCTTCCTGGGCAGCGAGAGGGGGCAGCCTTTCTGCGGCAAGCGGCCGCCTGCGACCGCTGGCGCGGATTGCCCCTGTCCATCCTGCAATTGCCGGATTGGACGGCCTGGCTGTCGGGTGAACTGTACGGCGCGGCGCGTTCGGCTGGAGTTGCGACCGCCGTGACCGGGCTGCTTGAGGGCAGGGCATCTGCGGCCGCCTTAAGCGGGCATTTCCTGCTTCTCGCCCGTCATAAACCCTCCAATGAGTGGCATATTTGGACCGATCGCCATGCCACGCTGCACGCCTATCTGGCGGCGAACGGCTCCCGTCGGGCAGTGGGTACCTTCGCCCCGGCGGTAGCTGCCGCTGCCGGATGCACCGAACTGGACTGGGAAGGGTTGACCAGCTTCTTCGGGTTCGGCTTCTTTGGCGGCGACCGGACGCATTTCAAGGGGGTTCACATCCTGCGTCCGGCGACTCATTACCGCCTCGACGATGATGGGCGCTTGCTTTCCGGGGAGCGCTACCGGCATTGGCACCATACTCCCGACACTTCGCGTTCCTATGATGAGACCCTGGAGGCCTTCGCCGCTCTCTTCGCCGAGGTGATGAACGACCTGACGGCCGCCGGGCGGATCGCCCTGCCCATTTCGGGCGGCCTTGATTCGCGCTCGACCGTGGCCACGATTGCGCCGGATAGCCCGGCCCACGCCAGGCTGTGGGCTTATTCATATGGCTACAGTGATGACTCCGTCGAGACACGAATCGCCAAAGAGGTGGCCGCCGCGCGCGGTCTGGCGTTCGACGCTTTCACGATAGGTCCCTATCTGTTCGACCGCCTGCCCGACATCATTGCCGCGGCCGAGGGCTTCCAGGATGTGACCCAGGCACGACAGTCGGCCGTGTCCGGCGAGATTGCCGCCCATGCCGCCTATCTCATTGCCGCCCATTGGGGCGATGTTTTCCTCGATGACATGGGCGTGGATCCCTCGACTGTCCCGGATGGTGGACTGGTTGACGTGGCCGTCGGGAAGTTCCACAAAACGGGCAGCGACTGGCTGCTGGAGCATTTGTGCCGCCCTCATTCCCGGGTTGCGCCGCAACAGTTCCTGCGCGACATGACAAGCGCGGAGCTGGAACGTGCCGGAGCCGTCACTGACCCCGACTTTACCATCAAGATTTTGAAGACAGAGCAATGGAGCGCGCGCTGGACGACGGCTTCCCTGCGCATGTTCCAGGCGGCCGCTTTCCCGCGCCTGCCGTTCTACGATGCCCGGCTGGTGGACTTTTTCTGCACCGTACCGACGTCTTTCGTCGCCGGGCGACGCCTGCAGATCGACTATCTGAAGCGGTACGCGTCTGATTTGGCGCGCGTGCCGTGGCAGGTGACGGGCCGCGACCTCTACCGGAACGGTGAGGACTCGGCGGCCGACGTGGCGCGTCGCGCCGTCCGCAAGGGGTGGCGCGTGCTTCGGCGGCGCAAGGTCATCGAACGCAACTGGGAGGTGCAGTTCCTGGGCGCGGCCGGCCGGGCCGGGCTGGAGCGCTGGCTGTTGCGCCCCGGATTGGTGTTGCACGAGTTCGTCGCGCCGCGAGATGTCAGGACGCTGCTCGACGCCTTCGCCCGCGATCCCTACGCCGAAAAGCGCGGCTATACCGTCTCGATGTTGCTGACCTTCTCGGCGTGGCTGGAGCAGTACGGCCGGGGAGTGACGGGCTAATGGCCGCAGCTGCGCGGTCAGGCGGGTTGCGCGTGCTGTTCGCCGGGGTCAAGTGGCCGCCGGAGACGTTCCTCGCCCGCCTGATGCGCGGACTGACGGAGCGCGGCGTCCACGTGACGGTGGCGACGCCCGGCCGGCCCGATGCCGCCTGGCGTGTCGTTCCCAATCTCGATGTGTTGACGACGCCCGGCTGGAGCGGCTCGGCCGCCTCCCGGCTGGCGCGCGCGGGGAGTGAAACAGTCGCGGCCGCCGTCCGTTCGTTACCGGAGACGCGCCGCGCCTTCCGGCTGGTGCGGGAGACCCGGTCCGAGACCAGCGCAACCGAACGATTCAGCCGGCTGTTGCCCTTCGTCGGCCGCCGGTGGGATGTCATCTATTTTCCGTGGAACGCGACGGCCATTTTCTATCTCCCGTTAATGGACAAGGCTCCGTCGATCATCAGCTGCCGCGGGGCGCAGATCAACGTCAGCCCCCACAACCCGCAACGGGCATGGCTGCGCGACGGACTGGCTCCTACCTTCCGCAAGGCGGCTGCCGTTCATTGCGTCTCGGAGGCGATTCGGGAGGAGGCGGCGCAATACGGTCTGGACAGGTCGAAATCAGTCGTCATTCGTCCCGCGGTCGATCCCGAACTGTTTCGCCCGACGGAGGGACCTCGCCCGGATGACGGCCGGTTCCGGGTCATCACGACCGGCAGCGTCATCTGGCGCAAGGGATATGAATACGCCCTGGCGGCCGTGTGCGATCTCGTCGACCGCGGCGTGCCGGTGCAATTCGAGATCATTGGCCGGGGCGACGAGGACCAGCGCCTGCTCTACACCATTCACGATATGAAACTGGGGGATCATGTCATTTGGCATGGGGCCTTGTCCCCGGCCGGAGTCCTGGAGCGGTTGCAGGCCGCAGATGCGTTCCTGCTGTCCAGCCTGAGCGAGGGTATCTCCAACGCCGTGCTGGAGGGGATGGCCTGTGGGCTGCCGGTCGTCACCACGAACGCCGGCGGCATGGCCGAAGCGGTGAGCGATGGCGTCGAAGGGTTCGTCGTGCCCACCCGCGACGCGACGGCGATGAGCGCGGCCCTGCTCGAATTGTGGCGACGGCCCGACCTGCGGCGGCAGATGGGCGCGGCCGGGCGGCAGCGCGTGCTGCGCGATTTCCGCCTCAGCGACCAGGCCGACGCCTTTGTCGACCTGTTTCGGAGTGTAGCCTGAGCGATGAGGCTGGTACTGGTCGTCCCCCGCTTTCCGCGCCTGTCGGAGACCTTTATCGTCAACAAGTTCGTCGGTCTTGTCGATGCCGGTTGGGATGTCCATATCGTCTGCGGGCAGGCGGTGCCGGAAGATTGGCAAAGGTCTGCCGCGCTGGCCGGCCGGCCGGATTTGCGCCGGCGGGTACATGAGCAGTGGCGGCATGAGCCGCGCTGGGTAGTCGTGTTGTTGTGGTTGTCCGTCTTCGTGGCGACGCTGTTCCGCGCTCCCCGCGTGACCATCAACTATTTACGGGCCTTGTGGCCCCGATTTGGCCTGAAGACGGCCGGGTTGTTCTATCTTGACGCGGCGATCATTGCCCTGAAGCCGGACATCCTGCATTACGAGTTCGGGGCGCTGGCGGTGGGCAAAGAGTACCTCAAGGATGCGCTCGATTGTCGCCTGGGTGCGAGCTTCCGCGGCTACGATCTCAATTATGCCGGCCTGGAAGACCCTGACCATTACGCCGGATTGTGGGCGGCCGTCGACACGGTGCACGTGCTCGGCCGCGCGCTGTGGGTGCAGGCGCTCCGCCGGGGTTGCCCGCCCGGCAAACCCCACGCGCTTATCCCGCCGGCCATCGACGCCGGTTTCTTCCGGCCCCGGCAAGGCGAGGAGGACGGCGCGGCGGCCGAAGTCGGGCGACCGCTGCGGATTCTCAGCGTCGGCCGCCTGGAATGGGTCAAGGGGTATGAGTATGCCCTGCGGGCCGCGCAAATCCTGAAGGAGAGAGCCATCCCCTTTGAATATCGTATCGTCGGCGACGGCCGCTATCTTGAGCCGTTGGCCTTTGCCCGATACGAGATGGGCCTGGAGGATCAGGTCGCCTTCCTCGGCGGCCGACCGCACGCGGCCGTGCTGGAAGAGATGCTGTGGGCGGATGTCTACTTGCAACCCTCGGTGTCGGAAGGCTTTTGCAACGCGGTGGTGGAGGCGCAGGCCATGCAGCTGCCCGTGGTGGCGAGCGACGCGGGCGGTCTGCCGGAGAACGTGGAGGACGGCCGCACCGGTTTCATCGTCCCCCGGCGCGACCCTGTGGCGCTGGCTGACAAGCTGGCCGTTCTGGCGACCGATGCCGATCTGCGCCGGCGAATGGGCGCGGCCGGGCGGGCGCGGGTCGAAAATTGTTTCTCGCTGCCCCGGCAGATCGCGGCTTTTGATCGATTCTACAGGGAGATGGCAGATCATCATGCGCATTGACCTGTTCTGGATCGATCCCGCGGCCGGCCCGCTGCCGGCCTGGGAAATGGGTCATGTCTGCCGGGTTGGCGGCGATCCGCGCCGGCTGGCGGAGCGCGTCGCGGAACGCGAGCCGGGAGCCGATCACATCCTGTTCTGGGATGCCGCCCTGGGCGCGCCGGATGCGAGCCGCATCCTGGCGGCGACCGAAATCCCCGGCGACGTCCGGCACGCCGGGCTGGCGCTGGGGATGGGCGGATTGCCGCGAGCGATCGATTTCGTCGATCCCGTGTGGCGCTTCAACCGCGATCCTGACCCGACGATTGTGGCCACGTCCTGGCGGCTGTCGTTACGGGCCTGCCTGGCGCGGGCGGTCGTGCTCGATCGGCTGGGCGGCCCGGACCCGCACTTCGAGACGCTGGCCGGCGCGTCGCTGGAACTGGGCCACCGCTGGATCCGCGGCGGGGCGCTCATGCGGCATACGGCCGGTCTGCTGCCCGCGATTCCGACCCTGCCCGCGCCCGCGCTCACGCCAGAGGATGAGATGCGCTTCCTGCATCTGCGCTACGGCCGGATGTGGGCCGCGTGGGCCTGCCGGCGGCGCGGCGGCAGCCTGATGGAGACATGGCGTGCCTTGCGCCGGCCGCACCAGCCCGGCGTCCCCGCTCCGGGCGGGGCGATGCACCTGGCCGGGTCGCCCGTGCCGGATGCTGCATGCGAAAGCCCGCCGGCGGTATCGATCCTCATCCCAACGCTGGATCGCTATCCGCACCTGTTCAACCTGCTGGCGCAGTTACGCGAGCAGACCGTGCGGCCGCTGGAGATCGTGGTCATCGACCAGACCGAATTGAGCGGCCGCGACACGAATTGGCCGGCGCGTTTCACTGATCTGCCGCTGCGCGTGATATGGCGCGACGTGGCCGGGCAATGCTCGTCACGCAATGCCGGGTTGGCGATGGTTCGCGGCGAAATGGTGCTGTTCCTGGATGACGACGACGAAGTGCAGCCGGATCTAATCGCCCGCCATCTGGCATTCCTGGCGGAATATGGAGCCGACGGTTCGTGCGGTGTGGCCGAGGAAGTGGGCGCGGGCGCGTTGCCGCCGGAGTTCACTCTTGTCCGCGACAGCGATGTGTTCCCGACGAACAACTCCTTATTGAGGACCGATGCCCTGCTCGGCTCCGGCCTGTTCGATCTGGCGTATGAGAAAGGGGAGCGGGCTGACCACGATCTGGGGATGCGTCTCTATCTGTCCGGCGCTACACTAGTCCTTAACCCGGCGGCGTCGGTCGTCCATCTGCACGCGCCGCGCGGCGGCCTGCGTCGTCATAAGGCGCGGGTGATCACGCGGTCGTCGAGCCGGGCTTCGATCTGGCATCGCCAGTTCCTCGCGCCCACCGAGGCTTATCTGATGTACCGCTTTTTCACTTCCGCGCAGGCACGTGAGGCGGCGCTCATCCGCACCATCGGCACGTTGCGCGGTAGCCGGGCTGGAGCAGGCCGCTGGCTCAGGGCGGCGATCATGACCGTCCTGCTGCCCGACACTTGGCGACAGAACAAGGCCCGGCTGGCCATGGGCCGGACAATGCTGGACGGGTTTCCGGCCATTCCGCAGTATGAACCGGCCGCGACCGAGGAGTTGACCGCATGAGATTGTCATCGTTTTCACGGGAATCCGAAGAACCGACCGGGCTGACCGGCAACCCGGCGCGCGATCTGGCGCGTTCGTTCAACATCAGGGTCATCCTTTTCCTGTCGCTCCATTTCCCGCTGGCGATCGGGATGGAGCTTTCACCCTGGGTCAGCACCGCCCACGCCCTGCTGGCTCTGCTGTTCGGGTTGCGGGCGGCGCTGCTGGGCCGCACCTCACAGGTTGTCTACGCGGTCGTCTATATCAGCGCGGCCGAGGTCCTGTGGCGAATGTCGCGGGCCAACCTGCTGTGGGAATATTCCAAATACGCGGTTGTTGCCGTGATCTTCGTGGCAATGGTCGTCGAATGGGGCCGCAACCGGGAGACCCGGCGACTGCGCAGCGTGTGGCCGGTCCTCCTGTTCCTTACCCTGGTTCCCGCAACCGTGATGGCGATCCTTTATTATTCGCCGGCTGAATTGAGGGACGTCCTCAGTTTTAACCTGTCGAGCTACGCGGCGTTGCTGGCCCTGGGGTTGTATCTCTGGGCGCGGCCGATCAACCGCCATACGACGATACGCCTGTTGCTGGCGCTCATCGCTCCCATCGTGGGCATCACTTTCCTCGCCATATATTACACCATCACAGATCTGGACAGCCTCATTTTTCTCGGCGCGGCCAACTGGGTGACCAGCGGCAACTATGGCCCCAACCAGGTCTCCAACATGATGGGGCTGGGCGCGCTGACCGGGGTCATGCTCTTTGTCCTGATTCCCAGAGCATGGGGGGCGCGCATTTTCATCCTGATCCTCACGCTGGCCATGCTGGGTCAGGGGTTGCTCACTTTCTCGCGCGGGGGCATCTACAGTTTCACGCTGGCCCTGGCGGCCTTCGGGTTCCATCTGATGAGCACGCCGCGCGCCCGACGTCGCTTTCTGGTGTTGTTCACCCTCTTCGGGGCGATCCTGCTTGTGTTCGTCTACCCGTTGCTCGACGAGTTTACAGGCGGCTCTCTCACGGATCGGTTCAGCAGTCTGGATACAACCGGCCGTCTGGAAGCGGCAATGACCGACCTGGATGTTTTCCGCAACAATCCGGCGGTGGGTGTCGGCGTGGGTCGCTCAACCGAGTATCATGCAACTATCGAAGGCATCTCACTGGCCGCCCACACCGAATATACACGCTTGTTGGCTGAACATGGGTTGTTCGGCATCCTGACAATCGTCGTCCTGATTTGGATGTTGGCCACTCGCTATCTGGCGAACCACTCAGGACTGGGCCGGGCAATGACCGCCGCCCTGGCGGTTTGGGCGTTGTCGATCATGGCCCACAGCGCCATGCGGCTGGCGGTCATTCCCCTGGCCATCGCGCTCGGTTTCGTTTGGTGGCGCATGAACGCCGCGGTTGAGGATGAATCGGAGACGGAGCCGCAGCCGGAGCCGAAACCCGGGGTCGCGCCATCATTGCCGGCCCATCACTAATCGGGGGATGGCGGCATGGTTATCGACCACAACGACACGCCGGAACTGTTGCTGCTGGCCAGCGAGTTCCCGCCCGGCCCGGGCGGAATCGGCCACCATGCCTATCAGCTGGCCCGACACCTGTCACGCCGGGAGTGGGCGGTGACCGTTATCGCGCCGCAGCCCTACGTTTCTGCGGCCGAGCGCGAGGCGTTCAACCGCCGGCAGCTGTTCGATATCATTCCCCTGCCGGAACGGGAAGCCGGGTCGGGCGGGTCGGTACGCCGTATGCGGGTCATCTTCGACGCTGTTCGCACGCGACCGTCGGCCGTCCTCGTCGCCACCGGCCACCGGGCATTGCTGACCGCCGGGGTCATCGGCGCGGTCACGCGGCGACCCTGGCTGGCGGTCGGCCACGGCTCCGAGTTTCTCGTCCGTTCGCGCCTCTACACCCTGCTGACCCGGCGGGCGATAGAAAGCGCCGCGGTCGTCGTCGCCGTGAGCGAATATACCGCCGGGTTGATCCGCGCGGCGGCGCGCCCCCGGCAGCTGGTCGTCATCCCCAACGCCGCCGACGGCGAACGCTATCGCCCCGGTCTGGACACGGCCGCCCTGCGCGCCCGGTGGGGCGTCGGCGACGGGCCGGTTTTGCTGACGGTCGGCCAGGTGAGCGAACGAAAGGCGCAGGATGTGGTTATTCGCGCGCTGCCGCGCATTCTGACCGAACACCCCGATCTGACTTACGTCATTGCCGGATTGCCCACCATGCAGGAGTCGTTCGCGGCGCTGGCGGACGAGCTGGGCGTGGCCGGCCGGGTAGTGTTCGCCGGGAAAGTACCCGATGACGACCTGCCGATGGCCTACAACATGGCCGATATTTTCGCCCTCGTCAGCCGCCGCACGGCCGCCGGAGACGTGGAAGGCTTCGGCATCGTCGTCCAGGAAGCGGCGCTGTGCGGCGTGCCCGCGATCGTCAGCCGCGATTGCGGCCTGACCGAGGCGATCCGCGAGGGCGAAACCGGTCTCAGCGTGCCGCCCGACGACCCCGAAGCGACGGCCGCGGCCATCCTGACGCTGCTTGGCGACGAGCCGCGCCGCCGGGAGATGGGACAACGGGCGCGGCAGGCGGCTCTGACCGCCACGTGGTCGGAGCGGATCGACGAGTACGACCTGATCTTGCGCGGCCTGCTCGCCCCGCGGCCGGAATTATCGCGCCCCTGAGACGGAATCAACGACTATGCGTCTGCTCATCGTCTCCCACACCGCCCATTTTCGCTCCGGCGACCGCGTCGTCGGCTGGGGGCCGACCGTGCGTGAGCTGGATTACCTCGCGGCGCTTTTCGATGAGGTGGTTCATGTCGCGGTAGGCTACCCCGACGCGGCCCCCGCCAGCGCGCTGCCCTACGCGGCCGGGAACGTCCGGGTGCGACTGGTGGCCCCGGCCGGGGGGCAAACGCTGCGCGACAAGGTGGGCATCCTGACCGCCTATCCGTCCTACGCGCGGGCCATCCGTGAGGAGATGAGCCGTGCCGACGCCGTCCATGTCCGCTGTCCGGCCAACATCAGCCTGCTGGCGCTGTGGTTGCTGGGTCGGGCGAAGGAGCCCGCCTGCCGCTGGGTGAAGTATGCCGGGAACTGGCAGCCGGACGGCGGCGAGCCGCGCACCTATGCGCTCCAGCGGCGCTGGCTGCGGGAGAATCGTCACCGGGGTGTGGTGACCGTCAACGGCCGTTGGCCCGGCCAGCCCGCGCATGTGCACTCCTTCGACAATCCCTGCCTGACTGATGACGAAGCGGCCGAGGGCAGCGCGGTGGCCGCCGCCAAACGGCTGCAAATGCCCGTCGAGTTGCTTTTCGCCGGCGAGTTGAACGAGGGCAAGGGCGTGGGGCGCGTCCTGCGCGTGGCCCGCGCGCTGCAAGAGCGGGGCGTCCCGTTCCGGCTGCGGCTTCTGGGCGACGGGCCGGATCGGCCGCGCTATGAGGCGTGGGCGCGGGATAACCGGCTGGACGGCGTCTCTTTTCTGGGCTGGGTGCCCCGATCTGAAATCGCCGGTTACTACGCCACGGCCCACTTCATCCTGCTGCCGTCCCGATCGGAGGGCTGGCCCAAGGTGTTGAGCGAGGCAATGGCCTATGGCGTCGTGCCCGTGGCCGCGGCCGTGTCCAGCATCCCGCAAATTCTGGGCGCGACCGGGGCAGGCGTGGCCTTGCCGGTCGAGGACACGGACGGCATGGCGGCGGCGATTGCGGCGCTGGCGGCCGATCCCGCGGCCTGGTCGGCGGCCAGTCGGGCGGGCGTGACCGCCGCGCATCGCTTCACTTATTCCGCCTATCAGGCGGCCGTGGCCAATCTGTTCGCCGAGGCGTGGGGCGTCCGGCTGCCGGCGACCAGGGCGGGGCAAGGCGACCGGCCGGAGATGAAAGCAGGCTCCACCGAGGCAGAAACGACAGTCTCACGCAATGAGTATCACTGAGGGAAACGCCATCCGTTCCGAGAGGGCGGACATCACGGCCGGCAATCGGCCACGCCTCTGTTTCGTCGGGCCGATGCTCGGCGTGAATCCCGGCTGGGTTACCTCGCAGGGGGAACTGCTGGCCGGTTTGCTGGCAGATGCCGGGTACCACACGCTCATCACTTCGCATAAGCCTGCAAGGATAGCCCGGCTGGCCGATATCCTGCGCTCGCTGGTGGCCTGGCGGAACGATATCGATCTGGTGATCCATCAGGTATTCAGCGGGCCGGCCTTCGCCGTCACCGACGCGGCCAGCGCGTTGTGCCGGGTGCTGGGGTTGCGGCAGGTTTTCGCGTTGCACGGCGGCGCGCTGCCGGAATTCGCCGCCCGGCATGGCCGCTGGGCACGGCACGTCTTGCGCCGGGCAGACGCCATCGTGACGCCCTCGACCTACCTGGCCGAGGTGTTTGCGGCTTACCCGGAGCTGGCGGCGCGGATGACCACCATCCCCAACATTCTGGAGATTGAGGCCTATCCCTATCGCCACCGGTCGATTGCGCGGCCGCTGCTGCTGTGGATGCGCACGTTTCACGAGGTATACCATCCGGAGATGGCCGTCGAGGTGCTGGCCGAGCTGCGACGCACCCACCCGGACGCCACCCTGACGATGGCCGGGCAGGAGAAGGGGCTGCACGCGGCCGTGCAGGAGCTGGCTCGCCGCCGCGGGCTGGCCGATGTGGTGCGCTTCCCCGGTTTTTTGGGGCCGGAGGAGAAGCAGCACGAGTTCAGCGCCCATGATATTTACCTGAACACCAATCGCGTGGACAATATGCCGGTCAGCGTCCTGGAGGCGGCTGCGTTCGGTCTGCCGATTGTGGCCACGGCGGTCGGCGGCGTGCCCCACCTGCTGCGCGACGGCGAGACGGGGCTGCTGGTGCCCGATGGCGACGTGATGACGATGGCGGACTCGGTGCGACGCTTGCTGGATGAGCCGGCAACGGCGGCAAAGCTCTCAGCCAACGGCCGCCGCCTGGCCGAGTCGTGCGCGTGGGAGCCGGTCAGGGCGCAGTGGGAGACCCTGTTCAGTGAGGTGTTGAATGGCTGACTTGTTGAAAATCTACCATCGACTCCCCTATTCGGCGAAGGTGCTGGTGGCCGGTGCCCGCGGCCGCTATTTGAACCGCTGGCGCTATGGCGCCGAGACTGAGCCGATGGTCGCCGAATTCCTGGCGCATGACCGGTGGAGCGACGAGCAGTGGCGCGACTGGCGCGAGGAGCGCCTGGCCATGATCTTGCGTCGCGCGGCGGCCGATGTCCCGTATTATCGCGAGCAATGGGCGCGCCGCCGCGCCGCCGGCGACACGTCTTCGCCGGAGGTGCTGGCGAATTGGCCGATCCTGACCAAGGAGGAAGTGCGCAAGTCGCCGCGGGCTTTCCTGGCCGACGATTGTGACCCCAAGGCGATGTACTATGAGCACACCAGTGGCACCAGCGGCAAGCCGCTCCACATCTGGCTGAGCAAGGCGACAGTGCGGGAGTGGTTCGCGCTGTTCGAGGCGCGGTCGCGGCGCTGGTATGGCGTCAGTCGCGCGGATCGCTGGGCCATTCTCGGCGGGCAACTGGTCGCGCCGGTGGATCGGGAGCGGCCGCCGTTCTGGGTCTGGAACAGCGGTCTGAACCAGCTTTACCTCTCGGCCTATCATCTGACCCCGGCGAACATCGCCGCCTATCTGGAGGCATTGAAGAAGCACGAGGTTCGCTACCTGCTGGGCTATCCGTCGGGGCTTTACCGTCTGGCCCAGCAGGTGATCGAGAGCGGGATGCCCGCGCCGCGGCTGGCCGTCGCCATCGGCAACGCCGAGCCGTTGCTCGACCACCAGCGGGCGGTCATCGCCGCCGCTTTCGGCTGCCCGGTGCGCGAGACCTACGGCATGGCGGAGATCGCCGCGGCCGCCGGCGAGTGCGAGATGGGCCGGCTGCATGCCTGGCCGGAGGCGGGCCATATCGAGATCGTGTCCGACACGGCCGACGAGCCTGTCACCGTGGGAGAAGCCGGGCGGCTGATCGCCACCGGCCTGATGAACCGCGACATGCCGCTGGTGCGCTATGAGACCGGCGACCGGGCGGCGCTGGGCGAGGGCGCCTGCGCCTGCGGCCGGATGCTGCCCATCCTCAAGGGCATCGAGGGGCGCGTCGATGATGTCGTCATCACCCGCGACGGCCGCCATATCGGCCGCCTCGATCCTGTATTCAAGGCCGACATCCCGATCCGCGAGGCGCAGCTCATCCAGGAAGAGCTTGATCTGATTCGCGTGCTCTACGTGCCCACGGACGCCTACACGCCGCAGGACGGCGAGATGCTCGCCCAGCGCATCCGCGACCGGACGGGGGACGACATGCGCGTGGTGCTGGAGGCGGTCGATGCCGTCCCCCGCACGGCCAACGGCAAGTTCCGCGCGGTAATCTCGCGGGTCAGCGTTCACGACGTGGCTCAGGACGCAACCGGCCCGCAGGCGGTCGGCTCATGAGCAAGAAACGGGAATCCCTGCTGGTGATCGGCCTGTTTCTGGCCGCGATGCTGGTCGCCTTTGCCTTTTGGTCGGTATTGCCCGGCGAATACGGCGAAAACCAGTCGACCGATTACGAAAACGCCTACGAGCCGGTGGCCCGCTCCATCGCCGCCGGGCGCGGGATCACGCTCGACGGCGAGCTGTCCACCCGCTACCCGCCCGGATTCTCCATCGCCCTGGCGGGCGTCTTCCGGCTGGGCCGTGTGACCGGCGCGGGCGACGATGTCTCGCTGGTCGCATTCCGGCTGTTTTGCGTCGGGCTGGCGGTCGTGCTGATCTACGGGATGGCGCGGCTGGTGTGGCCGGCGCGCCTGGCGCTGTTGCCGGCGCTGGCCTGGATGACCTATCCCTTTTCCCTGTGGCTTACCAAGCAGCCGAACAGCGAGGTGCTGTTCATCCCGGTGCTCTATGCCGGGCTATTCGTCTTCTGGTGGGCCGTCCTGCGCGGCGCGGGCGGATGGCGGGTGTGGCTTCTCTATCTGGCCGCCGGGGTGCTGGCCGGCGCGGCGATGCTCATCCGGCCGGTGGCGCTGGGGCTCAGCCTGGCCATGGCGCTGGCCGTCCTGCTGTGCGCGGCGCGCGCCGTACCCATCCGTTCCCGAGCCGGCTATGGCGCGCTGGTCATCCTCGGCAGCGTGCTGGCCGTGCTGCCCTGGGAAGCGACCGCCTATGCCCGAACGGGCGAGATCATCCCCCTGAGCAGCGGCGGCGCGGTCACCATCCACGACGGCCTCACCTTTCTGGCCGTGCCCAAAGAGTACCGGCGCGAGGTCGCCATTCCCGAAGACGTGGCCGAATTGATGTGGAAGATCCACGAGCGCCGGAACGAGACCGGCACGACGAGCGGCGTGCTGGCCGTCATGACCGAAGAGGCGCGCCGCGCCCCGGCGGCTTTCCTGAAGCTGATGCTCATCAAGCTGGCCCGCAGCTGGTACGGCATCGACAGCCGGATGCTCGAATTGCCGGTTTTGCTCCTGCAGGTTGTATACCTGACGCTCAGCCTGTGGGGCGGCCTCTACGCCATTCGGCAGGGCGGGGCGGCGCGGCGCATGACCGCCGGCAACTGGCTCATCGTCCTCTATTTTTGGGCCATGACCTTTCTGGTCATCCCTCTGTTCCGCTACATGGTTCCGGCGATGGGCCTGCTGATGCTGGCGTTGCCCGGCGTGTATCTGTCGCTGGTTGCCCGGCGGCGCGGCCGCGCCGCCCCGCAAGAGCGGCCGATTTCGTCCAATCACTGAGTTCTAACCTGGCCTTCACGCCTTTTATATGTTCGGTTGTGGCCATGTCCTTTACACTACGGGTATGGATAACTTGCCCATGGTGTCTGTCATCATGCCCGTTCGCAACGAAGCGGTCTATATCGAGCGCAGTCTCGGCGCGGTGCTGTCCCAGGATTACCCGCCGGAGAGGATGGAAATTCTGGTCGTCGACGGGATGTCGACCGACGGGACGCGGGAGTACGTCATCGCCGCTCAGGCTCAAAGGCCGGGCCTGCGCCTGATCGACAACCCGCGCGGCATTGTGCCGCCCGGCCTCAACATCGGCATCGGCGAGGCCCGCGGCGACATCGTCGTCCGCGTGGATGGTCATTGCGAGATCGCGCCCGATTACGTCCGGCGCTGCGTCGAGCATCTGCGGGCGGATGGCGTCGATGCAGTGGGCGGGCCAATCAAGACCATCGGCGAGACGGATGAAGCGCAATCCATCGCCCTGGCGATGAGTTCGTGGTTCGGCGTCGGCGGGTCGGCCTTTCGCACGGTGAACGACCGGGCGATGCTGGTGGAGACGGTCGCCTTCCCGGCTTACGATCGGCGCACCTTGCGCCGCCTCGGGCCGTTCGATGAAGAGCTGGTACGCAATCAGGACGATGAATACAACTACCGGCTCCTGAAAAGCGGCGGCCGCATCCTGTTGTCGCCCGATATCCGCTCGCGCTACTATAGCCGCAGCGGTCTGCGCTCGCTCTGGCGACAATATTATCAGTACGGCTACTGGAAGGTGCGGGTGATGCAAAAGCACCCGCGACAGATGCGCGGGCGGCAGTTTGTGCCCCCGCTGTTCGTCGCCGGATTGCTGGGTTCTTCCGTGCTGGGCCTGTTGTTCAGGCCGTTCTGGTTTCTGCTGGCCCTTGTCCTGACGATGTACGCGACGGCCGATCTGGCCGCGTCGCTGTCGATCGGGCGCGAGCATGGCATGCGCCACGTTCCCCGGCTGCTGGTGATCCATCCGGTCATCCACGTCAGCTATGGGTTGGGCTTTCTGGCGGGCCTGGTTCGCTTTGCCGGCCATTGGCAATCGTCGGACGGCGAACCCGGGACGATCGGGCAAACCCGGGCGGTTTCACGATCCGGCGATCAATCACACGAGCCTGATCTCCCCCGCGCTTGATGGCAGGTGAAGTTATGAATCGAGCGAACAACGAAAATACCGGTCGCGGCGTCTCCCGGCGTCGCTTCCTGCAGCAGGCATCGGTCGTCATGGGCGGCATCGCCTTGGGGCGCGGCTGGCCGTCCTTCGCGGCGCGGGCTGTTTTGGCGACGCAGCCCCCGGCATCCATCAACGTGATGGACGCGCCCTACAAGGCCAGGGGCGACGGCACAACCAACGATCGGGCCGCGTTTCAGGCTGCCATCGACGCCGCTATCGACGCCAAATTGCCGCTGTGGGTCCCCCAGCCGCCGCAGTTCTACCGCATTGCCCTCGATCCCGATCACGACCGCCTGCTGGTCAGCGATGACCTGACCATCGTCGGCGCGGGGCGAACGACGACGACCCTGCGGTTCACCGTGCAGACCTCGGCCACGGGCCACCACTACCCGGCCATCTTCGTGGCCGGCGGGGCCAATTTCCAGATAGCTGACCTGCGGCTGGAGGAAGACCTGCACCAGACGCCGGATCAATTTGAGTTTTACGCCGTGTTTTTCGAAGCTTCCGGGTCGAAGAGCGCCTGCCTGGTGGAAAATGTCGACATCGACGGCTTCACCAGTTGCCTCTACAGCCCTTCGTCCGGCGTCGGCGACGCCCGGGGCGAGTTGTTCCTCGCCGTGCGCAATTGCGACATTAAGCCGTGGTGGCAACACGGTATCGCCATGTGGACAGCGCCTAACGGCCACAAGCGCCTGCACGTCTACGACTCGTACATCCACGATAACCAGTATTCCCATCTTGTCTACAGCCACCCACACAACTCGATCCACCTGGAGAACACGCGCCTCGACGGCGCGAGTTCGTGGGCTTTTCATATACAGGGGACGGAAGTGGCCGGCGACCCGGAGTACCAGCGGTTCATCGGCTGCTGGTTCGGCCCGCGCAACAGTCAAGGGTTGATCACCCAGGCGCGGGCGACGGTGGCGGCCACACAGGTGGAGGTGCGCAACTGCCTCTTTGAGGGGCAGCCCTCAATCCAGATCCGCTCGGACATGCTCATCGACGGCTGCTACTTCACCTCGCCGCAGGATTCGGCGAAGGATTCGCCGTTCATCGGCGCATACTCCAACGCCCCGTGGCAGGCCACCATCCGCGACTGCATCTTCGCGCCGAAGACGAACGCGCTGCCGCAAGTCGACTTGCGCCTCGAAAACATCGAGGTCACGCTCGAAAACTGCCAGTTCTATAACCAGCGCGCCGGCACCATGCTGACCCTCGGCGGCGGCGCGGCCAACCGCTACACCTTGCGCGATTGCGTATTCTACAACCGGCCCGACAACGCTTCGCAGGCCATTTCGATTGACATTGAAAACGGCCAGACGGTCGTCGACAACTGTCGCTTCTTTGGGCGGGCCATCGGCGACCGCGGCGCTATCGTGCTGCGCAGTTCAGACACCGGCCCATCGGCCGACGCGTCCCTCCAGCTCGACAACTGTACCTTCCAGAACATAAGCGGCGGCACGCTCTTCTTCGCCCTCATGCCCTCCGCCAACAGCTGGAGCGGGAAGTTCGGCGGCGGCAATAACCGCATCGTTAACCTGCAAACCAGCAAACCCCTGATCATGGCCGAACCGCCGGGACCGGTGTATGGGCGGCTCGCGCCCGTAGTAGCCGCCTCTCCCACAACGTTGCCCGCCGGGCCGGTCATGGTTATTTCCAGCAACTACGACGCTTATGAACTCCTGGGCGCGGCCGACGTGGCCACCATTCACTGGTGGACGGCCGACGGTCTTTCCAACCCGCTCTTCAGCGGCGCGATCACCCTGAAAGCCGGCGTGCCCTTTGCCCTAGTGTCCGGGGGCAACATCCAGCTGGCCGGGGGCGCCGCCCGGCGCGACGTGCCGGCCGGGGCCTCGGTTCGCCTGAGCTACGATTCGGCCCAGGGCTTCTGGAGCGAGGCCTAGATGAACACGGGCGGCGAGACGGCGCGCGTGCGCGAGGTCTACAGCGAGCGGGCGCAACGCCTGCATGGAACGGTTCACGGGACGGGGGTCTATTCGCCGGGCAGCCCGTCATACCTGTTTGAATACCAGCATCGCCAGCGGGCCATGCTGGGCCGCATGCGCCAGGCCGGCTTGTGGCCGCTGGATGACAAGGACATCCTGGAAGTAGGTTGCGGCAACGGCGGCGTCCTGCTGGAGTTGCTGGGCTATGGCGCCAATCCGCGGCGCTTGCACGGCACCGACCTGCTGTCGGAGCGGGCCGGCGTGGCCCACGAACGGCTGCCGCACCTGTCCATCAGCTGCGCGTCGGGCGCTTTCCTGCCCTATCCCGATCGTTCTTTTGATATCGCTCTACAATTCACGGTGTTTTCATCGATTTTGGATCGGGGCATCTGCTATACTGTCGCCAATGAGATGCGAAGGGTTTTACGACCCGGCGGCGCGATCCTCTGGTACGACTTCTGGATCAACCCGATTAACAAGCAGACGAGAGGGATAAGACCGGCCGAGATACGGGAGTATTTCCCGGGGTGCCGGATCGATTTTGACCGCGTCACGCTGGCCCCGCCGCTGGCTCGCAGACTCGTACCGATAACCTGGTTTGGAGCTTTGTTACTGGAAAAGCTTCGGATTTTGAACACACACTATTTCGCCATCATCCGTCCGATCGATTGAGTCATGAACGAAAGCATTGCCCCACATCAGCATCAGGCTAACGTCAAACTCCCTGTGGGCCTGTCCGACCTCTGGCAGGTGGTAGACCGCGCCGCGCGGCGAACGCTGGACATACTCATCTCCGGACTGGGGATTCTGCTCCTGTTGCCCGGTTTTCTGATTCTCGCCTTCCTCATCAAGCGCGACTCCCCCGGCCCCATCTACTATTGGGGCAATCGCGTCGGCCGGAATGGCCGGCCGTTCCGCATCCTGAAGTTCCGCACGATGTACGAGGACACCGCCAGCTATAACGGCCCCAAGGTCACCGGACAGGGCGACCCGCGCATCACGCCGCTGGGCCAATGGCTGCGCGACACCAAAATCAACGAGCTGCCGCAACTGTGGAACGTCCTGAAGGGCGACATGAGCCTCGTCGGCCCCCGCCCGGAGGACAGCGACTTCGTCGCCCACTGGCCGGCCGATGTGCGCGAGGTGTTGCTCTCCGTGCGGCCGGGCATCACAAGCCCCGCTTCCGTCCTCTACCGCGACGAGGAGAGTATGCTCCAGGCCGGCAACGTGGTCGACCAATATTTGAAGGTCATCCTGCCGAGCAAGTTGCGTCTCGACCTGCTGTACGTCAACCACCGGTCGTTTCTGACCGATCTTGACGTGATGTTCTGGACCGTTCTGGCCCTGCTGCCGCAATTGAAAACCCGCCGCGTGCCGGAGCATCTCCTGTTCTGGGGGCCGCTGGCGCGGTTCATCAGCCGCTACTTCTCGTGGTTTGTCCTCGATTGTCTGGTCGCCTTCGGCGCGGTCGCCCTGACCGGACTGCTCTGGCGCAGCAACGGGCCGCTGGAATTGGGGTGGAGCATCGCCATGGGTGCGGCCCTGGCCATCGCGCTCATCTTCAGTATGGTCAACGCCCTGCTGGGCATCGGTCGCGTGGTCTGGTCGCGGGCCGATTTCAACGACGTCTTCGCGCTGGCCCTTTCATCGGGCCTGACGACCGCCATCCTGCTCGTGGCCAACGCCGTTTGGCAGCCACGCGCCCTGGCCGTGCCCTATCTGGGTCACCGCCTTCTGCCGTCGGGGCTGATCATGGTCAGTGGCGTCCTGGCCTTCAGCGGGTTCACCCTCATGCGCTACCGGATGCGTATCTTCACCGGCCTGTCCGAGCACTGGATCACGCTTCGCAGCGGGGCGGCGACGACCGGCGAGCGCGTCCTCATCGTCGGCGCGGGCGAGGTGAGCAACCTGGCCAGCTATTTACTGCGCAAGGCGGAACTGGGGCAGGCCTACTCCATCGTCGGCCTGGTCGATGACGCCCCGCGCAAACAAGGCGCGCGAATCAGCGGCGTCCGGGTCTTGGGCCGGACGGAAGAAATCCCGCAACTGGTTCGCGCCCATGACGTGGGTCTCATCATCTACGCCATCGAGAATATCCGCCGGCCACAGCGTGACCGTATCCTGCACCTGTGCCGGTCAACCGGCGTGCAGACAGTCATCCTGCCCGACGTGCTGCAATCCTTCCGCAGCCAGCTGTCGGTGGATCACGTCATGGCCGATGACCCCACAGGCGAAGTGCCGTCCTTTTTGGAGGAACAATCAATTCCGGCCGGCAACACTGCCCCATCCCCGGCAGACGCGGCGGGTCTTGATAACTGGCTGGTGGAGATCGATCGCCTGATGCAGGCCGAAGCCTGGGATGCGGCTCACGCACAGGTCCAGGCCATGCAGCGTCAGGTGGTTTTACAGGAGCACGCCGGCGGCCTCTAACCGCGGCCGGCAGAGGGCCGGGCATCCGGCACTCGGCGAGGGCGGCGGCCGGCCGCTCGCTCGCCATAACGAACTGATTATCTGGAGTACATCAACCGAGATGAGTGAATGGACCGGCAAGCGCGTTCTGGTGACGGGCGCGGGTGGCTTCATCGGCAGTCAACTGACTGAAATGCTGGTGCGCGAAGGCGCCCAGGTGCGTGCCTTCGTGCGCTACAACTCGCGCGGCGATGCCGGGTTGCTGCGTCAGTTGTCGCCCGAAATCCGCCGCGAGCTGGATGTCGTCGCCGGCGACCTGCGCGACACGGCGGCTATCGATCAGGCCGTGGCCGGCGTCACCGTCGTGTTCCACCTCGGCGCGATCATCTCCATCCCCTATTCCTACAAGCACCCGATGGAAACGGCCGAGACGAACTTCATGGGCACGCTGAACGTCCTGCTGGCCTGCCGCGCCCACGGCGTCGAGCGACTGGTCCACACCTCGACCAGCGAAGTCTACGGCACGGCCCAATTCACGCCGATGGACGAAGGTCATCCCCTGCAAGGCCAGTCGCCGTATTCGGCCAGCAAGATCGGGGCCGACAAACTGGTTGAGAGCTTCTACCGCTCCTACAACCTGCCGGCGGTGACGGTGCGCCCCTTCAATACCTATGGCCCGCGCCAGTCGGCCCGGGCGGTCATCCCGACCATCATCACCCAGGCCCTGACGAGCGATTGCATCCATCTGGGCAATCTGGACGCGCGTCGCGATTTCACCTACGTGCGCGACACGGTCGACGGTTTTCTGCGCGCCGCCGTCGCCCCCGACGTCGCCGGCCGGGAGCTGAACCTGGGCACCGGCTCCGATATCAGCGTCGGCGAGCTGGCCGGGCAGATCATTCGTCTGGTCAACCGCCCGGTGGAGATTGCCACAGAAGAGGAGCGGTTGCGGCCGGAAAAGTCAGAGGTCATGCGGCTGCTCTCCGATAACGGACTGGCGCGCCAAATGCTGGGCTGGGAGCCGGCCTATTCGCTTGAGGACGGCCTGCGCGAGACGATCGCCTGGATCGGCGACCATCTCGATTTTTATAACGTCGGGCGGTATGAGATTTAACCGGATTTGAACCCGGCAAGGAAGAAGATCATGAAAGCAGTTATTTTAGCCGGCGGCAAGGGAACTCGATTGAAGCCCTATACCACCATATTGCCGAAGCCGCTCATGCCCATCGGCGATATGCCCATCCTGGAGATTCTTCTGCGCCAGATGAAGCGTGCCGGGGTGAGCGAGGCGGTGCTGACGGTCGGTCATCTGGCCGAGATGCTGCGACTCTTCTTCCAGGACGGCCGGCGACTGGGAATGTCGATCTCCTATAGCTATGAGGATGCGCCCCTGGGCACGGCCGGGCCGCTGTCGCTGGTCGACGGTCTGGATGACACCTTCCTCGTCGCTAACGGCGATGTCCTGACCACCTTGCCCCTGGCCAACCTGCTGGCTCACCATCACCTGAGCGGGGCCGCGGCGACCATCGCCATGCACCGCCGCCAGGTCTACATCGACCTCGGCGTCATCGAGCAGGACGAGAGCGGCCGCGTCACCGGCTACATCGAGAAACCGACGTATGATTTTTCGGTCAGCATGGGTATCTATGTCTTCGAGCCGCGCGTGCTGGATTACATCCCCCGCAACGAATACCTCGATTTCCCCGATCTGGTGAAGCGGCTCATCGCCGCCGGCGAGATCGTGACCGGTTACTCGTTCGACGGCTATTGGCAGGATTTGGGTCGGGCGGACGACTACGAGCGGGCCATCGAGGATTTCGACCGCATGAAGGCCGAATTCCTGCCCCCGGAAGCGCCGGTGATCCATTCCATGAACGGAACGGGCAAGCATGCGAGTGTCAGCCATGGCTGAGTCAACTGAGCAAACGAAACCCGTGTGGCGCGTCCCGCTGGCCGATATCGACCTGGGGCCGGAAGAAGAGGCGGCCGTTCTCGACGTTCTGCGTCGTCGCTGGCTGTCGATGGGCGAGGTGACGGCCGCGTTCGAGGCGGATTTCGCCGCCCTGACCGGCGCGCGCCACGCTCTGGCCGTCACCAACTGCACCGCCGCGCTGCACCTTGCCGGGCTGGCGCTGGAGTGGGGGCCGGGCGATGAGATCATCGTGCCTTCGCTGACCTTCGTCGCCACGGCCAACGCCATCCGCTACACGGGCGCGACGCCGGTCTTCGCCGACATCACCGGCGACAACGACTTCAGCCTGTCGGTTGAGGACGCCGCGGCGCGGATCACACCGCGCACCCGGGCCATCGTCGTCGTCCACTACGGCGGGCACGCGGCCGATATGCCGGCGATCATGAGCCTGGCCGGGCAACACGGCCTCGATGTGGTCGAGGATGTGGCCCACGCGCCGGGCGCGACGCTCGACGGTCGGGCGCTGGGCACCTGGGGGCGCATCGGCTGCTTCAGCTTCTTCGCCAACAAAAACATGACCACCGGCGAGGGCGGCATGGTGACGACCGACGATGACCAGCTGGCGGCGCGGCTGCGGCTGTTACGCTCCCACGGCATGACCAGCCTGACCTGGGACCGCCACAAGGGACACGCCTGGAGCTACGATGTGGTGGCCCCCGGCTACAACTACCGGATCGACGAGATTCGCGCCGCCGTCGGCCGGGTTCAGCTGGCGAAGCTGGCGGCGGCCAACGAGCGTCGCCGCGCGCTGGACGCGCTCTATCGCAAGCTGCTGCCGGCGGCCGCGCCGGGGCTGGGCGTCCCGTATGACGTGAGCCGCGGCCTGTCTTCCTGCCATCTGCGGCCGGTGCTGTTGCCCGAAGGCGCAAACCGGACGCAGTTCATGGCCGAGATGAAGGCGCGCGGCATCCAGACCAGCATCCATTATCCGCCCATCCATCATTTTAGTTATTACCGCCAGGCTTTCGGGGGAGAGTCCCTGCCTCTGACGGAAATGGTGGGCGAACGGGAAGTGACGCTGCCGCTCTATCCGGCGCTGACGCCGGCCGACGTGGAAATCGTCGTGGCCGCGGTGGCCGAGGCGCTGGCCGTCACGCTGGATGAAGATTCGCGGCCGACAGTTGGATTGACAGCTTTGGCTGTTTAAATGATTTAACGGGAAATTGTAACGAACTGGTTCAGGGAATTATCAGGTAATTATTAAACCTGAAAGGCCGATTGAGTCGCAGTGGAGTAAGGGTAGTAAAGATGGAACTCAAATTAATCGGACAAATGTTGCGGCGGTGGTCATGGCTGCTGGTCATCGGTGTGCTGGTCGGCGGCGGAATAGGCTACGCGGTCAGTATCTATCAGACGCCGGAATACCTGGCGAGCACGAAGATACTGGTCATGGAGCCTTTGGGCGACAACGTTTCCAAGGTCAACGACCTCAACGACAAGGAGCTGGCCGAGACCTACATGCAGTTGCTGACAACGCAACCGATCCTCGACTCGACCAGCGAAAAGGTCGGCGAAAAGATCAGGGCCGCACAGATCAAGGCCACGCGCGTGCGTGATACGGGTCTGCTGGAAGTGGCCGTGCGCGATACGGACCCCCAGCGGGCAGCGCTGACCGCAAACGTCCTGGTCGAGGTACTGATTGAGTACAACGAGGCGCTCCAGAAATCCAGATTCTCCTCGTCGGAGCAAAGCCTGGAGTTGCAGGTCAGCGAGATTGAGGGCGAGTTGGCCCGGCTGGAAGGCGACATCGAGCAACGCTCTGAAAAGAGCATCGAGGAGCAGCGGCTGGCGTCCGAACAACGAAAGACCGAGCTTGAGCAGCAGATATTCACCCTGCAAGGGGATATTGCCCGGCTGGAGCAGGACATTGACGACCTGACCCCACAGGCCCTGCCGAACGAGTTGCCGGCACCGCTCACGCTGGAGCAACGGAACCAGTTGAACCAGAAGCGGACCGAGCTGGCACAGAAGAAATTCCAGCTTGACCTGGCCCAGCGCAGCTACTTCAATCTGGTGATGCCCCAGGATGCGGCCGCGCAGACCGAAGACCCGACAAACCTGCAAAATCTGGAACAGGCCAATCTTGAACTCTATCGCCAGCTCTACTCCACGCTCCTGAGCAACTATGAGGCCGTCCGCCTGGCTCGCCTGCAGAACACCCCCAACGTCGTTCAGGTGGAAAAGGCGCTGCCGCCGACTGTGCCGGTTCAGGCCGGGCCGCTGCGCAATATCATACTGGGCGCGATTATCGGTCTGTTGTTGACCGGCACCATCGCCTTCACGCTGGAGTATATGGACGACACGCTGAAGACGCCGCAGGACATCGCCAACGTGCTGGGGTTGCCGGTTGTCGGCTACGTCGTCAATGAGTCGGGCATGGACAAGAACGAGGGCACGCCCTATGTCTCGGCCAACCCGCGCTCGCCGATGGCCGAAACCTTCCGCACGCTGCGCACCAATCTTGAGTTCGCCAGCGTCGACAAACCGCTCAAGACGATATTGGTCACCAGCCCCGGCGCCAGCGAGGGCAAGACGACGGTTGCCACCAACCTGGCCGCCGTCATGGCCCAGGCCAACAAGCGGGTCATCCTGCTGGAAGGCGACCTGCGGCGGCCGCGCGTCCACCGGGCGCTTGGCATGACGAACCAGATCGGCATCAGCGACGTGTTCCGCGGCCAAATGGACATTCGCGATGTGGCGCGCTATTCCAAGGTGAAGGACCTGGCCGTGATCACCAGCGGCAGCCTGCCGCCCAATCCGGCCGAACTACTGGCTTCGGCGCGCATGAGCCATATCCTGGCCCGCCTCGTCGAGTCAGCTTCGGTCGTCATCATCGACAGCCCGCCCTTCGTCGTCACCGATTCTACGGTGCTGGCCTCGAAGGTCGACGGCGTGTTGCTGGTCATCCAGCCCGGCAAGACCCACGCCGAGGCGGCGAAGACGATGATCGCCCAGCTCGACCGCGCCGGCGCCCACGTCGTAGGCGTTGTTCTGAATCGCGTCTCGCGCAAGATCAGCAGCTACTACGGCTACTACCGGTATGAGAATGACCCTATCTACGCGACCGATACCGTCTCGGTGGAACAACAAAACGGCGACACCCGCCGCAAGGGGCTGGCCGCCATGTTCAACGGCAACGGCAAGAGCGCGAACGGCAAGCTCGGCGAGGAGATCATTTCCTGAGACGGGTGAGAGTTCACGCCCTCTTAACGCCTCATTCACCGGTTTTCCATTAGAGACGGAAGAGGCGGCTGGTATGATCCCGGTGCTGATGCTGGTCATAACCTGAGATGTAACGGATTTGGTGGACTGCAAGGATCTGACAGGGCGGCAATCAGGGCGGCTGGAGCCATGACCTGGTCGCCGGCCTGTCGGGTCTTCAACGGATAACAGACAAGTAATGGAACGTAGCGCGCCATATCGGCCTTTTGATTCTGATAGCCGGCAAGCGGCCGACGCATCGGACAATTCCGACCGTTGCCCCTATCTCGGCATCCCGGCCGGTGTGGATCCGTCGCTCGTCCATCCGTCGGACGCCAACCAATGCCTTCGCGCCGGGCTGCCGATCCCCATCAGCACGATTCATCAGGAGAACTACTGCTTCTCGTCCCGCTATGAATCATGCCCGGTCTATCGCGCCCACGAAACGCGCCCCGCCGCCGGCGGGGGATTGTTGCCCCTGACCGCCGTGGGCGTGGCGTCGACCAGCCCGGCTGCCGCCTGGCCTGCGCCCCCCGCGCCGGCCGCTCCGGCGGTGGATGTTGCCGCCGAACCGGCTGTGGCCGCGGGCCTTGTCGCGGGCAAGGCCGCAACGGCGACCAAAAAACCTGGGCTCATGTTCCCGTGGGAAGAACCAGCTCATCCCGATTTCCAGGCCGACATTGCCGCGGCCACAGCGCGCCGCCACGAGCGACGTCTGGACATTCGCCCGGTTATCCTCGGCCTCGTTCTGCTGGCCCTGATCCCGGTTGTGTGGTGGGCGTGGACGTCGATACGATCCGGCTCGCGCGCTGCCGGCGAGGCGTCCGGCGGCGCAGTAGTCACCTTGCCGACCGCCGTAGCGATTGGATCGGCGGGCGATTCAACCGGCGAGGGCGGAAACGTTCCCGGCTCGCCGCCGGGGGACACGACGTCCCCGGGCGACGGCGACGCGAGCGGGATCGCCGTTGGGCCGGCCGCGACGCCTTCCCCGACCGGCCCGGAAGCGACGGCCACTCTCTCCGATCTGGAGAAGATCGCCATCACAGCCACCGCGCTCTTCGTGAATGCGACGGCCGCCCCCGAGTGTGCCGCGCCGGCCTGGTGGGTGTCCTATCTGGTTGAGGAAGGGGACACGATTGACGCTCTGGCCGTCGCGCGCGGCATCACGCCGGAAGAGATGATCGCCGCCAACTGCCTGGTGGGGCCGGACCTGACGCCGGGGATGATGCTGCTCCTGCCGCCGGTGGGATTGATCGCCATCCAGCCCGTTCAGCCGACGGCGACACCGCCGCCGCCGACAACCACCCGCCGGCCGCCGGCAGGTGCCACGCCGACGCGCGTCACCCGCCCGCCGACCCGCGTGCCGGTCCCGTTTCCGACGTTCACATTTCCGATTGTGATCGTCACCTCGACGCCGCAACCACAGGCCACCGATCCGTCGGATGTGCCGACCGACGCGCCGGAAGGGCAGCCGACAAGCCGCCCCACGACCGCGCCGACCTCGGGCGCGCCCGCGACAGCCACGCCGCCCAATCCGTTCATCACGGCCACGCCGCCCAATCCGTTTGCGACGGCTACGCCGCCAAAGCCGGCGGGCACTTCGACGCCGCCGACATTCGCAACCATGACGCCGCCGGGATTCGGCGGCACAGCGACGGTTACCGTGACCCCAACAAGAGGCGGGGCCACGTCTACACCGCCGACACCCTGAACGATCCGTATGGACCCCTCGCAGGTCGGGGCCATACCTGTCACAGTCAGGCCATTAGCCTGATCGCCGGCCTGTCGTCCGTCAGCGCAGGTTATTTTCAGATTCCGAATCAAGATTACATCGTTGCATCAGGGAAGTCCCATGGATAATCCGATCGTTAGCCAACAGGAAGCGCCGTCGTCCGCAATGAGCTTCGCGCGGCTGGATGTGGTCATCCTCGCGCTGACGGCTCCCCTGCTCCTCGTCCCCACCCGGTTCCATCCCGCGTTGTCGGGCATTGCCCTGTCTATCCTGCTCCTGCCCTATATTGCCCGGCTGGTGTTCGGCAAGCCCCTGTCGCTGCCCACTGCCGCCAATCTGCCGGTCGCGCTTCTGGCGCTGGTGTTCCTGCCGTTGGCCTTCCTGATGAGTCCCGCGCCGTGGACGATCACCTGGGCGCGCCTGACGACGCTGGCCTGGTCCATCGCCCTCTTTTTTGCCATCGTCAATTGGCCCGTCATGGAACGCCGCAACAACCTGCGCACGCGACTTGGCGGCCCCACCACCCTGTTTCTGGCTTTGGGCCTGTTTGTGTCGCTGGCGGGTTTGCTCGGCATGCGCAGCGTCGAGAAGTTGTTCTCCGTCCCCGCCGTGGGCTTTCTGGCCGACTATCTGGGCTGGGGGAGCGGCCTGCCGACCAACGAAATCGCCGGCGTGCTGACGCTGTTCGTCCCCTTTGTCGCCGCGCTAACCTGGGGTTGCCTCATCACCGGGCGCAGGCGGAACTTTTTTCTCCTGCTCCCGCTGACCGCGCTGCTGACGGTAACGCTGGTGCTGACCCAGTCGCGGACGGGCCTGACGGCCACGGCGCTGGGCGCGGCGCTGGCGATTGTCCTGACCGGCTCCATCAATCGAAAATGGCTCGCCGTTGCCCTGGTCGCCATCGGCATGGGGCTGATCGTTATCAGGTTGTCGCCGATCATGGATTGGTTTGTGTTTGCCGGAGCCAATTC
>JAHDWL010000014.1:48190-70014 GCA_023384355.1 Anaerolineae bacterium
AACAGTGTCATCGGCCCCCGCTGGGGCATCTGGGAGCAGGCGGTCGACGCCATCGGCGACCACCCGCTGTGGGGCATGGGGCTGGGTCTGTTCGGTTCGCTGGTCCGGTTTGTCTACCCGTTGGTGGATCCGGCGGCCGGGCCGGTGCTGGAAGACGCCCACAATCTCTATCTGCAGACGGCGCTGGATTTTGGCCTGGCGGGAACGCTGGTGTTCCTCGTCGCCGCGGCCATCGTCATCGTCTCGGCCGTCAGGCTGGCGCGGGTTCGGCCGCCGCAATCCCTGTCGCGCCTGTGGGCGGTGGGCTTGCTGGGCGGATTGCTGGCCCACGCGCTCTATAGCCTGACCGACGCGGTCGCGCTGGGCACACTGGCCGGCGTGCCGCTGTGGTACGCCTTCGGTCTGGTCATGGGCGCTTCGCGCGGGCGACTGGTGATTTCGTGGACGGACAGGACGCGGCTGCTCTTCGGCGGGGCGGTGGCGCTGGTGGCCCTCGGTTCGGCCCTGATGCTTCCGGTCAACCGCGCCGGGCAACTGGCCGCCATAGTCCTGGTGGAGCCGACGACCGATGCCGGCGCTGTGGCAGCGGAAATCGACGGCCTGGCCGCCAAAAACTGCCGCGCGCGCTGGTTTGAGGGGCTTGTCTATCACGCGGCGGGCGACGCGGCCGGGCGCTCCCGTGCCTGGGACGGGCTGCTGGATTGCTCCGACCGCTACACGGCCTACATGGCGTCGCTGGCTCCCGGCGATGTCGATCTCGCCCGTCGGGCCATCGCTGCGCAGCCGCAAAGCGCCGCCGGTTACTTCTGGCTGGCCCCGGCCGTCGCTGCCGGCGACCCCGAGGCGGCCATCGGCTATTACCGCCGGGGGCTGGAGATCGCGCCCCACGACGGCCGCCACTGGCTGGCGCTGGCCGATCTTCTGGCGCAACGGGATGAGGCGGCCGCGCTGGACGCCTATCTGCAGGCCTGCCTCAACGGCGATCCGGGGGCCAACGGCTGCCTGCGCGCCGGCAGTCTGGCCGAGGCCCGCGGCGATCTGACGGCCGCCGTCGAGTATTACCGCCTCTCCAACTGGGAAGGCGCGCTGGCCAGAGCGCGCGAACTGGAGCTGCAGCTCGTCACCGTCCGGCCCTAGGTCGTTCGGCCCGGCGCGCCCATTCCCCCACAACCCCAATCGGCGTTATAATCCGGCCTTATGGCGATATTAACGGCATCCGGTGTCGGGCAATCGTTCGGCGACTACGACGTGTTCGGCGGCGTGAGCGTCAGCATCCCGCGCGACGGCAAGATCGGTCTTGTCGGTCCCAACGGGGTCGGCAAGACGACGTTGCTGCTCATTCTGGCGGGGAAGACCGCGCCGTCGAGCGGTCAGGTTCACGTCGCCCGCGCCACGCGCATCGGCTACCTCTCGCAGGAATCATCCGACGCCTTCATCGGCCGGGCGGCCGAGCAGACCGTCTATGAGGAGATGCGGGCCGTCTTCGCGCCGCTGGAGGCCATGGAAGCCCGCTTGCGCCGCCTGGAGACGGACATCGCCGCCGGAGAAAACGGCGCGACCGGCAACGACGGGACGGCCGATGAACCGGCCGCCCTGCTGGACGAATACAGCCGGCTGCTCGTGCAATACGAGGTGGCCGGCGGCTATGACTACGAGACGCGCATCCGCATGGTGCTGACTGGCCTCGGCTTTCGCCCCGACGCATGGGGGCAGCCGCTGGCCCAATTGAGCGGCGGCCAGAAGACGCGGGTGCTGCTCGGCCGGCTGCTCCTCGAACGGCCCGACCTGCTCATCCTCGACGAGCCGACGAACCACCTCGACGTGGAGGCCATCGAGTGGCTGGAAAACACCCTGACCGGCTGGCCGGGGGCGGTGCTGGTGGTCAGCCATGACCGCTACTTCCTCGACCGCGCGGCCAACACCATCTGGGAAATGAGCACGGGCGGCGTCGAGAGCTACCGCGGCAACTACAGCGCCTACCTGACCCAGCGGCAGGATCGCTGGGAGCGGCAACAGCGCGAGTACGACGCCTTCCAGGAGCGCGTGGCCAAGGAAATGGACTTCATCCGCCGCAACATCGCCGGGCAGCGCACGCAGATGGCCTGGGGCAAGCTCTCGCGCCTTAGCCGCGAGGTCGAGGCGGTGCGCGTCGGCGGGCTGGGGGCCATCAGCGACCTGAACAGCAAGGGCTGGAGCCAGATCGCCGCCGAACTGGACTTGCGGCGGCCGGCGGCGACACTGGCCGAACTCCAGGCGGCCATCAACGCGCTGCCCGCCCCAACGCGGCCGCCGGTGGTGAACATGCGGCTGAACGCCGCCTGGCGCAGCGGCAACATCGTGCTGCGGGCGGCCGATCTGACTGTCGGCTATCCGGGGCGACCGCTGTTCACCGTCGACGAGCTGGAGCTGCGCCGGCTGGAGACGGCCGCGCTCATCGGCCCCAACGGCACGGGCAAGACGACCTTCCTCAAGGTCATCCTCGGCCGGTTGGAGCCGCTGTCGGGCAGCCTGACCCTCGGCGCGAGCCTGAAGGTCGGCTACTTCGCCCAGGCCCAGGAGGCGCTGGACCCCGACGCGACCGTGCTGGACGAGCTGCTGCGCCACAAGGAGATGCCCATCAGCGAGGCCCGCAACTACCTGGCGCGCTACCTGTTTCGCGGCGACGATGTGTTCAGCCGCATCAGCACGCTGAGTGGCGGCGAGCGGGCGCGTCTGGCGCTGGCCATCCTGGTGCTGGAGGAGGCGAACTTCCTGCTGCTCGACGAGCCGACGAACCACCTCGATATCCCGTCGCAGGAGGTCTTGCAGTCGGCGCTGGAGTCGTTCGACGGCACCATCCTGCTGGTGACCCACGACCGCTATCTGGTCGACCGGCTGGCCAGCCAGGTGTGGGAACTGCGCCGGGACGACGACCATTTGCGGCTGGAGGTCTTCAAAGGGCCGTATCAGGAGTATCTGGCGGCGCGCCAGGTCAGGCCGGCCGTCGCCGGGGCGGCGACCCCGGCGGCCAACGGCGACGGCGCGGACGGCCGCGTGGAGTTGAGCAAGAACGAGATACGCCGCCGGGCCGAGGCTCTGGCGGCCGTCGAGGCGGCCATCGCCGCGACCGAGACGGAGCTGGCCGGGCTGGGCGAGACGATGCAGGCCGCGGCCGAGGCCCAGGATTTTGCCGGGCTGATGCGTTTGACGGCCGAATATGAGCAGGCCGAGCGCCGTCTCGAAGAGCTGTTCGACGAATGGGGGCAAATGACACATGAGCCGGCGATTGATCATCGGGCTGACGGGTAACATCGCCACGGGCAAATCGGCGATCATGCGGCTGGCCGCCGAGCGCGGGGCGCTGACGATTGACGCCGACCGCGTCGTCCATGAGCTGCTGGCCGGCGACGCGGCGATTCAGGCGGCCGTCGTCGAGGCGTTCGGGCCGGAAGCGCGCCGGGCCGACGGCGGCATCGACCGCGCCGCGCTGGGGCGCATCGTCTTCGGCGACCCCGCCCGGCTGGCCCGGCTGGAGAGCATCCTGCACCCGGCAACGCGCGCGGAGATCGCCCGCCGGGTGGCGACGGCCGACGCGCCGGTGGTGATGATCGAGGCCATCAAGCTGCTGGAAGGGCCGTTGGCCGCGGCCTGCGACCAGGTCTGGGTGACGGTCTGCGAGCGGGCGACCCAGCTGGAACGGCTCCGCGTGTGCCGGGGGATGGATGAGGCGGCGGCCGTGGCCCGGGTCGATGCCCAGGCCCCGCAGTCGGAGAAGATCGCCCGGGCCGACGTGGTGATCGACACCGGCGGCCTCATGTCCGCGACGCAGGCCCAATTTGAACGGGCGTGGGCGGCCCTGCCGGGCGACCCATCATAGAACCGCCGGCCATGTTCCTTATTCCCGCTTCATAATTTCCGATTTCGGCGTGCATTCCGCCCGTAAATCGCTATAGTTATTGTATCATGCAAGCAATTAAAGAGTGGGTTCTCCGTCATTCCAATCTGGCAGCCTGGATTTTCCTGGCCGTGGGCATGAACATCATCCTCATCTATGAGGCGCGGGATGTCGGCCTGCTGCCGATGCAATGGTTCTGGCTGATCCTCATCACGACGCTGGTGGCTGGGGCGTGCATCTGGATCGTCAGCTGGGGCGACGATGAGGAAGTCCCCGCCGATGCGCCCGACCCCCAACCGGCCGACGAGACCCCGGCCGGCGGCTGAGCGGAGCGCGTCCCCCCATGGAACAGCCTCAGCCGGCGCTGCCGCGCGAGAACTACGAGCACGTAGATGCCCTGCGGCAGGCCATCACCGATCTGTTCCTCGTTTACGACACGACCCTCGACTACCCCGACAAGGGCTATCTGCGGTTTCGCGGCCGCTTTCTGCAGGACCCCGCCGATTGCTTCCCCGAGATGCGCCGGCGCTTCGAGCGGCACGGCTTCACGCCGACCGTCAACGAGGAAGGCGACCGGACGACCCTGATCGCCCTGCCGATCGTGTTCGAGCACTCCAAATCGAACCGGGTGATCAACCTCGTGCTCTTCATCGCCACCATCTTCTCCACGCTGTTCGTCGGCGCGTCCTACGCGGCCGAGACCCCGGATCAAATCTGGCAACTCTGGCGCGGCTGGCCGTTTTCGGCGAGCATCCTGCTCATACTGGGCGCGCACGAGCTGGGCCACTACTTCGCGGCGCGCCATCACAACGTGCCCGTGACGCTGCCCTACTTTCTGCCCATGCCGCTGTCGCTCTTCGGCACGCTGGGGGCGTTCATCCGTCTGCAAGGGCCGGTGACCAACCGGCGGGCGCTGTTCGACGTGGGCGCGGCCGGGCCGCTGGCGGGGCTGGTGTTCGCGCTGCCCGTCCTGTTCATCGGCCTGGCGACCTCGGCCGTGGGGCCGGTGATGCCGGGGGGCATCTTCGAGGGCAACTCCATCCTCTATTCGCTGGCCAAGCTCGCCGTGTTCGGCCGATTGCTGCCGGGCAACGGCGTGGATGTCCATCTGAATCAGGTGGCGTGGGCCGGGTGGGTCGGCCTGTTCGTGACCGGGCTGAACCTGATCCCGGTCGGGCAGCTGGACGGCGGCCACGTGGCCTACGCGCTCTTCGGCAAGCGGGCCAGGCTCTTCTTCTGGCCGGCGATCGTGGCGCTGGGGCTGATCGTGCTCTATTCGTGGCTGGCCGGGTTCTTCACGCCGACGTGGCTGCTGTGGATCTTCCTGCTGCTGGCGTTCGGCCGCGTCCATGCCCGGCCGCTGGAAGACATCACGGAGCTGGACCCACGGCGGCGGGTGCTGGCCGTGTTCACGCTGGCGCTGTTCTTTCTGGCGTTCGTGCCGTTCCCGCTGGCGGGTTAGGCGGGGCCACGCGGGGCGGCGAAAGCCCGTGAAATTCGCGTGATTTTCAGTCCGCATCCGGCGCGGTCGGCAATCCACACCGGCGGGCACTTGGCAGCGGCCGGCGGAGACGCTATAATTCTCCTGGATTGAGGCGCTATAGCTCAGTGGTAGAGCGGGGGACTCATAAGCCCTAGGTCGATGGTTCAAATCCATCTGGCGCCATATCGAAGCGAGCGAAAGCCGCTTGCAAGGAAGGAAGTCCGTCGTTGAATGGTATTTCGGGCAGGCCTGTGTGCCTGCCCGAAATACGTTGCAGGGGGCGACACACAGGTTGCCCCTTACTGAAACACCCTGTCCAGACTGCCAATCTCCCGGCTCCACAGGCGCGCCGTGATCTCCTCGATGCCGGAACGCAGGTGGCGGCGATAGGTGCTGAACGGCAGATCCAGCACTTCCGCCGCCTGCTCCTGGGTCACCGCCGGCTGCAAATAGGTCTGACAGACGGCGCGATAGAACTTGTTGAGCCTGGGTGATTCCTCCAGCGATTCGGCCGTCTCGCGCAGAAGTTGGCGCAACGTCCCGGCACGGGCGGCGGGCGTCGCCTCGCTCCCACTCTGTGAAATTACCAGCCGGGAGCGAATGAGTGGGTTGGCGGCCAGCGACAACTCATCCTTGTAATCGCGCAGGGCGTCGCGCACCGCCGTCGCAAAATCAGCTTCGCTCAGGACGATGAGCGGCTCGGCGACCGTCCTGGCGCGCGCCGCGGGCGGCGTCATGATCATCTCGCGTTCGGCCAGCAACTGGAGCCAGTTGACGACCGACGTCTCCCGCCAGTCGTGGCCATAGACGCCGTAGCGCCGCCCGCCCACCGTGAAGTCGGCCGCCGGCAACCGCTCCAGATCGGCATACTCGAACGGCACGCGCCAGAAGTCGGCATCGACCACGGGCAGGAAGGTATAGGCCAGACCCGGCGTCACCAGATAATCCTGGACCATGTTCAGAAACAGGCGGCTCTGCTCCGGGGAGACGCCCTGATGCGTCACGCGAGCCATCCAGAAGCGGAACAACGTGGCGGTTTCTCCGGCACGCAAGGGCTTGCGGTTCATCAGCTGCCAGACGCTATGGACGGCCGGGTCCAGATCGCGATCGGCGGCCGTGGTGGCCTCCAGCGTGACCCGCGCCAGAAATCCGGTTGGCGCGCCTCCCATGCCGCGCAGCACGCTGACGTTGCGGGGCTGCTGCGCAAGCCAATGGGCGGCCAAATCGGCCGACTCCGCCCCCTCGTGTTGCGCGACCATCGCCAACAGCTCGGGCAAATCCTCCGGCCGCAGCGCGTCGGTGAAGACAGTCCCCGATTCCTGCCACTGGAAGAACGGCCGGACCGACGGATTATCGCGGTGCAGGTAGACGTAATCGGCCAGCAGACGCCTTTGCTCCTGCCCGGATGAGGTCTGGACACGATGCATGTAATAGTTGCGGGCGCGAACGTGCAGTTCATTGTACCAGTCAGGATTGCGCCAGCGAACATCGGCCGTCAGCGCTTCACGAGCCAAATCGTGGGGAAACAGCCCCCGATGATCCACCTCCATGAGAGACAAGCCGCGCAACCAGTCGAATACATCGCGGACGTCCTCCTGCCTGAGCAGCGCGGCCAGCAAGGACTCCGTAAGCAGCCGCACGAGCGATGATGCCTCCAGCGCGGCTCGATGGAGCGGGCTGGGGACCTGCTGCACGAGTTGTTCGAGCAATGTCTGGATCACGTCGGGAGCGGCTTCCGGCCGGAACTGCGTGCCCGGCCCCTGGTCGTACACATCGGCCACCAACGACAGGGCCAGGGCATGACCATGCGTAAAATCGAGCACGGCATCGATCTGGTCGGGCGGCACGTCGCGCAATTCCAGATAGGCGCGGCTCTCATCCGGCCCCAGGTTGCGCAGCGGCAGGATGCGCATCATCGCCTGCCAGCCGGAGTCTGTGCGCCACGGCAGCGCCGGCGGCCGGCGGCCGGCCAGAACCACGAAGATATCCCCGCGCAGTCCGGGCAGGAACTGCTCGCGCAGCCAGCCGTCGATCGGCGTCAGCATCTCATAGGTATCCACCAACAGCAACAGCCGGCCGGAGATGGAAGCCAGATACGCAACGGGGTCGGAGTTTGGCGGCAGGTTCAGCGCCGCGCGCACGGCATCCAGAAAGGAGTCGGGCGACGGATCGATGCGGCGCGCGTCGACGTGGGCCACGGGCAAGCCTAGCTCGCGCCCGATGGCGGCAAACTCGCGGATCAGGCTTGTCTTGCCGATGCCGCCGGGGCCGAAAATGTACAGGACAAGGAAGGGGAGCTCCGGCTCGGCGAGGGTACTCCGCACCAGTTCGCGCTCGGGGACGCGGCCGACGAAGCGGCGACGCCGGGCCTGGTCGAGACGTTGCTGCAACGATGGACCCTCGCTCATGACAACTACAATTTTCAGGCCAGTCGATCCAATTGTCAATAATGCACAGACAGGATGGAGTAATGACCGGAAAATGAGCAGCGAATGGCCTGTTACCAATGGCCGGCTTCACATATCATGTAACCATGACCGCAACCACTCCCTTACCCATGGAAATCACCGACTCCCGAAAGCCTGCCCGCCGTCTGCGCCTGGGTGGCATTACCGCCCTGGCCCAGAGCGCCTGGATGGGCTTCCCGCTGGGCAGCGAAATCCTGGAGCCGATCCGGCTGGCCCCGGCAGCATTGCGCCGCTGGACACAGGTCGTGCGGCCCCACCGGCCGGCAAGCCTGAGCCTGCGCGGTCTTTTCCGTCGCGAGTTCACCATCGCCGAGGCCAGCTTTCTGCTGATGGCGTCGTTCTTCACATCGGCCGCGCTGGGTTCTGTGCGTCAGGTTTTGTTCAACGCCCAGTTCGGCATCAGCATGGAGGCCAACGCCTACTATGCCGCCTTCCGCCTGCCCGACACGCTGTTCAGCCTGGTGGCGGGCGGCGCGCTCTCCAGCGCCATGATTCCCGTGCTGCTGACGACCCGGCAAGACGAGGGGGAGTCCGCGGCGTGGCAGCTGGTCAGTCTGGTGCTGACCGCCCTGCTGGCGTTCATGGCGCTGATCATCGTCGTCGTCGGCCTCTTCACCCCCTTCTTCGTCAAGAACCTGCTGGCTCCCGGCTTCAACGCGGAGACGAGCGCGCTGACCGTCACGCTGACGCGCATCATGCTGCTGCAACCGCTCATTCTGGCGGTGGGCAGCGTGGCCACGGCCGTGCTCAACAGCCGCAACCAGTTCTTCCCCACCGCCCTCTCGGTCGTCAGCCACAACGTCGCCCTGATCCTCGGCATACTGGCGTCGGCGACCATCGACGGGCTGGGCATACTTGGGCCGACGCTGGGCGTCATCGGCGGGGCGACGCTGCAGATGCTCATCCTGCTGCCAGGGTTGTTCGACCGCAACGGCCACATCGCCATGGCCTTCAACTTTGCCGACCAGCGGCTGCGCGAGGTCATCCGCCTGCTCATCCCCAACGGCCTCTCTGTCGGCGTCAACTACTCCGGCTTCATCGTCGATACGTCGTTTGCCACCCGCGCGCCGGAGACGGCCGGGCTGGCGGCGCTCTATAACGCCTTCCTGCTCGTCGGGCTGCCCATCGCCTTGCTGGGGCAGGCTGTGGGGCAGGCCGCCTTCCCGCGCCTGACGGCCCACGCGGAGGGCGGGGAGTGGCGGCAGATGCGGCGGACACAACTGACGTCGCTGGCCGCGGCCGTGGCGCTGGCGCTGGGGGCGGTGGCCGGGCTGGTGCTGCTTGGGCGGCCGGTCATTCGCCTGCTCTTCGAGCGGGGCGCGTTTGACGCCGCGGCCGGCGACCTGACCTACCGCGTGCTGGTCGTCTACGCCGTCGCCCTGCCCGCCTACGTCGCCACCGAGGTCATCACCCGCGGCCTCATCGCCCTGCGCGACACGCGCACGCCGCTGCTGACCAATACCGGCCAGTTGCTTGGCCGCGTCATCCTGATCGCCCTGCTCATTCAGCCGCTGGGCGTCATCGCTATCCCCGCCGCCTTTGCCCTGACGAGCACGCTGGAGACAATCGCTCTGGGCGCGGCGCTGTGGCTGAAGCTCAACCGGCGCATTGCCCGCCCGAACGGGCCGGCGGAGGTTCAATCATGAACGCTGATGATACCCGCGCCGACCGCATCGCCCGCGTCGAAACCGGGCTGTGGGAAGCCTATTACAACCGTGAATGGCTGCGCGAGTTCCGGCTCCTCATCGCCATGCACCGCGAGTTTTTCGGCATGGGCGCGATCGCGGCCACCCTGGCCGGCTACGATGCCGCCCGCGCGGCGATGGCCTTCGCGCCATTGGACGCCAACGACCTGCCCCAGGCTCGTCGCTATCTGCTGCGCTATTACGAAAAGGTGCGCCGCGCGCTTCATTGCCGGGCAACCGCGGCCGATCTGGCCGAGCGGGAACTGCATTACTGGATCGTCCATCGGGAGGTGGCCCGCCGCCGCCTGGCCGAGGTGGAAGCCGGCCGCCCGGTTGACGATCCTGAACCGGTCGAGATCGCGCCGGTGATCGACGCCTTCGCCGCCCTTCACGCCGGGTTGTTCAACAGCACGCCGGAGGCGATGCGCGAGTCGGCCGTTCATCGGGCGCGGGCCACGGCGGTGGTGGATCGCATTTCCGGCCGCTATTCGCCCGACGTGGCCGCCGACTGGGCGCGGGTGGAGATGCTGTTGCAACAGGCCTATCGGGCTATTGAAAAGGCTGCGGAGGGGGTTGTCACATGAACCGCCAGATCGTCCAGCCCGGCCACGACGCCGCCCACGCCGCCGATGTCTCCACCGAGGCGGCAGAGACTTATATCCGCGCCGCGCAGAACCACATGTCCAGCGATCGCCGCGGGTGCATGGCGTCGCTCGACGATATGTTTCGTTCGGGGGATCTGCCGGGCGCGCTGGCCGGTCGATATACCGGCGAGATGGTCGCCGTTTCGGTGGCCCCCGGCCTGACAGGGCTGATCGAGTCGATCCAGCGCGAGGGGCGGCCGTGGCTGGGCAAGTTTTTCGCCGACGACGACGCGCGGGGGGAGAATATCCTCTCCCTCACGGCTCGGCCCGCGTTGCGGCTGACCCACCCGTTTTACCGCGACATGCGCCCGGACGGGGCGACCACATTCCGGGCGTTGCGCTTTCGCACTTATGCGGCCCCGGCCCTGTTCGACGGCGACCTTGCCGTGCTGAAAATCGATTACGATCTGCCGGCCAACCCGCGATTGACCATCCGCCGCGTGCTCGACGAGCTGGTCGAAATTGCCGACGGCTACTATCTCGGTCGGGCCTGCGTCCGCTGGTGGTGGGGGCGATGGCAGCGGGTGGCCTATTTCACCTTGCGGAAGGAAAAATGAACAACGATTGAACAGTTCCCGGTCTGTCAGGCGAGCAACGGTTTATTGTATTCTCTGTGCATGCATCAGAAACGAAATATCAGCCAACGGAGATAATCATCATGAAGGAATACCGTTTTGTCGATCACTGGTACATCAAGGCTCCCATAGAGGTCGTTTACAATCATGTGGCCGACCCGCGCACCTATGCAACGTGGTGGCCGTCCTATGACAGCGTGCGCGTGCTGAAAGACGTACCCTATCCCCACGTCGGCGGCCAGGTGGAACTGATCGTGAAGTCGCCGTTTGGTTATAGGCTGCGGCTGGAAGTGGAGACGGCCGAGGCCGACCCCCCGACCTACCTCAAGACAATCTCCCGCGGTCAGTTGGCCGGAACCGGCATCTGGAAGTTTTCGCAGGAAGGCGATATGACCCACGCCGAATGGACGTGGATCGTCCGCTCCGATCACCCGGTGCTCAACCGGCTGGAGTGGATCGCCAAACCCATCTTCGCCCTCAGCCACGTGCTGGCCTCCGGCAAGGGGCACCGCGGACTGAAGCAGCTGCTGGAAACGTCGCAAGAGGCTGTGCCTGCCTCGTGATCAGCAGGCCACTCGAACCCATAGACGCACCAATCACATTGCATCAATTAAGGAGAGAACAATGAACAACCAATCTTTTGCCCGATTCGGCGGTCTCAGCGCGATCATCGTCGGCGCGCTGTCCATCCTGTACGCGATCTTCTTCCTGGTGATATCGCCACGAAATGAGGCGGTGGGCGCGCCGGGGAGCTGGATCATACTGGCCGTCAGCGGCGTCTTCTCCAGCGCGGCCTTCGTGGCCCTCTACGAGCGGTTGCGGCCAACATCCGCCGGCTTCGCCCTGTGGGGATTGGCGCTGGGCTTGTTCTCCAGCTTCGCCACCCTGGCCCACGGCGCGTACCAGGCGCTGCTGATACTGACGCTGTCCTCAGCCGGCGAGGGCCAGCGTGCCGCCATCGAAATGGCGCGCATGGTTCCGTCGCAGATCGACCCGGCCGGTCTGGCTACGTTCGGGATCATCGGATTGGCATCACTCGTGACGGGGTTCCTTATCCTGTCCGGGGGCCTCCTGCCGCGAATGCTGGGCTATCTGGCCGTGGTCAATGCCGTCCTGCTCATCACGCTGTTTTTCGCCACGGCTGCCGGCGCGCAAACGCTCATTCTGCTGTCCGGTGGGCTGACCTCAGTCATCATCGGCCCCATCTGGTGGATCCTGCTTGGTCGGGCCTTGCGGCGCGAACCGGGCGCAATGGTCAGCTCTATACCCTCCGTGGCGTAAACCTCACTATTGTGGGTCTGGACGAATCAGTCGAGGAGCAAATCATGAAAGCGGGCGATGTTCTGGATAACCCGGTGACCGGGATGCGGACGACCGTGCTGGAGACGCCGGACGAATCGGACGGCCGCCGCGTCGTCGTTGAATACGAGCTGCGGCCGGGCACGGGGCGCGATTTCACCATCGCCCACGTCCACCGGCAGTACGTCGAGCGCTTTGACATCCTGTCCGGTCAGGCCGCCTACATGCTCGACGGCGTAACGGGCAGCGCCGCGCAGGGTGAAACGATCACCGTTCCAGTCATGACCAGCCACGTCCATCCGTGGAGCGTGGGAGATGAACCGCTCGTAGTCCGGCAAACGACCGAAGCTGTCACGCCGGACATGGCAGGATTGCGCAACACGCTTGTCGCCGCCGGGACAACCCTGGAATTGGCCCGGCGGGGCAAAGTGGACGCCTCCGGACGGCCGGGCGTGCTCCAGGCGGCGGTCATCTTCGATGAGTTATTGCTGCCCCACAACCACCTGGCCGGACTGCCCGTCCTCGCCCAGCGGGTGATCTTCGGGGGTCTGGCCGCCGCCGGCCGGCTGCTGGGGTACCGCGCCGTCGTTACCGGCGATCCATCGGGCGTCCTTCCAATATAAGGAAAATCCAACCTGCAGGAAGTCGACCTGCGTGGCGGCCCTCCGGGCGACGTGACGAATTACGAATTAGGAATTAGGAACGAAGAGGCGCGCTCTTGATTCGTCATTCGTCATTCGTCACTGGCGAGAGGGTCGACACGCTGGCTCATCCCCGACCGCCGGGTCAACCTTATTAGCCGGTTCGCGTCCCCGGTTGCCGTGGGATACTCCTGCCACCCCTTCCTGCCGGTAGGCAGCAAAGAGCCGGCGGGTATGTCGCAGGCTCACTCCCAGCACCCTGGCGACCTCGCTGCTTGTTACCCGCCCGGCCAGAACCTCGTTGAGAACCATTAGTCGCTTCTGTTTCTTGTTGTTCAATGTCACCTTGTCCATTAGGGTGACAATTTCGCTTTTCTTTTAGCTGGTGTCAGATTCCCTGAGCAATAACACACAAATACATATCAGATTGACATTCATGCCCACCTTCGTGTATCCTGCCGATTGGCGGCTGTCCTGAGCGGTGGAGGAAAACAACTACCATGTCTGATATGGTGTTTGGCGCAATTGGCCTGATCATTTTCCTGGCAGTTATCTTTATCGCGGGTTACTTCCTCTATATGTTCAAGAACGCGCGATTCAAGAATGCCTGGGGGCCTCTGGTATCGCTCGTCGATGGCAAGGTGGTCGATGATGGCGGTGGCGGTGCTACCAGTTGGCTCGTAGGTAGTTACAAGGGGTGGAAGGTGCAGGCCAGCATGACCCCGGGCCGTAACATGTATTCACAGAATGACTCAAGTGGCCCCAAATATAACTACTTTGAGATCGCCCTGGCCGATGTGCCCGGCAAACACGACTGGAGCGTCATCTATGACCGCAAGATCCTCGGCGTGGGGCAAACCGGCTGGCGGGTAAAATCGGAGGATCCTGCGATGGAGGAATCGTTGACGGCCGCCGATATTAGCTCTTTGATCATCCCTTTCGGGGAGCCGGCCAACCATTTCACCTTCCCGCCGCTGGAATATAATCGCCGCGAGAGGTTGCTTCGGTTCCAGTATGACAACGGGGGGCAATGGGTTCCGACCGCGCAATCGATGATAGCCCAGCTTGAGATGCTTATCCGCGCAGCGGAGATCAACAAGCGCGTAAATCCGGCTTGATGCTGCAGAATCCAGTGGTCCACATTTCTTTCGTTTTCCTTCCCGCGATCACCCGCAAATAAACGGTTGCGCGTGATCGATAATCCGTAGACAATGCCTCACCCCGAAATTGTGAGGCACCATGACAACGCATTTACCTGTTGACCCATCCCTTGAAGTCCACGACCCGGCCATCCTGGCCCAGGCGAGGTCCGTCCTCGACGCCTGTCGCGACGGCCGCGAGATGCAGGAGGCGGTCATCGCCGCCGTGCGGCGCAACGAGCGCTGGCGCGGCGAGCAGTGCATCAACCTGCTGGCTCCCGAAGCGCCCACCAGCCCGGCCGTGCGCGCCCTGCTGTCGTCGGAGGTGGGCACGCGGGCGGCCGAAGGCCACATCGGCCGCGTCAACCGCTGGTTCGCCGGCACGGCCTACATCGACGAGATCGAGGCGCTGTGCGTCGAGCTGCTGAAGCAGGCCTTTCGCGCCCGCTACGCCGACCACCGCCTCGTCGCCAGCATGATCGGCAACCTGGCCGTCTACACCGCCATGACCGAGCCGGGCGACGTCATCATGAGCATCGCCCAGCCGTTCGGCGGCCACTCGAGCAACCGGCCCGACGGCCCGGCCGGGGTACGTGGGCTGAAGATCGTCGACGTGCCCATGGATCCGGTGGAGCTGGAGGTCGATCTCGACCTGTTCCGCAAGATGGCCCCGCTGGTGCGGCCGCGGCTGGTGACGCTGGGCGCGTCGATGACCCTGTTCCCCTTCCCGCTGCGCGAGATGAGCGAGGTGCTGGCCGAATGGGGCGGCAAGCTGTTCTTCGACGGCGCGCACCAGGTGGGCCTCATCGCCGGCGGCCAGTTCCAGGACCCCTTGCGCGAGGGCGCGGCGGTGCTGACCGGCTCGGCGGGCAAGACCTTCAGCGGCCCGCAGAGCGGGATCCTCGTCTGGGACGACCCGGCGCTGACCCGGCCACTGACCCACGCCGTCTTCCCCGTGCTGGCGGCCACGCACCAGGTGAACCGCGTGGCGGCGCTGGCCGTGGCCGCGGCCGAGATGATCGCCTTCGGCGAGGTCTACATGGCCCAGATCGTGCGCAACGCCCAGGCCTTGGGCGCGGCGCTGGAGCGGCGCGGCATCGGCGTGCTGGGGGCGCACAAGGGCTACACGCGCACCCACCAGGTCATCGCCGACGCGCGGGCGTTCGGCGGCGGCCTGGACACGGCCCACACGCTGGCCCGCGCCAACCTCATCACCAACAAGAACCTTATTCCCGGCGACCGGCCGGAGGACTGGGACCGGCCGGGCGGGTTGCGCCTGGGCACCATCGAGGTGACGCGGCTGGGGATGCACGAGCCGCAGATGGAGACCATCGCCGGGTTCATGGCCCGCGTGCTGGTCGAGCGCGAAGCGCCGGAATCGGTCATGGAAGACGTGATCGACTTCCGGCAGGGGTATCAGACGTTGTATTACGATTTCGACAAGGGATTACCGAAGAAATGAGCAAGGGACGGCTGGAAGCGTTCAGCGACGGCGTCATCGCCATTCTCATCACCATCATGGTGCTGGAGTTGCGGCCGCCGGAAGGGGCCGAGCTGGCGGATTTGCGGCCGCTCATCCCCGTATTCCTCAGCTATGTCCTGAGCTTCATCTATGTCGGCATCTACTGGAACAACCACCATCATATGTTCCAGGTGGTGCAGCGGGTGGACGGCCGCGTGCTGTGGGCCAATATGCACCTGCTGTTCTGGCTGTCGCTCATCCCCGTCACGACGGCATGGATCGACGAGGCCGGCCTGTCGGCATGGCCGGCGGCGCTCTATGGCGTCGTGCTGCTGATGGCGGCCGTGGCCTGGTTCATCATGACCCGCGCCCTGCTGGCCATCCACGACGCCGATTCGGCGCTGGCGCGGGCGCTCGGCCGCGACGCCAAGGGCAAGGTATCGCTGTTGATCTATCTGGCTGCCATCGTGCTGTCGTTCGTCGTGCCGTGGATGGCCGCGACGCTCTACGTCCTGGCTGCCCTCATCTGGCTCATCCCCGACCGCCGGATGGAAAAGATCGTCACGGATCAGGCGGCGCAGGAACCGGACTAAACCCGGTTATAATATGGAGTAACCGATGGACGTCTGCCTGGAGATTGGCGCAAAGCGGGTCTTTGCCGCGGCGCTGGAGTGGCCGGGCTGGGCGCGCAGCGGCCGCGACGAGGCCGGGGCGCTGCGGGCCTTGCTCGACTACGCGCCGCGCTACGCCGCCGTGGTCGACCGCGCCGGGCTGGCCTTCCCCCCGCCCGACTCCACCGCCGCGTTCAGGGTGGTCGAGCGGCTGCCCGGCAGCGCGACGACTGACTTCGGCGCGCCCGGCGAAATCCCCACCGGCGACCGGCGGCCGCTCGACCCGGCGGAGATGGCACGACAGGGGAAGTTGCTGGCGGCGTGCTGGGCGGCCTACGATGACGCCACCGCTGCCGCCGCCGGCGTGGAACTGCGCAAGGGGCCGCGCGGCGGCGGCCGGGAGCTGGAAGCCATCACCCGCCACGTGCTGGGCGCGGAGCAGGGATATCTGTCGGCCCTGGGCTGGAAGATGCCCGAACACGAGGCGGCCGACCTCAACGAGGAGATGCGCCTGACCCGGCAGGCGATCATGGACGGCCTGGCCGCCTCGGCCCGGGGCGACATCCCGGAGCGTGGTCCGCGCGGCGGGGCCAGATGGCCGGCGCGCTATTTCGTGCGGCGCGTGGCCTGGCACGTGCTGGATCATGCCTGGGAGATCGTTGACCGGGCGATCTGACCGCCGGACAGGTTTACAGTTTACCGAATTTAACAGGTTAAGACGGGAATCAACATGGATCACACGGACGACACGATATCACTGCCCGACCCGCCCGACGTACCCGGGCTGGTCTTTCGCCGGTTTCGCGGCGAGAGCGACTATGCGGGCATCACCGCCGTGGGCAATGCCTCACGCGAGGCCGACGGCGTCGAACTGGTATTGGGGATCAACGACATCGCGAACGAATTCACCCACCTGGCGAACTCCGACCCGGCGCGCGACCTGATCGCCGCCGAGATCGATGGTCAATTCGCCGGCTACAGCCTGGGCGAATGGGCACTGGAACACAGCGGCCAATACCAGTACTGGTTTCAGCTTAGCCTCTCGCCCGAATGGCGCGGCCGGGGCATCCGCCGGGCCATGCTGCACTGGATGGAGCGGCGGCTGCGCGAGGTGGCCGCTGATCATCCGGCCGGCGCGCCCCGGACATTCGCCACCTATGCCGGCCACAAGGCCCTCAGCCTGATGGCGCTGCTGGAGAGCGAGGGCTATTACCGGGCGCGCTACTTCAACAAGATGACCCGCTCGCTGGACGAGCCGCTGCCCGATTTCCCCATGCCGCCCGGTCTGGAGATGCGACCGGTTCTGCCTGAGCATTATCGCCTCATCTGGGAGGCCTCTGAGGAAGCCTTCCAGGACCATTGGGGGCACTCCCCCTCGCCGGACGAACATTATGAATGGTGGATGGGGGATCCGGTCATCTTCACGCCGGAGCTATGGCAGATCGCCTGGGACGTGGAGAAGGACGAGATCGCCGGGCAGGTGCGTACCTTCATCGACGGGCCGGAGAATGAGAAGTACCAGCGGCGGCGCGGCTACACCGAGATGATCAGCGTGCGGCGGCCCTACCGGCGGCGCGGGCTGGCTCACGCGCTCATCGCCGAGAGCCTGCGCGTGCTGAAGGCGCGAGGGATGGCCGAGTCGGCCCTGTCGGTCGACAGCGAAAGCCTGACCGGGGCAACGCGCATCTACGAGGATTGCGGCTTCCGTCTGGTCAGCAGTTCTGTTGCCTATCGGAAAGAGATGGTGTGAGCTGGAGCTGAATTTACAATTCCGACGCCAGTTCGAGAGCACGTGTGTAGAGGGACTGATCGATATAAAATCCGGCCGTTTCTCGCAACGCGTCGAGCGAAGGACGGGCAGCCGCAATGTAACCCAACTGTTTGGCCCGAACGATCATGCCAACTACTCCCATCACTTTTAATCCGAAGTGTTGAGCAGCAAATCGCCCGGGTTTTTCATCTATCAGCACCAGGTCAGCCTGTAATTGCAGGGCAAGGGCAATAGTCTCAGCTTCACCACGATCCAGTTCAAGCCGCAACGCCTCAACCAGGCGTCTGTCCTTGACGACGGTGGTAAATACCCATTCGGATTCATTGATCTCGTGAAGTCCCGGCCATTCGACCCCGCCGAATGACAACTCGGCAACAACTGCTTCCGGCACATGAAGCTCGCCGAACAAAAACTGCAACAGGTTAAATTGACCTATTGCAGTGAGATTGGTAATGGGTGATGTATTGCTGACGACTATCACCTGGATTGTATCTCATCCCATGTTTCCATATCGCTATCGAGATCGGCTCGGTCATAATGAGGCGAGATACGCCGCGCAGCCAGTAATTGACGAAATTCCCACAAGCTCAAATCGGCCAGTTCCCGGGCGTGGCCAATGGACAGCCGCCGTTGCTGATAGAGCTGCAAAGCCAGTTCAACCCGTAGTTCATCGGTTGTGGCGTGGGCGGCCTGCAACAAGTGGCGAGGAATCTCTATGGCTACCGTTGTCTCTGTCATACTCATGGCCTCATGATCGGACATGATTATTATAGCGCAAATCTTCCGGGATTGTGTCGTTTCGGCGAGAGTACTATACTCAACCCTCTATGAAACTCATATTATCGATCCTCTGCCTCATGGCCCTGCTTCTGACCGCGGGTTGCGGCGGCAACGCTGCCGATGATTCACCCGCGACCGGCAGCGCCGCGCCGCCCGCCCTCGACCCCCAGCGCGTCGCGCAGGGAGAGACGATCTACGCCGAGCGCTGCGCCGAGTGCCACGGGGCGTCGCTGGAGGGCGAGGCCGACTGGAAATCGCAGAACGCCGACGGCTCATTCCGCTCGCCGCCCCACGACGCCAGCGGCCACACGTGGCACCACAGCGACGCGCAACTCATCGACGCCGTCCGGCTGGGCGGGGCGCGGCTGGGGCCTGCCGCCGGCGGAACCAGCGCCATGCCCGCCTTCGGCGACGCCCTGACCGGCGACGAGATCGCCGCCGTGCTCGACTTCATCAAGAGCACCTGGCCGGCCGAGATGCGCCAGTATCAATGGGAAGTCACGCAGCAGGCGCAGCAGTAGGCGGCGGCGCGACCTGAACCCCAATCAGAAAGAACCAGGACGATATTCATGAACAGGAACACCATTCTCATCGTTTTATTCGCGTGGGCGGGCCTGCTGACGCTGGCGGCCTGCTCGCCGGGCGGCTCGGCCGGGAGCGCTCCGCCGCCGCCGCAAGAGATAACGCTCGTCGCCACCGACATCGCCTATGACGCCACGCGGATCGAGTCGGCCGTCGGGCAGCCGATCCGCCTCACGCTGGACAACCAGGGCGCGCTGGTGCACGACTTCAGCATCCGCGAGATTTCCCTGACCGGCGAGGCGACCGCCACCGGGGCGACCGGCGAGATGATGGACCACGACATGGGCGTCGACATGGGCGCCAACATGGGCGCCGATATGGCCCACGACATGGGCCACGGCGACGACGCCCCGGCCGTACACGTGGCCGCCCCTTCGGGCGAAGCCGCCGGCGTCGAGTTCACCCCCGCCGCGCCGGGTGAATATGAATATTACTGCACCGTTTCCGGGCATCGGGAAGCGGGAATGGTCGGGGTGCTGGTGGTGAACTAGCGCCGCGGCCGCGCGCCGTCGCCCATTGAAGTAGACACCGGCCCGTCCTACTATTCCCGGTGGAGGCCGACATGCACGATCACGAACACCACACGCAGCCCGGCGGCGAGGAGCCGTCCCACCCCGGCGACCACGCCGTCCCCGGCGACCACGCCGTCCCCGGCGACCACGCCGTCCCCGGCGACCATGACGCCCATGAGATGCATGGCGACCATGACATGCATGGCGACCATGACATGCATGCCGGACACGACGCTCACGCCGGCCACGAGGCCATGTTCCGGCGGCGCTTCTGGGTCTGCCTGGCGCTGACCATCCCCGTCCTGCTCTATTCGCCCCACGTCCAGATGTTGCTGGGCTTCACCATGCCCGCCTTCCCCGGCAGCGGCCTGCTGGTGCCCGTGCTGGGGGTCATCATTTTCCTCTATGGCGGCGTGCCCTTCCTGCGGATGGCCGTGCCGGAGATTCGCGCCCGCAAGCCGGGCATGATGACCCTCATCTCGCTGGCGATTGTGGTCGCCTTCGGCTACAGCGTCGCCACGGTCTTTCTGCCCATCGGCGCGGACTTCTTCTGGGAGCTGGCCACGCTGATCACGATCATGCTGCTGGGGCACTGGCTGGAGATGCGCAGCGTGCGCCAGGCCACCGGGGCGCTGGACGAGCTGGCCCGGCTGCTGCCCGACACGGCCGAGCGCATCCTCGACGGCGGCCGAACTGAGACGGTGCCCGTGGCGCAACTGCGCGCCGCCGACCTGTTCCTCGTGCGGCCGGGGGCAAGCATCCCGGCCGACGGCGAAGTGACGGAAGGGCAGACCGACGTGGACGAAGCGATGATCACCGGCGAATCGCGGCCGGTGAAGAAGGAGCCGGGCAGCCGGGTCATCGCCGGGACGATCAACAGCGGCGACGGCAGCCTGCGCGCCCGCGTCACCGCCACCGGCGACGCCACCGCGCTGGCCGGGATCATGCGGCTGGTGCGCGAGGCCCAGCAGAGCAAGTCGGCCACCCAGCTATTGGCCGACAAGGCCGCCGGCCGGCTGTTCTACGTCGCCCTGGCCGTGGCCGCCCTCACCCTGATCGCCTGGACGGTGGCCACCGGCCTCAACGCGGAGACCGTCGCCCGCGTCGTGACCGTGCTGGTCATCGCCTGCCCCCACGCGCTGGGGCTGGCCGTGCCGCTGGTGGTGGCCATCACCACCACGCTGGCCGCCCGCAACGGCATCCTCGTGCGCGACCGGACGGCGCTGGAGAGCGTCCGCGAGGCGGACATGGTCATCTTCGACAAGACCGGGACGCTGACCGAGGGATCGCACGGCGTGGTCGGCAGCGTGGTCGCCGACGGCGAAGACGACGCGGCAGCGCTGGCGCTGGCCGCGGCCGTCGAGGGCGACTCGGAGCACTTCATCGCCCGGGCGTTGCGGCAGGCGGCCGAGGCGCGCGGGCTGTCGCTGCCGGTCGCGTCCGGCTTCGAGGCGCTGAAGGGGCGCGGCGTGCGGGCCGAGGTCGACGGGCAGAGCGTATATGTGGGTGGGCCGCGGCTGCTGGAGACGCTGGCCCCGGCGCTGCCCGACAAGCTGCGGGCGTTCGCCGGCGAGGCTGGGCAGCGCGGGCGGGCGGTCATCTATCTGGTGCGCGACGGGCAGGCGCGGGCGGCCTTCGCGCTGGCCGACGTCGTGCGGCCGGAGAGCAAGGCGGCCGTGCGGCGGCTGCACGGGATGGGCATCGAGGTGGCCATGCTGACCGGCGACAGCCGGGCCGTGGCCGCGGCGGTGGCCGCCGAGCTGGGAATCGACCACTATTTCGCCGAGGTGCTGCCGGAGACGAAAGACCGGCAGGTGGCCCAATTGCAGGCGGGCGGCAAGCGGGTGGTGATGGTCGGCGACGGCGTGAACGACGCCCCGGCGCTGACCCGCGCCGACGTCGGCGTGGCCATCGGCAGCGGCACCGACGTGGCCGTGGAGTCGGCGGGCATCGTGCTGGTGCAGAGCAACCCGCTGGACGTGGTCAGGCTGATCGAGCTGAGCCGCGCCAGCTACCGCAAGATGGTGCAGAACCTGTGGTGGGCGGCCGGCTACAACATCGTCGCCCTGCCGCTGGCTGCCGGGGTGCTGGCCCCGTGGGGCATCCTGCTCTCGCCGGCCATGGGCGCGGTGCTGATGTCGCTGAGCACGATCATCGTCGCCGTCAACGCCCAGCTGTTGCGCGGGGTGAAGCTGGATTAGGCCGGGCGGTCGCTCTGCCGCCGGGGGCCGGTTCTCAACTCCGCGACGGCTTCCAGCCCAATTCGGCCGCGGCCTTGTCGATGGTCACCGTGCCGTC
>JAHDWL010000099.1 GCA_023384355.1 Anaerolineae bacterium
CGGTGCTGATGCACGCCTCGCGCCAGATCGACCCGGATGATTTCGCGCTGTTTGGAGAAGGGCCTGATTACGATGCAGATACAGAAGGGATAGATTAACCTTGTCTTGATCCGGGTTCCATCCTTTTTTCAACGACAACGTGAATCCACCGCTGGGCAGGCGCGTTCCCGTCTCTTTGCCCGCGCCGGCTTCCATCCTCGTTAACATGCACAACTGAGAGGCTCGTTAGCTCGTGCGACCTGTGTAGTTACAGGGCCGCGCGGCCGTGCTATACTGTCGTTGAAAGTTGCTCAACAACGGGACTGCCCGTATCAAACTTAATTACTGACGCGGCGCGATGCGCCGCCTTAATCCGTCACAATCATCACTGTCCGGGAGCGTTGACCTGCCTGCCGTTGAATTCACGCTCCCGAAAAGATGAGGCCGCTCATGAACCTGCTACTGTATGCCGAATCAAAATTTATCCTGGCGCGACTCATGGGCGAGCCGATTCCGGCCGGATCGTCCCGGCTTTGGGCGGCCGACCCGCCGCCGGCGCTGCCCGATTCGCTCTTCGCCGAGTTGGGCTACTTCGGCGCGCTGGACGCGCCCCGACCAGAACCGGCCGCCACGGCCGATGAGGCCGACCTCGACGAGTTGTTCGCCTCCCTCCCCGAATTATCCCTCGCTTACCACTGGTGAAATCGAGCGTTCCGCGGATCGGTCGGAGCGCTATGAATTTATCGCCACCTATTCGATCGGTGGCGGAACCTCCCACTCGCACGCCGTGGCCATGGTGATGACCTCGAAACCGTGGCGGGAAAGGATGGGCCGGCTCATGGCGCTCGCGTCGACGGTCAGATAGCGCACCCCCCGTTGACGGGCTTCCTGCACGCGAGCGGCCAGCACCGCTGTGTACAGCCCCCGCCCCCGGTACGCCGCCAAAGTTGAACCGCCCCACAACCCGGAGAACTGGCCGGGGTCGAAGTACATCCACGCGGCGCAGGCGGGCTGCCCGTCGACATAGGCCACGTAGACGCTCACGTAACCGGGAATGGCCATATGGCGACCCAGACGGTCATGAATCCAATCGAACGACTCCTCCCAGACCGGCTCCAGCACGGCGACCACATCGGCCAGTTGCGACGGGTGAGTCAGACGCCGCACGTCGGCCGCCGGCGGGTGGAGCAGCACGTCGGGCGCAGCAGTCACATCCAGTACCATGATCGCCTCCGGCTCATCGGCCGAGAAACCATGAGCCACCAGCCGGTCGACCAGATCGGCCGGACGGTCGTGGGCATAGGCCTTCCACTCGAACCCCTGTTGCCGCTGCGTGAAGTAATCGACCTGCTCGCGGATGGCCGCGTCGGCCGTGTTCTCGTCCAGTTCGCTGTAGAGCACGTAGCACGACTCGGGCGCGGGGGCGATGTAGCGCACCACGTTGCCCGCGACCTCGCGGGTCATGTCGGGGTATTTAATGTCGCGCCGCTGCTCGCGGTCGTATAGGGCCAGCACTTCCTCGATGTTCACTGGTTGCTCCTGTAATTGATCGTTCAGCCTAAACCCAGCGCCGCCGCCCACGCCGCCACCTGCGTATGATATTCCTGCCAGGTGGCCCACGTTGTCTCGGCCATGGCCAACGCGGCGGCGCGGTGGGCGGTCGGGTCGGCCGCGGCGTGGACGGCCATGATGGTCACGGGATAGCGCCCGACTGGTGGGATCAGCCAGTGGAAGCGGCCGCCGCCGGCGACGCGACCCAAGGCCGTCGTCACCCGCGACGAGGAATCATACCCCCGCTCCAGCTCAGCGAATTCCAACCTGAAGGGTTGAGGCTGATTGCGAATTGTTTTGTTAACCTATCAGTTCATATGGTATTCTTTATGACAACGTAAAGCTCTCGCGAATTCGATTGGAGGCGGAAATGGCGGCGATTGACCTGGACACCTTATTAAAATTGATTGGCAATCTCAATGACAGCGATTTTGAAGTAGAATAATCGTAAGTGACCTTGCCTCCAACTCCCGGTCGTCCTCAAACCAGGACCACTGGTCACGGCTTCAATCCTCCAGCACTGAGTGAATCACGCTAAAGGGATGGCAAATGTCAACCGAAATCAACCACATCCTCATCATCGGCGCGGGCACAATGGGCGGGCAGATCGCCCTGCAATGCGCCATGCACGACCTCAACGTCGGCCTCTACGACAATTCAGCCGCCAATCTGGAGACGGGGCTGGCTCGCGTGCGCAGCTACGTTCGCCACCTGACGGCCGAGGGCCGCACGACGGCCGCCGTCCTTGACCGCATCACGCCGGTGACCGACCTGGCCGCCGCCGCAGCCACGGCCGACCTCATCAGCGAGTCCGTTCCCGAAGACCCGGCGCTGAAGGGGCGCGTCTTCGCCGAACTGAACGCCCTTTGCCCGCCGCGAACCATCTTCACCACCAACACCTCGACATTGCTGCCGTCGATGTTCGCCGACGCCGGCGGCCGCCCGGAGCGCCTGCTCGCGCTGCACTTCCACCTGCCCGTCTGGATCGCCAACGTCGTCGACGTCATGCCCCACCCCGACACCGACCCCACCGTGGTGGTCGCTGTGGAGGCGTTCGCCCGCCGCATCGGCCAGATACCCATCGTGATCCACAAGGAACAACCCGGCTACGTGTTCAACACCATGCTCAACGCCCTGCTGGGGGCGGCGCTCGAACTGGCCGCCAACGGCGTCGCCGGCGTGGAAGACGTCGATCGGGCGTGGATGGGGATCATGAAAACGCCCACCGGCCCGTTCGGCATCATGGACGCCGTCGGGCTGGACACGGTGTGGAAGATCACCGATTTCTGGGCGCGCCGGACGAACGATCCGCAAATGCAGGCCAACGCCGACTTCGTGCGGGAATATCTGGACCGCGGCCGCACGGGGCAGAAGGGCGACCGAGGCTTCTACGATTACCCCGAACCGGCCTTCCGGCAACCGGGGTTTGTGGAGGGGGACGACGCTTGACGACCTTGCTGGCGATGTACGTCATCTTCGGCCTTCTGCTGGCGGGGCTGTCCATCCCCCTCATGTTGGGCAAAATTCCGCCCAACCCGTGGTACGGCGTGCGCGTGCCCAGCACCCTCGAAGACGAAAGGCTGTGGTACAAGGTCAATCGCTACATGGCCCGCGGGCTGCTGGCGACCGGCCTGCTCACCGCGCTGGGGGCGCTCTTGTTCTATCAGGTGCCGGGCCTCTCGACCGACGCCTACGCCTGGCTGGCGCTGGCCGCGTTCGCCGTGCCGATGACGATTACGGTCGTCCTTGGCATACGCTACCTGCGCCGCCTCAAGGGTTAGGCGCGCCGGCTACCTGATCCGCCCGATGAGCTGCTCCGCGGTGTAGGTCTCGCCGGATTCGATGAGCGCCCGCCCTTCGTCGGTCCGGTCCCAGATGTCCATCAGCAACACGCCGGCAACGCGGCCGTCCTTCATATAATAGATCACGCCCTTGCGGAATCGCTCCTGCCAATCCTCCACCATCTCCAGACGGGTATCGCACAGGCCGACAGCCTCGTAGCCCAGCTCGAACAGGTCGGAATAGAACAGCGGCAGGTAGCGATACGACTCGGCCGCGCCGGCCATGTTGCGCCCGGCGACCCGTCCCATGGCCCGCGCCGCGTCGGCGTGCTCCACCCGGCGACGAATCCCCAACGCCGGGTCGGGATAGTCGGCCACGTCGCCCGCGGCGTAGATTTCCGGCCGCGCCGTGCGCAGGAACTCATCGACGATGATGCCGTTTCCAACCGCCAGGCCGGCCTCGCGAGCCAGGTCGACCGAGGGGATGATGCCGATCCCGGCCACCACGCGGTCGGTCGTCAGGCGCGTGCCGATGTCGGTGACGACCACCGCCCATCCATCGTCCGCCTCGATGCCGACGACATTCTCGCGGTTGAGAACCTGAACGCCATGCTCCCGATAGTAATTGTTGAGGTAGTCGGCCATGTCCGGCGGGAACACGCGATTGGCGATGCCGTCGTCCGGGAAGACCATCACCACGTGGCTGCCCTGTTTGCGCAGCGAGGCGGCCAGCTCGGAGCCGATGAAGCCGCCGCCGATGACGACAAACGACGCGCCGTTGGCGACATCCTCGCGCAACGCACGATAGTCCGCGATGGTGCGGTAATAGTTGACCGCGTCGCCGCCGAAGGGCAGCCGGCGCGGCGTGCCGCCCGTGGCCAGCAGCAACCGGTCATAGGTGTAGACCTCACCCAGGTCGTCGGTGACCTCGCGCGTGTCGGGGTTCAGCGCGGTCACGTGGCGGCCGAGGTGCAACTCAACGTCCCCCGGCAGCGGCGCGACGATCTGGCCGACGGTGCGCTTGCCGTCCCACAACTTCTTCGAGAGCGGCGGCCGGTCATACGGCGGTGACGTTTCGGCCGAGATCATGATGATCTTGCCGCTGGGGTCGATCTCGCGGATGCCGATGGCTGCGGCCGCGCCGGTCATCCCGCCGCCGATGATGAGATAGGGAGCGTGAACAGTCGTATTGGACATAACAGTCTCTCCTGGGTAGTTTTTTTGTGTCATCAGAGTATACCCGCATTTTCAGGGAATGCCGGATCGGGGCGACGCCGCGGCAATAATCACGAACCGGCAAACACAGAATCAACATTCATTGACCGCAGACCAGCATCGGGTAAAGTTCTGAGCATTGCCGGGAGGCCCGGCGGTTGGCCCTGAACAATTATCGCTCGAATACTGGATGCGTATGTCCCAAATTCGTCCTCATCATCGTTTTTTCTACTCCGCCGGCTCGCTGGGCGTGGCGGTTTCCTACCAGGCATTTTCCACTTACATTCAGTTTCTCTATATCGACATCATCGGCGTGCGCGCGGCGTGGATCGGCGTGGTGTGGGCCATCTACGGCCTGTGGAACTCCGTCAATGACCCGCTGGCCGGCTACCTCTCTGACCGCACGCGCACCCGCTGGGGCCGTCGCGTGCCGTGGATCGCCGGGTCGCTCTTGCCGCTGCTGGTCACCTTCCTCCTGCTGTGGCTGCCCTTCGGCGATGTGGACTGGTCAGAAATGGGGCTGCTGTTCTACTTCCTGCTCATCGTCCTGCTGTTCGACCTGTTCTGGACGATCTTCGTCATGAACTGGGCGTCGCTTTTCCCGGAAGTGGCGACGACTGAGGGGCAGCGGACCAACGTGTCGGCAATGCGCGCGGCGTTCTCGCTTCTGGGCTTGCTCGTCGGGGTGGCCCTGCCGCCGCTGCTGGCCGGGGCCGACTGGAGCGGCCGCGGCAACATGGCCTTTCTCCTGACGGCCGTCACCACCGTTTCGCTCGTCCTCGGCCTGTTGGGCAGCAAGGAGCGGCCGGAGTTCGCCGCGGAGCCGTCGCCGCCGTTTATCGAATCGCTGCGGCTGACGCTGCGCAACCGCAATTTTCTGTATTTTTTGGGCGCGAACCTGATGATCCAGTACGTCTTTCTGGGGCTGGCCGCGTCCATCCCGTTCTACGCCAAGTACGTGCTGCAAATCCAGGGGCCGACGACGGTAGGCGGCATGACGCTGGACACGGAGATGCAGAACTCGCTGCTGCTGGCGGCGGCGTTCCTGATCGCCTTGCCGGCGATGTTGCCGTGGTGGTTGCTGGCCCGGCGCTTTGGGGCGTGGCGCAGCTTGCGCATGGTCTCATTGCTCGGCGCGGCCGTGGCTCTCTATTTCTTCTTCCCCACCACCTTCGTCGGGGGGATCATCGGCACGACTATTTTCGGCATCACCCTGGCCGGGTTGCTGATGCTCACCGACCCGCTCATTGCCGACATCACCGACGAGGACGAGGTGCAAAACGGCGCGCGGCGCGAGGGTATGTTCTTCGGCATCAACGGGCTGTTCATCCGCTTCGCCTTCGTCATTCAGGGCATCCTGACGGCCGTCATCTTCACCCTGACCGGCTACGTCAGCTCGTCGCCCGACGTCCTCTACCCGCAGCAACCTGACGCGGCGCTGTTCGGCATGCGATTGCTGACCGGCGGCGCGACCGCCATCGCCCTGGTGCTCGCCTTCCTGTTCCTCGGCGGCTACAAGCTCCACGGCGCGCGGGCGGATCAGGTGCGGGCGGAGGCGCGGGCGCTGCAGGCCAGGAAGATGGAGCAGTTGGCGGATGGGGATTGAGTGTTCAGTAAACAGTAGGTCAGTAGGTCAGTGGGTCAGTAGGTCAGTAGGTCAGTGCGGAACTGAATACTGACCTACTGAACACTGACCCACTGATCCCAGTCCCATGTGGAAAGCCTCTGGGCCGTGGGGAAATCCGTCAGGTCGAGTTGCAGCGGGGTGACGGACACGTAGCCGTCGTTTAGCGCCCCGAAGTCCGTGCCGTTGTCGGGCACGCCGGTCGGGTAGTCGCCGCCGATCCAGTAGTAGGGCACGCCGCGGGGGTCGCGGCGCTCGTCCAGCCGGTCGCGGTAGACGCGCATCCCCTGCCGTGTGACGCGGATGCCGCGGATGTCCCCGGCCGGGATGCAGGGCACGTTGACGTTGAGCAGCAAGTCCGGCGAAAGACCTTTCTCCATGGCCATGCTCACGATGCGACGGGCGTAGTCGGCCGCCGGGCCGTAGTCGCGTTCCACGGTCGTCTCGTTGGCCGCCAGTGAGAAGGCGAAGCCCGGCACGCCGGCGATAACCGCCTCCATTGCCGCCGTCACCGTGCCGCTGTAGGTCACGTCGTGGCCCAGATTGCCGTAGGAGTTGATGCCCGACACGACCAGATCGACCCTGGGCACGCGGCCGAGCATGGCCAGCGCCACGCAGTCGGACGGCGCGCCGTCGCTTGTGAGGGCCGGCGTGCCGTCGGCCAGCGTCGCCTCGCCCACGCGCAGCGGCCGGTGGAGCGTCTTGACGTGCCCGCCGCCCGACCAGTTGCGGTCGGGGGCCAGAACAGTCACGTCACCCAATGGGCGCATCGCCTGGACCAAAGCCAATAAACCCGGCGCGTGAACGCCGTCGTCGTTCGTAACTAATATATGCATAATAAGCTGATTTACACCTCATCCAGATGCGTATGCCTGAACGCGTCGGGGTACTTCAGACCAAACCCCAGCATCCGATCCAGCCCGATGTGGGCCAGCCAGATGAGGGCGACGGGCG